>NZ_BAABKM010000001.1 GCF_039543825.1 Nocardioides conyzicola | reverse complement strand
GATTCTTCGCGACCTTTTTCTGCGGTGCCGGTGGGTGTCGGTGGGGTGGTTTCGAGACAGGCCCGGAGGCCCTCCTCAACCACCGTAAAGCCGTAAAGCCGGGAGGCGGCGGCGACCCGAGCGCGCCGTACCCGCCGTCATTGCCTATCGGCGGCCAAGCCGCGCGGACCCGCAGGCCGCACCCATCGCCCTGCCTACGCTGCGGGGGTCTCGACGACGCTCGCTGGCGCTCGCTGCTCGACCACCGAGGACGCCGCAAAGCCGGGCGACGACCGCAACCCGCCGCGCGCCGTACCCGGCGTAGCTGCCTATCGGCGACCAACCCGTGCGGACCCGCAGCCAGCGCACATCGCCCCGCCTCCGCTGCGGGGGTCTCGACGACGCTCGCTGGCGCTCGCTGCTCGACCACCGCAAAGCCGGACGCGAGCGCCGACCCGAGACCCCCGTACCCGCGTAGCTGCCTATCGGCGACCGACCCGAACGGACCCGCAGCCGACAGGCAGCAGCTCAGCTGTCGATGGAGCTCAGGTCGCCGTACCGGTCGCCGACGACGGCGTCGCGCGGGACGGCCTCGTCGAGCGCAGCCAGGTCGTCGTACCTGAGCTCCACGTCCACGGCGCCGACGTTCTCCTCGAGGTACTTGACCCGCTTGGTGCCGGGGATCGGCGCGACGCCGAGCTCGTCGTCGCCCTGGGCGAGGACCCAGGCGAGGGCCAGCTGGCCGGGGGTGCAGCCCTTCGAGTCCGCGATCGCGCGGACCCGGTCGACGAGCTGGAGGTTGGCGCGGAGGCCCTCGCCGTTGAGGCGGGGGAAGTACGCCGAGCGGCGCGAGTCGCCCTCCTCCAGCGCCGACTCGGACGTGATGGCGCCGGTGAGGATGCCGCGGCCGAGCGGGGAGTAGGGGACCAGGCCGATGCCGAGCTCGCGGAGGACGGGGAGGATCTCGTCCTCGAGGTCCCGCGTGAAGAGCGAGTACTCCGTCTGCAGCGCGGTGATCGGGTGCGTGGCGTGCGCGCGGCGGATCGTCGCGGCCGAGGCCTCGGACAGCCCGAGGTGGCGGACCTTGCCGGCCGCGACCAGCTCGGCCATGGCGCCGACGGTCTCCTCGATCGGGACCGTCTGGTCGACGCGGTGCTGGTAGTAGAGGTCGATGTGGTCGACGCCGAGCCGCTGCAGCGAGGCGTCACACGCCGACCGCACGTACTCGGGCGACCCGTTGATGCCGACCCGGGTGCCGTCGGGGAGCCGCTCGTTGCCGAACTTGGTCGCGAGCTGGACCTCGTCGCGACGGCCGGCGATCGCCTTGCCGACCAGCTGCTCGTTGGTGAACGGGCCGTACATGTCGGCGGTGTCGAGGAAGGTCACGCCGAGGTCGAGGGCGCGGTGGATGGTGTCGAGGCCGGACGCCTCGTCGGGGCTCCCGTAGAACTCCGACATGCCCATGCAGCCGAGGCCGAGCTCGGAGACGTCGAGCGGGGAGGTGGTGCCGAGGGTGCGCTTGGTGATCGTCATGCCACCACTCAAGCGCTTGGAGTGCGCTCCAGGTCAAGGCCCTCGAGGGTGGCGGAGTAGATGCCGATCTTGCGGTCGATCGCGCCGAGGTGCTCCTGCACCTCGGCGAGCTGCGCGAGCACCTGCATCCGGTGGGCCTGGAGCAGGTCGAGGCGCGCCTGCTCGGTGCCCTCGCCCTGGCGGACCAGCTCGGCGTAGCGGCGTACGTCGCGGATCGGCATGCCGGTCCCGCGCAGGCAGTTGAGCAGACCGATCCACCCGAGGTCGCCATCGGTGTAGCGGCGGTGACCGGTCGCGGAGCGTCCGACCGGGCGCAGCATGAGCCCGTCGCGCTCGTAGTAGCGCAGGGTGTCCGGCGTCAGGTCGGTCCGGTCGGCGGCCTCGGCGATCGAGTAGGTCACGCCTCAGTGTCGCCCCTGGAGTGCACTCCAGGTCAAGCCCTCAGCGGGCGTACGACGGGAGGTGCCGGCCGAGCTCGGCGAAGAGCGCCTGGTTGAGCTGGAACGCCGTCCTGACCTCGGTCACGACCCGCTCCTGCTGCCCGGCGTCCAGGCCGAGGGCGTCGAGGCGGGCGCGGTAGCCGTCCTTGTAGACCTTCGGCTTCGGGATCTCGGGGAAGGCGTAGAACGCGATGCCGGCGCCGTCCAGCTCGAAGGTGCGGTCGAGGATGCGGCCGATCGCCTGGCCGCCCGACAGGTCGCCCAGGTAGCGGGTGTAGTGGTGCGCGACGAGCAGCGCCGGCCACTCGGCCGCCGCGTCGAGCAGCCGCTGGCGGTACGCCGCGGCAGCAGGGGAGTCGACGGAGCGGTCGCCGTCGGTCACCCAGTGGTCGAGGTCGGCGTCGATGGCGGCGAGCCGCACCAGTGCGGTGTCGGCCACGGCCGCGACGGCGGCGTCGTCGCGGTGGGCGTCGACGATCTCCTCCATGGTCGCGTAGACGACCCGCAGGCGCAGCAGGTAGTCGGCGTACCCGCGCTCGTTGACCCTCCCGCCGAGGAGCTCGGACATGAACGACGAGTCCTCGGCCGCCTGGTGCTCGGCGCGGGATCCCTCCCGCATGGCCGCCGACAGTGCGAGGTCGGCGGTCTGGTCGAGGACGGTCATCTGTGCTCCCGGTGGATGGGTGATCTGAGGTGACAGATTGTCAGCATGTTAGTGACACACTGTCTAATCCGTCCAGACATTTAGGTAAGGCAAGCCTTATTTAGTGTTACCTTACCTCCATGGCTGGGGTGGTGAGAACGGCCGCTGCAGCTGCAGCGGTCCTGGTGGTGGCGAGTGCGCTCGCCTCGTGCGGACTGTCGGCGAAGGCCGGGCCGGAGGACGGGCCGAGCACGGCCGCGGTCGCGGCACGGGCGACGCCATCGCTGGCGGACGTGACGCCGCTGACGGACGTCCGTGACTGGGACGGCGAGGTCAACGCCGTCGCCGACGCCCCGATCGACCCGGTGGCCGAGGACCCGCAGCCCGCCCTGCCGGTGACCGTCACGGACGCCCAGGGCACCCAGGTCACCGTCAAGGACACCAGCCGCGTCCTCGCGCTCGACGTCTACGGCACGCTCTCGCGCACCGTCTTCGAGCTCGGCCTGGGCGACCGCCTGGTCGGCCGCGACGTGTCCACCGACTTCGACGAGGCCAAGCAGCTGCCCCTCGTCACCCAGAACGGCCACGACCTCAACGCCGAGGCGATCCTCGAGCTCGACCCGACCGTGATCCTGACCGACACCTCGCTCGGGCCGTGGGACGTCGTCCTGCAGATGCGCGACGCCGGCATCCCGGTCGTGGTCGTCGACTCCGACCGCGGCCTCGACAACGTCGGCGAGCTGATCCACCAGGTGGCCGACCCGCTCGGCGTACCGGACGCCGGCGACGCGCTCGCGAAGCGGACCCAGCGGCAGATCGACGAGGTCACCGCCCAGATCGCGAAGGTCGCACCCGCCGACTCCGGCGCCAGGCTGCGGACGGTCTTCCTCTACGTGCGAGGGCAGTCCGGCATCTACTACATGTTCGGCGAGGGCTCGGGCGCCGACTCCCTCATCGACGCGATCGGTGGGTACGACGTCGCCCACGAGATCGGCTGGAACGGCATGAAGCCGCTCACCGACGAGGGCCTCGTCGCCGCCCAGCCCGACCTGGTGCTGATGATGACGGGCGGCCTCGAGTCGGCCGGTGGCGTCGATGGCCTCCTCGAGCGGCTTCCGGCCCTGGCGCAGACGCCCGCCGGCCAGCACCGCCGGTTCGTCACGATGGAGGACTCCCAGATCCTGGGCTTCGGGCCGATCACGGCCAGCGTCCTCAACGCGCTCGCCGTCGCGACGTACGCGCCGGAGGACGTGTCGTGACAGCCGCCGTCGTCGAGCACCAGCGCGCCGGCATCCGCGCGGTCGCCGGCCGGGTCGGCCTGCTGGGCGGGCTGACGGTCGCGCTGCTCGTGTCGCTGGTCTTCGCGGCCGGCCACGGGCAGCTCGACGTGCCCCCGGCCGAGGTGCTCGGCTCCCTGATGCACAAGATCGGCCTCGACATCGGCCCCGTGCCGCACCACCCACAGGGCGAGAACACCCTGTGGCAGGTGCGGTTCCCGCGCGTCGTGATGGCCGCGCTGGCCGGTGCCAGCCTGGCCACCGCCGGGGCGCTGATGCAGGGCGTCTTCGGCAACCCCCTCGCCGAGCCCGGGGTCGTCGGCGTCTCCGCCGGCGCCGCGGTCGCCGCGGCCACCGCGATCGTCTTCGAGCTCACCTTCGCCGGCACCTGGACGGTCGCGATCTGCGCGTTCGTCGGCGGCCTGGTCACGACGACGCTCGTCTACGTGATGTCCCGCGACGGCGGTCGCACGGAGGTGGTGACGCTGGTGCTCACGGGCATCGCGATCAACGCGATGACGAGTGCCGGCCTGGCGTTCCTGATGTTCCTGGGCGACACCCAGGCCCGCGAGGAGATCGTCTTCTGGACGCTCGGCAGCCTCAACGGCTCGCGGTGGGCGTACGTCGGGGTCGTCCTCCCGATGGCCGTCGTCGGCATCGCGGCGGCGATGTTCCTCGCCCCCAGGCTCGACCTGCTGGCCCTCGGCGACCGCGCCGCCCGCCACGTCGGCGTCGACGTCGAGCGGCTGCGGATGTCGACCATCGTCGTCGTCGCCGTGCTCACCGCGGCGGCCGTGGCCTTCTGCGGGATCATCTCCTTCGTCGGCCTGATCGTGCCGCACCTGATCCGGATGGTCGCCGGTCCGGGGCACCGTCTCCTGGTCCCGGCGAGCGCCCTCGGCGGCGCCGTGCTGCTGGTGCTGGCAGACCTGTGGGCACGCACCCTCGTCGCGTACGCCGACCTGCCGATCGGCATGCTCACCGCGCTCGTCGGCGGCCCGTTCTTCTTCTGGCTGATCCGCCGCGCCCGCCGCACCGCCGGCGGCTGGGCATGACCGTGATGAGCACCCGCGGCCTCAGCGTCAGCTTCGACGGCCACCCGATCCTCACCGACGTCGACCTCGACATCCGCGGCGGCGAGCTCGTCGCGCTGGTCGGTCCCAACGGCGCGGGTAAGACGACGCTCCTCGGCGTGCTGTCGGGCGACGTCGAGCCGTCCGGCGGCCGGGTCACGCTCGACGACAAGCCGCTGGCGTCGTACGCCGCCCGGGAGCTCGCGCGGCACCGCGCGGTCCAGCTGCAGAAGCAGGGGCTGGCGTTCGGCTTCCGGGTGCACGAGGTGGTCCGGATGGGCCGCTCGCCGTGGCACCGGACGGCTCGCGAGGACGACGACGACCGCGTGGTCGCCGAGTCGATGGAGCGCGCCGACGTCGCCGACCTCGGCGAGCGGCTCTACCCGACCCTGTCGGGTGGTGAGCAGGCGCGCACCTCGTTCGCCCGGCTGCTCGCGCAGGAGACGCCGGTGCTGATGCTCGACGAGCCGACCGCGGCACTCGACATCCGGCACCAGGAGTCGCTGCTCGCCGTCGCCCGTGCGGCGGCCCGTGCCGGCGCGGCGGTCGTGGTCGTCCTGCACGACCTGTCGCTCGCCGCGGCGTACGCCGACCGCGTCTGCGTGCTGTCCGGCGGCCGGGTGCGGGCCAACGGCACGCCCACCGACGTGCTCACCTCCGAGCTCCTGACCGAGGTCTACGAGCACCCCGTCGAGGTGATCACCCACGACGGCCACCTGCTCGTCGTGCCGGTGCGGTCGCGGACGCTCGACGACGCCGAGGAGGTCCGATGCGCCACGCCCTGGCCGCACGCCTGAGCGCGGCAACGCTCGTCGTCGCCGCGGTGCTGCTCCCGTCCGCGGCTCACGCCGACTCCCGCGTCACCGTCGCCAACCCCGCCGGACAGGCGAAGGTCGACCCGACGTACGCCACCACGCTCACGGTCTCCGGATCCGGCTTCCAGTCGATCAAGGGGGGCCACGGCGGGATCTACGTCTTCTTCGGCACCGTGTCGCCCGGCTGGCAGCCCAGCAAGGGAGGCGCCACGGGCAAGGACTACTACTACGTGCCCGACAGCGAGTCGAAGGACAACCAGGGCTTCCAGAGGTTCGTCGCCTTCCCCGGCTCCGACACGGCCTCCTCCGCGAACGGCGGCACCATGTCGGCCTCGGGCGGCTGGTCGACCCGGATCGTCGTGCCGGGTGCGACCTTCCAGACCTACGACCGCGCCGGCGACGTGCACACCGTCGACTGCCGCAAGGTCACCTGCGGCGTCATCACGGTCGGGGCGCACGGCGTCGCGAACGCGCACAACGAGACGTTCACGCCGGTCACCGTCGGCTCCCTGGGCGCCGCCGCGACGAGCACGCCGTCCGCCGCACCGACCGCGGTGGCGACCGGGCCGGCCGCCACCGCCGACCCGAGCGCCCCGGCCGGTCCCGGCACCGGGTCCGGCCCGCGGCCGGCCGGTGCCGCGGCGCTCGAGGTCGACCGCGCCTCCGCGGTCGCCGGCAACGTGCTCGCGTTCTCCGCGACCGGGCTGCCCGCGGGCACCCAGGTCTCCGCGGTGTTCGACGACGGAGCAGCAGGAGCCGGGCCGTTCCTGGCCGGCGCCGACGGCAGCCTCGCCGGCGTCATCACGCTGCCGGCGGACACCGGCGCCGGCACCCACGAGCTGCGCCTGTACGGCGTGGCGAAGCCGCCCTCGGTCAGCTTCGCGGTGCAGCCGGCCGAGACCACCGCGGAGGTCACCACCCCGGCGGCCGCCGAGGACGACGACACCCGCGCGGCCTGGCTGTTCGCCGGCGCGGCCGCCTTGGTCCTCCTCGTCGCAGTCGCCCGCCTGGGGCTGCGCGGCTGGAAGGGGCGGCGTCGTGCGGCCTGACCGGCTCGCGGCCGCGGCCGTCGCCGCCCTGGCGGCCGCACTGCTCGCCGTACCTGCGCTCGCAGCTGACGACCCCGACCCGTCGCCGTCGACCACGACGGTCGAGGTCGACGACGCGACCCTGCGCTGGGGCATCAACAACGAGAGCAACAACCGGGCGCACGACCCCACGTCGGTCAACTTCATGTCCGCCGGCAAGGTCGCCGACTCCGGGGGCGCCAAGATCGACCGCGCCGCCTGGAGCGCCGAGTCGGGCGGGGTCCGGATCGAGAAGTGGGACGGCACGGCCTGGCAGCCGGCGACCTGGGCCGGGTTGTCGACCCAGAGCGACGGGCGCGCCCTGGGATCTGCGACGGCCGGGACCTTCAGCAACCACAACGTCGTCTTCGGCGGCGGGGTCGGGACGGTCGACACCGCGGCCGGCACCGCGCACATCGCCTGGACCGGCGACCTCACGGTCCTCTACTACTCGGGCCAGTCGATGTTCTACCTGTCCGACCCGGTGCTCGACGTGGCGGACGGCTCGGGCACGGTGACGGCGACCATCAGCGGGTTCGCCGCGTCGCGCGACGGTGGCACCTGGGAGCCCGTGAGCCCGCGCACCGCCACGGTCGCCGAGCTCGGGTCGGTCGACCTCGGCGACGCGACGGGGTTCGTGGCGGAGCCGACGTACGTCGGCGTACGGCCCGACCTGCCCGCCGACGCGGTCCCGCAGGTCACCGGCGACGCGTTCAGCGGGTCCTTCCCCCAGTCGTGGGTCGACGCGATGGACGCGCTCGGGATGGCGGCGTTCTGGTACTCCAGCGGCAGCTCCACCGACCGGTTCAAGGTGCCGCTGGCGATGACCGTCGGCTACGACGCCTCGGTGCCGGTCACGGTGCCGACCCCGACACCGAGCGCCGAGCCCTCGAGACCGCCGCTGCACAACGACGCCACGGAGCCGCCGACCCCGGCGCCGACCGTCACGGCCACCGTGACCGCGCCGGCAGCCCCGGTGGCGCCGGTCGCCGCTCCTGCGGTCGTCGCCCCGCCGGTGGCGCCGGTCCCGAGCACCGGCGCGCTCGCCGGTGTGCCCGCACCCGTCAGCCAGGTCGCCCTCGCCGCGGCCCCGACCTCCACCTCCGCCGGCGACGACGGCAGCTCGTCGCTGCCGTGGTGGCTCGGCTCCGGCTGCCTGCTGGCGGCCGCCCTCGTGCTCCTCCTCCCCGTCGGTGGCTCGGGCCCCGGCACCCGCTCCATCCAGCAGTGACGCCTGCCGCGTCACCCGAGAAAGGAACACCCATGTCCACCGCAATCCGACGACGGCCAGCCCGTCTCGCCCTGCTCACCGCCGCAGCGCTCGCTGCCGGTGCGCTCGGGGTCCTCCCCGCGAGCCCGGCCGACGCCGCCCAGACCGGTCCGGTCCCCGGCACCGGCACGGCCACGTGGGAGGTCTCCCAGATGCTCGGCATCGCCCGCGACCACCTGATGGCGCCGCAGCCGGACAAGTTCGCGGCCCCTGCGACGTACAGCAGCCCCCTCACCACCTGGGCCGGCGGCACCGCCGGCCCGGTCGCGGCGGACGGCAGCGCCGAGCTCAGCGTCCAGGGCGCGAACTACCTCCTGGCCACCGACAGCGGCGGCTGGCTCAGGATCGCCGACCTCGGCTTCGAGGTCGAGGCGGACGGCTCCGGCACGGTCACGGCCGACGTGACCTACGGCAGCGGCGGTCTCACGGCCACGCCGACCACCCAGCGCGTCGGCACCGACCTGCCGATCGTCGACCTGTCGGTGGATCCGGGCGCCCCGGGGGGTGTGGAGGACGCCAAGTACCCCACGTCGTACGACGCCCTCGCCTACGACTTCGACGCCACGTCGACCGCCTACACGTGGAGCAACCTGCGCGGTCGTTGGTCGAGCCAGCTCCTCGCGTTCCTCCAGGGTGACGCCTCGGCCGACCCGGCCGTCCCGGCGTTCTCCTTCGCGTCGCTGGTCGCCAACACGGTCGACGGCTCCGGCCGGATCCGCTACCCCGCGCCGTTCAACCTCTCGATCGACCGCGCGGTCGCCGCGACCACCGCTTCGGTCGGCGGGGAGACGGAGGCCGGCGTCCCGATCGAGGTCGACGGCACCGGCTTCAAGAAGACGTTCCCGGGCGTCTACGTCAGCCTGCGCGAGCACGCCGAGGGCGACCCGGCGTACGCCGGCGGTGCGGTCTGGGCCGACGGCCCGACCAACTGGGTGAGCAACAGCGCCGAGGACATCAGCCCCGACCCGGCGACCGGCGCGTCCGCGGCGATCGCGGACGACGGCTCGTTCGAGACGACGCTGCTCCTCACGCCGACCATGCTCACCGCGCTCGACCCGACGAAGCAGTACTCGATCGTGACCCGCAAGGGCCACGGCATGGGCACGATCCCGAGCAACGCCGACCAGATCACCGAGACCCCGCTCGACGTGAGCGACCTCAAGGAGGCGACCACGGTCGCCGCCACCACCGCCGACAGCGTGCGGGGGACCCCCGCATCGGTCGACGTGACCGTCACCGGGGAGGGCACCCCCGACGGCACCGTCACGGTCAAGAACGCTGGCACCCCTGTGGGCGACGGCACCCTGGTCGACGGCCACGCGACCGTCACCGTCTCCGACCTTCCTGTCGGGACGACCGCGCTGACCGTCGAGTACGCCGGCTCCGCGGGCTACTGGTCCTCGACCGGTGGGACGTCGGCGACGGTCACCAAGGCGACCAGCGCCGTCAGCACGGGCGGGGCCGCGAGCACGACGTACGGCAGGACCGCCGTCGTCACGGCGGCCGTGCCCGGTGCGGGCACGGTGACCCTGACCGGTCTGGGCGCGACGCAGAGCAAGACCCTGACGGAGGCGGGCACCGCCGGCTTCACGGTCCCGGCCTCGCTCGCGGCGGGCTCCTACACCGCGACCTTCGCGTACGGCGGCAACGCCGACGTCGCCGGGTCCGAGGCGACCAAGGCGTTCTCGGTCGCGAAGGCGTCGAGCAGGACCGTCGTTAAGGTCGCGCCGAAGCCGACGGCCAAGAAGGCGGGCAAGGCGACGGTCACCGTCTCCGGTGCCACCGCCGGCAGCAAGGTCACGGTCGTCATCAAGGGCGGCGGCAAGACGGTGAAGAAGGCCGTCAAGGTCAATGCGCGGGGCAAGGTCGTCGTCAGCGTGGCGAAGGCGCCCAAGGGTGGCTCGTTCACCGTGACGGCGACGTACGCCGGCGACGCCAACCACAAGGCATCGGCCGGCAAGGCGACCTACAAGGTGGCCAAGCCGAAGAAGAAGTAGCGCCTCACCCTGGACCCGCGGCACCGACCCCCCGCAGCACGAACGACTCGATCGTGGCTGCGGGGAGGTGCCGCGGGTTCAGGCACGCGTGGATGAGGGACATCGTGGTGTCGAGGTCCTCGATGCGGAACGACCCGTCCTCGATCCCGGACTCGAGGATGCCGCGCAGCACGTCCTCGACGGCCACCACGTGCTGGCGGATCGCCTGGCGCGAGTCGGGTCCGAGCACGCCGTACAGCTGCGGGCCGAGGCCCATGTGGAAGCGCTCGCCCTCGGCGAGGTGGTAGCGGAGGTAGAGCCGCAGTCGCTCGGGCGGCTCCTCGGACCCGGCCAGCACGTCGCGGAGGCGGTGCAGGTACTCCTCGGTCTCGTGCGAGGCGAAGGCCACCACGACCGACTCCTTGTCGGGGAAGTGGTGGTAGATCGCGGTGCGGCCCACGTCGGCGCGCTCGGCGATCGCCGCCATCGTGATCGCGTCGAAGCTGCGCTCGGCCATCAGGTCGGCGAAGGCCTCGAAGACGCGTCGCTGCAGCTGCTCACGGTGCTGCTGCAGGGTTTCGCCG
Organism: Nocardioides conyzicola; assembly: GCF_039543825.1. Classification (NCBI taxonomy): domain Bacteria; kingdom Bacillati; phylum Actinomycetota; class Actinomycetes; order Propionibacteriales; family Nocardioidaceae; genus Nocardioides; species Nocardioides conyzicola. Next base: position 594,699 of record NZ_BAABKM010000001.1, on the reverse strand, counting down.
GAGATGCGGGGCACGAGGCCGAGGTTAGCCCGCCGGTGCCGCCAGGTGCTCGGGCTCGACGTCGTAGCGCTCGACGTACGCCGCGAACCGCTCCCGGATCGCGGCCTCGGCCAGGCCGAACTCGGCCACGTCGTACTGGTGCCCGCCGAACTCGCCCCGCGGATGGGCCGTGAGGTGCGCGCTCATCGCCTCGAACGCGCCGGCTCCGGCCTCGAGGTCGAGGCTGTCGTAGATCCCGCGCACAGTGGCGACCGGGTCACGGGCCAGGTCGGCGTACCGGACGTCGAGGATGGGGTGCTCGGGGCGGCGGGCGCGGAAGTCCTCGATCCGGTCGATCGACTCCTCGAGCGTGTCGCTCCAGTGCGACGCGATGTAGGAGCGGTGGTCGGCGTCGGAGAACGTGCTCGACATGACGTTGATGAGGCTGCAGACGGAACCGGTCAGGGTCACCGGGTCGCGGTGCAGCAGCACCAGGCGGGCGTCGGGGTAGGTGTCGACGAGGGCGTCGAGGGCGAGCGCGTGGTGGGGGCTCTTCAGCGTCCAGCGGCCGCGGACGCCGGCGCTCTGCAGTGTCTGCAGCACGAGCCGGTGGTAGTCGTAGGCGCCGCGGTTGTCGCCGGCGCGCCACCAGGCGCCGTACGACGGGACGTTGGCGATCGCCTCCCAGGAGATGCTCTGGAAGGCCTGCCCCATCACGGCGATGCACTCGGTGGGGTCGTACGCCGCCTCGTGGTGGATCGCGCTGATCGCCGGGTTGAGCATCTCGAGCATGTCGACGCCTCCCTGGGCCGCGTCGACGCGGGGACCGGTCTTGCGCTCGCCGGGCTGCGGCGGCGGCACGGAGTCGAGCGACTCCCAGCCCAGCAGCGCGCGGTTGGAGGGGTCGAGGTCGAGGAGGTTGGACAGGAAGGTGGTGCCGGCCCGGAACATGCCGATCACGATGGCCGGCGCCTCGATCCGCTCCTCGGTGACCTCGGGGTGCTGCTTGGCGTGGTCGACGACCTTGAGCCGGTTGGTGAGCGCGGCGACGAGCGACGGCGGCAGCGCGACGTTGCCGAGGTCGTTGAGCTGGGCCTCGTCGACGAGGGCGGCACAGTAGCGCTCGAGGCCCTCGCGGTAGCTCGGGTCGCCGAAGTCGTCGAGCCCGGTCTGCTCGGTGGCCTGGGCCTGGAGGTCGTCGGGGTTCATGAGGGTGCTCCGATCTGCACGACGGTGCGGCCCGACGTACGACGGGCCGCGTGGTCCTCGAGGGCGGCCGCGACGTCGTCGAGGCCGATCCGGCGCCCGATCACCGGCCGGATGCTGCCCGCCGCGACCAGGTCGAGCAGGGCCGCGTGGACCCGCTGGCCGGTCGCGGGGGAGAAGGCGTTGATCCCGAAGCGGCGGAAGTCGCGGGGGGTGTCGAGGTAGGCGAGGAGGACCCCGAGCGCCGACATGTTGGCCATCGACAGCTTGCGCAGCGGCCGGCCGGTGAGACCGGACTCGGGGTCGTCGTTGAAGCCGATCGCGAGGTAGCGGCCGCCGAGCGCGCCGCAGGTCCACATCGTCTCGGTCTGCTCGCCACCGATCGGGTCGAAGATCACCTCGGCCCCGCGGTCGCCGGTGGCGTCCATGACCGCGTCGAAGACGTCCTCGGAGGTGTGGTCGATCGCGACCTCGGCGCCGAGGTCGCGGCACAGCTGCGCCTTGTCCGGTCCGCCGGCGATCGCCAGGACCCGCGCGCCGGCCGCGACGGCGAGCTGGATCGCCGCCGTACCGACCGCGCTGGCGCCGCCGCGCACGACGACGGTCTCGCCCGGCTGGAGTGCGGCGCGCTCGTGGAGGGCGAGGTAGGAGATGTGGAAGGGCAGCGTGAACGCCGCCGCCTCCGCGTCGTCCAGCTCGGGCGGGGCCTCGAAGAAGCTGCCGGCGAGCGCGCGCTCGGCGAGACCGCCGAGCGATTGGGGCGAGATGCCGACGACCCTGCGGCCCACCCACTCCTCGGCTCCGTCGCCGGCCGCCTCGACGACGCCGGCGAGGTCCATGCCGAGGGTGAACGGCGGCTGCGCCATCACCGCGGCCACGCCACCGCGGCAGCGGGCGATGTCGCCGAAGTTGAGCGAGGCGGCCGCGACCGTCACCCGGACCTGGCCGGGTCCCGGCTCCGGGACCTCGACGTCGTCCTGCACCTCGATGGCCGTGCTCGGCTCGCCGTGGCGGACCACGCGTACTGCCCTCATGTGACCCCCATCACTCGGTGATGAGGGGACCGTACTAAGAGGGCGTATTAACGTCAATGGGTGGGGCGACTGCCATCCCGGCGGCCATGGTCACCAGGTTGCGCACGAAGCGCTCCGTCGGGAGCTGGGCGCGGCCGGCCACCCCTCCTTCGACCAGTGTGCGCTCGACGGCGCGGGCGCGGTCGGCGACCGAGCGGAGGATGAAGCCCGTGATCAGGGCGAGGCGCTCGTTGTGAAGGGCCTCGTCGAGGGGCGGCATCCTCTCGGCGAGCAGCGCGTAGACGTCGTACCCACCGGTGGCGGTGAGCTCCGCGGCGACCGCCTCGTCGAGGCGGTCGAACTCCTCGACGAGCTGGCCGACGATGACGAGGTACTGGCGGCCCGACGGGCCGGTCTCGGCGAGCTCGACCGCGGGTCGGACGATCGCCTCGAGGACCGAGGCGAGGTCGTCGGAGGGTGTCTCCCGCGCTGCGGCGAGGAGCTCGCCCTCGCGGGCGGCGAGGAAGGGTGCGTGCTGGTGCAGCACGGCGACGAGCAGCTGCTCGCGGGTGCCGAAGTGGTAGTGGACCGCGCCGCGGTTGCGCTGTCCCGCCCGGCGGGTGATCTCGACGAGCGAGGCGGCGAACACCCCGTCCTCGGCGAGCACCTCGGTCGCCGCCTCGACGAGGCGGAGGCGCGTCCGGTCGGCGGCGGCCACCTCAGATCCGGGGGACGATGCGGCCCAACAGGTCGCCCATGCGCGACGCGGCCTCCCGGCCGGCCTCGAGGACCTCGGCGTGGTTGAGCGGCTGGTCGCTGATGCCGGCTGCGAGGTTGGTGACCAGGCTGATCCCGAGCACCTCCATGCCGGCCTCGCGGGCGGCGATCGCCTCGAGCGTCGTGCTCATGCCGACGAGGTGGCCGCCGAGGATGCCGGCCATCCGCACCTCGGCGGGGGTCTCGTAGTGCGGCCCGGGGAACTGGACGTAGACGCCCTCGTCGAGGCTCGGGTCGACCTCGCGGCACATCGTCCGCAGCCGGGAGCTGTAGAGGTCGGTGAGGTCGACGAAGTTGGCGCCCTCGATCGGGCTCTTGCCGGTGAGGTTGATGTGGTCGGAGATGAGGACCGGCGTACCCGGCGTCCAGCTCTCCTTGAGACCACCGCACCCGTTGGTCAGCACGATCGCGCGACAGCCGGCGCGGGCCGCCGTACGCACTCCGTGGACGACCGCAGCGACGCCCTTGCCCTCGTAGTAGTGGGTGCGGCTGAGGAAGACGAGGAGCTGCTTGTCGCCCGCGCGGACCGAGCGGATCCTGCCGGAGTGCCCGGCGACCGCGGCGGCGCTGAAGCCGGGCAGGTCGGTGGTGCTGATCTCGGCGGTCGCCTCGCCCAGCGCGTCGACGGCGGGCAGCCAGCCCGAGCCGAGGACCAGGGCGACGTCGTGCCGCTCGATGCCGGTCAGCTCGGCCAGCCGCTCAGCGGCGTGGGCGGCGTGCTCGTACGGGGAATTTTGGACGGCAGCATGACTCACCCGCACGACTCTAGTCGGGCACGATGGAGCGATGATCGACCACTTCGGCATCAACTGCGCCGACCTGCCGGCGGCAGCTGCGTTCTACGACAAGGCCCTCGGGGTCCTCGGCTTCGAGCGGGTCATGGACTTCGGGGTCGCCCTCGGCTACGGCACCCCCGGCCACCCCGACTTCTGGATCAGCACCCAGCCCGACGGCTCCGGCCCGTCGTCCGGCCCCAACCGCGAGGTCCACATCGCCTTCGTCGCCGAGTCGGCGGACGCCGTACGCGCCTTCTTCGACGCCGCCGTGTCGGTGGGTGCGGAGGTGCTCCACGAGCCCCGCCACTGGCCCGAGTACCACGACCACTACTTCGGCGCCTTCGTTCGCGACCCCGACGGCAACAACGTCGAGGCTGTCTGTCACACGGTGGCGCCCGGGTAGGGGCGACCGCCGGCATGAATCCCCGGTCGACCGGGGATTCGTGCGCTTGACGGCCGTTGCAAACCCCGACCAGCGTCAGAAGTCCCTGTCCGGTTATCCACAGAAGCGATAGGGCGGCTGGCAGAGGGCGCCGTGGCGGGCAACCCTTTCTCCATGATGTTGCCTCCCGCTGAATGGGCTCCCGATGACCCCCGTCGTACGCCGGTCACCGTCCGCAGGCGGTACATCGACGATGGCTTCACGGATCGATCCCTCGCCGTGATGGTGAGATCCGGTGTGCTCGCCAAGCCGCGGCGTGGGGCGTACGTCTCCGGACCCGCGTGGAGCGAGCTCGATGCTGGGGGCCGACACTCCGTCAGAGCCCGCGCGGTGTTGGCCCAGGCGCGAACTGAGCTCGTGCTCTCGCACGTCACGGGACTCCTCGAGTACGACGCGCCGATCTGGGGCCTGTCACTCGACGATGTCCACGTCACCCGGACCGACGGTCGGATCGGGCGGCCCGAGGCAGGTGTCCGACAGCATCGTGGTGCCGTCGAGCTCGGCGATGTGGTCCGGCGCAACGGCGTTCCGGTGATGTCGCCGACACGGGTGGCTCTCGAGATCACGGCCATGACGGACGTCGAGCACGGATTGGTGGTCGTCGACGACCTCCTCCACCGCGGCCTGACCACGCCCGTGCAGCTTGCCGAGCGACAGCAAGGCATGACCTGTTGGCCGCGCACCCTGTCGAGCGACATCGTGCTTCGTCTCGCGGATCCTCGCATCGAGACCGTCGGTGAGGCCCGTTCGTACTTTCTCTGCTTCAGCCAGCACCTGCCGATGCCGGAGCCTCAGTACGAGATCCGTGACGCGAACGGTCGCGTGATCCATCGGGTCGACTTCGCCTGGCCCGAGCACGGCGTGTTCATGGAGTTCGACGGCAAGGTCAAATACGAGAAGCTGCTGAAGCAAGGCGAACGTGCGTCCGACGTCGTCATCAAGGAGAAGCGGCGTGAGGAGCTCATCTGCCGGCTGAAGGGGTGGCGTTGCCTTCGGATCGTCTGGTCCGATCTCGAGCGGCCGGTCGCCACAGCCGCCATGATCCGGGATGCGCTCTTCTCCTCCGCCGTCGCGTGAGGGGAAGGGTTGACGGCCACTTCTGACGGTTGACAGCCGTTGCAAACCCCGACAAGCGCCAGAATCCCCGGTCGACCGGGGATTCATGCCGCCGCTAGTGCCCGATCGAGCGACAGGGGCGGCGGCGGAGGGCGGCGACGTAGTCGTCGGGGGCGTCGGCGGCCTCGGCGGCGTCAGCGAGGACGCCGAGGTACGACGCGGAGGGCAGGCCGCCCTCGTAGGCGTCGAGCACGTAGGTCCAGGCGACGACGGAGCCGGCCATGGTGGTGACGCGGACCTTGGTCTTGCGGTAGAGGCCGGAGTCGGCGGCCTCCCAGCCGTCGAGCTGGGACTCGTCCTCGCGGGAGACGTCGTACACCGCGACGAAGACCTGGTCGATCGGGTCCTCGACGAGGGTGGACAGGGCGCCGTCCCAGCCGTGCTCCTCGCCGCCGAAGGTCAGTCGCCAGCCCTGGACCCAGCCGGTGGTGGACAGCGGCGAGTGGGGGCAGCGCTCGCTCATCCGGGCGGGATCGAGGTTGGTCCCGTAGGCGGCGTAGAGCGTCACGCCGGAAGACTAGCCAACCCCGGCGCCGGCGGGCGGTCCCGGATTGAGAGTGGGCTGCCTCACGTCAGTAGGCTGGAGCGCGTGAGCACGCACTTCAACGTCCTTGTCCTCGGTGCCGGCCCCGGTGGGTACGTCGCCGCGATCCGCGCCGCCCAGCTCGGCCAGTCCGTCGCCGTCATCGAGGAGAAGTACTGGGGCGGCGTGTGTCTCAACGTCGGCTGCATCCCCTCGAAGGCGCTGCTGCGCAACGCGGAGATCGCGCACATCATCACCAAGGAGAAGGACGTCTTCGGCATCAGTGGCGATGCCTCGATGGACTTCGGCGTCACGCACAAGCGCAGCCGCGGCGTCGCGGACTCCAGCGCCAAGGGCGTGCACTTCCTGATGAAGAAGAACAAGATCACCGAGATCGACGGCTGGGGCACGATCAAGGGCACCAACGAGGTCGAGGTCGACAAGGACGGCACGAAGACGACGTACACGTTCGACCACCTCATCATCGGCACCGGTGCCAAGGTCCGGATGCTCCCCGGGATGAGCAAGAGCGACAACGTCGTCACGTACGAGGAGCAGATCCTCGACAGCAGTCTCCCGGCGAGCATCATCATCGGCGGGTCCGGCGCGATCGGCGTCGAGTTCGCCTACGTGATGACCAACTTCGGCGTCGACGTCACGATCGTCGAGTTCCTCGACCGGATGGTCCCCACCGAGGACCCCGACGTCTCGAAGGAGCTGCTCAAGCAGTACAAGAAGCTCGGCGTCAAGGTGCTGCTCTCCACCAAGGTCGAGCAGGTCGAGGACACCGGGAGCGGCGTACGCGTCACCGTCAGCCCCGCCGACGGCGGCGACTCCCAGGTGCTCGAGGCCGACAAGATGCTCGCCGCCTTCGGCTTCGCGCCGCGGGTCGACGGCTACGGCCTCGAGAACGCCGGCATCGAGCTCACCGAGCGCGGCGCGATCGCCGTCGACGCCCGCGGCCGCACCAACGTCCCGCACATCTACGCGATCGGCGACGTGACCGGCAAGCTCATGCTCGCCCACACCGCCGAGGCGATGGGCGTCGTCGCGGCCGAGACGATCGCCGGCGCCGAGACCATGGAGATCAACTTCGACATGATCCCGCGCGCCACCTTCTGCCAGCCGCAGATCGCGTCCTTCGGCTACACCGAGGCGCAGGCCACGGAGAAGGGGTACGACGTGAAGGTGTCGTCGTTCCCGTTCTCGGCCAACGGCAAGGCCCGTGGCATGGCCGAGGGGGTCGGCTTCGTGAAGATCGTCGCCGACGCCGAGCACAACGAGATCATCGGCGCCCACATGATCGGCCCCGAGGTCACCGAGCTGCTGCCGGCGCTCACCCTCGCGCAGCAGTGGGACCTCACCGCCGACGAGGTCGCCCGCAACGTCTTCGCGCACCCGACCCTCTCCGAGGCGATGAAGGAAGCGATCGAGGGCATCGCCGGCCACATGATCAACCTCTGAGCATGAGCACCGAACGCGTCGTCATCATCGGTGGTGGCCCCGGCGGCTACGAGGCCGCCCACGTCGCCGCCCAGCTCGGCGCCCAGGTGACCATCGTCGACACCGACGGGGTGGGCGGCTCCGCCGTCCTCACCGACTGCGTGCCCAGCAAGACCCTGATCGCCACGGCCGAGGTGATGAGCGAGCTGACCGGCGCCGCCGAGCTCGGCGTCAACTTCCTCGACGCCGAGGGCGACGCCGCCACCTCGATCCGGGTCGACCTGGCGCGGGTCAACGCGCGCGTCAAGCAGCTCGCCACCGACCAGTCGACCGACATCGAGCGCCGGCTCGTCCGCGACGGCGTCACCCTCGTGCAGGGTCGCGGGCGTCTGGCCGGCCCCGGGAGCGTCATCGCCGAGCTGGCCGACGGGACCGAGCAGACCCTCGAGGCCGACGCGATCCTGCTGGCGACGGGCGCATCGCCCCGCACGCTGCCGACGGCGCAGCCCGACGGTGAGCGGATCCTCACCTGGGAGCAGGTCTACGACCTCACCGAGGTGCCGACCGAGCTCATCGTCGTCGGCTCCGGCGTCACCGGCGCGGAGTTCGCGAGCGCCTACCTCAACCTCGGCATCCCGGTCACGCTGGTCTCCAGCCGCGACCGCGTGCTGCCCGGCGAGGACGCCGACGCCGCCAAGGTGCTCGAGGACGTGCTCACGCGGCGCGGCATGACCGTCCTCGAGAAGTCCCGGATGGAGTCGGTCACCCGCGACGGCGACGTCGTCACGGTGACACTCACGGACGGGCGGACCGTCCAGGGCTCCCACTGCATCCTCGCGCTCGGCTCGGTCCCCAACACCGAGGGCCTCGGCCTCGAGGAGGCCGGCGTCATCACCAAGGACGGCGGCTTCGTCAACGTCGACCGGGTCTCGCGCACCTCCGCCAGGGGTGTGTACGCCGCCGGCGACTGCACCGGCGTGCTCATGCTCGCCAGCGTCGCGGCCATGCAGGGCCGGATCGCGATGTGGCACTTCCTCGGCGACACCGTGCACCCCCTCGACCTCAAGAAGGTCTCCTCCAACGTCTTCACCGCGCCCGAGATCGCCACGGTCGGCTGGTCCCAGCAGGCCGTCGACGCCGGCGAGATGCAGGCGGAGGTCGTGATGCTGCCGCTGTCGGGCAACCCCCGCGCCAAGATGCAGGGCGTCCGCGACGGTTTCGTGAAGCTGATGTGTCGCCCCGGCACCGGCATCGTCGTCGGGGGAGTGGTCGTCGGTCCGCGGGCCAGCGAGCTGATCCACCCGGTCTCGATCGCGGTCGCGGAGTCGCTCACTGCCGACCAGCTCGCCCAGGCGTTCACCGTCTATCCGTCCATGAGCGGCTCGCTCGCCGAGGCCGCCCGCCGCCTGCACCACGTGTGACTCCTGTGGCGGATGCGGCTACCCTCGCTGACTCGACCGCTTCTCGGGAGGTCCCATGCTGATCCGACGCGCGACCGCGTCCCTGCTCGTCGTCGCCCTGCTGCCGGCGCTTGCCGCCGTCTCGCCCGCTGAGGCTGCCCAGGACCGACGCGCCCCCACCACCGTCACGTTCACGACGAAGGGCTGGGGCCACGGCAAGGGGCTGTCGCAGTACGGCGCCCGCAACCGCGCCAAGGCCGGCCAGAGCTGGCAGAAGATCCTCCGCGCCTACTACCCGCACACGACGCTGGGCAGCGCCCACGGCACCATCCGGGTCCTGATCACGGCCGACACCAGCAAGGACGTGCGCGTGCTGCCCACCAGTGGGCTCACCGTCAGGTCCCTCGGGGCCGACAAGTCCTGGCGACTGCCGGCGAAGGTCCGCGGCAAGAAGGTCGTCTCCTGGCGGATCCAGCCGACCGGGAAGCGTTCGGCGATCTCGTTCAAGGCCGGCAGCTGGCACGCCTGGCGCAGCGCCAAGGGCGACGCGGAGTTCAGCGCCGGCGGCCACCCGATCGTGCTGGTGACGCCGGCCGGCCGGGCCTCCTACCGCGGCATCCTGCGCTCGACGCTGGGCAACACGGTCAACCTGGTCTCGCTCGACTCCTACGTCCGCGGCGTCGTCCCGCAGGAGGTGCCCGCCTCCTGGCCGGCCGCCGCCGTCCGCGCCCAGGCCGTCGCCGCGCGCACGTACGCCGCCTTCGAGCGCCGGGTCCACCGGCACACGGCGTCGTACGACCTGTGTGACACCTCGGCCTGCCAGGTCTACGGCGGGTACGGCGAGGAGCACCCGCTCGCCGATGCCGCCGTCCGGGCAACGGCCGGCCGGATCGTGACGTACGACAAGCAGCCGGCGTTCGCGCAGTTCACCTCGAGCAACGGTGGCTGGAGCGTCGACGGCGGCTACCCCTACCTGCTGGCGCGCGAGGACAGGTTCGACAAGGGCAGCGCGGGTGACCCGACGTCGACGAAGTTCACCGCTGCCGCCATCACCCGCAACTGGCCCGGCATCGGGGACCTGGTGTCGATCAAGGTCACCGAGCGCGACGGCCACGGGCCCTACGGCGGTCGGGCCACGGAGGTCACCGTGGTCGGCACCAACTCCACCGAGAAGGTGTCCGGGGCCAACCTGAAGCGGTGGCTGGACCTGCGCGAGACGCTCTTCAAAATTACAACCAAGTAGTTCTCGGGTCCTCATTGCAGGGCCCATCTGAACCGTGGTGCGATGTGTCGTCACACGTGCACCACGTGTCACTTCGAGCTCGGGGGGCCTCATGCGTCGCACGGTCGCGTCCGCGCTCGCGGGTGTCCTCGCCGGCGGTCTGCTGGTCGCTGCCCCTGCGGGGGCAGCGTCGCGCGGGGTGCGCTCGTGGGACGTCCCGACCTCGGCGCGGATCACCGTCAGCGGGCACGGCTACGGGCACGGTCACGGCATGTCGCAGTACGGCGCCGAGGGGGCCGCTCGCCAGGGACTGACCTACCGGCAGATCGCAAACTTCTACTACCCGGGCACCGCCTGGGGGACCGCCACGGGCACGGTGACGGTCCAGCTCACCGGTGACACGACCCCGTCCGACCTGGTCGTGCGCGCCCGCTCCGGGCTGCGGCTGCGCGACACCGCCGCGACTGGACGCACGGTGCTGCCCGACAACGGCGCCACCCAGTGGCGGGTCGTCACCGGGGCCGGCGGAGTGAGCCGGGTCCACTACTTCAAGGGCCGCTGGCGGTCCTTCGCCCGGCTGACCGGGCGGGGCGAGTTCTCCGCGGCCGGCGCCCCGATCACGTTGGTCACGCCGAGCGGTGAGCGCGCCTACCGCGGTCGGCTGCGGACCGCGGTGACCGGCTCCGGGGCGTTGGTGACGGTCAACGAGCTCGGCATCGACAGCTACCTCAGGGGCGTCGTACCCCTCGAGATCCCGGCCTCCTGGAGTGCGGCCGCCGTCCAGGCCCAGGCCGTCGCCGCGCGCACCTACGCGACGTACGAGCGCGCGCACCCGCGCTCCTCGGCGTACCAGATCTGCGACACCTCGTCGTGCCAGGTCTACGGCGGGTACGACGCCGAGCACCCGGCCGCCGACGCGGCCGTCGTCGCGACCCGTCGGCAGGTGCTGACCAGCGGCGGGCAGCCGGCGTTCACCCAGTTCGGCTCCAGCAGCGGCGGCTGGACCTCGGCGGGGTCGGTGTCCTACCTGCCCGCACGCGAGGACCCGTACGACGGCTGGGCGGGCAACCCCGTCCACGACTGGACGCTCAAGCTCGCCGACACGGTCCTGGAGCGCGCCTGGCCGAAGATCGGCGACCTGACCCGGATCGCGGTCACGGGCCGGGACGGCAACGGCGCCTGGGGTGGCCGGGTCCGCTCGATCACGCTGACCGGGACTGCGGGGCGAGTGGTGGTCAGCGGCGACACCTTCCGGTCGACGCTCGGGCTGCGCTCGACCTGGCTGACCTTCAGCGTCAGGCCGACGGCAGGCTGAAGCAGAACGTCGCGCCGCGGCCGGGCCGACCCTCGCCGCTGACCGACCCGCCGTGCCGTTCCACGATGCGTGCGACCGACGCCAGGCCGAGCCCGGTGCCCGGGAAGTCCGACTCGGCGTGCAGCCGCGTCATCGGGCGGAAGAGGCGCGCCGCCTCGGCCGGGTCGAAGCCGGCTCCGTTGTCGCGCACGAAGAAGGTCGTCAGCCCGGCCCCGGACCCGCCGCTCGCGACCTCGATCACCGCCACCTCGGTGCGCCCGGTGTACTTCACGGCGTTGCCGACGAGGTTCTCGAGCACCATCCGGGTCAGCGTCGGGTCGGCGACCGCGCGGAGCCCGTCCTGGACCCGGAGGCGGACGTCCCGCTCTGGCTCGCGGGCGACCAGTCCTTCGCCGACCTCGCGGGCGAGCGCGGTCAGGTCCACGGGCGCCGGCTCCAGGTCGCGGTTGGTGACGCGGTAGAGCGCGAGCATCCGGTCGATCTGGTCGCCCATCCGGTTGCCGGCCTCGACCATCGTGCGGGCGAAGGCACGCCGCTTGTCCTCGTCGAGGTCCTCCTCGGCGATGAGCTCGGCGTACCCCATCATCGCGCCCAGGGGACTGCGCAGGTCGTGGACCAGGCTGTGGATCGCGGACTCGAGCTCGCGGGCGCGTTGGGCCAGGTCGTCCCGCTCGTCGATGCGGCGGACGATGGCGCCCCGCAGCTCCAGGTTCTCCAGGGCGACCGCGGTGCTGTTGGCCAGCACCTGCAGCTGGCGGACCTCCTGGCGGGTGGGCTCGTGGTGCTCGCTCCAGTAGGCGCCGAGCGCGCCGACCGGGTCGGACGCGCGGATGGGCGCCATGCAGAGACTCTTCACGAACGTCGGCCGGTAGGCGTCCCAGGGCACCCGCTCGTCGACGTAGATGTCCGGGATCGCCAGCGCCTGTCGGTTGAGCATCGCCCAGCCGCTCACGCAGGAGCCGAGGGGGAAGCGCCGGCCCTTCCAGAGGGGCTCGATCGCGTCCTCGTCGGCGTAGAAGCAGTGGCCGTCCTCGCGGAGCACGAACGTCGCTCCCTCGGCGCCCATCAGGCTCCGCACGGCGCCCGCGACGATCTCGGTGACACGCTCGAGGCTGTCGGCGTCCGACAGCTGTGTCACGGTGCGCGTCAGTACGTCGCCCGCGTCCGGACCGGCCGTCATAGGTGCCCCCCACCTGGTCGGCGGACCACCCCACGTTGGTCCGTCCCGTCGATTATCTGGGCTGTCCCCCATACGACCGAGGTGGTCTGGACCAGTGGTCAGGTCCGGGTCGCGAGCAGCGGTCGCAGCACCAGGCCGGCGACCAGCGCCCAGAACGCCGCACCGACGCTGAGGATCGTCACGCCGGACGCGGCGATCACGAAGCAGACCACGGCGGCCTCCCGACCGTCCTCGTCGGCGAGCGCGCCGGCCAGGGACGCGGCGAGGGTGCCGAGCAGCGCCAGCCCGGCCGCGGCCTGCATCACGTCGCCGGGAGCGGCGGCGACCAGAGCGGTCAGGGCTCCGCACGCCAGCGCCAGGACGAGGTAGGTCACCGACGCGGACACGGCCGCGATCCAACGTCGGCTGCGGTCCGGTCCGGCCATCGGCCCGGCGGTCATGGCCGCGGTGATCGCGGCGAGGTTGATCGCGTGACCGCCGAACGGGGCGCCGACGAGCGTGCCGATCCCGGTCACGGTCATCGTCTCCCGCCACGGGACCTGGTAGCCGAAGCTCGACGTCACCGCCACACCGGGCACGTTCTGCGAGGCCATCGTGACGATGTAGAGCGGTACGGCGATGCTGACGACGGCCGCGACCGTCCAGTGCGGCGTGGTCCAGGTGAGCGTCGGCACGAGGTCTCCGGGAGCGAGCGAGGAGCCCGCGCTCACGATGACCACCCCCAGCGCGACCGCGAGCGACACCGGGACCGCCCACCGCCGCGAGATCCGGTGCATCACGAGCCAGGTGAGCACCACCGGACCGACGTACGCCGGGGAGTCCGCCAGGCCGGTCACCGGCTCGAGGCAGATCGGCAGCAGGACGCCGGCGAGCATCGCGCGCGCCAACGACGTGGGGATGCGCGCGATCAGGGCGCCGAGCGCGGGCACCAGGCCGGTCACGACGATCAGCAGCCCGCTGACGAGGAAGGCGCCGACCGCGGCCGGCCAGCCGCCGGTGACGACGCCGGTCGACAGCAGCAGCGCCGCGCCCGGGGTCGACCACGCGAGGGTGATCGGCGTCCGGTGCCGGATCGCGAGCCAGAGCATGCCGAGCGCCTGGGTGACGAGGAGGGTCAGCAGACCCGACGCGGCCTGGGCGTGGCTGGCGCCGACGGCGGTCAGTCCGGCGAGCACCACGACGAAGGAGCTGCTCGACCCGACGACCGCCGTGACGATCCCGGCGACGACCGGGGTGCCCTCGTGCGGTGTCGTCGTGGTCTGGCTCATGGCAGACTCCGTTCTGTAAACAGAACGCAGGCTAGCGGGAGGTCGCCGTGGCGAGTCAACCGGGTATCGCCGTCGGCGCCCGGGTCCGGGCGCTCCGCGCCGAGCGCGGACTGTCGCTCTCCGCGCTCGCGTCCGCCGCCGGCATCGGCAAGGGCTCCCTCTCCGAGCTCGAGACCGGCCGCCGCAACCCGACCCTCGACACCCTCTACGCCCTCGCCGGCCCGCTCGGGGTGCCGCTCGCGTCGTTGGTCGACTTCCGGGACGGGGCGGTGGTCGCGGACGAGGGCTTCGAGACGGTGCTGCTGCACACCGAGCGGACCGCGGCGACGACCTCCGAGGTCTGGCTGCTCCGGGTCCGCGCGGGCGTGACGCGGTCCTCGCCGGCGCACTCCGCCGGCGTGGTCGAGCAGCTCGTCGTGCTGGCCGGCGCGTGCCGCGTCGAGTACGGCGACCAGGAGATCGACCTCGGCACGGGCAGCCACGGCGCGTGGCCGGCCGACGTACCGCACCGCTACACGGCGACCGGCGACACCGACCTGCGTGCCATCAACGTGATCGTCACCCCGGCCTGACGGGTTACGCCAGCACCAGCACCAGGTCGCCGCCGTCGACGGCCTGGGTGCCGGGGAGCGCGATCCGCTCGACCGTGCCGGAGATGGCCGCGGTGATCGAGGCCTCCATCTTCATCGCCTCGATCGTGGCCACGGTGTCGCCGGCCTCGACGCGGTCGCCCTTCTCGACGACGACGGTCACGACGCCCTGGAAGGGTGCGGCGACGTGGCCCGGCTGGCCGGGGTCGGCCTTCTCCGCGGCAGCGACCTCGGAGGCGACGTTGCGGTCGCGCACGTTGACCGGCCGCAGCTGCCCGTTGATGGTCGCCATGACCGTCCGGAAGCCGCGCTCGTCGGGCTCGCTGATCGCCTGGAGGCCGAGGATGAGGGTCTTGCCCTCCTGCAGCTCGACGGCGTGCTCGACGCCGGTGCGCAGCCCGTAGAGGTAGTCGAGCGTGTTGAGCACCGACACGTCGCCGTACCGCGCCCGCGACTCGGTGAACTCCTTCGTCGGGCCGGGGAACAGCAGCTCGTTGAGCGTACGGCGACGCGTAGGGCTCTCGCCGGCCAGGCCTTCCTGCTGCTCGGCGGTGAGGGTCTCCATCGGCGGCTTGTGCGTGCGGCCCTCGAGCGCCTTGGTGCGGAAGGGCTCCGGCCAGCCGCCGGGCGGGTCACCGAGCTCGCCGTTGAGGAAGCCGACGACGGAGTCCGGGATGTCGAACTTGCCGGGGTTCTCGGCGAACTCGGCCGGGTCGGCGCCGGCGCCGACCAGCGCGAGCGCCAGGTCGCCGATCACCTTCGACGACGGGGTCACCTTCGGGATCCGGCCGAGGATGTCGTTGGCGGCGGCGTACATGTCCTCGATCTGCTCGAACTTCTCGCCGAGGCCGAGCGCGATCGCCTGCTGGCGCAGGTTGGAGAGCTGGCCGCCGGGGATCTCGTGGCGGTAGACGCGACCGGTGGGCGCCGGCAGGCCGGACTCGAACGGCGCGTAGACCCGCCGGGTCGCCTCCCAGTAGGGCTCGAGCGCGTTGATCGCGGCGAGCGACAGCCCGGTCTCGCGGGGGCCGTGGTCGGTCGCGGAGACCAACGAGGAGATCGGCGGCTGGGACGTCGTGCCGGCCATGGACGCGGTCGCGGCGTCGACCGCGTCGACGCCGGCCTCGATGGCGGCCAGCAGCGTCGCGAGCTGCCCGCCGGGGGTGTCGTGGGTGTGCAGGTGGACGGGCAGGTCGAAGCGCTCGCGCAGCGCGGTCACCAGGGTGTGCGCGGCCGGCACCCGCAGCAGGCCGGCCATGTCCTTGATCGCGAGCACGTGCGCGCCGGCCGCCACGATCTTGTCGGCGAGGTGCAGGTAGTAGTCGAGCGTGTAGAGGTCCTCGTCGGGGTTCGACAGGTCGCCGGTGTAGCACAGCGCGACCTCGGCGACGGACGTCCCGGTCGCCCGGACCGCCTCGATCGCCGGGCGCATCTGCTCGACGTCGTTGAGCGCGTCGAAGATCCGGAAGACGTCGATCCCGGTGGCCGCGGCCTCCTCGACGAAGGCGTTCGTCACGTCGGTGGGGTACGGCGTGTAGCCGACCGTGTTGCGGCCGCGGAGCAGCATCTGCAAGCAGATGTTGGGCACGGCCTGGCGCAGCGACGCCAGCCGCTCCCACGGGTCCTCGGAGAGGAAGCGCAGCGCCACGTCGTACGTCGCGCCGCCCCAGGCCTCCAGCGACCAGAGCTCCGGCGTCGTGCGCGCGACGTGACCGGCGACCGTGAGCAGGTCCCGGGTGCGCACCCGGGTCGCCAGCAGCGACTGGTGGGCGTCGCGGAAGGTGGTGTCGGTGACGGCGACCTTGTCCTGCTCGCGCAGCAGCCGGGCGAACTGCTCCGGGCCGACGTCGAGCAGGAGCTGGCGGCTGCCGCTCGGCGCGGGCACCTCGAGGTTGACGTCCGGGAGCTTGGTCGCCGGGTCGAGGGTCACGGGCGCGGCGCCGTACGGCTGGTTGACGGTCACGTCGGCGAGGAAGCCGAGCAGCTTGCTGCCGCGGTCGCCGGAGCCGCGCGCCTGCATCAGCTGCGGGTGCGTCTCGATGAACGAGGTCGTGACGTGGCCGGCCGCGAAGTCGGGGTCGGCGAGCACGGCCTGGAGGAAGGGGATGTTGGTGGACACGCCGCGGATGCGGAACTCGGCCACCGCCCGGCGGGCCTTCTCGACCGCCTTCTCGAACGTGCGGCCGCGACAGGTGAGCTTGGCGAGCATCGAGTCGAAGTGGGCCGACACCTCGGCGCCGGTGTAGACCGTGCCGCCGTCGACGCGGACCCCGCCGCCGCCGGGGGAGCGGTACGTCGTGATCACGCCCGTGTCCGGGCGGAAGTTGTTGGCCGGGTCCTCGGTCGTGATGCGGCACTGCAGCGCGGCGCCCCGCAGCACGATGGTGTCCTGGGAGAGGCCGAGGTCCTCGAGGGTCTCGCCGGAGGCGATCCGCATCTGGGACTGCACGAGGTCGACGTCGGTGACCTCCTCGGTCACCGTGTGCTCGACCTGGATGCGCGGGTTCATCTCGATGAAGACGTAGTTGCCGTCCGGGTCGAGGAGGAACTCGACCGTGCCGGCGTTGCGGTAGCCGATCTCGGTCGCGAAGCGCACCGCGTCGGCACACATCCGCTCCCGCAGCTCCGGGTCCAGGTTGGGCGCCGGCGCGATCTCGACGACCTTCTGGTGCCGGCGCTGCACCGAGCAGTCGCGCTCGAAGAGGTGGATCACGTTGCCCGCGCCGTCCGCGAGGATCTGCACCTCGATGTGCCGCGGCTCGACCACGGCCTGCTCGATGAAGACGGTCGGGTCGCCGAAGGCCGCCTCGCCCTCGCGCATGCAGGTCTCGACCGCCTCGCGCAGCAGCTTGGGGTCGTCGACCCGCCGCATGCCGCGGCCACCGCCGCCGGCGACGGCCTTCACGAAGAGCGGGTACGGCAGAGCTGAGGCCGCCTCGACGAGCGCGTCCACGTCGGTGGACGGCTCGACGCTGGCGAGCGTCGGGACGCCGGCGGCCTTGGCCGCCGCGATCGCCCGCGCCTTGTTGCCGGTCAGCTCGAGCACCGTGGAGGTCGGGCCGATGAAGGTGATGCCGGCGTTGGCGCACGCCTCGGCCAGCGCGGGGTTCTCGGAGAGGAAGCCGTAGCCGGGGTAGACCGCGTCGGCGCCGGCCTTGATGGCCACCGCGACGATCGCCTCGGGGTCGAGGTAGGCCCGCACCGGGTGCCCGCGCTCGCCGATCTCGTAGGCCTCGTCCGCCTTGAGCCGGTGCTCGGACCAGCGGTCCTCGTAGGGGAAGACCGCGACCGTCTTCGCGTCCAGCTCGTACGCCGCACGGAAGGCCCGGATCGCGATCTCGCCGCGGTTGGCAACGAGCACCTTGGAGAACATGCAGGACACGCTATAAGTCCAGCCGCGCGAACGCTGTGCGGTTCGTCTCTGGCGAGACGAGGAACTGCGCCACCAGGTCCGGCATCGCGGCGTACGCCAGGTCGACGGCGGCACCCTCGGGTACGTCGAGCACGGTCACCGACTGTCGTCCGCCCGCGGTCGTCGCGACCAGCGTCGTCAGTCCCGCACGGCGCTGGAACCAGCTCGACCGGAGGTTCCAGCCGATGACCCCAGCCACCGCGAGGGCGTCGCGGCGCCGGTCGAGGCTGCCGGAGCGGGCGACCACGTGCCCGTCGACCAGCGCGTGGCCGAGGGCGGCCGCGCGGTCGCGGGCCACCAGGGCGGCAGCAGGGAGCGCGAGGAGGACCGCCAGCGACCAGACGGAGATCGTGTCGAGGCCGACCAGCAGCACGGCGGCGGCCACCACGACCGCCGTGGGGACCAGGGCGCGCGAGTAGCGGCGGCGCACGGCCCGCGGACCGTGCGTGGTCAGCGGGGCGTCGAGCGGCGCGGAGGTGCCGAGCACCTCACCCGCCACGCGCTCGACCACCGCGCGCGGTGCGGGCGGGGCCAGCAGGGAGCTGCCGGACGAGTCGCCACCCAGCCCGGTCACGATCGCCGAGACCCGGCCGCCGCCGGCCAGGCGCAGGCCGAGCGGAGCGGCGGTGGTCACCCCACTGACGCGGTCGTCGTCGAGCGTCGTCTCGCGGGTCGTCAGCAGGCCGCGACGCAGGTGCCACGCCCCGCGGCGCTCGGGGCCGGTGTGGGTCAGCGTGAAGCCCCAGTTGGTGACGACGTACCCGACGATCGCGAGCGTCGAGACCGCCACCAGCAGCAGCACGATCGCGATCGGGACGGCCATGGCCGCGGACCAGCCGGCGGTGCTGTCGACCAGCTCGTCGGGGTCGAGGCGGTCGAACCCGCCGAACGTGTTGACGACCTGCGCCGTGACGCCGATCGCGCCGCCCGCGAGGGCCAGCCCGGTCGTCGTCAGGGGAGCGAACCGCACCCACGCCGGGTCGAAGCGGAGCACCACCCGGTCGGTGGGACGGGCATCGGGTGCCGCGGAGGCGGCCCCGAGGCTGAGGAGCTCGGCGCGGAGCTCGCGGGCTCGGGTCGCCGTCAGGCCGTCGAGGTCCAGCTGGTCCTCGTCGTCCCGGGAGGCGGTGCCGGTGCCGATCCGGACCGTCGTAAGGCCGAGCGCCCGATGGGTCAGGGAGGCGGTGATGTCCACGGTCCGCACCCGGTCCAGGGGCGTGGAGAGCTGGTGCCGGTTGACGAGGCCGCGGCGCAGCTCGACCCGGGCCTCGGTGATCCGGAAGTACGTCGTGAAGTAGCGCAGCACGCCGAGCGCCATCGGGAGGACGACGCCGAGGCCGTGCCACCAGTCGGTGCGTCCCGATGCGGTGCCGGCGACGAAGAGGCCGATCAGCACGGGCAGGAACCGCACCAGCTCGCGGACCGGGTAGACGAGCAGCATCCGCGGGTCGAGCCGCTGCCAGCCGTCGGTCACGTGGCGTCGCCCGAGACCGTGTCGGCCTGCACCGTCAGCTGCTCGACGAGCGCCAGGGCCCGGCCCCGCTCGAGGCCGGCGATCTCCAGGGCGCCGGCGGCCGACGCGGTGGTGACCGTCACGGTGGCGAGGCCGAAGACCTGGGCCAGCAGCCCCTCGGCGTGGTCGACGGTCTGGATCCGCGACATCGGCGCGATCCGCCGCTCGCGGACCCACCAGCCGGTCTGGGTGTAGACGGCCGTGTCCGTGACCTCCCAGCGGTGCACCCGGTAGCGCCAGGGCGGCATGCCGACGACGTACGCCGCCGCGACGACGCCGACCGCCACCACTCCCCAGAGCGGGAGGGGCACCCAGTCGTTCTCCGGCCCGACCACCCACAGGATCACGAGTACGACGACCGACTCGAGGAGTGCCGCCGTGCCCCACATCAGCCGCGCCCGCGGGCTCACCCGTTGGCTGGGCTCTCGCAGCTCGGGCATGCCGCCGAGGCTACCGAGTGGTCAGTCCTTGATCTCGCAGACGACCGCGCCGTTGCCGATGGTGGCGCCGACCTCGGCCTGCAGGCCGGTCACGGTGCCGGCCTTGTGGGCCTTGAGCGGCTGCTCCATCTTCATCGCCTCGATGACCACGATGGTGTCGCCCTCGGCGACCGTCTGGCCCTCCTCGACGACGACCTTCACGACGGTGCCCTGCATCGGGCTGGCCACGGCGTCGCCGCTGACCTTGGCGCCGGCCTTCTTGGCCCGCTTGGCCTTCCCAGCACCTGATCCTGGGCGACCGCCGGCGGCCGGACCGGCGCTGATCCCGCCGAGCCCGCCGGGGATGACGACCTCGAGGCGCTTGCCGCCGACCTCGACGACGACCGTCTGCCGCTCCTCGGCGTCCTCGGCCTCGGCCGAGTCACCGGCGTACGGCGCGATCTGGTTGTCGAAGTCCGTCTCGATCCACTGGGTGTAGACGGTGAACTCGCCGTCGCCGGACGGGTTCGACGGGCCGACGTACGCCGGGTCGCGCACGACCGCCTGGTGGAACGGGATCACGGTGGGCATGCCGTCGACGACGAACTCGTCGAGCGCGCGCCGCGAGCGCTCGAGCGCCTGGGTGCGGTCGCGTCCGCTGACGATGAGCTTGGCGATCAGCGAGTCGAACGCGCCGGGGATGGTCTCGCCGTTCTCGTAGCCGCCGTCGACGCGGACGCCGGGGCCCTGCGGCGGGCTCCATGCGGAGAGCGTGCCGGGGGCGGGCATGAAGTTGCGGCCACCGTCCTCGGCGTTGATCCGGAACTCGATCGAGTGGCCGCGGATCTCCGGGTCGTCGTACCCGAGCTCCTCGCCGGCCGCGATCCGGAACATCTCGCGGACCAGGTCGATGCCGGTGACCTCCTCGGACACGCAGTGCTCGACCTGGAGGCGGGTGTTGACCTCGAGGAAGGAGATCGAGCCGTCCTGGGCGACCAGGAACTCGCAGGTGCCGGCGCCGTAGTAGCCGGCCTCCTTCAGGATGCGCTTGGAGGACTCGTAGAGCTCCGTCAGCTGCTCGTCGGACAGGAAGGGCGCGGGCGCCTCCTCGACCAGCTTCTGGTTGCGGCGCTGCAGCGAGCAGTCGCGGGTGGAGACCACCACGACGTTGCCGTGCTGGTCGGCGAGGCACTGGGTCTCGACGTGGCGCGGCTTGTCGAGGAACTTCTCGACCAGGCACTCGCCGCGACCGAACGCGCTGACGGCCTCGCGGACCGCCGACTCGAAGGCGTCGGGGATCTCCTCGAGCGTGCGGGCGACCTTGAGGCCGCGGCCGCCGCCGCCGAAGACCGCCTTGATGGCGATCGGGAGCCCGTTCTCCTCGGCGAACTTCACGGCCTCGTCGGCGTCCTTGAGCGCGTCCTTGGTGCCGGGCGCGAGGGGAGCGTTGGCCTTGACCGCGATGTGCTTGGCCTTGGCCTTGTCGCCCAGCGCCTCGATCGCGGCCGGCGGGGGGCCGATCCAGACCAGGCCGGCGTCCATCACGGCCTGCGCGAACTCGGCGTTCTCGGCGAGGAAGCCGTAGCCGGGGTGCACCGAGTCGGCGCCCGACTTCTCGGCGACCGCGATGATCTTGGCGATGTCGAGGTAGGAGTCGGCGGGCGTGGCACCGCCGAGCGAGTGCGCCTCGTCGGCCAGCCGCACGAAGAGCGCGTCCCGGTCCGGCTCGGCGTACACGGCGACGCTGCCGATGCCGGCGTCCTTGCACGCTCGGATGACGCGGACCGCGATCTCGCCACGGTTCGCGATCAGGACCTTCTGCAACGGCTTGCTCTCGGGCACTACCCCTCCTGCTATCGACAACGGGACCATGACGGCCCGCCCGGCAGGTTATCGCCAGCCCGTCCAAAGCGGAGGTGCCGTCCCGTGTGGCGCATGTCGCACCCGCAGGTTAACAATCGCTAACCAAACGGCTAGGGTGCCGTCCATGAGCACCGAGTCGACCTTCGAGCTGTCCCGTGAGCACGAGGAGTTCCGCCGTACCGTCCGGTCCTTCGCCGAGGCGGAGATCGCGCCGTACGCCGCCCAGTGGGACCGGGACCACCACTTCCCGGTCGACGTCGTGCAGAAGATGGGCGAGCTCGGCCTCTTCGGCCTCACCTCGCCGGAGGAGTACGGCGGCGCGGGGGACGACGGCGACTTCACCAGCCTGTGCGTCGCGATCGAGGAGATCGGCCGCGTCGACCAGTCGATGGGCATCACGCTCGAGGCCGCGGTCGGCCTCGGCATCAACCCGATCCTGACCTACGGCACCGACGAGCAGAAGCAGACCTGGCTGCCCGACCTGGTCGCCGGCACCACCCTCGCCGGCTTCGGCCTCACCGAGCCCGGCGCCGGCTCCGACGCGGGCGCCACGAAGACGAAGGCGACGCTCGAGGACGGCGAGTGGGTGGTCAACGGCGCCAAGCAGTTCATCACCAACTCCGGCTCCTCGATCACCAGCGTCGTCACCGTCACCGCCCGCACCGGCGACCGCGGCGACGGTCGCCCCGAGATCAGCACGATCATGCTGCCGAGCGGCACGCCCGGCTTCACGGCGGAGAAGGCGTACGACAAGCTCGGCTGGCACGCCTCCGACACGCACCCGCTCTCGTTCGAGGACGTCCGCGTCCCCGAGGCCAACCTGCTCGGCGAGCGCGGCCGCGGCTACGCCCAGTTCCTGGCCACGCTCGACGACGGCCGGGTCGCCATCGCTGCTCTGGCGGTCGGTTGCATCCAGGCGTGCCTCGACCTGAGCCTGCAGTACGCCGGGGACCGGCAGACGTTCGGCGGGCCGATCGGGCGCAAGCAGGGCGTGGCGTTCCAGATCGCCGACCTCGAGGTGATGCTGCACGCGAGCCGGCTCCTCACCTACCGGGCCGCCGCGATGAAGGACGGGGGAGCTCCCGTCAAGGAGTTCAAGCAGGCCGCCGCGGTGGCGAAGCTGTACGCCACCGAGTCGGCGGTGAGCGCCACGCGGATCGCGACGCAGGTCTTCGGCGGCTACGGCTTCATGGAGGAGTACCCGGTCGCACGGTTCTACCGCGACGCCAAGGTGCTCGAGATCGGCGAGGGCACCTCCGAGGTGCAGCGGATGCTGATCGCGCGCGGCCTCGGCCTGCCGGTCGAGTGATCCTGCCCGGCAGGTGAGTGATCACGGTCACTTCTGGGTACGGGCGCGATCGACCCAACTCGGAGGTGTCACGTGGTTCCGTCGTTCCTCGCCCGCGACCGCATCGTGGCTGGTGCCGGCTACAGCAGATGGCTGGTGCCGCCAGCGGCGCTCTCGGTCCACCTGTGCATCGGCCAGGTCTATGCCACCAGTGTCTACAAGACCGCCCTGGTGCAGCACTTCGACACCAGCCTGACCCGGATCGGGTTCATCTTCTCGATCGCGATCGTGATGCTCGGCCTGTCCGCGGCGGTCTGTGGCACCTGGGTGGACCGCAATGGTCCGCGGGCTGCGATGTTCACCGCCGCCTGCTTCTGGGCGACGGGCTTCATGGTCGCCGCGGTCGGGATCGGGACCGACCAGCTGTGGCTCGTCTACCTCGGGTACGGCGTCATCGGCGGCATCGGGCTCGGGATCGGCTACATCTCGCCGGTCTCCACCCTGATCAAGTGGTTCCCCGACCGACCCGGCCTGGCGACCGGCATGGCGATCATGGGCTTCGGGGGCGGCGCGCTGATCGCCGGACCGCTCAGCGCGCGGTTGATGGGGCTCTACGACGGCGCCTACGACTCGACCGACCCCGGCTCGGTCGCATCGGGCCACGCCGTGATGCTGCTCTTCGTCACCCTCGGGATCGTCTACTTCGCGTTCATGATGTTCGGCGCATTCACGATCCGGGTGCCCGCCGAGGGATGGCAGCCGGCCGGGTGGGACCCGTCGCAGGTGGCGGAGAAGAAGCTGGTCACCACGGCCAGCGTCTCGGCGGCCAGCGCCATCCGCACCCCGCAGTTCTACCTGCTGTGGCTCGTGCTGTTCTGCAACGTCACGGCCGGCATCGGGATCCTCGAGCAGGCTTCGCCGATGATCCAGGACTTCTTCCGCGGCGACGACGGGGTGTCCTCGGTCAGTGCTGCCGCTGCCGGTGGGTTCGTCGGCCTGCTGTCCCTGGCCAACATGGCCGGACGCTTCGTCTGGTCGTCGACCTCCGACGTGATCGGCCGTAAGGCGATCTACGTGGTCTACCTCGGCCTCGGCATGGTGCTGTACGCCCTGCTGGCGCTGACCGGGTCGACGGCCGTCGCCCTGTTCGTGCTGCTCACGACCGTCATCATCTCCTTCTACGGTGGCGGCTTCGCCACTGTCCCGGCCTATCTGCGCGACCTGTTCGGCACGTTCCAGGTCGGTGCGATCCACGGCCGCCTGCTGATCGCGTGGTCGGCGGCCGGGGTGGTTGGCCCGCTGATCGTCAACGGGTTCCTGGACGCGCAGGGCACGCCCGGAGAGCTCACCGCTGCCGACTACCGGCCGGCCCTCCTGACCATGGTCGGCGTGCTCGCGGTCGGCTTCGTCGCGAACCTGCTGATCCGGGAGGTGGACCCGCGGTTCCACGAGCCCGAGCCGGACACCGAGTCGGACCCTGAGATGGAGAGGAGCTCGGTATGACAGCACGCATCGCAGTGGCCTGGGCCGTGGTCGGGATCCCCTTGGCCTACGGACTGGTGGAGACCCTTCGCAAGGCGGCCAACCTGTTCTCAGGTTGATGGACGGACCTTGACCTCAACACCGCTTGAGGTTCTACGGTCGCGCCATGAAGATCACCGTGCTGGGCACCGGGGCGGTCGGTCGCGCCGTCGCCGGCCGTCTCGACGACCTCGGCCACGACCTCACGATGGCGACCCGCGACCTGGCAGCCACTGCGGGACGCGAGGAGCACACCTCCTGGGCGGAGGCGCACGCCGACGTACGCCTCGTGCCCTTTGCCGGGTCGGCGGACGGTGCCGACCTCGTCGTCAACGCGCTGGGCGGTGACATCGCCCTCGGCGTGCTCGACGAGGTCGGGCCCGACCTCGTCGGCCGAGTGCTCCTCGACCTGTCCAACCCGCTCGACCACGGCCACGGGTTCCCGCCGCGCCTCTTCGTGAAGGACGACGACTCGTTCGCCGAGCAGGTGCAACGGGCCCATCCGGAGGCCCTGGTGGTGAAGACGCTGAACACCATGAACAACACGGTGATGGTCGACCCGGGCCGGCTGGGGGAGAGCACGACCGTCTTCGTGTCGGGCGACGAGCCGAGCGCCAAGGCGACCGTGACCGCGCTGCTGCGCGAGCTCGGGCACACCGACGTGATCGATCTCGGCGGCCTCGAGACCGCTCGCGGGCCGGAGATGTTCCTGGCGCTCTGGGTCCGGACGGCGGTGGCGCTCGGCGGCTCGGACTTCAACATCAAGGTGGTGCGAGGGCCGTCGCTGCCGGCCTGACCGGTCCCAGCGGTTAGCCTTGACGGCATGGGTGACCGGTGGAGTCGGATCTTCACCGAGGCTTACCGGTTCCTCGCGGTCGGTGGCCTCGCGACGATCGTCGCCGTCGTCCTCTTCAACTTCCTCGTCCACGGCTTCCACACCGGCTGGGACGCACCGCTGTCGGGGCAGCCCTACCTGGCGTTCGTGGTCGCCAACCTGGTCGGCATGGCCGTCAGCTACCGGGGCAGCCGCACCTGGGTGTTCAAGGACCGTCCGCCGCGCACTGCCGACGGCGGCCGACTGATGTTCGTGCTGATCAACCTGGTCACGATGCTCATCCCGATCGCCTGCCTGTGGATCAGCCGCAACCTGTTCGACCTCGACGACCCGTACTCCGACAACGTGGCCGCCAACGTGATCGGCCTCTTCCTGGGGATGGTCGCGCGGTTCTACCTCTTCCGCACGCTGGTCTTCCAGCGTCCGGTGCACCTGGCGGACCTCCGGCAGAACCCGCTGCAGGTCTTCGAGATGAGCGAGCTGCAGGAGGTCGAGCCGCTCGACGCGCCGGTGGACGTCGAGCCCGAGGTCAGGGACGCCACAGCTCCGTCCACGAGTGACCCAGCTCGGCCACCAGCTCCCTGAGCAGCGGCAGGCTGACGCCGACCACGTTGTGGTGGTCGCCCTCGATGCCGGTCACGAACGCGCCGCCGAGGCCGTCGACCGTGAAGGCGCCGGCGACCCAGAGCGGCTCGCCGGTCGCGACGTACGCCGCGATCTCGTCGTCGCTCACGTCCGCGAAGTGCACGATCGTGGACGCGGTCGCGGCGGCCACCCGCCCGGTCGCGGTGTCGTGCAGGCAGTGGCCCGTGCTGAGCACGCCGGTGCGGCCGCGCATCGCCTGCCAGCGGCGTACGGCGTCGGCCGCGTCGTCGGGCTTGCCGAGCGCTTCGCCGTCGAGGTCGAGGACCGAGTCGCAGCCGAGGACCAGTGCGTCGGCCGGCACCTCGTCACGGCCCACGACCGCGGCGCACTTGAGCTCGGCCAGCTGGAGCGCCAGCTCGGCCGGTGGGAGCCCGGCGAGCTGGGACTCGTCGACGCCGGAGACGATCACCAGCGGGTCGACCCCGGCCGCGCGGAGGGTGGCCAGGCGGGCGGGGGACTGGGACGCGAGGACGAGAGAGGTCACGCCGGCGATTGAAGCACCTCGAGGTCGTCCCCGAAGGCGCACAGCGCCAGGGTCGTCAGCGGGTCGCCGGGCGTCAGGTGCTCCGGGGCGCGCATCGAGATCATCACGTTGAGCAGCATCCCGTAGGCCACGAAGTCGCGGACCGTCTCGTCGTCCCAGCCGGTGCGCTGGATGGTGGCGAAGACGTCGCCCATGCACGCGCGCGCGGCGGCCGCGATCTCGGGCACGTCACCGTTCGAGAAGCCGTGCATCATCACCTGCAGGAAGTCGTGGTCACGCAGGAGCCCGGTGTAGGCCAGGCCCATCCGGGCCTTGTCGTCCTCGCTCTCGGGGTCGAACGGCTGCTCCTCGAGGACCTGCTCGAAGGCCGCCTTGATCCGGCCGACCGCTCCGGCGAAGACCTCGAGGAAGAGGTCGAGCTTGGTGCCGAAGATCCGCACGACGTACGGCTGCGAGACGCCGGCCTCCTTGGCGACCGCGTCCGTGCTGGTGCCGTGGTAGCCGCCGTGGGCGAACGCCCGCGTGCCGGCCTCCAGGACGAGGGCCCGGCGGTCCTCCGCCGACATCCGCGTGCTCTTCTCCGCCTTCATGGTTGACATGTTATCAGTCGATTACTTAAGGTCGAGCAACAAGTAATCATTCAATGCCTTCTTACGGAGATCCTGATGACCACTCTCGACGAACCCCGGGTCGTAGGCCCGGACCTGCCAGCGGTCCGCCGTCGCCACATCCCGGTGTGGGTCGCGATCGTGGCGGCCTCCCTGCCGATGTTCATGGCCACCCTCGACAACCTGGTGATGACCAGCGCGCTGCCCGTGATCCAGGTCGACCTGGGCTCCTCGGTCGGCCAGCTGTCGTGGTTCCTGAACGCCTACACGCTCACCTTCGCCACGTTCATGCTCCCGGCGGCCACCCTCGGCGACCGGCTCGGCCGGCGCCGGATGATGCTCGCGGGCGTCACCCTCTTCACGCTGGCCTCGATCGCCTCCGCGCTGAGCACCTCCTCCGAGGCCCTGATCGCGGCGCGGGCGGTCCAGGGGCTGGGCGCCGCGGCCATCATGCCGCTGTCCCTGACCCTGCTCGCCGCGGCCGTGCCGCCCGCCATGCGGGCGGCCGCCATCGGCATCTGGGGCGGGGTGAGCGGCCTCGGCGTCGCCCTGGGCCCGGTGATCGGCGGCGCGGTCGTCGAGGGCGTCAGCTGGCAGGCGATCTTCTGGCTCAACGTGCCGGTCGCCCTGGTGGCGGTGCCGCTGCTGCTGGTCGCGATCCCGGAGTCCCGGGGCGCCTGGCAGAAGCTCGACCCCTTCGGCGTGCTGCTGCTCGGCGGCGCCGTCTTCCTCGGCATCTGGGGCATCGTGCACGGCAACGACGACGGCTGGAGCGACCCGCGCGTGCTCGGCCCGCTGGTCCTGGCCGGCGTGCTGCTGCCGGCGTACGTCCTGTGGGCACGCGGTCGCGCCCACGCCGTGCTCCCGCTGCGGCTCTTCTCCGCCCGGAAGTTCACGGTCGCCAACGTCATCTTCCTGATGTTCACGCTCGGCATGTTCGGCACCGTCTTCCTGCTCGCGCAGTACCTGCAGGTCGTGCAGGGCTACACGCCGCTCCAGGCGGGCCTGCGGACGCTCCCGTGGACCGCGGCGCCGATGGTGGTGGCCCCGATCGCCGGCGCCCTCGTCGGGCGGCTGGGCTACCGCGCCCTGCTGCTCACCGGCCTCGTGCTGCAGACGGTCTCGCTGGTCTGGTTCGCGGTGATCACCGAGAACGGCTCGTCGTACTCGTCCTTCATCGTGCCGCTGGTCATGGCCGGCGTCGGGATGGGGCTGGTCTTCGCCCCGGGCGCCTCGATGGTCCTTGATGGTCTGCCGGACAGCGACTTCGCGATCGCCAGCTCCGCCAACTCCACGATCCGGGAGTTCGGCGTCGCGCTCGGCATCGCGGTCCTGGTCGCGGTCTTCCTCGGCAACGGGGGTCAGATCACCCCGACCGGGTACGACGGCGCGATCGGCCCGGCGCTCCTCACCGGTGCCGGCGCGGTGGCCGTGGCGGCGATCGCCAGCCTGTTCGCCCCCGGCCGCAAGGCCTGACGGGGAGGGGCACGCCGCCTTGGCATGATGGCGGCGTGCCCCTTCGCTCACCCTCCCGCCTCCTGGTCGCGTGCCTGCTCGCCGGCTCGGCCGCCCTCACCGCCTGCTCCTCCTCGGACGGGTCCGCCGGATCCGACCCCGGATCGGGGCAGGGGAGCCGGGACGCGCAGGCCGTCAACCCGTACGCCGACCACGACCAGTACGCCGACCCGGGCTCCAAGGCGGCGCAGGCGGCCGAGTCCGCGAAGTCCGACGGCGACAGCGAGCGTGAGCAGGTGTTCAGCCGGCTGGCCGGGGTGCCGCAGGGCATCTGGCTGACGCCGGAGGAGTACCCCAGCGGGTCGGTCGGCGGCTACGTGTCCACGGTCGTCGCCGCGGCCGACAAGGCGGGTCAGGTCCCGACCTTCGTGATCTACGGGGTGCCCGACCGCGACTGCACCGGCCAGCACTCGGCCGGCGGGCTGCCCGCCGACGAGTACGGCCCCTGGGTCGGCGAGATCGCCGACGCAGCGGGCAAGGGTGACGACGTGGCCGCCGTCGTCGAGCCCGACGGGCTCGCATCACTGCTCGAGTGCGGCGACCGGGACGAGCGGGTCGGGCTGATCGCCGACGCTGCGCACCGGCTGGCCGCGGCCGGCGTCACGACGTACCTCGACGGCGGGCACTCCCACTGGATCGACCCCGCCGACCTCGCTCCGCTGCTCGAGGACGCCGGCGTCGGCGACGTGCGTGGCTTCTCCACCAACGTCTCCAACTTCCAGTCCGACCAGGACGAGCAGAAGTACGGCGAGGAGCTCAGTGGGCTGCTCGACGGGGCGCACTACGTCGTGGACACCGGTCGCAACGGGTTCGGGGCGACCCAGGACTGGTGCAACCCGCCCGGGCGCGCGTTCGGGATCGAGCCGGGTGGTGCCTCCTCGGCGTCGCCGCACCAGGACGCCAACGTGTGGGTCAAACCGCCTGGTGAGAGCGACGGTGAGTGCAACGGCGGGCCGTCCGCCGGCCAGTTCTGGCCGGAGCGGGCGATGGAGCTGGCATCGGCATCCGGATGGTGACCGTTCGGGGATGACGCGTGCGGTCTAGCCGTTGTTAGGCTGCCGGTCATGGAGCCGGGTAATCAGTGGGTCGCAGTGATCATCGAGGACGACCCCGATGTGCGCGATCTCATCGACATCGTCCTCACCCAGTCCGGTTTCACGACCGTGGTGACCGAGAACGGGACCGATGGTGTCGAGGCGGTGCGCAAGCACAACCCGCTCATCACGACGCTCGACGTCAACATGCCCGGGATGGACGGCTTCGCCGCGGCCAAGCGGGTGCGGGAGTTCAGCAACACCTACCTGATCATGATCACCGCGCTCGCTGACGAGATCGACGTGGTGCAGGGCTTCGAGGCAGGCGCCGACGACTACCTCGTCAAGCCGTTCCGGCCGCGCGAGCTGCGCGCCCGGGCCGACTCGATGCTGCGCCGTCCGCGCGCCCGGATGGACCGGCCGCACGGCTGGGTCGACTCCGAGCCCGAGCCCGAGCCGGCCGCTCCGGCGGCCCCGCCGGCCTCGTGGGCCGCCGCTGCCGCGCGCGACTTCGCCGCGTCCCAGCCGCAGCCGGTCCAGCCCGCCGCGCCGGTCCAGCCCGCCGCGCCGGTCCAGCCCGTGCAGCAGCAGCCGCCGGCCCCGGCGCCTGCGCCTGCGCCGGCCGCGCCGGCGTACCAGCCCCCGCCGGAGCCGGTGCAGCCGCCGGCCCCCGTGGCGCAGCCCGCTCCGGTGCCGCAGCAGGCCCCCGTGCCGCAGTCGGTGCAGCCGCCGGCCGCTCAGCACGGTGCGGTCCAGGCCGACCCCGGCACCGGCTGGATGCGGTTCAACGGCCTGGCCCTCAACCACGAGACCCGCGTGGTGATGGTCAACAACGGATCGGTGGACCTGACCCGCACCGAGTTCGACCTGCTCGCCTCGCTGATGAGCACCGGACGTCGGGTGCGCAGCAAGGCCGACCTGGTGCTGACCATGCGCGGCCAGCAGTACGTCACGTCGTACTTCGTCAACGAGGCCGACAAGCGCTCCGTCGAGGTCCACATCGCCAACCTGCGCCGCAAGCTCGGTGACGACGCCGCCACGCCGCGGTACGTCGAGACCGTGCGCGGCGTCGGCTACCGGCTCGCCGAGGGTTCCTAGCTCTGCGGTCAGCCGAGCAGGGCCGCACGCGCGATGTCGCGGCCCGGGGTCTGGCGTAGCTCCGCGCCGATCGTGCGGGCCAGATGAGCAGGAGGGCCGTCGAGGACGGCCCGCACGGCCGTACCCAGCTCCGCGGGCGTCACCGTGTTCGGGTCGAGCACGGATCCCAGCCCGGCAGCCTCGATCGCCGCCGCTCCCGCGAACTGGTCGGTGGAGAACGGCAGCACCACCATGGGGACCCCTGCGGTGAGCGCCTCCGTGACGCTGTTGTTGCCGCCGTGGGTGACCAACGCCGCCGCCCGGTCCAGCAGGGCGACCTGAGGGAGGTAGCGCCGCGCCAGCCACTCCGGCGGAAGGTCCGGCAGGCCGATCGCGGAACCGGTGGCCACCGCGACCCGGAGCCCGAGCGGACGAAGGCCGTCCAGCGCCGTCGCCAGCACGTCCCCGCGCGCGGACAGGAAGCTGCCGAAGCTGACGTAGACCACCGGGCGGTCGGCGGCCTCGAGCCAGTCCCGGACCTCGTCGTCCACCGGCTCCGCTCGCACGGCGGAGCCGAGGAACGCGTGCGGCGGCAGCAACGCCGTACGTGCCGGGTCGTGCAGGGCCGAGGGGTAGTTCAACATCAACAGGTCGCCGTGCTCGGCGAACGCGTCCACCGACGGTGTGGCGGCGGGTGCCAGCACGTGCAGGGCGGCGTTCCACTCGGCGGTGAAGGCATCCCGGACGTCGCGGCACAGTCGGTGCAAGGTGGCGAGCTCGGACTCCGGCGGGGTGAAGGCCGTCGGCCAGACGGGCGGGTAGCCGTAGACCTCGTCGCCGACCGGCAGTGCGGACGGGTGGCCGAGCACGACGTCGGCGTAGGGGATGCCCGCGGCGTCCAGTGCGAGCCGGGCGCTGAACGCCAGGTGGTCGACGATCACGTGGTCGGGCTGGAGCCGTTCGACGACGTCCAGCACCGCTCGGGCACGGTCGACCGGCTCCCACAGCAGGTCGGTGCGCCGTGCCTCGGCCTGGTAGCGCAAGGTCGCCAGCATGCCGTGCCGGGTGGCGTCGAAGAAGCCACGCAGTGCGGTGTCCTCGCCCGGTGGCTGCTCGTCGACCTGGATGACCCCGGGGTTCGACCCCCGCCCGAGCACCAGGTCGGCACGTTCGAACCCGAACTCGGCGACGATCCCGGCGGTCGCGGGGCCCGTGGCGACCGTCACCGACTCACCAGCGTCCGCCCACGCCGTCGCGATCGTCGCCAGCGGCAGCAGGTGCGAGGCATAGTCGGGACTGATCACCAGGACGCTCATGTCGGCAACCGTGTCACGAGCGACCGACCGGGTGAGCGGCGCCGGTGTAGATCACGCTCAACCGGGCCGCCATGGCCTGCACCGTGAGATCCGCGCTCACGCGTTGCGTTGCCCGGTCGATCCGTTCCGCCTGGCCAGGCTCGGCCGCGAGGCCGAGCGCCGCCCAGAGCGCGCGGGCCACCTCCTCCGGGCGACGCGTGTCGACCAGGACGCCGGTCACCCCGTCCTCGATGTAGGTGGCTGGGCCGCCGGCTGCCGGCCCCACCACCACCAGTCCGGAGGCCAGGGCCTCCACGAGCGCCAGGCCGAACTCCTCCTTGAGGCTGCTGCACACGTACGCCCCGCCGGGGCCGTTGCCGCCCGGCCTGCCTGCCTGCGCGGCCGCCATCCAGACCGCCACCACGTCGTTGGGGCGATGGCCCGGCATCAGCAGGCCGGCAGCCGCCGCCGGGAACCGCGCGAGCACCTCGGCGATGAGGTCGAGCTGCTCGCGCTCGTCGGACGAGGGGTCGGCCAGGTCGCCGCCGACGATCATCAGGTTGCACCTCTCGGCCAGCTCGGCGTCGCCGGCCCACGCCTCGACCAGGGTCGCCATGCCCTTGACCCGGTGCAGGCGCCCCACGCTCAGGACCAGCGGCAACCGCCTGCGGTGTTCGGGCAACGAGGCGACGAGCGCGTCGAGCTCGACCAGCGCCGGGCCGGGGGGTCCGGGCCGGACCAGCTCGGCCGCTGCCGCAGCACTGACCCTCAGGTCGACGCCCTCCGGCACCACCGTGAACCGGCCCGGGTTCCCAGCCACGTCGAGGCCGAGCAGCTCGCGCAGGTCGTCCTGCAGGTGGGGCCGGGGGAAGAGGACGATGTGGGCCGAGTCCTCAGCCAGTCGCTGCACGAGGCGGGCCCGGAACCAGTAGTGCTCCCGTTCGTCCTCGGCGCCGAAGTTGCCCCGGTGCAGGCCGCCCGTCATGTCGAGGGCATGGACGACCGCGTGCGGGTCGGGCGCGAGGGTGAACACCACCGGGATGCCCAGCTCCCGGGCCACCTGGGCCGCGGCCAGGCTGCCCACCTCCGCCATCCGCAGGTGCAGGACGTCGGCGTGGTGCGTCCGGAGCACGCGGCGGATCCCGCGTTCCGCCGCGATGCGCGACGGCCAGGCCTGCGCTGCAGATGCGGCCTCACTCAGGAGGGGCACCGGGGTCAGGAGGTGACCGTCGCCGGGGGCCAGTGCGTCCAGGGCAGCACCGACGGTGCCGCGGGACAGCGTCAGCACCCGGCCGATGCCGGGTTCGGTCGCCAGCGCGTCGCCCAGTCGGACCAGCAGCGTGGCGACGCCGCCGTTGTCACCGGCGCCCGCGCGGCTCAGGTCCCGGTCGATGTC
Source organism: Nocardioides conyzicola (assembly GCF_039543825.1). NCBI lineage: Bacteria > Bacillati > Actinomycetota > Actinomycetes > Propionibacteriales > Nocardioidaceae > Nocardioides > Nocardioides conyzicola. Next base: position 561,544 of record NZ_BAABKM010000001.1, on the reverse strand, counting down.
GGCGTGCAGGAAGAGCTGGGCGACGGTCAGGCCGTGGCCGGCGCTGCCCTGCTCGACCGCGTCGATCCCCAGGTCGATGGCGGCGAGCCGAGCGACGGTTCCCAGGTCTCCGGCAGCCGTGCTGAGGCCACGGACCACGGCGACCGAGGCGGCGTCGCCGGGGCGGTCACCGAGGGCGGCGACGGCGGCCAGCCGTGCCGCAGGCTGCTCGTCAGGGTCGACGGCGAGCGCGCGCAGCGCGCGGCCGGGGAGGGGACCGGGTACCAGGCCGAGTGTCTCGACCAGCCGGCCGCGGACGTCGGGACCGGCCGTCCCGGCCAGTGCACCTTCGACGGAGAGAGCGACCTGCTCCGGCGCGGATGCCGCCCACCGTCCGAGCGTGCGCTGGGCGAGGACGCCGGAGAACCCGCCACCCACGACGACGCCGACCAGCCTCCCGATCGCGTCGAGACGCGGCAGCCGGGACTCGAGCGCCCAGCTCGCGTGCTCGCGCAGGAACGGTCGCGGGCGCGACAGCAGCTCGGACAGGACGGCGTCGGCCCCGTCGTCGACGACCCTGGCCAGGGCGTGCACGGCCGCCACCGCAGTCAGCTCGTCCGGCTCGTGGATCGCCGCTGCCAGCATCCGCACCGCGTCCGGTCCGTCCTCGGCGCGGGCGGCAGCCGCAAGGCGGTCCCCGCTGCGCAGCACGTCCACCACGAACGGCGCCTGCTGAACCTCGTCGAGAGTGCGCCGCAGAGAAGTCGCCATACGGGTGATTCGGAGCCGCGGCGTTCTCGGATGTCCGAGCCCAACTGGTCTGGCTGCGGGTTCGCTTGGGTCGGCCGCCGATAGGCATTTATGCGGGTACGGCGGGCTCGGGTCGGCGTTGCCTCCCGGCCCTCCGGTAGCCCCCAGTGGTTGAGAGGGGTTTGGACAATCGTCCGCGATCGTGACCTATTCGTGACCTGGAACCCTGTGGATAAGCCCTTCTGAGGCATCTGACTGTCGGTGGCCAGTGCTTGGCTAGTCCCATGACAGCAATGACCACACCCCACCACCTGGTGGCGACGGCGACCGCGCGGATGCGCGGCATCGCCGACGCCGTGGTGGACGCGTCGGTGTGGTCCATGAGCGCTGGCGAAGCAGCGTCGACGCTGCTGGAGCTGACGAAGCTCGAGGCGCAGGTCGTGGAGCTCCGGTCCCGGGTTGCCCGGCACGCCGACGAGCTCCAGGTCGGCACCGACGTCGGCGCGACGTCGACCGCGACCTGGTTGGCGCACCAGACCCGGATGACCCGGTCGGCTGCGGCGGGGGTGGTGCACCTCGGCTACGACCTCGACACCCACGACGTCGTCCGCGATGCGCTCGCCGCAGGCGACCTCCGACCGGAGCAGGCGCAGGTCATCGTCCGGGCGGCCAAGGAGCTCCCCGAGGATCTCGACTCGGACCTGGTGATCCGGGCGGAGCGGCACCTGGTCGAGGCGGCAGCCGAGCACGACGCCAAGACGCTGCGGATCCTCGGCCGCCGCCTCCTCGAAGTGGTGGCACCCGACCTCGCGGACCAGCACGAGGCTGACCTCCTCGAGAAGGAAGAGGCCAAAGCCGCCCAAGCGATGCGGCTGACGATGACCGACGACGGCCACGGCAAGACCCACGCCCGGTTCACCCTCCCGACCGTGCAGGCCGCGATGCTCAAGAAGATGCTCCTGGCGATTGCCGCACCCAAGCACCAGGCCGCCACCCACGGCGCCGGGATCGAACGCCGCCCGGGTCCCGAGAGGATGGGCAGAGCGTTCGCCGAGCTCATCGAACGCATCAGTGCGAAGGACCTGCCCAAGGTCGGCGGCGCCGACGCCACCATCGTGGTCCACATCGATCTCGACGTGTTGACCGGAAGACTCGAGAAGGCAGGTGTCCTCGACACCGGCGAGAAGATCAGCCCGAGCCAGGTAAGACGTCTCGCGTGCACCGCCCGGATCCTGCCCGTCGTCCTCAACGGCAAGAGCGAGGTCCTCGACGTCGGCCGTGCCAGACGGTTCTTCACCAAGGCCCAGCTCACCGCCCTGGGCATCAGAGACGGCGGCTGCGTCACCGACGGGTGCGACTGGCCACCCTGGATGTGCCACGGACATCACTGGATCCGCTGGGCCGACGACGGCAACACTGACCTCGCCAACGGCGGACTGCTCTGCCCCCGCCACCACGCCCGAGCCCACGACCCGACGTACGAGACCACCCATCAAGCCGACGGCAGGATCAACTTCCACCGCCGGTGCTAGGCCGACTGTCCCGACGCACTCACATGCCGATGAGCGGACGGGCGATTGGATAGCCTGCTGCCATGAGCCCGTGGCCACTGGGAAGAATGTTGTTCCTCGGTGGAGGGCTGCTCTTGGCGTTCGGCTCAGTGGTGGTTCTTGCGGTAGACACGGGAAGCGCTGCGGGAAGAGCAGGTGCTGTGGCGGCGTTCGCGGGATCAATCGCGAGCCTCATCGGGGCGTTTATGTGGAAGACGCCGACCGGCTGAAGCAGCCCCGTCCGCTCATGCCGTTGATGGTGAGCGCAACTGCCGATGAGCGGGGGCGTGCCGGCCAGAGAAAAGCGCTTCTTCGCCAAGACCCCTACAAGCGCGAACGGACCTAAGGTCCACCGACGAACGCGCGCTCGGCCTCCTCGTCGGCATCGAGGTCAAGCACCTCGGCAAGCGTGAGATCGTCGCCGACCGGATGGCCGATCCCGGCAACGCGGTAGAAGGCAGGGTCGTCGGGATGCCCTTCACCACAAATGAAACACCAGTCGCCGTCCTCGCGACTGACGAGAAGCACGGGGCGCTCGCCGCGAAATACCTCGAGACAGACATACGACTGCAGGTTCGACGGGATGCCACGGTCAGCCAGGTGCTCGGTCACGGACGCCATTCTGCAGTCACGTCGGATGCATCTGCATCTGCCGCGATCAGCTCGGATCTGCCGATGCGCGAAGTGCCTTAGCGCCGGAGCCGCCGCAGACCGAGGAGGCTCATCAGCAGGCCGACCACGCTCAACAGTGCTGAGAAGGGGAGAGTCCCCGGCGCGTCGCCCCAAGAGCCAGACACTCCGGCCAGCCCGACCAACATCACGGCAAGTCCGAGAATGACGAACTGGATCAGGGCCGCCGGCCCGTTCAAGTCTCTACGCCAACCCATGCGTGAGTCGTGCCCACGCCACTCGACACCCATTCATCCGGATCTGCAGCTGACGGTGCGGAACTACTGATGAGCGCGCGCAAGCCAGGTCGGTCTGGCACGCTCGGAGCCATGTTCGGACGTACGGGGGAATCCCGGCTGCAGCGCGAGATTCGCGTAGTTGCTGAACTGGAGGAATGGGTCCGCGCCGAGCTGACCCGGGTTCGAGCGGGCGGACGGCGAGCCGACGCGACCATCGCCGTCGCCGCGAGCGCGGCAGCGGAGACTTATCGGGTCACGGACCACTTGACCGAATGGCAGAACGAGCCCAGCAGGAAGTGGCAGATCCACCTGCAGCACGTGTGGAAGTTCCTCGCCGGTGACCGATCGCAGCATTACGCGCTCTCTCAAGCTATCGCCGAGTACCTCCTCAGCCCGCTCAACCACAACGAAGGAGAAGACGGACCCGATGACTTCGACCGTCCTCAGACCGTAGCTGCGTACTCAGCTGCACTCGCCGCGGTCGCTTGGGGAGTCGACTTCGCAGTCACGGCCGTTTCACAGATTTTCGAGGCAATCGACCTCAAATATGAAGGTGATGTCGAGCAGGACGAGCGATGGGGCGAAGTCCAACGGGAGATCGAGTTCGTTCGGCGTGTGGTCACTGCTGTGGTGGGGTACGAGCCGCAGACAGGGCAGGGGTTCACACCCGATTTTCTTGCCTCTATTCGGTCCTGAGTGCGGCTCGGGGCTCGTTTGCACGTTTCCGCATAGACATCCTGATCTGCTGCGGTGAGGGTGAATCCCTCTGCCGTCTGCTGGACGCGCCTGGTGGCCGCTCCTCCCGATGACACGGTCGCGTGTGGGCCTTGATTTCGGCGTGAGCTCCGACCTGCGCCACTAGTGTGAATTCGTGAGTGGACAACAGCCGAACTTCGGCGGCATGACCGTCAACGAACGCCTCTCCACTGCGGGCTTGGCCGCGCAGTTCGACGCCGCGATCCACGCAGGCAACAGGGATCACGCGGTGCAGCTACTCACACGCGTCGCGATGAGCGACGAGAGCGCCGCTGCCACCGTGGACTCGGTCTTGGCGAATCCGGAGAAGTACGGATACCACCGCCGAACCTAGAACGTCCGGATCTGCCGATGATCGGGCGGCTAGTCTGCGGGCGTGACGGGGCCTCGCACTTGCCGGAAGTCTGGAACCGAGCCGTCGGCAGTGCCTTACGGTGACGAGGTGCAGAGACGAAGTCCACAAGGGCTTGCCGTGCGGATCCTCACCAGTATCGCGGCCCTAGCGTGCTTCACGAATGCCTGGATCTGGGCACGCCAGGCAGTCCGCCTCGCCCCGTACTGGGATGCACAACTAGCCGACCCACTCCTCCTTCCCCCTGAATTCCTCCTGGAGCGGGGTTGCGTGCTCTTGGCCGTGACGGTGCTTGCTGTGCTCGCGGTGCGATCAGGTCATTTGGGCGCGCGCCCCGACGCCTTTGCCCAAGTGCTCGCATGCGTGGCCGTCATCGGGGCGAACGCGCTGTCTCCGGCATCGTTCTACTTCGAGTTTCCGAATTCATCCTCGCCCCACTGGGTGCGGGACATGATGTGGCACCTGGTCGCCGCGTCGGTCGTCTTTGCTGCAGCTGCAGTGGCGTGCATCTGGTGGGCAGCTCGTGGGCCGAGCCTTCCCGCGCGGCCGCCAGCAAGGGAGCGGAGCCACGCCGGCCAGGATCTGTCCTAGGCGCCCCGACGTAGCCGCTCATCGAGATTGTCTGCCTCGAAGTCGAATTACCGACCACGCGAGGTCCTCGTCCTGCTCGCATCGAGCACGAGATCGTCCGCATCTGCCGCTGTTCGCGCTCGCTCGCGCCCGGATCAGACGTACGGCTCCTCCCAACGGAAGGGCTCGGATGCGTCTCTCTGGGCCATGAAGGCACTGAACGAGGGCGCTTGGAACAGGCCTTCGTGCCAACCAGCCGAGACGGTGTTGACCAAGATGACGGGTGCTGGTGTCCTGCGGAGGTCGAAGGCAAGTAGCTCCCCACATCCATCGGAACCGAACGCCAACAGGCCAGGCAATCGCTCGTCTGGCTCGGCGGCCTGCGTGACCGCGACGACATCATCCAGCGAGTAGAACATCACGAAGACTTCGCCGAACCAGGCCTCATGGCCGTTGGTCGCGAGCAGCCAGTCGCGATATTCACCCGGGAACGGGACGCCGCCGAGCTGCACCTCAGCGCTGTTGATGTCCTCCGGACGCAACACTCCTGCTGCCATGAAACAAGGATGCATCGCCGGAACGAACCACGCACTCTCATGCCGCTGATGGTTCTCCGATCTGCCGATGTCTGGACGGACGTGGGCGGTCAACTCGCTGGTGTGGGCAGGTGCCCGACCTCGCCGACGTTGTGGTCGCCTGCACGGCATGACCACCAGCACCGTCGCTCCGCGTCGAGGCGGACCTCGAGTGCGCAGTCGTCGTCCGGGCAATGCGGCCAGTAGGCGTAATAGCCGAGCAGGGTATCCACGACCGCGTCGGACACGTCAGACGCGATCGCCTGTACTGCGTTGGCGTACTCGCGCGGCAGAGCGAAGCCGCCATTTGCGCCGAAGTACCAATCGCGTGCCTTGCCGATGTACGCCCAGCGTCCGTCCGGCACGTCAGCCTCGTTGGAGGCTCGGGTCGGGTCTGCGTTGCGCCAGAGCAGGAGAAGTCTCGGCGCGCCTGGGACGGTCCGGGACAGGTCCGCTTGGACGGCGTCCAGGGCTCGTTTTGTTTCTTCCCAGCCAGGTCCGAGGTCGTCAATCGTGAGTTCATCGGTGTGCCGATCCGGGAGCATGCAGTGAGGCTACGGGCCTGGGCGTGCGGTCGGCGGACGTCCGCTCATGCCGCGGTGCGCTCGTGTCAGTGAGCGTGCATCAGCCGGGTACGTGGCACGATTCGATCGCTTGGGCTGTGGTGTCTATTGGACGGCGGAATAGTGAAGCGTGTGGTGATCGGCGCGGTTGTTTTGCTCATCGCCGTGTCGATAGGCGTCTGGTTCGTGAACTGGGATCCGAGTCCGAATCAGGGCTGGGACACCACTTGCGGCGACCTGCTGGACATGACGTCCACGCAGCGGGAGGCCGTGATGCAGAAGGCGGGAGTCGAGCGCGAGAACGCTTCGGCACGGGCTACGTTTTATGCCGGGGCGTGTGCGCACTCCCCCGAGGACCGGAACTACCCGATCGGCAATATCAACCCGTAGCTAGCGACCGGATCTGCCGCGTTGAGCGAGCTGATCTGCTGAGTTCCGAACGACGCGAACCGGGCCCTCACTTAGTCTTCGAGCGTGACGAACCGTGGACGACTCCGGTTGGGACTCCTCGTGGGGTGCGTCCTCGTCGTCGGCCTGATCGGCGGGGTACTCGATCTCAGAAGTCCAACTGCTGACCGACCGAACACAGGCGAGAGCACGTGCCGAGGGGCGTCCGTTCGGGCCACCCTCGACACCGGACCCGGCAGATCCTCCGACCTCGTCACAGCGCAGGTACTCATCTACGACGACCCGGCTCGGGACTGGCAGGTGTCATGGCGGGGCTTCGAGTTGCCGATCGCCACGGTCAACATAGGTCTCGGCGAGCCAGTTGGTCAGGCCTTCGCCCTACTCGGCGACCACGACGACGGCTCAACTCGGGAGATCTGGCTTCGTCCTGAAGGCGACGAAACGTGGTGCAAGGTCGAAACAAGTCTCCCGCGTTGAGAGCCCAGCTCGACGCACTCATCTGCCGCAGTCCGTGAAACCGAGAGGTGAACAGCGCACTCCTGGGCTTACTCTCGGCGACGACCCTGCCCTAGGCGGGTCGGTTCACCCCGACCGCCCGTCCTGCAACACGGAGAGGGAGGCAGCCCGTTCGAGCCGGGCCAGGGTGGGCTCAACTCAGCCCGCGCACTCATCTGCCGCACTCCGGTCGGTCATGCCGATGAGCGGATGTGCACGATAATCGCCCAGTGACTGCAGACGCGCCGCCAGCCGGGACACCGGAGGCTTTACAGCACGATGCCCGTCGGGCGCTCCTCGCGCTCGCCACCAGCGAGTCCTACTCCGACCGTTGCATCGCCGCGCGTTGCTTAGCCCTGTTCGCCGGGATCGAGGACGTTGACCGAGGTCTGGTCTTGCTGGCACATGACCCGGTTGATCCGTACATCGCCTTCTTCATCGCCGCCGTCGATGCACTCGCAAAGCGCGCAGATGGTGTCGGCTGGCGTCTGATTGTGGAAGCTTTCGCGACCGCACCTGATGGTTACACCCGTGAGCGCATGATCGAGACGATCGAGAACGCCCTCCGCTACGACTGGATCACGCCGGAGAACGGCCTGCATGAGTTGAAGGCCCGCGTGACGGACGAGAATCCCACGATCGCGGCTGCGGCTGCCGAGATCCTCCGCGAGATCAATGTCCCAACCGCAGACGACCCCGCCTGACCGCACGCTGCTGGTCCCTTTACAACGTCCGCTTCTACCGCGAGGTGTGTATCCGCTCATGCCGATGTGAGGGCGCCCGAGTACTTGCAATGACACGATGCGCGGGTGACGCACGAAACGGGTAGGGCCGCCGACGCTGAGAGTGCCGATGTCGTCAGCCGCGATGACTTCGCCGACCTCGTCCAGGCCGCCTTGGAGGACTTCCGCACAGGCGGCGAAGCCGAGTGGGAGAACGGCACCCTCGATCGCTTCCTCGACGGCCTCGCGGCGTTCGCGGATGCTCGCATCGTTGGCGGCGGCGACCAGGAGCGACCCACCTGGCGACTGTTCGGCGAGATGATCGTGGCCGCCACGGGCTACGAGTGAACGCTCGCTCTTGCCGCTGACAGCGCGCGGAACTGCCGAAGAGCGAGCGGGGCTCAGGGCTTGCCGATCACCGGGAAGGCCTTTTCGATGTCGTCCAGGCTGCTGATCCAACTCGCCAGATAGGTCTGGTCCACCTCAGCCAACTCAAACGTCAGGACGTTGCCGCCGCCCGCTCCGTCCGTCAGTTCACCCACGACCTCGATCTGACCTCGGGATTCTGCCTTCACCGTGAGGGTGATCCAGTGCTCCATGCTTTCGAGCACTGCTGCACCGAAGAGGTTCTGGTTGAGGAACTTCAGTCCCTCGTTGAAGCGGTGGATCTCGTCCATACGGAGCGACGCCCGAACTTGACCAGTGAAGCCACCAGCTGCCACGGAGATGGTGGAGACGACCCAGTTGCCATCCCAGTAGTCGTCCGCGCCAGCATGCTCTCGACCTTGCACCGTGATGGACAGATGCTCGGTGTCATTCGAACCCATGCGGAACTCGGCGGTCATAGCCAAACTGTGTCAGGTCTACCCGAACCACAGGCCCATCCGAAACGCACTCTTATGCCGCTGATAGTGCGTTCTGCCGAAGAGCGGAGCCGCTTCGCTCAGTCGCGACGGGCATGAGGTGATAGCCGACAGCCGGGCTCCTCATTGGAACGAAGGCCGTGCTCGATCTCATACGCGCACTCCCGCAAACGCCGTCTACGTCGTTGTCTAAGCCGTGCTCGCCCCAGTTGTGACCACACGCGGGACAGTTGTGCGGGCGCGGCGACAGACGGGCATCTGAACGTCGCAGCCACCGCCGGATCGAGCCGATCACGGCACTGATCATGCACGACAAACGTCCGCTCACGCCGCGATCCGATGCGCAGACCTATCGATGAGCGCACAGGTCAGCGATCCGCCTGAGAGGCTGCTGACGTGAACGATGAGGCCCGCGAATGGACCGTCCTGCACTTCTCGCAGTCGAACCCGACTGGTGAAGGGCAGGGCGATGTGGCTGCGCTGCTACGCCATATGGCCAACAGTTTGGATGACCTCGGAGATGTGCAGGTACAAGACCTGACGTTCAGTTCTGCGGTGACCGACGGCGAGGACGACCTCACGATGACCGTCTACTACCACCGCGAGCCGCGACGTCGATGACATTCTGACGACCGAACCTGCCGCGTCGAGGCCGCTACGCTCGCCCGGATCTGGCGCGTAGCGAACTGGTCGGTTTGCACCGCCGCGCTCTTTCGACGGCCAACGGCGGGCGCTCTGCGCGAAGATCGTCGTTGTGACGAAGTCGGAGAAGGTCCGCCCGTGGTGGAGGCTCGCGTGGCTCGGCTGGTGCTACGTCGCCGTCGTGGCCGCTGTCGCCGTCACTGCCTACGCCTCGCCCGTCTCGAACACCAACGCCGGCGCATTTCTTGGCCTGCCTATTCTGACCTTTCCCCTCGGCGTTGTTGCCATCGCGCCCGCGTACGTACTTCCCGTCCTGGTGGCCGTCCTGTCCGGTGCTGATCCCGACTCTGGGTCCTGGCTCGTAGGTACTACCTTCACCTTTGTCTGGATGATGACTGCTTGGGGGAACGCTCTGGCAGCGCGCGCGCTGGTGGGGTTCATCGGCACATACCAACTGCGTCTCTGCGGGTCCCTGAGACGAAACCGCATCTAGCCTGGCCGTCGCCGCCGTCCTTTTCTGCACCACGCCAGGGCGGACTCCGCCCGCACCGGAACAGGCTCATCTGCCGCGATCCGCTCGATCGTGCCGATGGACGGTAGTTACTCGGAGGGTATGAGTCGGTCTCTTGCCACTGCGACGAGGTCGCCGTACTCGGAACCAAAGGGCTCTCCGAGTTCCTGGTCCAACAGGGTGGACAGATTCCACAGGGCCACTTGCTCGCCCTTGTGCTGCGGCGCACTCAATCGACCGGCGTCCTCCCAACGGTGCAGCAGATCGAAGAGCACCAGCGCCTCATCAGAGGTCAGAGAGATAGTCACATTGCCGCCCTCAGTCATGCAGTCATGCTGCCGGAGGAACGTCCGCTCATGCCGCAGACGGTGCGCGGTTCTACCGATGTGCGGATGGCGATTAGCCTTGGTCGCCGACCAGTTTGAACGCTGAGTCTCCGCACGATTCTTCTGCGAACGTGTCGAAGGCTTGGACGTCGGACCGACTCGCTCGGAGCGACGACAGGGTCGGCCCATCCACCAGCCACCGCGCCCGGACGCTCAGGCCGTTCCGTTCTGCCTTAGTCATTTCAGTAGGTGGCGCAACGCGGCCGAGTGCCTCGCCCCACGCCCGTCGTTCGCCACCCTCCGGAGGCTCGGTATAGACGCTGCAGAACGCGACCAGTCCCGTGCTGCCGTCCGACTCGCCGCTGTCTTGACCAGAGGTGCCACAACTCATCAGTCCGAGGGTGAGGAGGCTGCAAACCAGGGTCGCCCCACGGTGCGTGGACGATGCCGGGGCGCATGGCTCGCTCATGAGCGTCATGCTCCCGCAATCGCATCCAGCCCGATCACGATTCCCCGAAACATTCGCCCTGCCACGATCTGCTCGGCACTACCGATGAGCGGTCGTCTGCTGGCGGTCTCAGGACTCGGTAGAGGGTGGGAGGCGCTTCCTGGCTGCTGCCACGAAGCGCTCGACGACGGCGAACGGAAGGGTGCCCGTGTGATGCGCGACGAAGTCAAAGCCGCTGCCGTCGGCATGCCAGAACGCGACAAGGGCGGGGCCACTCTCGGATGAGTCGAGGTCTGTGAGTTCGAGGCCCATCCCATCGTTGATGACATCCGAGGCCATCACAACCTCGAACTTGCGGCCATCGTGTTCCCATGCGTCCACAGCCAACGATGCTCCCACCGCCGCCGGGCCTATCGATCGAAACGCACTCACATGCCGCGATCCGCTCGGTCCCGCCGCTGGTGGCCCGGCCACGGTGTCGTAGCGTCGCGGCGTGCACGCACTCGACCTCGCGACCCGCAAGTTCTGGCGTGTCAGCGGACGCCGGGTGGACCTCGACGGTGCTGAGTCCTGGCTGAGCGCTCCGACCAGCGCCGGACCGGAGGTCGGTGACAGCTGGTTGTCCGCCGAGGCCGCTCGGCTGAACGGTCGCCTGGTCACGGATGATCCGGGAGCGGGCCTGCTCGCGTCGATGTCGGCACTCGACGGCCCCAGCTTCTCCGCGGGCGACCTCGATCCGCGCATCCGGGACTTCTACGAGCACACCTCACGGTGGCGCATGGAGGCCTGGGCCGGCTGGTCGCCGGCCTTCTGGCCGGGCGGCGAGCTCGTCTCGCGACTGTTCGGCAGAAGGGTCCAGTAGCTCGCCCTCCCGATGCGCCCTCTCGACGTCGCGCACGGGATCGACAGCAGGGTGTCGGTGATCGCGGACGCCGAGGGCACCCAGCTCGCCGCGGCGTGGCTTCGGACGCTTCGTGCGACCGGCAGCTACGTCTTCAGCGGCTGCTACTCCGTGAGGTCGCTGCCGGGCGCAGACCGCCCGAGCGTCCACGTCGCCTTCCCCCTGGAGTCCGGCAACGTGCAGGTGTTCCTGCGTCCGTACGCCGAGGACGGCGCGCTCGTCCTGAGATCTCCGCGAGCCCCCTTCGCAGGTGACGGCGCGTACGTCGTCGTGGAGGACGGCGGCGACGCCTACGCGGCCCGCGTGCCCGTGCACGAGACCTTCCGGGTCTACGTCGATCCCGTCGGCGTGCTGCGCACCGATCACGTGCTCAAGCTCTGGAGCAGCACCGCTGTGCGCCTCCACTACAAGCTGGAGCCGATCACCGACGCCCGACGCTGAGTGGGCGTTCGCCGGGTCAGTTGGCGTCGATCGGGATGTCCTGGGCCTCGGTGGTCTTGTCCGACGCGAAGATCGCGATCGGGACCCGCTGCCGGATGGTCTTCTTCTCGAAGGTGCCCGACCCGGCCCGGCGCTCGACGTACACCGTCGCGCTGAAGGTCAGGTCGATGCCGACGGTGTCGGCGGCGGTCGGCTGGATGACCTGGTTGCGGAGCTCGAAGGCGCCCTTCGGCGAGGTGATGAGCATGCCGCGCGAGGTCGACAGCGGCTGCGGGTCGAAGGTGACCTCCTTCGCGATCTCGTTGAGCTCGTACGGCGTCTCGTCGTTCGTGCCGTCGGAGGTCTTGACCGTCGAGGTGACCTTGATGCGGTCGAGGTAGACCTTGCGCTTGGTCTTGAACGGGTCGCGGAGGTCACGGTCGAGGTCGTAGGCCTGGAACGTGAAGGTGAAGTACTTCTTGCCCTTCGGGTACCACTCGTTGGTCCGCGGGGTCGCCTTGGTCGGGTAGAGCGTGTAGACGAAGTCGACGCCGTTCATCTCGATGTGCGACTGGAACGTCCCGTCGCGGGTGAACTCCGAGTCGTACGGCGTCTCGGAGGCCGTCGGCGAGGCGGTGGGTGTCGTGGCGGGGTCGGCGTCGTTGCCGGTGAGGCCGTCGATGACCGAGCAGCCGGAGAGCGCCGTGAGGACCAGCGCGGCGCTCAGGACGCCGGCGAGGCCGCGGAGGCGCGGTCGGGTGCGGGTCATGGGGGTCTCCTGGGAGTCGGTGGTGGGGGCGGACGTCGTACGGCGGCGGGTCATGCCTTGAAGCCGCGGTAGCGCTTCATGGCCTTGACGAACATCCACGCGGTCTGGAGCACGGTGATGACGCCGAGGATCGGCCAGCTGACGGCCAGGATGTCGGAGCGGAGGCCGATCGGGAGCTGCACCCAGACGGCCATGAAGACGACCAGGATGAAGAAGAACGCGACGAACGGGTAGAGCCAGGCGATGCCCTTGCCACGCTCGGCCTTGGCCTGCGCCGCCCAGTTGTCGGTCTGCTGGCGGCTGAAGAACTTCAGCCACGCGCGGATGAAGTGGCCCATCCGGATGACCATGTAGGTCTCCGCCGGGATGAGCAGCAGCGAGAACAGATAGTCACGTCTGTTGGCGAACTCCATGGAGCGCGCGACCCGGAAGTTCAGCCAGATCGAGGCCAGCGGCGGGATCACCCACCAGGCGCTGAAGACGAACGCGTGGATGTTGAGGGAGCCGGCGAGCAGCAGCACGAACAGCACCCGGGAGGTGATGTTGATGACCATCGACAGGTGCTCGAACCAGCGCAGCCGCAGGTTGGGGTGGAAGGGCTGGCCCTTCGTGTCGCCGCGCTGGCCGGGCCACATCAGGTCGATGGCGCCGAAGTTCCACTTGACCTGCTGGGCGTCCAGCGAGCGGAGCGTGTCCATGCCGCCCACGTGGGCGCGGGCCCGGGCGCTGATCTTGGTGAGGTAGCCGGCGCTCTTGATCTGGAGCGACAGGAGCGAGTCCTCGACCTCGCTGTCGCTGACCCACGGGGTGCGCTGGTGGCTGTCGCGGAGGACGTCGCGCAGGGCCTGGGTCGAGAACATCGAGAACTGCCCGCCGAGGACCGCCATGTTGCGGCCCTTGAGCAGGTTCTGCATGTTGAACGCCGAGAACTGCGCGCGCTGGCCGGCGATCAGGAACTTCGCCATCCAGCCGTCGAGGGCGCTGTCGTCGATGGAGTAGATCGCGGAGATGCCGCCGATCCGGTCGTCGCTGGAGATCTCGTCGACGAGCCACTCGATGGCGTCCGGCTCGGGCGTGGTGTCGCCGTCGACGCCGAGCAGGTAGTCCATGTGCTCGACGAGCGAGTAGCCGTAGTTGAGCGCCCCGACCTTCTTCTCGGGGTTCTTCCCGATGTCGTGGACGTAGATCACCGTCTCCTGCTCGCCCTTGGCCGTCATCCGCTTGTGCGGGCCGGCGTAGTGGCTGGCGATCTCGACGGAGTCGTCGGAGGTGTTGTTGACGACGAGGTGGATGACGTCGGGGAGCCGGGTCTGCTGGAGCAGCGAGTCCAGCACGCCGGCGATCGTCTCGGCCTCGTTGTACGCAGGGATGATGCACCCGACGGTGGGCCGGTAGGTGGGGAGCTCGTCGACCTCCTCCTGGTACTGGTGCTCGTAGGCGGCCAGGTCCGGGTCGGCCACGCGGAGGTACGGATCGGCGGGAGCAGCCGGAGCAGCTCCGTACTGCGTCCCCATGTCGTTGACGTCCACCGTGTCCCCTTCGCGCTGGAGGTGCCGCCCGATGCGGCTACCCCGTGTGCTTCCAGTCTGGGGACCGCGTCTCAAGTCGCCCCACCGAAAACCTCAAAGATCTCCCTAAGTATGTGCCAGGAGTGTGCTCCCGGTCACGATCAGCGAGGCTTCCTCACCGCGGGAGGCTGCTGGAGCGCCATCCGCCCGGGCCGTGCGGGAGCGTACGGCGCATCGTGCGGTGGGGCGCCGACCACTCCGGCGTACGGCGGGGCTCCGGTGCCGGTGCCGACTGCAGGGCGCTGAACACCGCCACGATCGCCGCCACCTCCTCCGGGGTCGCGTCCGCGTTGATGATGCGGAGGGCGGGGGGAGTGGGACTGGTCTCAGCGGTTGTCGCTGCCTCTTCACCTGCGGTGGTCTGTGGCATCTCTTCGCTCGCCCTTTCCTTTCGTCCTACGGTCCGCTTCGGCGCACTTCCCCCGGGGTTGCTGTTGCTGGTCAGAGGGGGATGTTGCCGTGCTTCTTGGCGGGCAGGGTCTCGCGCTTGCTGCGCAGCAGCCGGAGGGCGCGGACGACCTCGACGCGGGTCTCGTGGGGGGTGATGACGGCGTCGACGTAGCCGCGCTCGGCCGCGATGTAGGGGTTGGCGAGCGTGGTCTCGTACTCGTCGATGAGCTCGGCGCGCTTGGCCTCGACGTCGCCGCCGTCGTCCTCGACCTTCTTGAGGGTCTTGCGGTGGACGATGTTGGCGGCGCCCTGGGCGCCCATCACCGCGATCTGGGCGGTCGGCCAGGCGAGGTTGATGTCGGCGCCGAGGTGCTTGGAGCCCATCACGTCGTACGCGCCGCCGTAGGCCTTGCGGGTGATGATCGTGACCAGCGGGACCGTGGCCTCGGCGTACGCGTAGATCAGCTTGGCGCCGCGGCGGATGATGCCGTTCCACTCCTGGTCGGTGCCGGGCAGGAAGCCGGGCACGTCGACGAAGGTCAGCACCGGGATGTTGAACGCGTCGCAGAAGCGGACGAAGCGGGCGGCCTTCTCGGACGCGTCGATGTCGAGGGTGCCGGCGAACTGCATCGGCTGGTTGGCGACCACGCCGACGGGGTGGCCCTCGACCCGGCCGAAGCCGATCACGATGTTGGGCGCGAACAGCTCCTGGACCTCGAGGAAGTCTTCGTCGTCCACGACGACGGTGATGACGTCGCGGATGTCGTAGGGCTGGTTCGGGGAGTCCGGGATGATCGTGTCGAGAGTGCGGTCGAGGTCGGAGAAGTCGGTGTCCGCGACGTCCCCGAGGGTGGGCGCCTCGTCGAGGTTGTTCTGCGGCAGGTAGGACAGCAGCGCCTTGACGTACTCGATCGCGTCGTCCTCGTCCGAGCCCATGTAGTGGGCGTTGCCGGACTTGGTGTTGTGGGTGCGGGCGCCGCCGAGCTCCTCCATCGTGACGTCCTCGCCGGTGACGGTCTTGATGACGTCGGGGCCGGTGATGAACATCGCGGAGGTCTGGTCGACCATGATCGTGAAGTCGGTGACGGCGGGGGAGTAGACGTGCCCGCCGGCGCAGTTGCCCATGATCAGGCTGATCTGCGGGATGACGCCCGAGGCGTGCACGTTGCGGCGGAAGATCTCGCCGTACAGGCCGAGCGAGACGACGCCCTCCTGGATGCGGGCGCCGGCACCCTCGTTGATGCCGATGATCGGGCAGCCGGTCTTCATGGCGAGGTCCATCACCTTGGTGATCTTCTCGCCGTACACCTCGCCCAGGGAGCCGCCGAAGACGGTGAAGTCCTGGGAGAACACGCAGACCTGGCGGCCGTCGATCGTGCCGTAGCCGGTGATCACGCCGTCGCCGTACGGGCGGTTCTTCTCCAGGCCGAACGCGACCGAGCGGTGCCGGGCGAGCTCGTCGAGCTCCACGAAGGAGCCCTCGTCGAAGAGCAGCTCGATCCGCTCGCGGGCGGTCTTGCGGCCCTTGGCGTGCTGCTTCTCGACCGCCTTCGCGGAGCCGGCGTGGACGGCCTCGTCGAGCCGCCGGTCCAGGTCGGCCAGCTTGCCCGCGGTGGTGTGGAGGTCGAGGTCGGCCGGGACGTCGGTTCCCTCGCCGGGCTGGGCACTCATCTGGGGCTCCTCGTTCGCGTGCGGTTGGGACCGTGGGTCAATGTAGTGCCCGTGACCTCCCCGTCGATGCGACGCATCTCACTCGATCCCGCGCCGCTCGCCGCGCTGGCCCCCGACCTGGTCGTGGAGCTGCTCGAGACGACCACCTCCACCAACGCGGTCGGCGCGGAGCGAGCGCGGGCGGGCGCGGCCGAGGGCCTGGTCGTCGTGGCCGAGCACCAGACCGCCGCACGCGGCCGGCTCGACCGGACCTGGGAGGCGCCCCCGCGCTCCTCGCTGGTGTTCTCGCTGGTGCTGCGGCCGACGGTCCCGCTCGCCCACTGGCCGTGGCTGCCGCTGCTCACCGGCCTGACGGTCGCCAGCACGCTGCGCGCCGAGGGGTACGACGCGGGCGTGAAGTGGCCCAACGACGTGCTGATCGGCGACCGCAAGCTCGTCGGCATCCTGGTCGAGCGTGTCGAGACCCCCGACGGTCCGGCCGCGATTGTCGGCATCGGCATCAACGTCAGCCTGACCGTGGCGGACCTGCCTGTGCCGACCGCGACCTCGCTGGCGATCGAGTCCGGGGCCGAGCCGGACCGGACCGCCCTGCTCGTCGTGCTGCTCCGCGCGCTGCGGGAGGCGTACGACGCCTGGCAGGCCGGCGGGGACCGGGCGACCGACGAGCTGCGGACGGCGTACGCCGCGGCCTGCGTGACGGTCGGGCGCGACGTGCGGGTCGAGCTGCCGGGCGACGCCGTGCTGACCGGCCGGGCGACCGGAGTGGACCCCGGCGGCCGGCTGGTGGTCGCCGGACCCGGCGGCGACACCGTCGTCGGCGCGGGTGACGTTGTCCACGTGCGCGCCGTCGATCGGTGACATGATCCCTTCGTGGCCATCTCACCGAAGCTGCTGAACGAGGGCGAGAAAGTCGTCGTCGACACGCGCACACACGTCAAGGCACTGATCCTCCCGATCTTCGCGCTGGTCCTGCTGCTCGCGATCGGGACCTTCGGGCAGGTGAAGCTCGACCAGGACTCCGACGCCCAGCACATCACGACCCTCGCGCTCTGGGTGCTGGTCGCCGTCGGGATCATCTGGTTCGTGCTGCGGCCGCTGATCATCTGGGCGACCGCGACGTACACGTTCACGGACCGCCGCCTGATCACCCGCACCGGCGTCATCGTCCGCCGCGGGCACGACATGCCGCTGGCCCGGATCAGCGACATCGCGTACGAGTTCGGGCCGATCGACCGGCTGCTCGGCTGCGGGACGCTGCTGATCTCCGACGCGAGCACGCACGGCACGATCAAGCTGCACGACATCCCGCGCGTCGAGGAGACCCAGCGGACGCTCAACCTGATGCTGCAGAAGATCCATGACCCCGCGGCAGGACATGACGACGGAGCCTGATCCTCTGCCCGACCCCCAGCCGGGTCCGGGAGACCTCGAGCGGGCGATCCTCGGGGAGACGCCCGAGTTCAACGCCAAGCAGGTCGCCGCGGCCACCGGCGTGACGCTGGAGGAGGCTCGTCGGCTCTGGCGTGCGCTCGGCTTCCCCGAGCACGGCCTCGAGAACGCTTACACGGACGCCGACACCGAGGCGCTGACCACGATGATCAGCGCCGTCCGCGCGGACCTGATCGACTTCGACCTGGCGGTCAACCTGACCCGGGCGGTCGGCCAGACCATGGCCCGGCTCGCCGACTGGGAGGTGTCGACGCTGGTCTCGCGGGTGGACGAGCTCGCCGCCGACCCCGCCAACGACAACGGCCGGACCGGCTCCGCCCTGCACCTGATCGAGCAGATCAAGGGCCCCTTCGAGGACCTGCTGATCTACGTGTGGCGCCGGCACCTCGCGGCCGCGGTGGCCCGCGTCGAGGCGATGCGGTCCAACGAGGAGGACCTCAACACCGTCCAGCTGACGGTGGGTTTCGCCGACATCGTCAGCTTCACGGCCCTGTCCAACCGGATGACCGAGGAGAAGATCGGCGACCTGGTCGAGCTCTTCGAGTCCCGGTGCGCCGATGTCGTCACCACCCAGGGCGGCCGCATCATCAAGAGCATCGGCGACTCGGTGCTCTTCGTCAGCGACGACCCGATCCGCGCCTACGACATCGCCGAGGGGATCATCAACGTCGTCGGCCGCGATGCCCGGATGCCCGACGTCCGGCTCGGCCTCGCCAGCGGTCCGGTCGTGATGCGGCTCGGTGACGTCTTCGGGCCGCCTGTCAACCTCGCCGCCCGGCTGACCGCGGTCGCCCGTCGCAACCGGATCATCATCGACGCGGCCACCGCGGAGCTGCTGCCCGACGACGAGTTCGAGACCCGGCGGCTGCCTGCCCGGCCGGTGCGCGGGTTCGGCATCGTGGAGCCGCTGACCGTGCGCCGGGCCTAGAGCCCTGGGCCGTCGGGGTCGGGCCTAGATTTTTCTCGCATTTGCCCACGTGACACGCGTCACCTTCTTACGGTGGGCGGATGATCGAGGTGCAGGAGATCAAGCTCGATCCCGAGGAACGTCGTGCGTGGCGCGGGGACGAGGAGATCGTGCTGTCGCGCAAGGAGTTCGACCTGGTGCACGCCCTGATGACCCAGGCGGGGCGGATCGTCAGCCGGGACGACCTGATGCGCGAGGTCTGGCACACGACGTTCTGGACCTCGTCGAAGACCATCGACGTGCACCTGGGGTGGGTGCGCCGCAAGCTCGGTGACGACAGCCGGCAGCCGCACCTGATCACGACCATCCGCGGCCAGGGCCTCCGGTTCGAGACCGAGGACCTGCGCAGCCGCCAGTCGTAGCAGCCCCACTACTGTGGGCGCGTGCCTGCGCCCGACCCCACCCACGCGCCCACGCTCGCCGTCATCGGCGGCGGCCAGCTGGCCCGGATGATGGCCGAGCCGGCCGCCGCGATGGGGCTGCCGCTCCGGTTGCTGGCCGAGGCCGAGGGGGTCTCGGCGGCCCAGGTCATCCCGGACCACCAGGTCGGTGACTACCGCGACCTCGCCACCCTGCGCGCCGTGACCGCCGGCTGCCCGGTGGTCACCTTCGACCACGAGCACGTCCCGACCGAGCACCTGCACGCGCTGGAGGCCGACGGCGTCGCCGTACGCCCGGGTCCGGACGCCCTCGTGCACGCCCAGGACAAGGGCGTGATGCGCGAGCGGCTGGCCGAGCTCGGCGTCCCCTGTCCCCGCAACGCCATCGTCGCGACGCTCGCCGACGTCGAGGCGTTCGGCTTCCCGTGCGTGGTCAAGACGACGCGGGGCGGGTACGACGGCAAGGGCGTGTGGTTCGTCCGCTCGGTCGAGGACTGCGCGGACGCCTTCGCCGCGGCCGACGCGACCGGCGTACGCCTGCTCGCGGAGGAGCTGGTCGACTTCCGGCGCGAGCTGTCCGCCCTGGTCGTGCGGTCGCCGAGCGGCCAGGCCGCGGCGTACCCCGTCGTCGCCTCGACCCAGAAGGACGGCATCTGCCACGAGGTCGTCGCGCCCGCGCCCGACCTCGACCCCGCGCTCGCCGGCCAGGCGCAGGAGATCGCGCTGCGGGTCGCCGGCGAGCTCGACGTCACCGGCGTGCTGGCCGTCGAGCTGTTCGAGACCAACGACGGCCGGGTGCTCGTCAACGAGCTCGCGATGCGCCCGCACAACACCGGGCACTGGACCCAGGACGGCGCGGTGACGTCGCAGTTCGAGAACCACCTGCGCGCCGTGCTCGACCTGCCGCTCGGCTCCCCGGCGCCGCGGGCGCGCTGGACCGTGATGGTCAACATCCTCGGCGGTCCCGACGCGAGCGTCGGGCGCCTGTACGACGGCTACCCGCACGCCCTGGCGCGCGACCCGCACCTCCGGGTGCACCTGTACGGCAAGGACCTCCGTCCGGGACGCAAGGTCGGCCACGTCAACGCCTACGGCGACGACCTGGACGAGTGTCTCGAACGAGCCCGGCACGCGGCCGCGTGGTTCCGGGGCGACCTGGGAAACGAGAGTGAGTGACCATGCCTGAGGCAGCCGCTCGTGTGGGCATCGTGATGGGCTCGGACTCGGACTGGCCGGTGATGAAGCTGGCCGCCGAGGCGTTGGCGGAGTTCGACGTCGCCTTCGAGGCCGACGTGACGTCTGCGCACCGGATGCCCGAGGAGATGCTCGAGTACGGCCGCTCGGCCGCGGACCGCGGGCTGTCGGTGATCATCGCCGGTGCCGGCGGTGCGGCCCACCTGCCCGGGATGCTCGCGTCGGTGACCCCGCTGCCGGTGATCGGCGTACCAGTGCCGCTCAAGTACCTCGACGGCATGGACTCGCTGCTCTCGATCGTGCAGATGCCGGCCGGCGTGCCCGTCGCCACGGTCGCCATCGGCGGTGCGCGCAACGCCGGCCTGCTCGCCGTCCGCATCCTGGCGGTCGGCGACCTCGTGCTGCAGGCCCGGATGCGGACCTTCCAGGCCGAGCTCCGCACCAGTGCCGAGAAGAAGGGCCAGGTCGTGCGCAGCGAGTCGGCTGGCCCCCGCATCGGGTTCTAGGCCGGCCCCACCCTTGACGACCGGGGCGGTCGTCCGCACCGTTGTCCCATGCTGACGGCGACCTGCGTGCGCTGCCCGGCGCCGGTCCTCGAGGCGCCCGACGGCACGTGGGCGTGCCCGGACCACGGCGTCACCGCTCCGCTGTGGCTCGCGCCGGAGCCGTCGTACGACGGGTTCGTGGAGCACCTCCGCACCTCGGCGGGCTTCCCGACCTACGTGCCGTGGCCGATGAGCCCGGGCTGGACGATGACCGACTTCGCCGCGGTCGCGCCGGCTCCGGGGAGCGCGACGGCGGTGCTGACGTGCACCTCGGGCACCAGCGAGCTGGACGGTCCGGTGGACGTGCTGGTGGTCGCCGAGGAGGCCGGCACCGGCCTCGGCGCCCGGTGCGCGGGCACCCGCTACACGGACCCCGGCTTCGAGATCGGCGAGCGACCGCCGTCGGCGCGGGTGCGGATCGGGAGCCAGGCGGTCAACCTCTGGGACATCTCGACCAGCAGCGACGACGGGGAGTTCGACCGATCGGTGCTCGCCGGCGAGGCCTCCGGGCGCTGGCTGTGGATCGTGCTCCGGCCCGCCTCCGCGCTGCTGCTCTTCCGCGACGACTGGATCCTGCGCGACGTCTCGAGCGCGGGGCCGCAGCTGGTCGAGCTGCCCTTCGGGGGGCACCGGCCGGGCTGGTGACGCCCGGCACGCCCTACGGTTGTGCCGTGCGCATCGACCTGCACACGCACTCGCGTGCCAGCGACGGGACCGACACCCCGGCCGGGCTGGTGCGCGCCGCGGCGCGGGCCGGGCTCGACGTCGTGGCGATCACCGACCACGACACCGCCGACGGGTGGGCGGAGGCCGCGGCCGCGGCGGAGGAGGTCGGCATCACGCTGGTCCCCGGGATGGAGATCAGCACCATCCACCACGGCCGCAGCGTGCACCTGCTCGCCTACCTGCCCGACCCCACCTCGCCGGCGTTGGCCGCCGAGCTGACGCAGGTGCTCGCCGGCCGCGAGTCGCGGGTGCCGGAGATGCTGGACCGGCTGCGCCGGCTCGGGATCGACATCAGCGCGGACGACGTACGAGCGGCGTCGCACGGTGCGGCGGCGACGGGGCGGCCGCACGTGGCCGACGCCCTGGTCACCCTGGGCGTGGTCGGGGACCGGACGGAGGCGTTCGACCGCTACCTCGGGGCCGGCCGGTCGGCGTACGTCAACCGCTATGCCGCGCCGCTGGAGGGCACGATCCGCGCGGTGACCGAGGCCGGCGGCGTCTCGGTGATCGCGCACCCGTGGGGGCGGGGCGGCCTGGGCCGGCCCGACGAGGCAACCCTCACCCACCTGCACGCCGTCGGGCTCGCCGGCATCGAGGTCGACCACCAGGACCACGACGCCGCGGCCCGCTCGCGGCTGCGTGCGTTGGCACGGGACATCGGGCTGGTCGCCACCGGCTCCAGCGACTACCACGGCGACGGCAAGGTCGACCACGACCTGGGCTGCAACACCACGGACCCGGGGGAGTACGAGCGGCTGATGGCGCTGGCTGCCGACGCCGGCGTACGCAGCGACCGGGTGCCGCCGGTCGTTACTTACGGCCCAGCGACTGGAAGCGCTTGAGCACCGGCGTCGGGACCAGCCGGGCGGCGGTCGTGATCACCTTGTACTGGCCGCCCGGGATCGAGTAGACCTTCCCCTTCGCGTGGTCCTTGAGCGCCGTGGCCACCAGCTCGTCGGCGTCCAGCCACAGGAAGTCGGGCGCGGAGCCGCGCGAGACGTCCATCCGCTCGTGGAACTCGGTCTTGGTGAAGCCGGGGCACAGGCAGGTGATCGTGACGCCCTGGTCGCGGTACTCGTAGGCGGCCCACTCCGAGAACGAGTTCACCCAGGCCTTGGCCGCGCTGTAGCTGCCGCGCGGCAGGAAGGACGCGACGCTCGAGACGTTGATGATCCCGCCGGAGCCGCGCTCCGCCATCGGCGCGAGCGCCGCGTGGCTGAGCCGCATGACGGCGGTGACCAGCACGTCGAGCATCGCCTGCTCGGCGTCGACGGGGTTGTCGAGGAAGCGCTTCTTCAGGCCGAAGCCGGCGTTGTTGACCAGCAGGTCGATCGGGCGGTCCCGGTCGGCGAGTCGGGCCTCGACGAGGGCGAGCTGCTCGCGGTCGACCAGGTCGGCCGGCAGCACCTCCACCGCGACGTCGTACGTCGAGGTCAGCTCGGCGGCCTCGGCCTCGAGGCGGGTGCGGTCGCGGGCCACCAGGACGAGGTCGTAGCCCTGGTCGGCGAGCTGGTGGGCGAAGGACTTCCCGATGCCCGCGGTGGGGCCGGTCACGAGTGCGGTCTTCGACATGTGCGTGAGTCAAGCAGGTGCCTGCGGGATCCCGCGAGGGCGGTCGGGCATGATGGACAGCAATGACCACGACACTCGCGATCGCCAACCAGAAGGGCGGCGTCGCCAAGACCACGACCGTCGCGTCCATCGGTGCCGCGCTCGCCGAGCTCGGCCACTCCGTGCTCCTGGTCGACCTGGACGCGCAGGCGTGCCTGACGTTCTCGCTCGGCATCGACCCGGAGGACCTCGAGCTCTCGGTCCACCACGTGCTGACCAAGGGCCTCGACCCCTCCGAGGTCATCATCACGACCGACGACGGGGTCGACCTGGTCCCGGCGACCATCGAGCTCGCGCGCGCCGAGGCCGAGCTGCTCACGCGCACCGGTCGCGAGCACGTCATCAAGACGATGATCGAGACGCTCGAGGAGGACGGTCACGAGTACGACTGGGTCCTGCTCGACTGCCCGCCCTCCCTGGGGGTGATGACGGTGGCGGCGCTGACCGCCGCCGACGGTGTCCTGATCCCGCTGCAGTGCGAGACGCTCTCGCACCGTGGCGTGGGCCAGCTCCTCGACACGGTCCACGACGTACGCCGCTTCACCAACCGCAAGCTCGAGGTCTGGGGCGTGCTGCCGACGCTGTACGACGGGCGCACCAACCACGCCCGCACGGTGCTCGAGACGATCTCGGAGACCTACGACCTCGAGGTCATCGAGCCGCCGATCCCCAAGACGATCAAGTTCGCCGAGGCCCCGGCCGCCGGCCGCTCGATCCTCGCGACGAGCCGCAGCAGCAAGGGCGCGCGTGCCTACCGCGAGGCCGCCGAGAACCTGGTCGCGCGCTCGAAGCGCCCGAAGTCTCGGAAGAAGAAGGCGGGCAAGGCGTCGTGACCGAGCCTCGCGGCGCCCACCGCGCCGTACCGGTCCGGCCGCGCTACGGCCGGCTCACGGCGCTCGGGGTGTCGCTCGCGGTCACGACGATCGCGCTGCTCGGCTCGTTCGGCGCGCTGCCCTTCTCCGACGGCGGTGCGGCGGCCCAGAAGTCGCCTACCGACAACGCCGCGGCGGACCTCGGCGCGACCGCTCACCTCGCCTCGGACGCGGCGTCGCCGAGCACGTCCGAGCCGGCCTCGACCTCGGCCGCCGACGTCGAGCCGATGGTCGATCCCGCCGACGACACCACGGTCCCGGCCGACTCGGGCGACGGCCGGCGCGTGGTCTTCAGCCAGAGCCGCCAGCGGGTGTGGCTGATCGGCGACCACGAGAAGGTGAAGCGCACCTACCTGGTCTCGGGCAGCGCCTACGACAACCTCGACCCCGGCAGCTACCAGGTCTACTCCCGCTCGGAGCAGGCCTGGGGCGTCGACGACTCCGGGACGATGAAGTACTTCGTGCGCTTCGCCCAGGGCGACCACGCCGCGATCGGCTTCCACGACATCCCCGTCGACGACGGCAAGCCCGTCCAGACCGTCGCCCAGCTCGGCACGCCGCTCTCGCACGGCTGCATCCGCCAGAAGGAGGCCGACGCCGTCGCCCTCTGGAAGTTCGCGCCCCTCGGCACGGACGTCGTCGTCACCGCCTGACCGGCGATCGGGGTGTCACGCGGACGCCGGGTCGAGGCGTCAGGGGGGTGTGACCATCTCGACGACTGACCTCAGCCCGACGGAGCGGCTCTCGGTGCCCGACGTACGGAGCTTCGACGAGCTGGTATCCGCTACGGGGCGCCAGTTCTACCGTGCCTCCCTGCTCCTCACGGGCGGGGACCACCACCTGGCCGAGGACCTCCTCCAGACGACCTACGCCAAGGTGTACGCCGCCTGGTCGCGGGTGAGCCGGGCGGACGATCCGGTCGCCTACACCCGGACCGTGCTGACCAGGACCTACGTGTCGCACCGCCGGCTGCGTCGTTCCTCCGAGCGCCCGAGCGACGACCTGCCCGACCACCCGGCCGATCCCGCCGACCCGGCGCTCCACCTCGACCTGATGGCGGCGTTGCGCGCCCTCTCGCCCAGCGACCGGGTGGTCGTCGTGCTCCGCTACTGGCTCGACCGCAGCGTCGCAGAGACGGCTGCCGATCTGGGGCTGAGCGAGACCGCCGTGCGCACCCGCTCCCGGCGCGCCCTCGCGCGCCTCCGTCTCCACCTCACCGACCTGGACGAGGAGTCCTGATGAACCTGCACGAGCACCTGACCGACACCCTCGACCGCGTCGACGAGACCGGTCCCGACCTGGGCCTGATGACCACCGTCGCCCGCCGCCGGGGGACCAGCCTGCGCCGCCGGCGTACGGCGGGGATCGCTGTCGCGGCGAGCGTCGCCGCCTTCGCCCTGACCGGCAGCGTGCTGGCCGCCGTCGGTGGCCCGGGTGGCACCGGTGCCGACGTCGCGAGCGACGGGCCGGTCCCGGCCGCGATGGTCACCCCGGATCTCGCCGGGCCCACCGCTCCGACCACCGGGCAAGCGGCTGTGCTCGCGCTGCACTGGGCGGTCGGCCAGCAGCGAGCCGGGTCGGCTTTCGACCTCAAGGGCCAGCACTCGGAGACCAGTGGCGACTACTACGCCCAGATCCGGTGGGAGGACGCCGACGACGTCGGCGGCTCCGAGATCGGGCTGAACGTGCAGCACGGTCGCGGCATGCACGCCACCTGCGACGACCCCGCCGAGCTGCGCTGCGAGGTGACCCGGCTGGCCGACGGGTCGCAGCTCACGACGTACGAACAGCGCACGGACGTGCCCGGAGGCCCCGGGATCCGCCTGGTCGCGGACCTGCTGCGGCCCGACCGGATCCGCGTCGTCGCCATCGCGACCAACGGCTTCGAGGTCAACATCGACGGCGGTGCCTGGGACCGGACCCGGCCGATGCCTCCCCTGGACGTCGACGACCTGACGGCGATCGCGACGCTCCCGATGTGGGGCGACGCCCTGCCGGCCGCCTTCGTCGATGCCGGACGCACCCTCAGTGGCTACGTCGACTTCGACGACAACCAGGGCTGGGTCCACGGCGCTCCCTGAGCCGACGGCGTACTCCTCAGGCACTTCGCCAACTTCTTGGGCTATGCAGAGGCCCAGGAGTTCAGGGATACCCGGTTGACCGGGTATCCCTGACGCCGTTCACTCCGCGGCAGGAGCCTTCTCGGCGGCACCGCCACCGGAGCCGCCGGAGCGGCGACGACGGTTGCGGTTGCGGCTGCCGCTGGGACGCGACTCGCCGTCGGCCGCCGGAGCGGCGGAGGCAGCTGCCGGAGCGTCGCCGGCGACGGCCTCACCGCTGCGGGTGCGCGTGCGGTTGCGGTCCCGGTTGCGGGCGGGACGGTCGCCACCGCCGGAGCGGTCGCCACCGGAGCGACCACCACGGTCGCCGCCACGGTCCTCGCGGGGCTTGCGCTCCACGGGGGCGGGGTCGACGATCCGGCCCTTCGTGCCCGCGGGGATGCCCTGGTCGTGGAAGAGGTGCTCGGAGGTCGAGTAGGTCTCCTGCGGCTCGTCGAACGGCAGGTCGAGCGCCTTGTTGATCATCTTCCAGCGGTGCAGGTCCGCCCAGTCGACGAAGGTGATCGCGATGCCCGAGGCGCCGGCGCGGCCGGTGCGGCCGATACGGTGGACGTAGGTCTTGTCGTCCTCGGGGCAGGTGTAGTTGATGACGTGGGAGACGCCGCGGACGTCGATGCCGCGGGCGGCGACGTCGGTCGCGACCAGGACCCGGATCTTGTCCTCACGGAACTTGGTCAGCGCCTTCTCACGCGCGACCTGCGCCATGTCGCCGTGCAGGGGGCTGGCGCTGAAGCCGCGCTCGGCGAGGTCGTCGGCGATCCGCTGCGACTGCCGCTTGGTGCGGGTGAAGACGATGATCTTCTCGGCGTCCTCGGCCTGCAGGATCCGGCCGATGATCTCCGGCTTGTCGAGGTCGTGGGCCTGGTAGATGAACTGCGCGGTCGCGGGCACCATCGAGGTGTCGTACGACGACTCGGCGCGGATGTTCATCGGGTGCCGCATGTGGATGCGGGCCAGCGAGACGATCGCCGACGGCATGGTGGCCGAGAACAGCATCGTCTGGCGGGTCTCGGGCGTCATCCGCAGGATCCGCTCGACGTCGGGCAGGAAGCCCAGGTCCAGCATCTCGTCGGCCTCGTCGAGCACGAGCGCGTGCACGTGCGAGAGGTCGAGGGCGCGGCGGTTGGCGAGGTCGATCAGGCGGCCGGGCGTGCCGACGACGATGTCGACGCCGGTCTGCAGGGCGTCGAGCTGGGTGTCGTAGCCCACGCCGCCGTAGACGGTGAGGACCCGGAGGCCGGTGTCCTTGCTCGCGATGGACAGGTCGCTGGAGACCTGGAGCGCGAGCTCACGGGTCGGGGCGACGATGAGCGCCTGCGGCTTGCCCTGCGGCAGGTCGGCGTACGCCGGGTCGGTCGGCGAGACGCTGCGCTGCAGCACCGGGATGCCGAACGCGAGGGTCTTGCCGGTGCCGGTGCGGGCCTGGCCGATGAGGTCCGTGCCCATCAGGGCGACCGAGAGGGTCATCTCCTGGATGGCGAAGGGGGTCGTGATGCCGTGGCGGTCGAGCGCGTCGCAAATCTCGGGCAGGACCCCGAGCTCTCGGAACGTGGTCAGTGTCTTCTGCTTTCGTGAGTCAGCCGGGTATCAACCGATTGAACGTCGGATGCGGCGGACTCAGAGTGGTCTGCCGCGCACATGCGGCGAGGTCGCAGAGACGACCTCGGTCACCTCGAGTCTATCGGTAGGGTGCGCACGTGCCCCCATCCGCGCCGCCGCCCGCCCACGACGAGAGTCCCGTGGCGTTCCAGGACCCGCAGTACCGCGAGGCGGTCATCGACCTCCTGGCGGCGATCGCGTACGGCGAGATCTCGGCGTTCGAGCGCCTCGCGGAGGACGCCAAGCTGGCGCCGACGCTGGAGGACAAGGTCGCGATCGCCTCGATGGCGTCGGCCGAGTTCGGCCACGTCGCGCGGCTGCGCGAGCGGCTCTCCGAGCTGGGCGCGGACCCGTTCGAGGCGATGGCGCCGTTCCGCGCGCCGATCGACAAGTTCCACGAGTACACCGCGCCCGCCGACTGGTTCGAGGGACTGATCAAGGCGTACGTCGGCGACGGCATGGCCAACGACTTCTACCGCGAGATCGCGGCCTACCTCGATGCCGACACCCGCGACCTGATCGTGGCGTCGCTCGAGGACTCCGGGCACTCGGCCTTCGTGGTCGACCGGGTGCGGGCCGCGATCGCCGCCGACCCGCGCCTCGGTGGCCGGCTCGCCCTGTGGGGTCGCCGGCTGATGGGGGAGGCGCTCACCCAGGCCCAGCGCGTCGCCGCCGACCGCGACGCCCTCACCGCGCTGCTCGCCGGCGGCATCGACCGGCCGGGGCTCGACCTCGCTGCGCTGGGGCGGATGTTCACCCGGATCACGGAGCGGCACGCCGAGCGGATGGCCGAGCTCGGGCTCGACAGCTAGCACCGGTGCGGCTAGGCCCGCCGGCGCCCCGTCAGGCTGGCCGCGATCATCACGAGCACGGCGGCGGCGACGACCTGCCATCCGTGCCTCCACCAGTCGACGCCGAGGGTGCGCGGGTTGAAGAACAGCCCGTAGAGGTAGTCGCCGATCAGGCATCCGCCGATGCCGCACAGCACCGTCAGCCACAGGGGTACGTCGTCGCGGTCGCCCGGGGCGACCAGCTTGCCGAGCAGGCCGATGACCGTGCCACCGATCACGGCCCACAGCAGCGCGGAGATCATGGTCGGATCAAGCTCCTAGGTGGGGTCAGCCGCGGAAGCCGACCTGGCCCGCGGTGCCGTGGCCGAGCTCGACGTACGCGAGCTTCGCGACGGGCACGATGACCCGACGGCCCTTGCTGTCCTTCAGGTTGAGGACTCCGTCGCCGGACACGGCGTCGGCGACGAGCTGCTCGATCGCCTCCGGGGTCTCCTCGACGTCGATCGTCAGCTCACGGGCGGCGTTCTGGACGCCGATCTTGACCTCCACGAGGTCCTCCTTGTTAGCGCTTCGTTGTGCGGGGCGTGCGATGGGTCAGTGCTCGTCGGTGAGCGGGAAGCCGCGGATGCCGCGCCAGGCCAGGCCCGCGACCAGCGCGGCCGCGTCCTTACGGCTGATGTCACCGGGGTCCGAGAGCCAGAACCGAGCGCTGACCTGCGCCATTCCCACGAGGGAGACGGCGAGGAGCCGCGAGGCGTCGCCGGGCAGGCCGGTGTCGTCGTGGATCACGTGGGCGATCATCGCGGCGCACTCGGTGGTCACCCGGTCGACGTGCTCGCGCACGGCGGGCTCGTTGGTGAGGTCGGACTCGAAGACCAGGCGGAACGCGCCGGTGTCGCTGGCGACGTACTCGAAGAAGACGTCCATCGTCGCCGCGACGCGCAGCTTGTTGTCCGGCGTCGACTCGAGCGCGACGCGCGTGTTGTCGATGATCGTGTCGCAGGAGCGGTCGAGCAGCGCGAGGTAGAGGTCGAGCTTGCCCGGGAAGTGCTGGTAGAGCACCGGCTTCGAGACGCCCGCGCGCTCGGCGATGTCGTCCATCGCCGCCGCGTGGTAGCCCTGGGCCACGAACACCTCGAGGGCGGACTCCATCAGCTGGGCGCGGCGCTCCCGCCGGGGCATCCGGCCGCCGCGGGGCCGCGCCGGTGCGTCGTACTGCTCTGCCGTCACGCGGTGAACACTACCGGTGGGTCACGGCCGTCCGGATGACGGGACGCGGCGATCCGGGCCGGTGTCCCACGGGGAACATGGCAGCACCGGAGGTTGTTCGCCCGGTGGAAGACAATCTCGCTGCAAGACTGAGGAGTACGCCGTGTCCTTTCCCGCGCTCGTGGAGCCCGCGGACGAGCTGACCATCGACGAGGTGCGTCGCTACAGCCGCCACCTGATCATCCCCGACGTCGGCATGACCGGTCAGAAGCGCCTGAAGAACGCCAAGGTGCTGGTCATCGGTGCCGGCGGTCTGGGCAGCCCCGCCCTGCTCTACCTGGCCGCGGCCGGCGTGCACACGCTCGGCATCGCGGAGTTCGACGAGGTCGACGAGTCCAACCTGCAGCGCCAGATCATCCACGGCCAGTCCGACATCGGGAAGTCGAAGGCGGTGTCGGCCAAGGAGTCGATCGCCGAGACCAACCCGTACGTCAACGTGATCCTGCACGAGCAGCGCCTCGACAACGACAACGTCATGGAGGTGTTCCAGGGCTACGACCTGATCGTCGACGGCACGGACAACTTCGCGACCCGCTACATGGTCAACGACGCGGCGTACTTCCTCGGGATCCCCTACGTCTGGGGCTCGATCTACCGCTTCGACGGCCAGGCCTCCGTCTTCGCGCCGTCGATGTCGGACGACGCGCCCTGCTACCGCTGCCTCTACCCCGAGCCGCCGCCGCCGGGCATGGTCCCGAGCTGCGCCGAGGGCGGCGTGCTCGGCGTGCTCTGCGCGTCGATCGGCTCGATCCAGGTCAACGAGGCCATCAAGCTGCTCACCGGCATCGGTGAGCCGCTGATCGGCAAGCTGATGATCTACGACGCCCTGGAGATGGAGTACCGCAAGCTGAAGGTCCGCAAGGACCCCAACTGCGCGCTGTGCGGCGAGCACCCGACGGTCACCGGCCTGATCGACTACGAGGCCTTCTGCGGTGCGATCTCCGACGAGGCCGCCGACGCCGCCGCCGGGTCGACGATCTCGGTCACCACGCTCGAGCACATGCTCAAGGAGCGCTCGGAGGGCACCCGTGACTTCGTGCTCATCGACGTGCGCGAGCCCAACGAGTACGAGATCAACAGGATCCCGGGCTCCGTGCTGATCCCGAAGGGCGACTTCCTCAACGGCTCGGCGCTGGAGCAGCTGCCGTCGGACAAGCAGATCGTCATGCACTGCAAGTCGGGCGTCCGCTCGGCCGAGACCCTCGCCATCGTGAAGGGTGCCGGGTACGCCGACGCCGTCCACGTCGGCGGCGGCGTGGTCGCCTGGGTCAACCAGATCGACCCCTCGCAGCCCACGTACTGACGCTTTTTGCGACGCTCCCGGTCGGTTACCACCGCGTAACCGGCCGGGAGCGTCGTCGTTGACCGGGGCATGAGCCTCTCTCGATCCCAGGTGGCCGCGGTCCTCGCGGCCGTGACCATCACGATCCTGACCGCCGCGCTGCTGGCGCTGAGCCCGAGCCGCGCGGAGAGCGCGCCGGTGTGGGCGCCCGCCGACACGGCCGCGATCCACCCCGGCACGATGATGTACACGGAGGGTGCCCAGTGCACCGCCAACTTCGTCTACACCGACGCCTCCTCCAACGTGTACGTCGGCTACGCGGCGCACTGCGCCGGCCTCGGTGAGGCGACCGACACCAACGGCTGCCAGGCCGAGTCCCTCCCGCTGGGCACCCCCGTGACCTTCAACGAGGGCGGGAGCCTGGTCAGCGAGGGCACCCAGGTCGGCACCGGCACCCTCGTGTACTCGTCCTGGCTCAAGGAGAAGGAGCTCGGGACGACCGACGCCAACACCTGCGCCTACAACGACCTCGCGCTGGTCAAGGTGTCCGCCGCCGACGTCTCCAAGGTGAACCCGTCGATCCCCTTCTGGGGCGGCCCGACCGGCATCGACACCGACGGCACCGCCGCCGGCGACCGCGTCTACACCTACGGCAACTCCAGCCTCCGCGCCGGCATCGCGCTGCTCTCGCCGCACACCGGCGTCAGCCTCGGTGACGACGCCGCCGACGGCGGCTGGTCGCACCCGCTCTACACCGTGTCCCCGGGCGTCCCCGGCGACTCCGGCTCGGCGTTCGTGAGCGCCGACGGCAAGGCCATCGGCGTCCTGTCCACGCTCGGCCTGGCCCCGCTCCCGGCGTCGAACAACATCGGCGACCTCGGCAAGGAGCTCGCCTTCGCCCAGCAGCACTCCGGCATCTCCGGCCTGCAGCTGGTCAACGGCACGGAGGCGTTCGACCCGATCCTCTGATGCACCTCACGTAGATCGCGTGGCCCCGGCCAGGGTGTCCCGGTAGGTTGCCGAGCATGACCGCTCGGCGCTCCGGCACCCTGGCCGTGGCGTTGGTGGCCGTGGGAGTGCTGCTCGGCGTGGTGCTGGTGACCTGGGCCGCCTCGATCGGGCCCAACGACGTGATCCGCGGCGATGGGCCCAGCCTGGCGACGCCGACCGACCAGCCGAGCCAGTCCGCGACGCCGCAGGGCGACACCGATCCGGTGCCGCGTCCGCACGACGCTGGCGCGCACGCCGGGTGGATCCGGGTGATCGCCGTCCTGCTCAACGTGGCGGCCGTCGTGCTGGTGGTCGCGCTGCTCGTCTGGCTCGTGCGCTGGCTGCTCGCCGTACGCCGGGTCCGCCGGGACCGGGCGAGTCGCAGCGTGCGGCTCGAGTCCGCGTTCGACGTGGTCGACCCGGGTGCTGCGGTGGCGCGCGAGCTGCTCGCCGGCATCGACGCCCAGCGTGCGGCGCTCACCGGGGGGAGCCCCCGCAACGCGGTGGTGGCCTGCTGGCACCGGTTCGAGCTCGCCGCCGCGGCCGCGGGCGTCGAGCGCCGTGCCTGGGAGACCTCCTCCGAGCACACCATCCGGGTCCTGGACCTGGTCGACGCCGACCCGGCGGCGGTGTCCCGGCTCGCCGGCCTCTACCGCGAGGCGCGCTTCTCCCAGCACGAGCTCACCGAGGACGATCGGACCGCGGCGCTCGAGGCGCTCGACCGGATCCACCGCACGGTCCACGGCCCGGTGACCGCGTGATCGGGCGGTGGTGGCCGCGGGTCGCCGGCGGGCTTGCGGCGTACGTCGGGCTCGGGCTGCTGCTCGTGCTCATCGATGCCGACCCCGACCCGGTCCGGCTCGCCCTCCTGGTCGCGATCTGCACGGCGCTGCTCGGCCTGCTCCGCGACGCGCTCAACCTCGGCGAGCCGTCGTGGCAGGTCGACGTCGAGCGCCCTTCCGTGCGCGACAGCGGCGACCCCCGGCTGCTGCGCAACGTGGGCCTGATGGAGGCCCACCTGTCCTCACGCACGCCCGACCACACCCTCCGCGACCGGCTGGGGGTGCTCACCGACCAGGTGCTCCGGCAGCGGCACGGGCTGCACCGGGGTGACCCGGGCGCGGCCGCCGTCCTGGGGCCGGAGCTGAGCGCCGTACTGTCCGGACCGGCCCGCTGGCTGAGCCGCGCAGAGATCGACCGTTGCCTGACCATCATCGAGGAGCTGTGACCATGTCTGAAGGCAGGCCCGGAACCGGGACCGAGCCCATGTCCGTCGACCAGGCCGCCGACCTGGCCGAGCGGGTGATCGCGGAGGTCGAGAAGGCCGTCGTCGGCAAGCGGGAGGCGCTGCTCCAGGTGCTCGCCGCCGTGCTGGCGAAGGGGCACGTGCTGCTCGAGGACTACCCGGGACTCGGCAAGACGCTCGCGGCCCGGTCGTTCGCCCAGGCGCTCGGCCTGGACTTCCGGCGAGCCCAGTTCACCCCCGACCTGCTGCCGGCCGACCTCACCGGCTCGTTCGTCTACGACCAGCGCGAGGCTCGCTTCGACTTCCGGCCCGGGCCGATCTTCACCGGCCTCCTGCTGGCCGACGAGATCAACCGGACCCCGCCCAAGACCCAGTCCGCGCTGCTGGAGGCGATGCAGGAGCGGCAGGTCACCGTCGAGGGCGAGACCTTCCCGCTGGCCGCGCCGTTCCACGTCCTCGCGACCGCCAACCCGATCGAGTACGAAGGCACCTACCCGCTGCCCGAGGCGCAGCTGGACCGGTTCCTGCTCCGCGTCAGCTTCGGGTACCCCTCACCGGGCGAGGAGTACGACGTGCTCGCACGACGCCTCGAGCGGCGCCAGGAGGAGGTCGACCTCCAGCGCATCACCGACGCCGAGGGACTGCTGGCCATGCAGGCGGCCGTCGAGACCGTGACCGTCGACGAGAGCGTCGGCCGCTACTGCGTCGACCTCGCGACCGCCACCCGCACCCACTCCGACGTGCTGACCGGCGCCTCGCCGCGCGGCTCGCTCGGCCTGGTCCTGGCCGCCCGCGCGTTCGCGCTGATCCGGAGGCGGGACTACGTGATCCCCGAGGACGTCAAGGCGGTCGCCCGCTCGGTCCTCGGCCACCGGGTCACCGTGCGGCCGGAGCTCTGGATGACCGACGCGAGCGGCCGGAGCGTGGTGGACGCCGTGCTCGCCAAGGTCCCGACCCCGGCCACCCTCGAGCGGCGATGACGCTCAGCCCCCTGACCTCGGCGGACGCCCGCTGGCGGCCGACGGCGGCGCTCGGCCGGGCGGTCGTCACCGCGGCGGTCGCCGTCGGCGGCGCGCTGCTGCTGGGCGACCCGTCGCTGGTGGTGCTGGCGGTGCCGTTCATCGGGCTGGCGACGGTCGGGCTGCTGCGCCGGCCGACCGCCGTCCCGCGGCTCGAGTCCCGGCTCGACCACACGACGCTCCACGAGGGCCAGGGGACGACGTCGCGGCTGACGCTCGCCGGCGCCGACCACGCCGAGTACCTCGTCCGGGCGACCGGCCACCCGCCGTACGTCGTCGCGCGGCCGCACGGCGGGTACGTCGGCGCGCTGCTCGAGGGGGCCGACGGTCCCGCGCCTACCACCGAGATCAGCCCGCGGCGGTGGGGTCGGCGGCACGTCGGCACGGAGCGGGTGGCGCTGCTGTCGCCGTGGGCGGGCTACCGGTTCGGCCCCGTCACCCTGGGCGGCCAGGAGATGCGGGTGCTGCCGGCGACGGCGCCGTACGACTCGCGCGCGGACGCGCCGCAGCCGGTCGGCCTGGTCGGCGCGCACCGCTCGCAGCGGCCGGGCAGCGGCACCGAGCTGGCCGGCATCCGGCCCTTCGCACCGGGCGACCGGCTGCGCCGGATCAACTGGCGGGTGTCGCTGCGGTCGCGGGAGCTCCACGTGGTCAGCACCCGCGCCGAGGAGGACACCGGCGTGCTGCTCGTGGTCGACGCGCTCGCCGACCACGGCGCGTCGGACGGCGTCGACGGCGCCGCGAGCAGCCTCGACCTGTCGGTGCGGGCGGCGTCCGCCGTCGCCGAGCACCATGTCCGGTCGGGCGACCGGGTGGCGCTGCGGGTGGTCGGTCGCGGTCGCGAGCTGGTCGGCTACGGCACCGGCTCGCGGCACCTGCGACGGCTGCAGCACACCCTGGCCGGCATCCGGCCCGGCGAGGTCACCGAGGCCGAGGCGGGCGTCCTGCAGCTCGGCGTCACCGGCGGCACCGTCGTGATCCTGCTGTCGCCGATGCTGGCCGAGTCGATCGGCGCGGTGGCCGCGACCCTGACCAAGCGGGGCGTGCCCGTGCTCGTCGTCGACACCCTGCCCGCCGACGTACGCCCCGGCGTCGCCGAGGGCACCGACCCGGAGCTGGCGGCGTACGCCTGGCGGATGCGCAGCCTCGAGCGGACGGTCGTGCTGCAGCGGCTGGCCGCCCTCGGCTGCCCGGTCGTGGCGTGGCGCGGGCCGGGCACCATCGACGACGTGCTGCGGCGCCTGGCCCGGCGGGCCGGCCAGCCCCGGGTGGTGGTCCGGTGAACGGGGTGCTGGCCGCGGCCACCGCGCTCTCCCGCAGCCAGCTGGTGCTGCGGGCGATCATCTTCGTCGCGCCGATCGTCGCCGTCCTCGCGGCCGGGCCGGCCGGCCGGTGGCCCACGTGGTGGGTCGCGGTCGGGATCGTCGTCCTGTCCGGGGCGTTCGCCGCGCTGCCCGAGTCGCCGGTCGGGGCGGGCGTCCTGCTTGCCGTGCTGGCTTGGTGGGCGGGCGCCCTCGACGACGGGCTGCACCCGGCCGTGCTCGTCGCGGCGACCGCCCTGCTGGTCGCGCACGTCGCCGCGGTGCTGGCCGGCTACGGCCCCGGCGAGATGCCGCTCGACCCCGCGCTGGTGCGGTTGTGGGTACGCCGCGGCGCGGTGCTGCTCCTCGGCGTACCTCTCGTCTGGGGGCTGGCGCTGCTGCTCGACGGCGAGCCCGAGCAGCCCGGCATCTGGGTCGTCGGCGTCGGCGCCGGCCTCGTCGCCACGGTCGCGGCGGCGGTCGCGCTGACCGCCGGCTCGCCACGCGAGGACCTGCCATGACGTTGGACCACGAGGAGTACGTCGAGCTGGTGCTGCGCTGCGTCGAGTCGGTCCCGCGCGGCCGGGTCACGACGTACGGCACCATCGCCGAGGTGGTCGGCGCCGTCGTCGGCGGTGGTGGTCCGCGCATCGTGGGCAACGTGATGGCGTCCCACGGAGCCGGGATGCCGTGGTGGCGCGTGGTCCGCGCCGACGGGTCGCTGCCGCCGAGCCACCACGACGAGGCCCGCCAGGCCTACCTCGAGGAGGGCACGCCGCTGCGCCCGTCGGGGAGCGTCGACATCAAGCGCGCCCTGTGGCGACCGCCGGCGTCCGTTGTGTCAGGTCGCTGACAGAGCAGGACCCGCCGCCGGGCCTACGGTCCGGGGCATGACCACTTCGACCCGGGCCGCCGCGGCCGGCTTCCTCACCCTCGTCGGCCTCCTGGCGAGCCTGCTGGTCCCGGCCGGGACGGCCGTCGCCAACGAGGAGGACGCCGGCGCTGCCCCGGGGTCGTGGCACCAGGTCCACTTCCACATCAATGCGTACGGGGGAGGGGCCGCCGCCAGCTGCGAGGGCAGCTGGCGTGACGACGCGGGCTCCTGCCAGGGCACCGGCGAGCGACGTACCTGGCACGAGAGCTATCCCTTCTTCAGCACCACCTTCATCAGGTGGGCCGCCGCGCCGACCCGCTGCCCCGACGTCCCGGGCGGCCGTGACCCCGCCGTGTGGCGCCACGAGGTCTACGTCTACGCCGCGCACATGGGCACCGGTCAGGACAGCTGGCTGTGCGGGTGGGTGGACCGCGGCTGGCACACGATGATCGTCACCGGCGGCAAGATCCGCGGGTACGACGGGTACCTGCACGCCGTGCACCCGAGCAACGGGAACCTCGCCCAGCGCGAGCACGTGCCCGGCGGACCGCTCTACGTGTTCCTCGACGCCAGCCGTGAGCGCGGCGCCGTGATCGGGCTGCGCGGCTGGCTGCGCTACTGACCCGTTCGCCCCCAGGCAAGCGGCTCGCGGCAGGCCGACGGCACCTGTAACGCCGGGTTACTGCCTGTACCCACGGTGCTGCAACCCCCTGGGTACAGCCATTAACCCGGCGTTACAGCCGATCCTGCCGCTCGCGCGCCAGCCCCGCCAGCCGGGCCAGCGCCTGGGGGAAGATCTCGGCAGGGGGCGTGACCAGGCCGGCGCCGACCTGTCCGACGCCGGCGAGCCGGCCGGCCATGCCGGTGTTGATCTGCGGCAGGATCCCGGTGCGGCAGACCTTCGACACGTCGATGCCGGTGGGCGTGCCCTGGAACTCCAGCACCGGCACCGTCCAGCGCGGGTTCTCCCCGAGCGTGATCTCGTGCATCCGGCGGGTGGTCGCCAGCGCGTCCGGCACCGAGCCGCCGACGAGGCGGACGATCGCCGGCGCGGTCGCCATCGCGAACCCGCCGATGCCGGCGGTCTCGGTGATCGCCGAGTCGCCGATGTCGGGGTTGGCGTCGTCGGGACCGTAGGAGCCGAGGAAGAGGCCGTCGGCGAGCTGGGCCGGCCCCGTGAACCACTCGTCGCCGGTGCCCGCCGTCTGGATGCCGAAGTCGGTGCCGTTGCGGGCCATCGCGACGACCATCGTCGAGCCCTCGGTGCCGCGGGCGGCGTCGAGCGCGAGCTTGCAGGCGGGCATGGCCAGGTTGAGGAAGAAGTGGTCGTTGCCGCCGATGAAGCGCAACCCGTCCGCGACGTCCGCGCTGTCCATGCCGCTCGTCACCATCGCGGGGGAGAGGTCACGCAGCAGCATCAGCGTGCCGGCGCGGTTGCGGTTGTGGGCCTCGTCGCCCATCTGCAGCATCTGGGTGAGGATGCCGGTGACGTCGACCGGGTCGGTCGCGCGGACGGCCTTCTGGAGCAGCGGCCCGAGCACGTCGCCCATCCAGCGCAGCCGGGTCAGCACCTCGGGGCCGTAGGCGCCGTAGCGGAGCACCTTGCCGAGGCCCTCGTTGAGGGAGCAGTACGTACGCCGGCCGCTGGCCGCGTCCTCGAGCACGAACATCCACATGCTCGGCGTGACGACGCCGGCCATCGGGCCGACGGTCGAGCGGTGGTGGCAGGGCTCGAGCGAGACGCTGTCGCCCGCCTCGAAGAGCGCGACCGCGTCCTCGGGGTCGTCGACGAGACCCTCGAGCGCGGCGCCGGCCATCAGCCCACCGCGGAGCGGGCCGGACGCGCGGTCCCACGCGATCGGCGGGCCCGCGTGCAGGAACTCGCCGCGCTGCAGGCCGAGCACCTCGGACGCCGGAGCGACGTCGACCAGGGTGGCGGTCACGCCGAGCATCGCCACGAGAGCCCGCTCGTTCGCCGTACGACGGAGGGGGTCGGCGGCGACCGTCGCGAGGTCGGCCTCGGTGCCGGTCATCGGTGGCCGCCAGTCGACCCGGGTGACGGGCGTGGCCTGATCGGCCACGGCGTCGGCGAGCAGGTCGGCGCCGACGTTGACGACGGCTTCCGGGGTGGTCACGACGAGGCTCCCAGCAGCTCGAGGGCGCGGCGGGTGGCGCCGGCGTTGGACAGGTGGACCTCGGCCCCGGCGTCGACCAGCGCCCGGACCTGACGGTCGCGGCCCTGCGGGTCGCCGTCGGTGCCGACGACGGCGACCACCACGGGTTGAGTGGCGGCCGCGATCGCCGGCGCGAGCAGCGCGGCCGGGTCGGGCTCGGCGCCGTGGCCCAGCACGACGTCGAGGAGGAGCACGCCGGTGGCCGGGTCGGCCGCGGCCCGCCCCAGGTGGTCGAGCCGGAGGCTCGGGTCGATCATCGGGTGGGCGCGACCGGTCGTGTACTCGTCGTCGCCGAAGTCGACGAAGGTGTGCCCGGCATCGGTGCCGGCGATCAGCTGGGCCTCGCTCTTGAGGGTCCCGCCGACGAAGAGGCCGCGGATCGCGCCACTCCCGGGCGAGGCCGATCCGACCACGGGCCAGGCCGGCACGTCGCGGCCGAGCCGGCGCAGCACCGCCTCGGTGGCGGCGGTGAGGTCGGGCTTCCCGGCACCCAGGAGGGCGAACTCGACCGGGGTGGCGAGCGTGCCGGCGTACTCCTCGATCTCGGCGGCGACGTCGGGCGCCGGCGGCTTGGAGATCACCACGATCAGCTCGACGGCGGGGTCCGAGTCGAGGCGGCGCAGCGCCTCGCGGGTGGAGACGCCGCGCACCTCCGCGGAGAGGTCGCGGCCGCCGACGCCCAGGGCCGAGGTGACCCCGACGCCGGCGTGGTCGAGGAGGGCCAGCAGCTGCTGGCAGCCGGTGCCGGACGCGGCGACGATGCCGACCGGCCCGGGGGAGACGACGTTGGCGAACCCGAGCCCGAGCCCGCCGACCACCGCGGTGCCGCAGTCCGGTCCCATCACCAGGACGCCGCGCTCGGCGGCCGCGCGCTTGAGGGCGACCTCCTGCTCGACGGGGACGTTGTCGCTGAAGATGAGCACGTCGCGCCCGGCGTCGACGGCGTCCATCGCCTCGACCAGCGCGCTGGGGCCGGGCACGGACACGACCACGACGGCGGCTTCGGGCGTACGCCGCAAGGCGCTCGCCGTGGTGCGGGGCGCGGCGATCTCGCTCGACCCCTCGGGCCGTCGGTTGGCGTCGCGCAGCGCCTGGTCGACGCCGGCCAGCGCGACCGGGAGGGCATCGGCGTCGGCGAGCCGCAGCGCCACGACCAGGTCGTTGGTGGTCGCCTCGGCGGGGACGTCGAAGCCCATCTCCACCAGCACCTCGATGTTGAGGGCGGTCGCCATCGCGACCTGGGCGGCGAGCACGCCGTCGAGGCCCTGCACCGCGCGGCTGACCTGGAGCAGGGTGACCGAGTCGGCGTACGCGCCGGGTCGTAGCTCGACGTGGTTCGTCATGCGGCTCCTTCGAGAGGCCTGAGGTGGTCGAGGGCGGTGCGGGCGCCCTGGAGCAGCCCGCGTCCGGAGGTGTGGCCGACGGCGGCCAGCCGGTCCGCGAGCTCGGCCTCGGCCTCGCTGCCGACCGCGGCGAGCCACCGGGCGAACTCCGGGATCACCTCGCCGTGCATCGCGCACTCGAGCAGGGTTGCGGAGAGCAGCGTGGTCCGGTCGAGGCACCGGCGTACGTCGGCGTCGACCTCGTCGGTCGCGATCCCGGCCGCGCGGTGCGTGGCCAGCCAGCCGCACAGCACGTCGTCGTCGTACGGCGTGAGACCGTCGCCGCGCCCGACCATCGACGCGACGTCGCCGGGTGGGGGCGCCGGGCTGGTGGCGAGCGCCCGGAGGGTCGGGACCCGGACCTCGACGACCCGACCGACCGGCAGCGCCTCGTCGTCGAGGTGCAGCACGCCCTGGTCGATCCGGGCCCAGCGGACGTCGGGCAGCGCGTCGGCCGCGGCCCGCAGGGCGCACGGCACGGCGGTGGCCCGGCGGGAGACGACGCCGACGCACCGACCGGCGATCTCGACGTAGACCGCGTCGCGACCGCGGTGCAGCACGGGCACCGGTCCGTCGGGGGCCGACCGCAGCAGCGCCCGCACTCGCGGGGGTGCGCTGACGGGGATCACTGCACCGACGCTATCGGGGGCGGTTACGGTTTGGGGATGTGAGGTTGTGCCAACGCCTACGCCAAGGGAGTGCAAGTGTTGATAAGCGATGACCGCGAGGAGCTCGCCAGCGCCGCGCTGGCCCGGGTCGACGCCCTGCACACCGGGCTGACGCAGATCGTGCTGGAGGGCGGCAACCTCGGCGGGATCGCCGCGGAGGTGAGCCGGGTGCTCGGGGTCGGCGTGGCGTTCACGTCGACCGACGGCCGGATCCGGGCCGCGGCCCTCGACGACGACCACCAGGCCCTGCTCACCGAGCAGGACCTGGTCGACCCGACCGGCCGGGTGCGGGTCGAGCGGATCGGCGGCGGCGACGTCCACGTGTCCCGGGTGGCCGCCGGCGGCGTCGAGCTCGCCCGCCTGGTGGCGGTGCGCCGCGAGCCGATCTCCGCCGACGACGTGCACGCCCTCGAACGCGCCGCGGCCGTGGCCGCGCTGCTGATCACCCGCGAGGAGGCGGTCACCGCCGTCGAGACCAAGTACCAGGGCGACTTCCTGCGCGACCTGCTGCTGCGCCGCACCGCGGACCAGGCCTACGTCGCCGAGCACGCCGAGACGTTCGGCTGGGACCTGTCCCGGCCGATGGTCGTCGTGGTGGCCGAGATCGACCCGAGCGACGACCTCGCGTCGGGCGCCCGGCGCCGGCAGTGGCAGCAGCGCTTCTCGGCGGCCTGGCGGCAGGTGGCCGCGACCTTCGCGCCGGACATCGCCACCGTCGACTTCTCGTCGGAGGTCGTCACCCTGCTCCCGCTCGGTGACGGCGACCTGGAGCCCCTGGCGGGCCACGACGTCGTACGCCGGGCCGTGACCGCCGTCGCCGGCGACAAGGGCGGCGGCCGGCGCCCGTTCTCGGTCGGCGTCAGCCGGATCGCCGGCGGCATCGAGGACCTGCCGACGGCGTACGCCCAGGCACGCCGGGCCGTCGAGGTCGGGCGGCGGATCCGCGGCGGCGGGTCGACGACGTTCTTCGACCAGCTCGGCGTGCACCGCCTGATCGCCCTGATCCCGGACACCCCGGCGGGCTCGGCGGAGCTGGGTGCGTTCGTCGACGACGTCCTCGGACCGCTGGCCGAGGCGACCACCGAGGCGGCCGACCTGCGGGTGACCCTGCAGGTGCTGCTCGACACCAACTTCAACGTGGCCGAGGCGGCCCGCCTGCAGTTCTTCCACTACAACACGATGCGCTACCGGGTCTCCAAGCTCGAGCGGCTGCTCGGCCCGCTCTCGACGGACCCGCACCTGCGCCTCGACGTCGCGGTCGCGCTGCGCGTCCTGGAGATCACCGCCTGATCACGCGCCGACAACAGATGACAGCCGTCGCGGCGTTCCTTCGGCATGTGTCGCCGTCGTGGGTGTGTCATGGGCCTCACTAGGTTGAGCGGAACTCGGGATCCGTCCTGACACCGAAAGGGTGCTCACATGTCGATGTTCAAGTGGGACGTAGTCAATCCCGGGCCCGGTGAGGCCGTAGCGCCGCACCAGAGACTCGCCTGGGGCAAGACGGTGGGCCTCGGCGCCCAGCACGTCGTAGCGATGTTCGGGGCGACCTTCGTCTTCCCGATCGTCATGGGCCTGAACGCCAACCTCGCGATCATGATGAGCGGTATCGCGACCATCTGCTTCCTGCTGATCGTGAAGGGCAAGGTGCCGAGCTACCTCGGCACGTCGGCCTCCTTCGTCGGCGGTGCCACCGCGATCTACACCTACACCGGCTCGGGCGGTCCCGGTGGACCCGCGGACGTGACCGGCGCGATCCTCGTCGCCGGCGTCGTGCTGGCGATCGTCGGCGTGATCATCCACTTCCTCGGCGCCGGCGTCGTCAACGCCGTCCTGCCGCCGATCGTGACCGGCGCCGTCGTCATGCTGATCGGGTTCAACCTCGCCCCGGTCGCCACCGGCACGTACATGCCCTCGGACCCGTGGGTCGCGATCATCACCATGACCGCGGTGATCCTGATGGCGGTCGGCTTCCGGGGCTTCCTGGGCCGGATCGCGATCTTCCTCGGCCTGATCTTCGGCTACCTGGTGTCCTGGCTCTTCGACGGGCTCTTCGGCAAGACCTCGCTGCCGCTGCCCGGCAACGCCGACCCGGGTCCGCACCACCGGGTCGACTGGACCACGGTCAAGGACGCCGACTGGTTCGGCTTCCCGAAGCACACCGCGGACGGCCTCGTCGGCAACCAGACGCTGGCCGGCAACCTGGGAGCGGTCGGCTGGCACGCGCCGGCGTTCTCGATCACCTTCATCCTGCTCGTGCTCCCCGCCGTGATCGCGCTGATCGCGGAGAACGTCGGCCACGTCAAGGCCGTCGGCGAGATGACCGGCGCCGACCTCGACCCGTACATGGGTCGTGCGGTCGCCGCCGACGGTGTCGGCACCGTCATCGCCAGCGCCGTGGGTGGCTCGCCGACCACGACGTACGCCGAGAACATCGGCGTCATGGCCGCGACGCGCGTCTACTCGACCGCCGCGTACTTCGTGGCGGCGATCGTCGCGGTGCTGCTCGGTCTGGTCCCCAAGTTCGGGGCGATCGTCAACGCGACCCCGCCGGCCGTCCTGGGCGGGATCACGCTGGTGCTCTACGGCATGATCGGCCTGCTCGGCGCCAAGATCTGGAAGGAGAACGGGGTCAACTTCGCCAACCCCGTCAACCTGGTCCCGATCGGCGCGGGCATCATCCTGGCCATCGGCAACGCCGACCTGAAGTTCACCGACGACTTCCATCTCACCGGCATCGCGCTCGGCACCCTGGTGGTCGTGCTCGGCTACCACCTGGCCCGCTTCGTCGGTCCGAAGGGCGTCGACGACGGAGCGATCATCGCGGTCGGCACCACGGGCGCTCACGTCGAGGACCACGCGCCGCCGCACACCCATGACCACAAGCACTAGGACCGACCCAGGGATGACTGAGTGAAGCCAGCACCGTTCGCCTATCGCCGGCCGGGGACCATC
Source organism: Nocardioides conyzicola (assembly GCF_039543825.1). Classification (NCBI taxonomy): domain Bacteria; kingdom Bacillati; phylum Actinomycetota; class Actinomycetes; order Propionibacteriales; family Nocardioidaceae; genus Nocardioides; species Nocardioides conyzicola. The sequence continues at coordinate 517,996 of NZ_BAABKM010000001.1, read as the reverse complement.
GCCGAAGCTGTCGAGGCCCTGGCCGGCGAGCCGAACGCCAAGGTGCTGGCCGGTGGCCAGAGCCTCGTCCCGTTGCTGTCGATGCGGCTCGCGGCACCCGCGATGCTCGTCGACATCAACGGGATCCCGGGCCTGGACGAGGTCACGGTGGAGGACGGGGGCGTCCGGGTAGGTGCGCTCGCCCGGCACGCCGCCGTCCTCGCCTCGCCCGACGTACGCCGGGTGCAGCCGCTCGTCTCGTTGGCGCTGGCCAACGTCGCTCACGCCACGATCCGCAACCGGGGCACGACGGTCGGCTCGATCGTGCACGCCGACGCGGCGGCCGAGATGCCCGTCGTGCTCTCGCTGCTCGGGGGCTCGCTCGACGTCGAGGGGCCGCGAGGACGCCGTACGATCCCGGCGTCCGAGCTCTACCTCGGGCCGTTGGAGTCGTCGGTGGCCCACGACGAGATCGCGGTCTCGGCCTACTTTCCGGGGCTGGCGGCCGGTGCGGGCGTCGCCTTCGAGGAGATCGCGCGCCGGCACGGCGACTACGCGCTGGTCGGCGCGGCCGCGCTGGTCGACGGTGACACGGTGCGGGTCGGCTACCTGTCGGTGAGCGACGTGCCGACCGTCGTCGACCTGAGCGGTGTCGCCGACGACGACCTGGGGGAGGCCGCGCTCGCGCAGCTCGACCCCGCAGAGGACATCCACGCGACCGCCGCCTACCGCGCCCAGCTGGTCCGGGTGCTCACCGGGCGCGTGGTTCGATCGGCACACACGTTTGCGGAGGGAGTGCGATGACCGAGGAGCTCCACGACGTACGCCTCACCGTCAACGGCCACGCCCACGAGATCCGGGTGCCCGCGCGGCGGCTGCTGTCGGACGCGCTGCGCCACGACCTCAGGCTCACCGGTACCCACGTCGGCTGCGAGCACGGTGTCTGCGGCGCGTGCACGATCCTGGTCGACGGGGCGCCGATGCGGTCCTGCCTGATGTTCGCGGTCGCCGCCGAGGGCAGCGAGATCACCACGGTCGAGGGCCTGGCCAACCCGGACGGGTCGCTGGGCCCCGTGCAGCAGGCGTTCGTCGAGTGCCACGGGCTGCAGTGCGGCTTCTGCACCCCGGGCTTCCTCACCACGATCACGGCCGGGCTGCGCGACAACCCGACCCCCACGCACGAGGAGGCCCGCGACATGATCGCCGGCAACCTCTGCCGCTGCACCGGCTACCAGAACATCGTGAGGGCCGTCGAGCGCGCCGCGGAGCTGGGAGCGACATGAGCACCCCACGAAACTGCGGGCTTCCCCCGCTTCGCTCCTCCACCCCACACTTTCGCGGGGACCCCGCATGACGACCAAGCTGATGGGCCAGAAGGTCCAGCGGGTCGAGGACCAGCGCTTCCTGCGCGGGCTCGGGCGGTACGTCGACGACGTGGCGGTCGAGCGGGACGTGCTGCACTGCGCCGTGCTCCGCTCGCCGCACGCGCACGCCCGGATCGTCGACATCGACGTCGCCGACGTGCTCGACGTCGAGGGCGTGCACGCGGTCTACACGTGGGAGGACCTCGCGGCCTGCACGCCGCAGATGGCCGAGCCACTCCCGCTGCTGATCCCGCACCCGGCCCTGACCCACGGACGCACCCAGTACGCGCTGGCCAAGGACGAGGTCAACTACGTGGGCGAGGCGATCGCGTTCGTCGTCGCCGAGGACCGCTACGTCGCCGAGGACGCGGTCGGCCGGATCCGGGTGGACTACGAGTTCCTGCCGCCGGTCGTCGGCATCGACGCCGCACGCGCGGCGACGCGGCTGGTCCACGACGACGTGCCCGGCAACGTGGGCGCCCGGCTGGAGCAGAACGTCGGGGACGCCCCGGCCGCCATCGCGAAGGCACCGCACCGGCTCGAGCTCGACCTCACGGTCGAGCGGAGCGCGTGCATGCCGCTCGAGGGCCGCGGCACCGTCGCCCGCTGGGACCCCGACCTCAACCGCCTCCAGGTGTGGACGTCGACGCAGACCTCGACCGGCGTCCGCGCCGCGGTCGCCGTGAAGATGGGCCTCGACCTCGGCCAGGTCGACGTGATCACCCCCGACGTGGGCGGCGGCTTCGGCGTGAAGATCAACCACCCGTGGCCCGAGGAGCTGCTCGTCCCGATGGCGGCCAGGGCGCTCGGCCGGACGGTGAAGTTCACCGAGGACCGGCGCGAGCACTTCATCTCGTCGGCGCACGAGCGCGGCCAGGTGCAGCACATCGAGGTCGGCTTCGACGACGACGGCCGGCTGCTGGGGCTCGACGTGGAGTTCTGGCACGACCACGGCGCCTACACGCCGTACGGCCTGATCGTCCCGATCATCACCTCGACCCAGCTGCTGGGGCCCTACAAGCCGCAGAACTACCGGGTCGTCTTCGAGTCGCTCTACACCAACACCGTGATGGTCACGCCGTACCGCGGAGCCGGGCGGCCACAGGGTTGCTACGCCATGGAGCGGACGATGGACGCGATCGCGGCGTACCTCGGCAAGGACCGCACCGAGGTGCGTGCCGTCAACTTCATCCAGCCCGACGAGTTCCCCTACGACCAGGGCCTGGTCTTCCAGGACGGCCGGGAGCTCGAGTACGACTCCGGGGACTACCCGGCGATGCTGGAGAAGACGAAGGCGCTGGTCGGCTGGGACGAGTTCCCGGCCTTCAAGGCCGAGATGGCGGCGCTGGGGCGCCAGGTCGGCATCGGCCTCGCCTGCTACGTCGAGGGCACCGGCGTCGGGCCCTACGAGGGCGCGCACGTGCACATCGAGACGTCGGGCAAGGTCAAGGTGGCCACCGGCCTGACGACGCAGGGGCAGGGGCACGCGACCGTCTTCGCGCAGCTCGTCGCCGACGAGCTTGGCGTGAAGTTCGAGGACGTCGAGGTCGTCACCGGCGACACTCGGCGGATGCCGTACGCCGTCGGCACGTTCGCCTCGCGCGCGGCCGTGATGAGCGGCTCCGCGATCCACCTCGCGGCGAAGCGCGCCAAGGAGAAGGTGCTCAAGATCGCCGCCGAGGCGCTGGAGGCGTCCGAGGACGACCTCGAGATCGTGGACGGGGTGGTGTCGGTCAAGGGCTCACCGGGCACGTCCATCGACCTCGGCACGGTCTCCGTGCTGTCCAACCCGCTGCGCTACGCCTTCGACGAGGCGTCCAAGGCGGCGACCCAGTTCACCGTCGGCGACCCGGGCAAGCCGCCGGTCGCGGAGGACGAGGAGCCGGGCCTGGAGGGTAAGGACTTCTACTCGCCCGAGCGCGCGACGTTCGCGTCCGGCATGCACGCGGTCATCGTCGAGACCGACCCCGAGACGGCCGAGATCACCATCCTCAAGTACGCCGTCGTGCACGACTGCGGTCACCTGATCAACCCGATGATCGTCGAGGGCCAGATCCACGGCGGCGTCGCGCAGGGGGTCGGCGGAGCGCTCTACGAGCGGATGGCGTACGACGAGTCGGGACAGCTGCTCAACGCGTCGTTCATGGACTTCCTGATGCCCTACGTCACCGAGGTGCCCGACGGCATCGACATCGACCACCTCGAGACGCCGTCCCCGCTCAACCCCCTCGGCATCAAGGGCGCCGGCGAGGCCGGGGTGATCCCGTCGGCCGCCGTCTTCGCCGCCGCCATCGAGGACGCGGAAGGCATCACCATCAAGGCGATGCCGATCTCGCCGTCCGAGCTCTACGCGCTTCGCCAATCGCAGGGACTGGAGAACTCATGAAGATCAGCGGATCCAACGTCGTCCCGTTCCCGGTCGAGACGGTCTGGGACGCGATCCTCGACCCGCGGGTGCTGGTCACCACGATCCCGGGCTGCGAGCAGCTCGCGGCGACGGCGGACAACGCCTACGACATGACGGTCACCGCCGGGGTCGCCGCGATCAAGGGCACCTACCAGGGCTCGTGCACGCTCTCGGACCTGAAGGCGCACGAGTCCCTGGTGATGCGGCTGTCCGGCGCCGGCGCCCCGGGCACGATCGACGCCACCGTGCAGGTCTTCTTCGGCGAGGCCGAGCCCGGCGTCACGAAGATCGACTACGAGGCCGACGCGGTCGTCGGCGGCATGGTCGGCGGGGTCGGCCAGCGGATGCTCACCTCGGTCTCCAAGCGGATGGCCGGCGAGTTCTTCGGCAACGTCGCCTCCGCGATCGCGTCTCCCGCGGTCGACGCTCCGGCGATCGAGGCTGCTGAGACCCCCGCGGCCGGTGCGCCCGCCGTGTTCAAGGCTCCGCCCAAGGCGGCGGGCGTCTCCTCCCAGGACGACTTCCTCAAGGGCATCGCCGTCGGCGCCGGCCTCGTCCTGCTCGGCGTCGTCGCGGGTGGGCTCTTCGGCCGCCGTCGCCGATGAGCGTGACGTCCCGGGGAGCGGTGAGCCAGCAACCGTTCGCCAGCCCTGACGGCCGCATTGTGGTTGCCTGCTCACCGCTGCCCGGTGACCCCCGGTGACGCTCTCCGTCGAGTCGACCGCGCGCGACCAGGCCGACGCCGTACGCCGGCGCGACATCTCGGCGCGCGAGCTGCTCGACCTGCACCTGGAGCGGATCGCCGCGCGCAACCCCGAGCTCAACGCGATCGTCTCGCTCGACGAGGAGCGTGCCCGCGCGGGCGCCGCGGCCGCCGACGAGGCACTCGCGTCCGGCGCCGAGGTCGGCGCGCTGCACGGGCTGCCGTTCGCCTTCAAGGACACCCACGGCGTCGAGGGATGGCGCACGACGTACGGTTCCCCGCTCTTCGCCGACCACGTCGCCGAGCACGACGACCTGATCGTGGAGCGCGTACGCCGGGCCGGCGTGGTCGTGATCGGCAAGACCAACGTGCCGGAGTTCGCGGCCGGCTCGCACACGTTCAACCGGGTCTTCGGGCTCACCCGCAACCCGGTCGACCCGACCCGGTCCGCCGGCGGCTCGTCCGGAGGTGCCGCGTGCGCGCTGGCCTCCGGGATGGTCCCGCTCGCCGACGGATCCGACATGGGCGGCTCGCTGCGCAACCCGGCGTCGTTCTGCGGCGTGGTCGGGCTGCGGCCGTCGCTCGGCCGGGTGCCGGAGTGGCCGCTCTACAACCAGTGGGAGACGACGTCCGTCGGCGGTCCGATGGCGCGCAACGTCGGCGACCTGGCGCTCCTGCTGTCCGTCATGGCCGGGCCCGATCCCCGGGCGCCGCAGGCGCTCACCGATCCCGGCTCGGGCTTCGCACCCCCGCTCGCCGGCTCGCTGTCCGGGCTCCGCGTCGCTGTCTCTCCCGATCTCGGTGGCGCCTTCGAGGTCGACACCGAGGTCGCCGAGGTCGTCGCCTCGTCCGCGGCCGTCCTCACGTCCGCCGGTGCGACGGTGTCGGACGCCCACCCACTGCTCGCCGAGGCCGACGACACCTTCCGCACCCTGCGTGCGTGGCACTTCCAGGCCAAGTTCGGGCTGATGCTCGCCGCCTCGCCCGACGACTTCAAGCAGTCGCTCGCCGACAACATCCGGGCCGGTGAGTCGCTGACCGGCGCCGACGTGGCCCGCGCGTACAGCCAGCGCACCGCCCTCTCCGAGCGCATGCGCGAGTTCTTCACGGCGTACGACGTCCTCGTGCTGCCGGTGTCCCAGGTGCCGCCGTTCCCGGCCGACCAGGAGTTCCCCACGTCGATCAACGGCCGGCCGATGGAGACCTACCTCGACTGGATGCGGGCGGCGTACTTCATCACGGTCACCGGCTGCCCCGCCATCTCGGTGCCGTTCGGCCACACCGCCTCGGGCCTGCCGGTCGGCATCCAGATCGTCGCCCCGCACGGGCGCGACCGGTTCCTGCTCGAGGTGGCCGCGGCGTTCGAGGCGGCCGTCGGCTGACGTCGACGATCGGCACGACCAGCCCGCCGCGGTATCCACAGCACCGGTGGAAAACCTGTGGGAATCGGGCCTCCGTCTGTGGACCACGGAGGCGGATCTGTGGAGCAACCGGCCATTTCCGGTGGAACCGGAAGAATGTTGCGCGAACCCCTTGTGCGCCGATTCCCGGAGGGCATAGAACTTCTCCCACGCCCTCCGGCAACGGGAGGCGGGACAGCTCGAAGACGAGGGTCCACACGTGAACGAACCGGCTTGCCGGGGAGTGATCGCGGCGGCTGGGTGACGAGGCCGCTGGGACCGGAGACGACGAGTGTGTCGACCGGAAGCGTCACCGGTACCGGTCACCTGAAGGGCCCTTGCGACTCATACTCGCAAGGGCCCTTCGTCCATTTCCGGACCATCTGCCGTGGCGGTCAATCCCGGTCAACTGTGGGGATCTGGGCGTTTTCTGTGGACAACCCCGGTCGGTTCTGTGGACAAGTCGGTGACTTTCGGTGGAACCAGGAGAATGTTCCCGAAAGGTCTTGCGCAGCCCGTTCCGCAGGGCATAGAACTTCTCTCACGTCCTCCGGCAACGGGAGGCGGGACAGCTCGGAGACGAAGGTCCACACGTGAACGAACCGGCTTGCCGGGGAGTGATCGCGACGGCGAGATGACGACGCCGCCGGGGCCGGAGGAGAAGAGCAGTCGATCGGGAGCGTCATCGATACCGATCAACCGAAGGGCCCTTGGGACTCATACTCTCGAGGGCCCTTCACCCTTTTGGAGTGAGTATTTCGCGTGATCTCGACGTAAGGTCGAGATATCCGGACTCGATGACATTTGAACCTCCCGAGGTGTTGCCTTCCGGCAAACGCTCGGAGATGGCATGTCCTACCGAAAACTTGTGCTGCCGTTCATCGCCACGGCCAGTGCCGTGGTCGTGGTCCTCTCGCTCGACGGCGCTGCCGTCGCCGCCCAGCCACGCGTGGGACTCGGGACGGCGGGACCGTACGCCGTGCTCGCCGGCACGACCGTCACCAACACGGGTCCCAGCGTCATCAGCGGCAGCGTCGGGGTCAGCCCGGGCACCGCGGTCACCGGCTTCCCGCCCGGCATCGTCAACGCCGGGACCATCCACGCCGCCGACGCGCCGGCCCTCCAGGCCAAGGACGACCTCACGACGGCGTACAACGACGCCGCCGGTCGCGGCCCCGTCGTCGACGTGAGCAGCAAGAACCTCGGCGGCCGGACCCTGGTCCCGGGCGTCTACTCCGCGGCCAGCGGGATGGCGCTGACCGGGACCGTCCGGCTGGACGCCCAGGGCGACCCCGACGCGGTCTTCGTCTTCCAGGCGGGCTCGACGCTGATCACCGCCACGAGCAGCCGGGTCCAGCTGGTCGGAGGTGCCCAGGCGTGCCGGGTGTTCTGGCAGGTCGGCAGCTCGGCCACCATCGGGACCACGACCCAGTTCGTCGGGTCGGTGCTGGCCCGCACCAGCATCACCCTGCAGACCAGCGCCACCGTCGAGGGCCGGATGCTGGCCCGCAACGGCGCGGTCACGCTCGACTCCAACACGATCACCCGGCCCACCTGCGCCGCGCCCGCCGCCACGCCGAGCGCGTCACCGACGCCGAGCGCCTCGCCGTCGTCGACCAGCGGACCCGGCTCCGGGGCGTCCGCGTCTCCGTCGCCCGGCACTCCCACGTCCAGCAGCCCTGGTGCACCGGGCCCCAACGGTCCCGGCGGTCCGGGTGGCCCGGGTGGCCCGGGTGGCGACACCCCGATCCCGACCGGGCACCCGCGCACGGGTGAGCTCCCCGGCGGACCCAGCGGGACCGGCTGGCTGATGCTCGGCCTGGTCGCGCTCGCCGCTGCGGGCGTCGCCGCCGTACGGGGCTCTCGACGGACCGACCTGCCCGACTCGTGAGCCGCGCGCACCGCGCCCGGGGGTCGAGCACCCCGTGGCGCGTGGCCGCGGCCGCGCTGGCGCTGATCGGCGCCGGGTGCCTGGTCATGTGGGCGGCGGACGGCTCGACGCCGACCGAGGGCGCGGAGGTCTCGCAGACCTCCGCGCCACCGCTCGCGTCCACGCAGCAGCCGGAGCTGCCGGCGGAGCAGGGGCCGCGGAAGCACGCCGCCCCGCCACCGCAGCCCGTCAGGCTCGGCATCCCCGGCATCGAGGTCAGCTCGCGGCTGCTCCGGCTCGGGCTGCAGCCCGACGGGGAGGTCGAGGTGCCGGCGGACCCGTCGCTGGCGGGCTGGTACCACCTGGGCCCACCTCCCGGCGCCCACGGCACCGCGGTGATCCTGGGGCACGTCGACTCGGTCGACGGGCCGGCGGTCTTCGCCCGGCTCACCCAGCTGGCGGCCGGCGACCGGATCCAGGTCCGGCTCGACGACGGCAGCAGCGTCACGTACGCCGTCCGCTCCATCACCACCTACGCGAACGCCGACTTCCCGGCCCGGCTCGTGTACGGCGGGACGGGTCGGCGCGAGCTCAACCTGGTGACCTGCGGCGGCGCCTACGACTCGAGCCGGGGCGGCTACCAGTCCAACGTCGTCGTCAACGCACGCTGGGTCTCGGGCACCCGCAGCTGACCGCGAGGGATCTCCCGGTTCCGGGGATCCGGTGGCCGTGCTCCCACGAGGGGTGAGACGGAGAATCGGCTGACCGACGGGTAACCACGACACTGGACGCGTGGTCATGTACGCCGTCCTGCACGCGGTCGTCCCGCCCGTCGCGAAGCTGGTCTGGCGGCCGACGGTGACCGGCCTCGACAACGTGCCGCGCACGGGGGCCGTCCTCCTGGCGAGCAACCACCTGAGCTTCGCCGACTCCCTGGTGATCCCGATCGTGGCGCCGCGCAAGGTCCACTTCCTGGCCAAGTCCGACTACTTCGCCGGCGGCGGGATCAAGGGCACGCTGCAGAAGGCGTGGTTCGAGGGCATGGGCATGCTGCCGGTCGACCGCGACGACCCGCGGGCCGCGATCGCCAGCCTCGACACCGCGCTCGAGGTGCTCGGCCGCGGGGACGCGTTCGGTCTCTACCCCGAGGGCACCCGGTCGCGCGACGGCCGCCTCTACCGCGGCCGCACCGGCGTCGCCCACCTGGCGCTGACCGCCGGCGTGCCGGTCGTCCCCGTCGGGATCACCGGCACCGAGAAGCTGCAGCCCGTCGGCGCCCGCTTCCCCAAGGTCGTCCCCGTCACCGTCGCCTTCGGGAAGCCGATCGAGGTCGCCGGACGGTACGACGGGGTGCCGCTCGGCCGCGCCCGCCGCGAGGTCACCGACGAGATCATGCGCGCGATCCAGGCGATGACCGGCCAGGAAGAGGCGGGCATCTACAACGAACGGGCGCCCGACGCCTGACGGTGGTGGTGGCCCGCTGGCAGAGGTTGCCGGACCGGGATGGGTTCGTCGGCAAGGTCTGCCGTGGCCGGGCCGCACCGGGGCCGGTTGAATCGAGTCGTGCCCACCCATAAGCTCGTCGTCGCGGACGCGACGCTCCGTGGACGGGACGGCCGCTGGCACGTCGCGGTCGACGACGGCCGCATCAGCGCCGTGACCCAGGACCGCGTCAGCGGTGCCGTGGAGCTGGACGCCGCCGGTGGCCTGGTCACCGAGAGCTTCGCCAACGGGCACATGCACCTCGACAAGGTGCACACGCTGGACCGGATCGGCGACGCCGCGCTGACGGCGTACACCTCGGGCGACATGGGCTCGGCCCGCACCTCCATCGAGCTCGCGTCGGCGGTGAAGGCCGGCTACGACCGGACCTGGATCGCGGTCAACGCCCGTCGGGCGGTCATGGAGGCGGTGCGGTACGGCGTCCGCCACGTGCTCGCCTTCGCCGACGTCGACACCCGGGCGGGGCTGGAGGGCGTGATCCCGCTGCTGACGCTGCGCGACGAGCTCCGCGGCGTGGTCGACCTGCAGGTGGTCGCGTTCCCGCAGGACGGCCTGCTCTGCGACCCCGGCGCCGAGGACCTCGTGCGCGAGGCCGTCGACCTGGGCGCGGACGTCGTCGGCGGCATCCCCTGGATCGAGCACACCGACGCCGAGGCCCGCGAGCACGTCCGCCGGATGTGCGCCCTCGCCGCCGCCCACGACCGCCGGGTCGCGATGCTCGTCGACGACGCCGGGGACCCGGGCCTGCGGACCACGGAGATGCTGGCCGCCGCGATGCTCGAGCACGGACTCGTCGGGCGCGGGGTGGCCAACCACGCCCGCGCGGTCGGCCTCTACCCCCGGCCCTCCCTCGAACGGCTCGCGGGGATCGCCCGGCGCGCCGGCCTGGGCTTCGTCAGCGACCCGCACACCGGCCCGCTGCACCTGCCGGTGCGCGAGCTGACCGCGATGGGGCTGCCGGTCGCGCTCGGCCAGGACGACATCGAGGACGCCTACTACCCGTTCGGCCGGCACAACATGGTCGAGGTGGCGTTCCTCGCGGCCCACGCCCTGGAGGCGGTCGACACCGCTGGCATCGACCTCGTGTACGACGCCGTCACCACCACCGCGGCCCGGGTCCTCGGGATCGTCGGCCACCGCCTGGAGCAGGGCGGCAACGCCGACCTGGTCGTCCACCACCACGCCGGCCTGCGGGCCGTGCTCACGCACCACGAGGCGCCGGCGTACGTCGTCGCGTCGGGCAGGCTGGTCGCGAGCTCGACGTCCAGCACCACCTTCCACTTGGCCCACCTGGAGCAGGAGAACTCATGACCCGGCGGATCCGGATCGGCATCGACACGGGCGGCACGTTCACCGACGTGGTCGCCTTCGACGAGGACAGCGGCGAGCTGGTGACCACGAAGACGCCGTCGACGCCGAGCAACCCGGCCGACGGCTTCCTGGCGGGCATCGACAAGGTTCTCGGCCTGCTCGGCGCGACCGGGGCCGACATCGACGCGGTCAGCCACGGCACCACGGTCGCCACCAACCAGCTGCTCGAGGGCAAGGTCGACCGGCTCGGGTTCATCACCAACACCGGCTACGAGGCGATGCTCGAGATCGCTCGGCAGTCCGTGCCCGACGGCTACGGCAACTCCTACTTCTGGGTGAAGCCGGAGCGCATCGTGCCCCGTGACCGGGTCAAGGGCGTCGAGGGTCGCCTCGACGTCAACGGCGACGAGGTGCGGCCGTTCGACGAGGACGGTGCGCGCGCGGTCGCCCGCTGGTTCAGGGCGCAGGACGTCAACACCCTCGGTGTCTGCTTCCTGCACGCCTACGCCAACCCGGTCCACGAGGAGCGGATGCGCGCGATCCTCACCGAGGAGCACCCCGACGCCGTGGTGTCGCTGTCGAGCCAGGTGCTGCGCGAGTACCGCGAGTACGAGCGGGCGATGACGACCCTCGTCGACGCGGCCGTCAAGCCGCGGCTCTCGGCGTACGTCACCAACATCAAGACGCGCCTCGAGCAGCTCGACGACCGGGTCATCCCGTTCTACGTGATGAAGTCCAACGGCGGCGTGCTCTCCGCCGACGAGGTCGTGCACCAGCCGATCACCACCGTGCTCTCCGGCCCCGCGGCCGGCGCGCTCGGGGCTGCGCTGATCGCGCAGGTCGCCGGGTTCGACAAGGTGCTGACCTCCGACGGCGGTGGTACGTCGACCGACGTTTCGGTGGTCATCGACGGCGAGCCGACGCTGACGACTGAGGGCTCCGTCGGCGCGTTCCCGTCGAAGATCCCGATGATCGACGTCGTCACCGTCGGCGCGGGAGGCGGCTCGATCGCCTGGCTCTCGCCCGAGGGCACGCTCAAGGTGGGCCCGCAGTCGGCCGGCGCCGACCCCGGCCCGATCTGCTACGGCAAGGGCGGCACCGAGGTCACCATCACCGACGCTCACGTCTTCCTCGGCCGGATCCCTCCGCACCTGCTCGGCGGTGAGATCCCGCTGGACGTCGACGCGGCCCACGCCGGCATCGAGGCCCTGGCGCGCGAGCTCGGGATGACGCCCGAGGCGTGCGCGTCCGGCGTCCTCGAGATCTCGGCGTGGAACCAGGCCAACGCCCTGCGCCAGGTCACGGTCAAGCGCGGGCTCGACGTACGCGACTTCACGCTCACCACCTTCGGCGGCTCGGGCTCGCTGCTCCTGTGCCGGCTCGTCGACGTGCTCGGCCTGCCGGCCGTGCTGGTCCCGCCCAACCCGGGCAACGTCTCGGCGTTCGGCCTGCTGACGGTCGACGTCAAGAACGACTACGTGCGGACCCACGTGACGCTGGCGGAGCAGCTCGACCCGGTCGCCGTGACCGGCATCTTCGACGGTCTCGCCGCCCAGGCAGCGGAGGCGCTGGCCAAGGAGGGCTTCGCACCCGCGGAGCACCAGTTCGTCCGCACCGCCGACCTGCGCTACTTCGGCCAGGCCTTCGAGGTGCGGGTGCCCGTCGGCGAGGGCGAGCTCGACCCGACCGCGGTCGCGGACGCCTTCCACGCCGAGCACCGCGCGACGTACGGCTACGACTTCTCCGGCGACCCCACCCAGCAGGTCGAGTGGGTCAACCTCCGGGTGTCCGGCATCGGCCCGATCCAGCGCCCGGAGATCCAGAAGGTCGAGTCGGGACTTCTGACGGTTGAGTCCGGAGTTTCGGCGGACAGAAGTCCCGACTCGAGCGTCACAGGTCCCGACTCGACGAGACGTGTGTGCTTCGACGCAGGAGAGGGGTACGTCGAGGCGCCGGTGCTCTGGCGAGCCGACCTGCCACCGGGCACGGTCGTGACCGGCCCGGCGATCATCGAGGAGTTCGGGTCCACGGTGCCGCTGCACCCGGGCTTCACCGCCCGCGTCGACGAGTACCTCAACATCATCGTGACCAGGAGCGACGCATGAGCGCGACCACCGGCGAGAGCCGCAGGGCACCGACCGACTTCCCGTTCGGCCACCTCACCGACGACCAGGGCGCGAGCGCCGACCCGGTCCTCGTCGAGATCGTCCAGGGCTCCCTGGCGAGCGTCGAGATGGAGGTCGAGACCGCGATCGGGCGCACCAGCCGCAGCCCGATGATCCGCGACGCCCACGACTTCCGCGCGGGCATCCACGACCGGCTGCTGCGCAAGCTCACCGGCCGCTCGTACTCCGCCCTCGTCCACCCCGTCGCCCGCGACTTCCCGATCGACGAGATGCAGCCCGGCGACGTCTTCTTCCACAACGACGTCTACCGCTCCGAGGGCGGCATCGGCCACCTGCCCGACCTCTGCGTCACGGTCCCGGTCTTCTCCGAGGGCAGGGTCGTCGCGTTCGTCCAGGCCTTCGGGCACCACGACGACATCGGCGGCGCCGTGCCCGGCTCGATGCCCTCCAACGCCACCAGCGTCTTCGAGGAGGGCCTGATGGTCCCGCCGATCCGGCTCTGGGACGCGGGCGTGCCCAACAAGGCGGCGCTCAGCATCATGACCCGCAACTCGCGCATGCCCGAGTCGCTGGCCGCCGACCTCGACGCCGAGTGCTCGGCCTGCCTGATGGGAGCGAGACGGCTCGGCGAGCTCTTCGACCGGTACGGCGTCGCCACGGTCGAGTCGTGCTTCGACGCGATCATCTCGCGCACCACCGAGACCTACCGCCGCGAGATCCTCAGCCAGATCCCGGTCGGGGAGTGGGTCTGGGAGGACTACGCCGAGCACGACGGCGTCGACGAGCCGATGCTGCACACCCAGCGGATCACCCTCACCCGGACGCCCGCCGACGACCCCGACGGCGAGCGGCTGATCCTCGACTTCGGCGGCACCTCGCCGCAGGCCAAGGGCCCGATCAACCACTGCGGCGACTACAGCGACGGCGTCTTCCTGAAGAAGTGGCTCGCCCCGATCCTGCGCAACCTCGCGAAGGACCCCGAGCGGATGGCCGAGCTCGACGTCAACGAGGGCATCGTGCCGCTGATCGAGATGCGCTTCCCGCCGCCCGGCACCCTGCTCACGCCGGTCTTCCCGGCGCCGACCAACGCGCGCACCTTCGTGATCCTGCGGCTGCTCGGCGTGCTCGCCGGCGTGGTCGCCAAGGCCGTCGACGGCCGGATGCCCGCCGACCAGGAGACGATCCGCTACACCGGCGTCTACGGCGACGACCTCGAGGGCCGGCCCTACCTGATGCGCGAGGTCCTCGGTGGCGGCTCCGGCGGCCGCTACTACGCCGACGGCGAGGACACGATCCACGTCGTCCCCGACTCGCGCAACCTGCCCTCCGAGTTCACCGAGGCGCGCTTCCCCTTCCGGGTGGAGTCGCTGTCGCTGGCCATGGACAGCGGGGGAGCCGGTCAGTTCCGCGGCGGCCTCGGCTACGAGAAGCACATCCGGATGCTCAAGGACGGCCACTTCATGTCCATCGCGGACCGGTCGATCCTGGCCTGCTGGGGCGTGAAGGGCGGGCTCGCGGGCCAGCCGTTCCAGGTCGTCATCGACGCCGGCGGCCCGAACGAGCGCGAGGTCGACGCCCTCGCCGACGCCGAGCCGGTCGCGGCCGGCGAGGTGATCCGGATCCGCACCACCGGCGGTGGCGGCTGGGGCAACCCGCTCGACCGCGACCCCGCGCTGGTCGTCCGCGACGTCGTCTGGCGGAAGGTCTCGCCGCAGGCCGCGCTCACGGCGTACGGCGTGGTCCTCACCGGCTCGCTCGAGGACGACTCGCTGTCGTACGACGAGGCCGCGACGACCGCCGAGCGGGCCGCCCGCCCGGCCGGGTCCGAGGCCTTCTTCGACCGTGGTCCCGGCTACGCGGCGCTGGCCGACGGGGCGGCGTACGCCGAGGTCGACCTGGTCTGAGCCTTGTCGTCGGCACCTGCGCAGGCGCACGATGGAGGCGCGGCGCACGAAGAAGGTGATGCCGATGGGCACGACCGATGTCCTCCACGACGCGATCCAGCACACGCAGGGACGGCTCCGGGGCCGGCTCGCCGACGCACGGTCGATGGGGGCCGCCCGCGACCGGCCGCGTGACGGGCACGAGCGGATCGACGCCTTCCTGGCCATCACGAGCAGGCACCTGCACGCGGTCGACGCGGTGCTGCTGCCACCGACCCGGCGGCAGGTCGTCGACGGCGGGTCCCTCGTGCACGACTACCTCCGCTCGAGCAAGGCGCTGGAGGTCGTGCTCGTGCACGTGAAGGCGCACGAGTACGGGTCGGTCTACGAGCGGCCGTACGGCTGGACGGACGTGTGGGCCGACGTGGCGACCGCGATGGCGGACCAGCATCGGCACGAGCAGGTGCTCGGGAGCCGGCTGACCGCGACGCTGCCCGACGACGACCTCGACGCGCTCGCCCACCGGCTCGTCGACGTGGAGCTCACGGCGCCGAGCCGCCCGCACCCGTACACGCCGCACACCGGCGCGCTGGGCGCCGTCGCCCGGCGCGTGATGCACGCGGTCGACGGGTTCTGGGACGCGGCCGAGGGCCGGATGGTGCCCGGACCCGTCCCGGAGCCGAAGAAGCGTCCCGGGCGGATGGGGCAGTACCTCCTGGCCGACCCGCGATTCGACGAGGAGGCGCCGGACTCTCGCTAGGCTCCGGTGCGTCCGGGTCCACCACCGCCCTCACTCGGGAGCACGATGTCCGCCGACAACCCCCTCGAGACGTACTTCCGCTCGAACCAGAAGCGGCTGATCCACAAGTGGGTCCACTACTTCGACATCTACCACCGGCACTTCGAGCGGTTCCGGGGCAAGCCGGTGACGGTCCTGGAGTTCGGGGTCAGCCACGGCGGCTCGCTGCAGATGTGGCGCAACTACTTCGGCCGCAAGGTGCGGCTGTACGGCGTCGACATCGACCCGCGCTGCGCACGGCTCGGTGGGCGGTACGCGACGATCTTCATCGGCGACCAGGAGGACCGCGCGTTCCTCCAGTCGATCGCCGACGAGATCGGGCCGGTGGACGTGCTGATCGAGGACGGCGGCCACACGATGGGTCAGCAGATCGCGACGTTCGAGGTCTTCTACCCGCAGATGAGCACCGACGGGGTGTACCTGGTCGAGGACCTGCACACGAGCTACTGGAAGTCGTTCGGTGGCGGCTACCGGCGTCCGGGCACCTTCGTGGAGTACGCGAAGGGGCTCACCGACCAGCTGAACGCCTGGCACTCGACCGATCCGGACCTCGTCGTGGACGAGTTCACCCGCACCACCCGGTCCATGCACTTCTACGACAGCATCATCGTGTTCGAGCGGGGCACCGTGGCGCCGCCGCACGCCGAGAAGACCGGCCGGCGGTCCATCGGCAAGCGACGGGGCACGTACGTCGGCGATGACGACTAGCCGGGTCGGGGTGCTCGGGGGCCGGGGCAAGACCGGACGTGCGGTGACGGCCGCCCTCGAGGACCGGGGCGTGGTCGGCGTGCCGCTCGGTCGCGCCGAGTGGTCCGACCTGGCGGGTGCCCTGGCCGGCTGTGCCGCGGCGTACGTGATCGCGCCCAACCTGCATCCCGACGAGCCGGAGTACGTCGCCGACGTGGTGGTCGCGGCCCAGGAGGCGGGGGTGGGCCGGATGGTCTACCACTCCGTCGCGTCCCCCTACGTCCCCGCGATGCCGCACCACCTGGGCAAGGCCGCGGCGGAGGACGTCGTACGGCGCTCGGGGCTGGCGTGGACGATCCTCCAGCCGGGCGCCTACCTGCAGAACCTCGACCTCAGCGGGCCGGTGCGGGTGCCGTACGACGTGCACGCGACCTTCGGCTTCCTCGACCTCGCCGACCTCGGCGCCGCCGCCGCGACGGTGCTGCTCGACGACGGCCACGTCGGCGCGACGTACGAGCTGGCGTCGCGGGTGGCGACCGTCGCCGAGCTCGCGGCGGAGGCCGGGGTCGCCGCCGAACGGGTGGACGACCCCGGCACGCACGCGTGGCTGAGCGCGATGTTCGCGTACTACGACCGGCACGGGCTCCCGGTCGGCACGCTCCCGCTCAGCGCCTTGCTGGGGAAGGAGACCTAGCTGCTGCTCTGGGTCGGCAGCTGCGGGATCAGCCAGCTCAGGAACGCGTCCTGGCTGCGGGTCTGCAGGTAGATCCGCCCGGGGCCGGTCAGGTCGCAGACCAGTCCCTCGCCGGAGAAGAAGGTCGACTTCCAGTTGCCGACCTTGCGGACGTTGTACTGGATGCCCTCGGTCCACGCGACCATGTGGCCGGTGTCGACCGTGTAGGTCTGGCCGGGCTGCAGGTCGATCGAGTGGATCGCGCCGTAGCTCGACAGCACCAAGTCGCCCTGGCCCGCGACGCGCAGCATGAAGAGGCCCTCGCTGGAGAAGAAGGTCTTGCCGCCGCCCCACTTGGTGTCGATCTCGATGCCGCTCGACGACGCGAGGTAGGAGCCGGACTGCACGAAGAGCGTCCCGTTGAGCGGCCAGTGCACGATGTCGCCGGAGAGCGTCGGCGCGAGGTAGAGCTCGGCGCCGTCGGACTGGGCGGTGAAGGTGTTCATGAAGAACGACTCACCGCCCAGAACCGATCGCTTGAGGCCCTTGAGGATGCCGCCCTGGGTGGTCGTCTCCATGGCGATGCCGGGTGACATGGCGAGCATGGCCCCGGACTCGGCGCGGACGACCTCCCCTGCGGACATGGTGAGCTTGGCGGCGGCGTACGCCGGGCTGTAGAGGATCTCGGTCTGCATGGACCGACAGTAGGCCGCCCGCGCGCGATCAGAGGACCAGCTGCGCAGGTGGTCCGGACAGGACGGACTTCACGAAGCGGCTGGTCTCGTCGCCGAGGACCTCCTCCTCGCCCTTCTCGAGCGCGTCGAGCACCTGGACCACGAGGTCGGCCGGCTCGGACTTCGGCGCCGTGACGTCGGCGGTCATGTCGGTGTCCATGTAGCCGACGTGGACACCGACGACGAGCGTGCCCTGCTCGCGCAGCTCGCCGCGGGTCGCGTTGGTCAGGGACCAGAGCGCCGCCTTGGTCGCGGAGTAGCCGGCGACCTGCGGGCTGGTCATCCAGGAGAGCGCCGAGTGGATGTTGACGATCGCGCCGCCGCCGTTGGCCGCCAGGACCGGGGCGAAGGCGCGGGTCACGTGGAGCGGCCCGATGACGTTGGTCTCGAGCTCCTCGCGGAAGCCGTCCAGCGACTCGCCGGTCAGCAGCGAGCCGCTGCGCCCGATGCCGGCGTTGTTGACCACGACGGTGACGTCGCCCAGCTCGGCGGCCGCCGCGGCGACGGACGCCGGGTCGGTGACGTCGAGGCGGACGGCGGTCACGCCCGGCGTGGTCACGGACTCCGGGTCGCGGGCTCCGGCGTACACGGTCGCGCCGGCGGCCACGAGCGCCTCGGCGAATGCCTTGCCGAGGCCGCGGTTGGCGCCGGTGACGAGGACGTTGGACTGGCCGAGGGAGATGGTCATGAGTCGAGCCTTTCGATGATGGTGGCGTTGGCGGTGCCGCCGGCCTCGCACATGGTCTGGAGGCCGTAGCGGCCGCCGGTCCGGTCGAGGACGCCGAGCAGGGTGGTGGCGAGACGTGCGCCCGAGGCGCCGAGCGGGTGGCCGATCGAGATCGCGCCACCGTGGACGTTGACCTTGGCGAGGTCGGCGCCGGTCTCGGCCTGCCAGGCGAGCACGACGGGCGAGAAGGCCTCGTTGACCTCGAACGCGTCGATGTCGGCGATGCTCAGGCCCGCGCGCTGCAGGACCTTCGCGGTCGCCGGGATGATGCCGGTCAGCATCAGGATCGGGTCGTCGGCCGCGACGGTCGCGGTGTGGATGCGGGCGCGCGGGGTCCAGCCGTGGGCGGCCGCGACCTCGCTGCTGGTGACGAGCAGCGCCGCCGATCCGTCGTTGTACGGCGAGCTGCTGCCGGCCGTGACCTTCCAGTCGATGTGCCCGAACCGCTGCTCCCAGTGCGGGTCCGCGAACGGCGTGCGCAGCCCGGCGAGCGCCTCCATAGTCGTCTCGGGGCGGATCGTCTCGTCGGTGCGCAGGTCGTTCAGAGGTGCGACCTCGGCGTCGAACCAACCCTGCCTCCAGGCCTCGGCGGCCCGCTGGTGGCTGGTGAACGCGAACTCGTCGAGCTGCTCGCGGGACAGGCCCCACTTCTGGGCGATCAGCTCCGCGCTGACGCCCTGGGGGACGAGGCCGCCCGGGTAGCGCGCCGCGACCGACGGCCCGGCGAAGTCGCGGCCGAGCTGGGAGCTGCCGATCGGCACCCGGCTCATCGACTCGACGCCGCTGGCGACGACGACGTCGTACGCGCCGGCGACGACGCCCTGGGCGGCGAAGCTCAACGCCTGCTGGCTGCTGCCGCACTGACGGTCGACGGTGACGCCGGGGACCGACTCGGGGAAGCCGGCGGCCAGCGCGGCCATCCGGGTGGTGTTGGTGCTCTGCTCGCCGACCTGGCCGACGACGCCGCCGATCACGTCGTCGATCTCGGCGGGGTCGAGACCCACCCGCTCGACGAGGCTCTTCAGGGCGTGGGCGTGCAGGTCGACCGGGTGCACGTCGGCGTACGCACCGCCGGGCTTGCCCCTGCCGAGCGGGGTGCGGACCGCGTCCACGATGACGGCGTCGCGCATGGCTACCTCCTGGGAGAGTGATGCGGACCGATCGGTCCGTCACGTCTCCCAGCCACCGACGCGACGCTTTCATTCCCGGCGACCTGGAATTGGACCGATCGGTCCGTACGATCGCCCCATGCCCCGCTCCGCCGACCCCGCCACCCGCGACCGGATCCTCGCCGCCGCGAGCACGCTCTTCTACACGCGCGGGATCCGGGCGGTCGGCATGGCCGAGATCGTGACCGCCGCGGGCTGCGGCAAGAACGTCCTCTACCGGCACTTCCCCAGCAAGGACGACCTGGTCCTGGCCTACCTCCAGCGCTTCGCCGAGGAGCTCGACGGCTCGATGGAGGTCGCGGTCGAGGGCCTGGACAAGATCCCCAGCGCCGCCCTGGTCGCGATCACCCGCGAGGTGGCCGACCGGGTCGCCGCGCGTGGCTTCCGTGGGTGCCCGTTCCGCAACTACCTGCGGGAGATGCGCGACCCGGCCGACGTGCCGGGCCGGTTCGCCCTGACCGAGATCCGCGCCCTCCGGCGGCAGGTCGACGCGCTGGTGGCGCGGCTGGGCGTGGACGACCCGGACCTGATGGCCGAGCGGATCTGGCTGGCGATCGAGGGGATGTACGCGAGCGCGCCGTACGGCGACCGCACGGAGGCGGCGACGACCGCCGTGGGTCTCGTGCAGGAGCTGCTCGCCGCCGCGTAGCCGCTCCACGGTGACAGACCCGGCCGCGTCTCCGGCTGATGTCCTCGGCGCCGCACGCCTTGCATGGCGGGCCTGACCTGGCTCAGTCGTCGAACTCGGCGAGGACGACCAGGTCGGGTCTGGTGCCGGCGTCGATCCAGATCCGTGAGACGCCCTGGCCCTGCAGCGCGCCTTCGATCGCGTCGAGCAGGGCGAGCTGGACCGGCATGCTGGTCCCCGCATGCACGGTGAGAACTCGGTGGATGACTGCCATTGGCTCCTGAATTCTGAAGGCCTTGCGATGAGGGCCGTGGTCGTTGCCCGATGGGTCAACCGGACTGCCGGGCGTTTCGTCACGGGCGCGGCCCGGAATGAGGCATGGGTCACGATCCAGGTGTGGAAGTGGTCATGACCGGGCAGGAACGATGCGAATCGGCGTTCCGGGGGGTGTGCCGAGGAGGAGAGCCTTGTCGAGTGGACATCCTGATCCGAGCGTGCGTCATCAGCTCTGCGAACGTCTCGGCCGGCTGACGGAGCTCGAGATGGCCGTGCTCGAACGACTGAGCAGGGGCGAGCTGGCCCCAGAGGCTGCGCCGGTCTCGGTGCTCGCCGACATCAAGCGCAAGCTGGGCGTCTCGTCCACGCTGGCGGCGGTGGCGGTGCTGGTGCGCGCGGGGCTCCCCGACTGACAGACTCGGAGCATGCCTCAGCCATCGCTCGCGCGGGCGCTCGACCTGGCGCCGCACCCCGAGGGCGGCTGGTACCGCCAGACCTGGCGGTCCCCGGTCGACGTGACCCTGCCCGACGGCCGGGTGCGCCCGACCGCGACGTTGATCTACTTCCTGCTGCCGGCGGGGGAGTCGTCGGCCTGGCACAAGGTCGCGTCCGACGAGCTCTGGATGGCGCACACGGGCGCCGTCACCCTCGAGCTCGGCGGTGGCGGCGCGACGCCGGAGCTCGGGTCGAGCACGGTGGTCGACGCCGACCACCCGCAGGCGCACGTGCCCGCCGGGGTCTGGCAGCGCACGGTCCCCGGCGACGCCGACGCGCTCGTCAGCTGCCTGGTCTCACCGGGCTTCGACTTCGATGACTTCGAGCTCGAGCCGTGAGCCGGCTGACGCTGGTCACCGGCGGCACGCGCGGCATCGGGGCGGCGATCGCGATGCGCCTGGCCCGCGACGGGCACGACCTGGTGCTCGGCTACGCGCGCGACGACGGCGCCGCCGAGGAGGCGCGGCTCGCGGTCGAGGACGCGGGCGCGCGGTGCGCCGTCGTCCGCGCCGACCTGACCGACCCCGAGGGCGTCGACCGGCTCTTCGCGGCGGCGGCGACCCACGGCCGCCTGACCGGCGTGGTCAACAACGCGGGCGCCACCCTGCACATCGGCCCGCTCGCCGAGACGCCGCCGGAAATCGTCGCGGCGACCGTCGACCTCAACCTGACCTCCGCCCTTCTCGTCGCCCGCGCCGCGGTGCGCACCCTCGGCACGTCGTACGGCGGCGAGGGCGGCGTGCTCGTGAACATCAGCTCGGGCGCGGCGACGCTGGGCGCGGCGGGGGAGTACGTCCAGTACGCCGCGGCGAAGGCCGGCGTCGACACGTTGACCGTCGGCCTCGCCCAGGAGGTCGCGGCCGAGGGCATCCGGGTGGTCGGGGTCGCGCCCGGCATCGTGCGCACCACCATCCACGCCGATGCCGGTGAGCCCGGCCGCCTCGACCGGGTCGGTCCGCTGGTGCCGCTCGGCCGGGCCGGCGAGCCGCACGAGGTCGCCGACGCGGTGGGCTGGCTGATGAGCGACGAGGCGTCGTACGTCACCGGCACGACGCTGCGGGTCGCCGGCGGTCGGTGACGCGGCTCAGTACGCCGCTGCTCCGTCGCCGTACTTGTTGGGGCGGCGCTCGCCGGCCTGGCAGAACAGCACGATCAGGATGATCGGACCGATGCACGGCAGGAGGAAGAGCAGCTGCCACCACCCGGTCCGACCCGTGTCGTGCAGGCGACGGCTGCCGACCGCCAGGGTCGGCAGCAGCACGAGGAGGCTCCCGAGGGCGCTGACCGGCCCGTAGGCGCTGTCGTCCCACTGCAGGCCGGCGGCGGAGTCGATGACCGTGGTGATGACCGAGACGATCGTGCCGAAGAGGAAGAACCACCAGTACTCCGGACGGGTCGCCCGCCCGGCGAAGGTGGCGTACTTGCTGAAGCACACGCTGACCGCGTCGCCGAACGTCATGGGTCCTCCTCGAGATGGGCGCATCGGGAGGATGGCAGGACCGGTCCGACCGCGCAGCGGATCGCGGCATTTCGTACTCGACTGGGCCGGCTTCTGTTGGCAACTCCTGCCGTCGCTCGGCAGCCGGGAGGTCACTAGGTTCGAGGCATGAGGGTCCTGCTCGCGCTCGGCGGCAACGCCATGACGGCGGACGGGCGAGCCCGGCCCGAGGACCAGATCGCCGCCGCGGCCGTCGCGATGGAGGCGGTCGCCGACCTGCTCGAGCAGGACGTGGACGTCGTGGTCACGCACGGCAACGGCCCCCAGGTCGGCAACCTCCTGGTCAAGAACGAGCTGGCCGCCGCGGTCGTACCCCCCGTGCCGCTCGACTGGTGCGGTGCGCAGACCCAGGCGACGCTCGGCTTCGTGCTGATGGACGCCCTCGACGCCGCGCTCGCGCGGCGCGGGCTGGACCGGCGTACGGCGACCGTGGTCACCCGCACCCTCGTCTCCGCCGACGACGCGGGCTTCGCCCGGCCCACCAAGCCGATCGGCCGGTTCCTGCCCGCCGCCGACGCCGCACTGCTCGTCGAGCACGGCGAGACCTGGGAGGACCGTGGCGAGAAGGGCTGGCGCCGCGTCGTCGCCTCGCCGGAGCCGCTCGACATCATCGACGCCCCGGCCGCGCGGGCGCTGGTCGACGCCGGGTTCGTGGTCATCGCCAACGGTGGTGGCGGCATCCCCGTCGTCCGGGCCGTCGACGGCACCCTCAGCGGCGTCGAGGCGGTCATCGACAAGGACCTCGGCGCGGCCCTGCTCGCTCGCACCGTCGACGCGGACGTGCTGGTGATCGGCACCGACGTCACCCACGCCGTGCTCCACTTCGGGACGCCGCAGGCGCGCGACGTCGGCGTCGTGACGGCCGCCGAGCTGCGGGCGTACGCCGCGGACGGACACTTCGCCAGCGGCTCGATGGGCCCGAAGGTCGACGCCGCCTGCCGGTTCGTCGAGGGCGGCGGTGCCCGCGCCGTGATCACCGATCTCGCTCATCTCTCCGAGGCGGTGACCGGTGCGACCGGGACCGTCGTCGTACCCAACTAGTAGCAAGGACTGCCATGCCTGACGCCATCGAAGTACGCAAGGTCCCGATCCACTCCGTCGCCGACGCCAGCGAGCTCGCGAAGCTCATCGACGACGGCGTGATGGAGGCGTCCCGCGTGATCGCGATCATCGGCAAGACCGAGGGCAACGGCGGCGTCAACGACTACACCCGGATCATCTCCGACCGCGCGTTCCGCGAGGTGCTGATCGAGAAGGGTGCGCCCGCCGACCAGGTCAAGCAGGTCCCGATCGTGTGGTCCGGCGGCACCGACGGCGTGATCAGCCCGCACGCGACGATCTTCGCGACCACCGACGCCGAGCCGACCGACGAGCCGCGGCTGACCGTGGGCTTCGCGATGAGCGAGGTGCTGCTGCCCGAGGACATCGGCCGGGTCGCGATGGTCACCAAGGTCGCCGACGCCGTGAAGGTGGCGATGGAGCGGGCCGGCATCACCGACGTCGCCGATGTCCACTACGTGCAGACCAAGACGCCGCTGCTGACCGTGCACACGATCCGCGACGCCAAGTCGCGCGGCAAGACCGTCTGGACCGAGCACACCCACGAGTCGATGGATCTCTCCAACGGCACCACGGCCCTCGGCATCGCGGTCGCGCTCGGCGAGATCGAGATGCCGACCGACGCCGACGTCATGCACGACCGGTCGCTCTTCTCCGCGGTCGCCTCCTGCTCCTCGGGGGTCGAGCTCGACCAGGCGCAGGTCGTCGTGGTCGGCAACGCGACCGGGGTCGGCGGCCGCTACCGCGTCGGCCACTCGGTGATGAAGGACGCGCTCGACTCCGACGGCATCTGGGCCGCCATCAAGGACGCCGGCCTCGACCTGCCGGACCGGCCGCGCACGAGCGACCTCGACGGCCGCCTGGTCAACGTGTTCCTCAAGTGCGAGGTGTCGCAGGACGGCCAGGTCCGCGGTCGCCGCAACGCGATGCTCGACGACTCCGACGTGCACTGGCACCGGCAGATCAAGGCCGCCGTCGGGGGCGTCACCGCTGCCGTCACCGGCGACCCCGCGGTCTTCGTCTCCGTCTCGGCCGCCCACCAGGGACCCGACGGTGGCGGCCCCGTGGCCGCGATCGTCGACCTGGGCTGAGAGGTCGCGTCCCTGGTCTCGTGGGGTCGACCGAGCAACACTCGGGGGCATGACGCTCCTCGACGCTGAGACCTGGACCGGCAAGATCTTCATCGACGGCTGGACGGACGGCGCCGGCGGCACGGCGCGGTCCGTCGAGCCCGCGACCGGCGACACGCTGGGCGAGTACGGCGTCGCCTCGCCCGACGACGTACGGCGTGCGGCGACCCGGGCCGCGGAGGCGCAGCGGGAGTGGGCGTCCCGCAAGCCCGAGGAGCGCGCGGCCGTGCTGCGTCGGGCGGGCCAGCTGTTCGAGGATCATGCCGAGGAGATCCAGGGCTGGATCGTGCGCGAGTCCGGCGGCATCCCGCCGAAGGCCGGTCTCGAGACCCACATCGCCGCCGCGGAGTGCTTCGAGGCCGCGGGGCTCCCGGGCCACCCCGCGGGCGAGGTGCTGACCTCCAACGAGGATCGCTGGTCGTTCGCCCGCCGGCGACCGGTCGGCGTCGTCAGCGTCATCGCGCCCTTCAACTTCCCGCTCATCCTCAGCATCCGCGCCGTCGCGCCCGCGCTGGCGCTCGGCAACGCCGTGCTCCTCAAGCCGGACCCGCGCACGGCGGTCTGCGGCGGCGTCGTGCTGGTCCGGGTCTTCCAGGAGGCCGGTCTGCCCGACGGGCTGCTCTCGCTGCTCCCGGGGAGCGGCGAGATCGGGGCGGCGGTCGTCGAGGCGCCGGAGGTCGCCGTCATCGCCTTCACCGGCTCCACCGCGGCCGGACGCAAGGTCGGTGAGGCCGCCGCCCGCGGCCTCAAGCGCGCGCACCTCGAGCTCGGCGGCAACAACGCGCTCGTGGTGCTCCCCGGCACCGACGTCGCCCGGGCGGCCAGTGCCGGCGCCTTCGGCTCGTTCATGCACCAGGGCCAGATCTGCATGACGTCCGGGCGCCACATCGTGCACGAGTCGCTCTACGAGGAGTACGTCGCGGCCCTCGCCGAGAAGGCGCAGCACCTGCCCGTCGGTGACCCGAAGTCGGGCACGGTGGCCCTCGGCCCGATCATCGACGAGAAGCAGCTCAAGCACATCGACGCCATCGTCCAGGACGCGGTCCAGCACGGTGCCCGGCTGCTGGCCGGCGGCACCAACGACGGCCCCTACTACCAGCCCACCGTGCTCGCGGACGTCGCCCGCGACAACCCGGCGTGGACCGAGGAGATCTTCGGCCCGGTCGCCCCGGTCGTGTCGTACTCGACCCTCGACGAGGCGGTCGCGCTCGTCAACGACAACGAGTACGGGCTGTCCGTCGGCATCCTCGGTGACGTCGGCGAGGCGATGCGTCTCGCCGACCGCGTCAGCTCCGGCAAGGTGCACATCAACGAGCAGACCGTCTCCGACGAGGCGAACGCGCCCTTCGGTGGCACCAAGTCGTCCGGCAACGGGTCGCGCGTCGGCGGCGCTCAGGCCAACATCGAGTCCTTCACCGAGATCCAGTGGCTCACGATGCGGCCGGACGTCGCGCCGTACCCCTTCTGAGCCGTCGACAGATCGGCTGCGGGTTTCACCGGGTGCCCGGTGAAACCCGCGGACACGCCGGTGCAGCACCGGCGTGTCCGCGGGTTTCGGCGGACAACCCACGCGTCAGACGAAGTCGAACATCCGCACGCCGGGCGCCAGCGAGCCGGCAGCCCCGGCCACCGGTGCACGCCGACACGGACGGCGTCGTGGGACGCCTGGTGCGAGGCGTGCCGGTCGCGGCTCACGAGTCGAGCCACTCGCGGATCGACGCGTCGTGCTGGCCGAGCGTCGGGGGAGCGAGGTGCTCGGACCGACCCCCCGAGTAGGGGTTGTCGTCGAAGCGGATCGGCGAGCCCGGCAGGTCCAGCGAGCCCTGTGTCGCGTGGTCGACGGTCAGCAGGAGCCCCTGGGAGAGCACCTGGTCCCAGCTGTAGACGTCGTCCATCGAGCGCACCTTGCCCGACGGCACGCCGGCCACCGACAGCGCCGCGAGCCAGTGCTCGGCCGGCTCGTCGGCGAAGAACGTCTCCATGCGCTCGATCAGGGCGTCGCGGTTGGCCACCCGCAGCGCGTTGGTCGCGAACTCCGGCTCGGCGGGATCCCAGCCGAAGGCTCCGCACAGCGCACGCCACAGCCCCTCCGAGCCGCACGCGATCTGCACCGGCGCCGTCGCCGTCGCGAACATGCCGTACGGCGAGATGGACGGGTGGTGGTCGCCCGCGAGACCGGGCACCTCGCCCCCGACGGTCCAGCGGGTGCCCTGGTAGGCGTGCACCCCGACCATGCCGGCCAGGAGCGAGGTCCGGACGACCCGGCCCAGGCCCGTCCGGGTCCGCTCGTGCAGGGCCGCGAGCACGCCGTACGCCCCGTTCATGCCGGCGATCAGGTCGGCGATCGGCACCCCCACCTTCGTGGGCTGGGCGGTGCCGGTGATCGACATCAGCCCGCCCTCGCCCTGCGCGATCTGGTCGTAGCCGGCGCGCTTGGCCTCCGGCCCGTCGTGCCCGAAGCCGGTGATCGACAAGATGATCAGGCCCGGGTTGAGCTCGTGCAGCCGCGAGACCGGGAAGCCGAGCCGGTCGAGCACCCCGACCCGGAAGTTCTCCATCAGCACGTCGGCGCGCTCCACCAGGCGCGCCAGCACGTCCTGGTCGGCATCGGCCTTGAGGTCGAGGACCAGCGACTCCTTGTTGCGGTTGGCCGACATGAAGTACGTCGACTCGCGCTCGTCGTCCGCGCCGACGAACGGCGGGCCCCAGCCGCGCGAGTCGTCCCCGGTCGGCGACTCGATCTTGATGACCCGGGCCCCCATGTCGCCGAGCATCATCGCGGCGTGCGGGCCGGCGAGCGCGCGGGTCAGGTCGAGGACGATCAGGTCGGAGAGCGGGCCGTCGGTCATGCCTGCACGCTACTGAGCCCGACCGACCCCGCAAACGGCCAGAGGTGCCAACGACGACGTACGGCGGGGGTTCAGGACTGCCACATCCACTCCATCTCGGACACGGTGCGGTCGCGGGTCTCCGGCCCGGTGAGCTCCTGCACGACGTACAGGCTGGCGTCCACACCCGCGGACACCCCGGCGGACGTCACGATCCGCTCGTCGCTGCGGACGAACCGCTGGCCCTGCACCACCTTCGTCGTCGGCGACAGCGCGGCCAGCTCGTCGAACGCGTCGTGGTGCGTGGTCGCCGACCTCCGCTCGAGCAGACCGGCAGCACCCAGCAGCAGCGCCCCGGTGCAGACCGAGAGGAGCAGCTCGACCTCGGCCGCGCGCTCGCGCAGCCAGGCGAGCAGCCGCTCGTCCTGCAGCAGGGGCCGGGTCCCGGCGCCCCCGGGGATGACGAGCACGTCCGCCGGCGGCGCGTCGTCGAGGGAGTACGTCGGCGTGACGGTGAACCCGCCGCGACCGACCGCGGGGGCCTCGGTGAGCCCGACCGAGAACACGGAGAAGGGGCTGCCCTCGCCCAGCTCCCCGGCCACGTTGAAGACCTCGTAGGGGCCGGCGAAGTCGAGCACCTCCATGTCGTCGAAGGCGAGGATGGCAACGGTGCGGTGACTGCTCATGGGGTCATTGTCCCGACGTGTCGGCGTCGGGTGGTTGGGTAGCCACATGACGACCTCTGCGACGACGTACCGCCTGGTGCGGCCCGACGTCGCGGTCGACGTGCCCACGCTCGACCAGCACCAGCAGCGCGTCGTCGACCACCCCGGCGGACCGCTGCTGGTGCTCGCCGGTCCCGGCACCGGGAAGACCACGACCCTGGTCGAGGCGATCGTCGACCGGATCGAGCACCGGGGCGCCCGGCCCGACGAGGTCCTGGCACTCACCTTCTCGCGCAAGGCCGCCGAGCAGCTCCGCGACCGGGTCACCGCCCGGCTCGGTCGGACCATGTCGACCACGCTCAGCTCGACCTTCCACTCGTTCGCCTACGCGCTGATCCGCCGCTACGCGCCGGCGGAGCTCTACGAGGCGCCGCTGCGGCTGCTGAGCGCACCCGAGCAGGACGTCGTGCTCCGCGAGCTGCTCACCGACCACCCGGAGTCGGTCACCTGGCCCGACTCCCTGTCCCGGGCGCTCGGCACCCGCGGCTTCGCGCGCGAGGTGCACACCGTGCTGTCCCGCGCCCGCGAGAAGGGCCTCGACGGCGAGGAGCTGCGCCGGCTCGGCGAGGCCGAGGGGCTGCCGGAGTTCGTGGCCGCCGGGCTCTTCCTGGACCAGTACCTCGACAGCCTCGACAGCCAGGGAGCCATCGACTACGCCGACCTCATCCGCCGAGCGACGATCGAGGCGGAGGTCCACCGCGACGAGCTGCGCGCCCGGCTGCGCCACGTCTTCGTCGACGAGTACCAGGACACCGATCCCGGGCAGGTCGCGCTGCTCCGGGCGCTCGGCGGCGACGGCCGCGACCTCACGGTCGTCGGCGACCCGCACCAGTCCATCTACGGCTTCCGCGGCGCCGAGGTGCGCGGCATCCTCGACTTCCCGACCGAGTTCCCCCGCGCGGACGGTGCCCCCGCCGACGTGGTCGCGCTGCGCACGACCCGTCGGTTCGGCCCGCGGGTGCTGGTCGCGTCGCAGCGGCTCGCGCACCGGCTGGCGCTGCCGGGCTCCATCCCGATCGAGGCGCGAGAGGCGTTCCTCGACCCGCAGGCGGCGCCCCACGAGCTGGGCGACGGCCGGGTGGTCGTCCGCACCTTCGACACCGAGCGGGCCGAGGCCGAGCACCTCGCTGACCTGCTCCGTCGCGCGCACCTCGAGGACGGCATCGCCTGGGACGACATGGCCGTGCTGGTCCGCTCCGGGCGTACGTCGATCCCGCCGCTCCGCCGCGCGCTCGGCGCGGCCGGTGTCCCGGTCGAGGTCGCCAGCGACGAGGTGCCGCTCGTCCGCGACCCCGCGGTGCTGCCGCTGATCGACGCGCTGCGGGCCGTGGTCAACCTCGACAACACCCAGGTCGACCACCTCGACTACGTCGACCCGGCCCGCGCGGAGGCGCTGCTGCTCGGCCCGCTCGGCGGCCTGGACGCCGGCGACGTACGCCGCCTGGCGCGGCAGCTGCGCGCCCGCGAGAAGGAGCAGAGCAAGGCCGAGGAGCGGGCGCCCCGCACCTCGCGCGAGCTGGTCCGCGCGGCCGTCGTCGAGCCCGCCTGCCTCGACGGCCTCGAGGGACCCGAGGTGGTCCGCGCCCGCTCGCTCGCCCAGCTCCTCGTCGACGCCCGGGAGGAGCTGGCCGCGGGCGGGTCGGCCGAGGAGCTGCTCTGGACCCTCTGGTCCCGCACCGGCTGGCCGGCGCGGCTGCGCCGCTCGGTCGACCTCGGCGGAGGTGCCGCCCGCCGGGCGCACCGCGACCTCGACTCGGTCTGCGCCCTCTTCGAGGTGGCCGCACGGGCCGAGGAGCAGCGCGACCACGTCGGGGTCCGCGCGTTCCTGGCGACCCTGGTGCAGCAGCAGATCCCGGCCGACACGCTGGCGGACCGGGGCGCCCGCGGCGCCGCCGTACGCCTGCTGACCGCGCACCGCTCCAAGGGGCTGGAGTGGCGCCTCGTCGTCGTCGCCCACGTCCAGCAGGAGGGCTGGCCCGACCTGCGCCGCCGCTCGACCCTGCTCCAGGCCGACCGGATCGGCGAGGACGGCCTCGTCCCGCCGGTGTCGACCCGGGAGCTGCTGATGGAGGAGCGACGGCTCTTCTACGTCGCGTGCACCCGCGCCCGGCAGCGTCTGGTCGTCACGGCCGTCGCGTCGGCCGAGGACGACGGCGAGCAGCCGTCGCGCTTCCTCGACGAGCTCGGCGTCACCGTCGAGAAGGTGGTCGGCCGGCCGCTGCGCCCTCTCTCGATGCCCGGCCTCGTCAGCGAGCTGCGCCGTACCCTCGCCGATCCCGACACCACGCAGCCGCTGCGCGACGCGGCCGCGCGCCGCCTCGCCCGGCTGGCGGGCGAGTCGGTCGGCCACCGCGCGCTGGTGCCGAGCGCCGACCCGTCGACGTGGTGGGGCACCCGCGCCCTCAGCCGGTCGGTGCAGCCGGTGCGCGACCCCGACCAGCCGGTGCCGGTGTCGGCGAGCGTGCTCGAGTCGCTGCTGGTGTGCCCGACGCAGTGGTTCCTCGAGCGCGAGGCGGGCGGCGT
Organism: Nocardioides conyzicola; assembly: GCF_039543825.1. Taxonomy (NCBI): domain Bacteria; kingdom Bacillati; phylum Actinomycetota; class Actinomycetes; order Propionibacteriales; family Nocardioidaceae; genus Nocardioides; species Nocardioides conyzicola. Next base: position 487,499 of record NZ_BAABKM010000001.1, on the reverse strand, counting down.
CGCCCGTGCGCACCAGTCCGCCAACCTCGGCGAGCTGCTGCACGCGCTCGCGCAACGCGTCGCGACCGGTGAGGTCGAGCCCGCGGTCGACGTCCTGATGGAGCACGTCGACGCCGTCTGGGACCGGCTCGACTTCCGCACGCCGTGGTCGAAGGCCCGCGAGCACGAACGAGTGCGGGCGGCGCTCGGCCGGTTCCTGCAATGGCACGTCACCAACCCGCGCCGGCTCGTCGGCACCGAGACCCAGTTCTCGACCGTGGTCCGGCTCGACGACGGCGAGCAGGTCACGCTGACCGGGTACGCCGACCGGCTGGAGCTCGACGCAGACGGCAACGTCGTCGTGGTCGACCTCAAGACCGGCCGCACCAAGCCCAGCAACAAGGCGGTGGAGAGCCACGTCCAGCTCGGGCTCTACCAGTACGCCGTCGACCACGGTGCCGTCGACGAGCTGGTCGGGGGCGGGGCCCGTGCCGGTGGCGCCGAGCTGATCCAGCTCGGCATGCTCGACGGCGGCCCGGAGGCGGTCGTCCAGCCCCAGTCGCCCCAGCCGGAGGACGGTCCCGACCGCGAGCTGCTGCGCGAGCGGCTGGGGCACACCGCCTCGCTGCTGCGCGCGGAGGAGTTCCCCGCCGTCGCCGGCCAGCACTGCCGCGAGTGCAGCTTCGTGCCGATCTGCCCGATCAAGGGCGCCGGGTCGGTGACGTCGCAATGACGGGACCGGTGACCGTGGACATCGCCACCCCCGCGGACCTGCAGCGGGTGATGAGGACCGACTACGCGCCCAGCGAGCAGCAGTGGGCGGCCATCTCGGCGCCGCTGAGCCCGGCGGTGGTCATCGCCGGTGCCGGCTCGGGCAAGACCACGCTGATGGCCGCCCGGGTGGTCTACCTGGTGGTGACCGGTCAGGTGCGTCCCGACGAGGTGCTCGGCCTGACCTTCACCACCAAGGCCGCGAGCGAGCTGCGGCACCGGATCCGCGGCGCGCTGAGCACCGCGGGTGCCCTGGAGGAGACGGGCGAGAGCGACGACGTCCTCGAGCCGACCGTCGCGACCTACAACGCCTACGCCTCGACCCTGCTCACCGACCACGGTCTCCGGATCGGGCACGAGCCCGACACCCGGGTGATCACCGACGCGGCCCGCTACCAGCTCGGCGCCCGCGCGGTCGACCGGTTCACCGGCGAGGTCCGCCACCTCACCGACCACCCGGCGACCGCGATCCAGAACCTGCTCGCGCTCGACAGCGCCATGAGCGAGCACCTCGTCTCGCCCGACGCCGTGCGCGCGCTCGACGCGGAGGCCCGGGTCGGCTTCGAGCGGGCGCTCGCCGAGGAGGTGGCCGGCAAGAACCGCACCACCTACCGCGAGCCGCCCGAGAAGGCGATGCACGCGATCGACCGGCGCACCGAGCTGCTCGGCCTGGTCGAGGCCTACCGCCGGCTGAAGCGTGACCTCGGGCTGATGGACTTCTCCGACCAGATCGAGCTCGGCGCCCGGCTCGCCAGCGAGCAGCCGGACGTCGGGGCGCTGGAGCGCTCGCGCTTCAAGGTGGTGCTGCTCGACGAGTACCAGGACACCTCGGTCGCCCAGGCCACGATGCTGTCCCGGCTCTTCGGCGAGGGGCACGCCGTCACCGCGGTCGGTGACCCCAACCAGGCGATCTACGGCTGGCGGGGCGCGTCGGTCTCCAACATCCTCAACTTCGGCGACACGTTCCCCTCGGCGACCGGCCCGGTCCCGACGTACCCGCTCACCGTCAACCGCCGCTCCGACGCCCGCATCCTCGAGGTCGCCAACCGGCTCGCGGCGCCGCTCTACGACAAGTACCAGCAGGTCGAGCCCCTGGTCGCCAAGCCCGGCGCCGAGGTCGGCTCGGTCGCGATGCGGGTCTTCGAGACCCACGCCGACGAGCTCGACCACCTCGTGACGGCGGTCCAGGAGGCGCACCACGAGTCGTGGGCCGCGATCGGGGTGCTCACCCGCGACAACGCGCACGCCGAGGACGTCTTCGACGCGCTCACCGGCGCCGGCGTCCCCGTCGAGATCGTCGGCCTCTCCGGGCTGCTCCGGCTGCCGGAGGTCGCCGAGGTCGTGGCGACCCTGCACCTGCTCCACGACGTCACCGCCAACGCCTCGCTGCTGACGCTGCTGACCGGCCCGCGCTGGGCGATCGGGCCCCGTGACCTCCGGCTGCTGAGTCGGCGCGCCCTCGAGATCGCCGGCCGGCAGGGGCGCGGCGGCGAGTCGGCGTCGATCACCGACCACCTGCTCGAGATCGCCGACGGCATCGACCCCGCGGAGATCCCGTCGCTCGACGACGCGCTCCGCGACCCGGGGGAGGCGCCCTACTCCGCCGAGGCCCTGGAGCGCTTCGCCCTGCTCTCCGGCGAGCTGCGCATGCTCCGGACGTACGTCGGGGAGCCCCTGCTCGACATCGTCCGCCGGATCATCGACACCAGTGGCACCGACGTCGAGCTCGCGTCGGCGGTCAGCCCGGCCGCGACCGCCCGCCGCGACAACCTCGACCTGTTCGTGAAGGCGGTGGCGGAGTTCCAGGCCGTCGACGGTGACGTCACGCTGCCCGCGCTGCTGGCCTACCTGACCGCGGAGGACGACCAGGGCAACGGCCTCGACGTCGCCACCCCGACCGAGGCCGACTCGGTCAAGCTGCTGACCGTGCACCGGTCCAAGGGCCTGGAGTGGGACTCGGTCTTCCTGGTCGGGGTCTGCGAGACCCGCTTCCCGTCCAACCGGTCGCGCACGCTGTGGACCTCGTCGCCGTCGATCCTGCCGGCACCGCTGCGCGGCGACGCCCACGACCTGCCGCAGCTGCAGGGCTGGGACAAGGCCGCGCTGGACGCCTACCGGCAGGACACCCGCGACCACGACGCCGAGGAGGAGCTGCGGCTCGGGTACGTCGCGTTCACCCGGGCGGCGCACCACCTCTCCGTCACGTCCTACCTCTGGAGCACCCGCGCGACGCCGTTCGGGCCGTCGTCCTACCAGGCGACGGTCCGCGACCAGCTCCGCGCGTGGGGCGAGCCCGACGACGGCTGGCTCGACAAGCCGGTCAAGGGCGACCCCAACCCGTACGACGCCGTCGACCCGTCCCGCCCGTGGCCGCCGACCGGCACCGGACGGGAGGCGGCACTGCGGATCGCGGCCGCGCAGCGGGTCCGCGACGTCGACCCCGCCTCGGCCGACCACGGCCTGGACATGATCGAGGCGGCCCGGGTCGCCGAGTGGGACGCGGAGCTCGACCGGCTGCTGGCCGAGGCGCGCCGCGACCGCAGCTCGGACATCGCCGTACCTCTGCCCAGCAGCCTGTCCGCGACGGCCCTCGGTCGGCTGCACGAGGACCCCGAGACGTTCGCCCGCGACCTGGCCCGGCCGATGCCGCGAGCGCCGTCGTCCGCGGCGCGGTTCGGCACCCGCTTCCACGCGTGGGTCGAGGCGCGGTTCGGCCAGCAGGACCTCTTCGACTACGGCGACCTGCCCGGGCGGGGCGATGCCGGCATCGACGACGACGCCGACCTCAAGGACCTGATCGCCACGTTCGAGGCCGGCCCGTTCGCGACCCGCGTCCCGCACCAGGTCGAGGCGCCGTTCGCGCTCGTCCTCGACGGCCAGGTGGTCCGCGGCCGGATCGACGCGGTCTACGCGGACGAGACGATGGGCGACGGTGGCTACCTGCTCGTCGACTGGAAGACCAACCGGTCGGCGAGCGCCGACCCGCTCCAGCTGGGGATCTACCGCCTGGCCTGGGCGGAGCTGCACGACGTACCCCTCGAGCGGGTGCGCGCCGCGTTCTACTACGTCCGCACCGGCGACCTCGTCGAGCCCGAAGGACTGCCGGGGAGGGCCGAGCTCGAGGCCCTGCTGGGTGCCCCATCTGGGTCATCCTGAACGACGCCTGCCTGCGCCAGACTGGGGCCGAGCATCACGATCTCGGAGGCAACGTGGAGCAGCGCGACCTGCAGCAGTGCGACCTGGTGATGAAGGGCGGCATCACGTCGGGGGTGATCTATCCCGCGGCGCTGGTGCGGCTGGCGGAGAGCTACCGCTTCCGCGGGCTGGGGGGCACCTCGGCGGGCGCGATCGGCGCGGCCGTCGGGGCGGCGGCGGAGTTCGGCCGCGAGACCGGCGGCTTCGCCCGCTTGGCCGAGCTGCCGGACTCGCTGGGCGAAGGCGCGCTCGGCGAGCTGTTCCACCCGCAGCGGCGTACGGCGGGGCTGCTGCGACTGCTCTTCGCCTCCCTGCGCTCGGGCACGGGCGGGGTGCTCCTGGCCGCCGTCGCGGCGTTCCCCGTGGCCTCCGTGCTGGGGGTGCTGCCGGGGATCGCGGCTCTCGTGATCGGAGTCCTGTCCGGTGGCGTCGCCGGCGTCGTCCTCGCGGCCGTCGGGGTCGTGCTGATCCCGATCGGCTGGGCGCTCGCGGTCGGCCTCCGCCTCTACCGGATCGCCACGGTCGACCTGCCGGCCAACCTCTTCGGGATCTGCCGCGGCCTCGGCGCCGACGGCAGGCCCGGCTTCACCGAGTGGCTCGGCGACGCGATCGACGAAGCGGCGGGGCTCACGGGCGAGCAGCGCCCGCTGCTCTTCGGTGACCTGTGGACCGGCGAGGCGGCCCGGCCGGTCGCCGGGTTCGGCACGCCGATCACGGCAGACCCGGACATCGACCTCCGGATGATCACGACGTGCCTGAGCTTCGGCCGCCCGTACGAGCTGCCGATGGACGCGCGGACCTTCTTCTACGACGAGGAGGTCTGGGCGACGCTCTTCCCGCCGCCCGTGATGGCGGCGCTGCGGGCCGGGAGCGACCCGGTGCCCGCCGACCTCGACGCGGTGACCAGCGAGACCGGGTGGCTCGACCTCGTCGCGTCCCGGCGCGGCCTGCGCAGGCTGCCGCCCGCGCGGTCGCTGCCGGTCATCGTCGCCACCCGGCTCTCGCTGAGCTTCCCGGTCCTCATCTCGGCCGTCCCGATGTGGGACGTCGACTTCGCTGCGGAGGACACGCGGACGGCGATGGCTGCGGTGCGGGACGCGCTGCGGGCGGACACGACGCCGCCCGACGGCTCGGCGACGTTTCGGGAGCTGTGGTTCTCCGACGGCGGGCTGTGCAGCAACTTCCCCGTGCACTTCTTCGACGGTGCGCTGCCGACGCGGCCGACGTTCGCGATCAACCTGGGCTCGTTCCCCGACGGCCGCGCGCCGGACGCCGACCAGCGCCACAACGTCGAGTACGCGCGCACCAACGACGTCATCCCGGCGACGTACTCCGGTCTCCCGGCCTCGGGGCTCGGTGCGCTGACCGGCTTCGCCGGCCTGGCCTTCGACACGGCTCGCAACTGGAGCGACTCCTCGCACCTGCAGTTCCCCGGCTACCGCGACCGGATCGTCAAGGTCTTCCAGACCGACCGCGAGGGTGGCCTCAACCTCGACATGGAGCAGGGCGTCATCGACGACCTCGGCGCCCGGGGGCGAGCCGCCGCCGACGCAATGGTCGAGCAGTTCGGCACCGACCACTACCAGCCGCCGCACGCGACCGGCTGGGACAACCACCGGTGGGTGCGCTACCGCGCGCTGCTCGCCTGCATGCCGGCGTTCCTGGGCTCGTACGCGCGGGGCCGGGCGGCGCTCGGCATCGAGCCGGACCCGCCGCCGTCGTACCCCTTCAACCGCACCGCCACCCGGGCGCTCGCCGACGAGCTCACCGAGGCGCTCGACCGCGCCGCCGCCGTGGTCGCCGCCGCCGACTCGGAGACGCTCGCCGACCTCACCGGCGTCCCCAACCCGGAGGGCGTCATCCGGCGGGTGCCGCGGACCTGACCTCGAGCTCGGCGCGCTCGGCATCGTCGACCCAGGCGGCGGCGAAGGAGTTGGCCACGATTGCGGCGAGCTGCTCCTCCGTGGCGCCGACCTGCTCGAGGGCGGCGAAGTTGGCGTCGACCTGGCCGCCGAAGTACGCCGGGTCGTCGCTCGAGACCGTGACGCGGATGCCGGCCTCGAGCATCGCGAACACCGGATGCACCTCCATCCGGTCGACGGCGCGCAGGGCGACGTTGGACAGCGGGCACACGTTGACCGCGATCTGCTCGTCCGCGAGGCGCCGGACCAGCTCCGGGTCCTCCATCGCCCGCAGCCCGTGGTCGACCCGCTCGACGCCGAGGTCGTCCAGCGCCTGCCGCACGTACTCCGCGTCGCCCTCCTCACCGGCGTGGCAGGTCCGGTGCAGGCCGTTGGCCGCCGCCCGCGCGAAGACGTCGCGGAAGAGGGACGGCGGATAGCCGATCTCGGTCGAGTCCAGCCCGACGCCGATGATCAGGTCGCGGTACGGCGCGACCGCCGTGAGCATCTCGTCGGCGGCCTCGGCGCCCAGGTCGCGGGTGAAGTCGAGCACGAGCGCGCAGGACAGGCCGTCGCGCCGGGCGTCGGCGAACGCGCCGGCGTACCCGTGCATGACGGCCTCGAGCGGTACGCCGGCCCGCACGTGCACCATCGGGTTGAAGAACGACTCGGCGCGCACGACCCCCGCCTCGCGGGCGCGGCGCAGGTAGAGCGCGGCAAGGTCGTGGAAGTCCTGCTCGGTGCGCATCACCGCGAGGTTGACGAAGTAGACGTCGAGGAAGTCCTGCAGGTCGCCGAAGCGGTAGCGCGCGTCGAGCACGGCCGGGTCGTAGCTCGGGAGAGGCACGCCGTTGCGCTGGGCGAGCTCGACGAGCAGCTCCGACTCCAGCGCGCCCTCGAGGTGCAGGTGGATCTCGGCCTTGGGGACGGCGGACCAGTCGGTCATCCGAGCACCGCCTCGACGCGGGCCTGCTCGCGCGCGGCACTCGGGTTCTTGACGCCGGCCCGCGAGCCGCGCAGCTTGGCGGCGACGTGCTCGGAGACCGTGACCGGCTCGTAGAACGCCTCGCCGCGCTCGAGCGCGGCGGGCAGGGTCTCGATCAGCGCGTCGGCGTTCCAGTCGTGGAAGAACGCGGCCGACCGCCGGCGCCTGATGGTGCCGTCGACGACCGGCGGCTTCACGCGGTGCAGGGTGGACATCCACTCGTCGTTGGTGACCCGGGCGGCGATGTCGCCGAGGTTGACGAGCAGGGCGCCGTCGGCCGGCATCACGTCGTGCCAGGTCCCGTCCTGGCCGAGCACCTGGAGGCCCGCGACCTGGTCGGCCCAGAGCACGGTGACGAAGCCGAAGTCGGTGTGCTCGCCCATCCCGGTCAGGTCGGCGCCGAGGTCGATCTCGCCGGGCGGGAGCGCGTAGTTGTTCATCCGCAGCACGTTGATGGCGTGGTCGGAGACGGCCGCGAAGCGCTCCCGGTCGGTGCCGAGCGCGTCAGCGAACGCGTCCTGCAGCACGTGCGCGACCCGCCGCGCCTCGGCGAAGTACGCCGTGACCCGCGGCTCGAAGTCGGCGGTGTCCGGCCAGGTGTTGGCGGCGTAGTCGTCGCTGGTCGCGGTGAAGCCGGGGTAGTCATCGTCCGACGCCCCGACGTTGTAGGCCTCGAAGAAGTCGTTCATCCGGGTGACCGGGTCGACGCCGAGCGTGTAGCTGAGGGACTCGCTCTTCGGTGGGCTGTAGCCTCGGTTCTCGGCGGCGGGGCGCACCCACCGCTTCTTGGCCGCCAGGTCCTGCGCGAAGAAGTCGTCCATCGCCGCGGCCAGCCCGTCGGTCACCGCGGTCGGGACGCCGTGCCCGACGACCTGGATGAAGCCGACCTCGCGGCAGGCGCGGGCCAGGTCGGCCGCGACCACGGCCCGCTCGGCGGGCCCGTGGTCCTGGACGTACGGGCTGAGGTCGACGGTCGGTACGACGAAGGGTGCGGCCATGCGCCGATAGTAATGAGCAATCATCTGATTGCTGGCAACAATCAGATGACGACGCTGTTACAGGTCCGGTGAGTAGACCAGCAGGATCGTCGCCGGGCCCGGGCCGAGCACCCTCCACACGTTCGGCTGGTCGCCGGAGTAGGTGATCGTGTCGCCGGCGTCGAGCTCCCACTCGCCGCGGCCGTCGATGGTGACCGCGATCCGTCCGTCCGCGACGTACACGACCAGCTCGCCGTCGGAGCGGAACCAGTCGCCGAGGTCCTGGTCGGGGGTGACGCGGTACTCGCTGATCACCGTCCGTGCGCCGGCCGCCGTGACGAGGCGCCCCGACCCGGCGTTGGGTGCCTCGGAGACCCGGACGACCGGGCCCTCGCCGCGGCGTACGAGGTGGACCGGCTCGGACTCGGGCTCGGCCGGCATCAGCTCGGCCGGTGACAGGCCGAGCGCGGTCGCGATCCGGTAGAGGGTGAGCAGCGACGGCATCGTGCGGCCGTTCTCGATCTGGCTCAGGAAGGGCTGGCTGATGCCGGCCTGCGTGGCGACCGCGCGCATCGAGAGCTGGCGGGCGGCACGGGCCGCGGCGATCGACCGGCCGAGCGCGACCGCGATCGCCGCCTCGTCCTGGCCCTCGTTGGCGGGAGTCGTCACGCGCCGAACCCTAGGCGACATCCTCCGTGTCGCGCCGGGCCAACCAGGCGGCGACCCCACGGGCGGCCACCCGCCCGGCGCGGTTGGCGCCGATGGTGCTGGCCGACGGGCCGTAGCCGACCAGCTGCACCCGCGGGTCGGCCACCGCCGTGGTGCCGTCGAGCTGGATGCCGCCGTGCTCGGAGCGGAGGTGCAGGGGAGCGAGGTGGTTGACCGCGGGCCGGAAGCCGGTGGCCCAGAGGATCACGTCGGCGGGCCACACCTCGCCGTCGGGGAGTCGTACGCCGTCGGGCTCGATCCGGCTGAACATCGGGTGCCGCTCGTAGGCGCCGAGCAGCGAAGCCGCGCGTTCCTGCTCGCGCAACGCCAGCCCGGTCACGCTGACCACGCTGGCGGGTGGCAGGCCGCGGCGTACCCGCTCCTCGACCAGCGCCACGGCCGCACGGCCGGCGTCGGGGTTGAAGTCGTCGGTGCGCCAGACCGGCTCGCGCCGGGTGACCCACAGGGTGTCGGCCGCGACCGGCGCGATCTCGCCGAGCAGCTGGACCGCGGAGGCGCCGCCGCCGACGACCACGACCCGCTTGCCGGCGAAGTGCTCGGGACCCGGGTAGGAGACCGTGTGCAGCTGCTCGCCGCGGAAGTCCGCGGCTCCGGGGTAGTACGGCAGGTGCGGCTGGGTCCAGGTCCCGGTCGCGTTGACGAGGGTGCGCGTGGTCCAGCTGCGGTCGCCCGCGTGCACGACCAACAGGTCGCCCCGCTCCTCCACCCGGTCGACGCGGACCGGCCGCAGCACCGGCAGGTCGTGGGCGCGCTCGTAGTCGGAGAAGTACGCCGGCACGACCTGGTTGGCCCGGCCGTCCGGTGTGCCGGGGGCGTCGGCGTCCGGCAGTGCCGCGATGCCGTGCACGTCGTCCATGGTCAGGGAGTCCCACCGGTGCCGCCACGCGCCCCCCGGCGACTCGTCGGCGTCGAGCACGACGTGCGGGATCCCGCGGCGCTGGAGGTGGTACGACGCCGACAGCCCGGCCTGCCCGGCCCCGATCACCACCGCGTCGTACGTCTCCACGAGGGGTGAACACCGGCAGCCGCCCGGGTGTTTCCGGGACCGCTGCCGGCGGAACAACCCCGTCATGGTGTCGACGGATCCGCAGGCGGTGGCGTGGAACGTCGAGCTGCGCAGCTCGGGTCGGGTCTGCGTCGACGTCAGCCGCGGCCGCAGCGTCGTCTACCTGGTCGTCGGGGTCGCCATGACCGCCCTGGCCGCCGGGTTGCTGGTGAGCGGCGGGGTCTCCGGCATCGTCTGCGGTGCGCTCCTCGCGCTCGTCGCGGTGCCGATGCTGGTCCTGACCGTCCAGCAGGTCCTGCGCGTCGGCTCGTGGCGCTCGCCGCAGGTGCTCGTCGACGCGGAGGGTCTGACGGTGCGGCACGGCTTCATGCGCATCGCCTGGGCCGACCTGTACGGCGCGACCGCCTACACGCTGAAGTACAACCGGTGGGTCGCGCTCACGATGAGCCCCGACTCCTACGACGCCTGGGTCCGGTCGCGCTCCCCGTTCATGCGCCTGCTCGCCCGGAGACCCCGCCGCCGCCGCTTCGGCATCCTGCAGCTGCCGCCGAACCTCGCCGTCGACACCCGGGCCTTCGCCACGTGGCTCAACGACGAGGTCCGCGCCCGGCAGTACGCCGAGCTCGAGCGCGCCCGGCAGGGCCTGGACGCGGCCGTGCAGCACACGGTCGCCGAGGCCGAGCGCCTCGCCGAGGAGGACCGGACTCAGGCCTGAGCCAGCCCCGCCGTCAGCGCGATCTCGATCATCGCGCCGAAGGTCTGCTCGCGCTCCTGCGAGGTCGTCTCCTCGCCGGTGACGAGGTGGTCGGACACCGTGCAGATCGCCAGCGCGCGGCGGCCGTGCCGGGCGGCCAGGGTGTAGAGCGCGCTGGCCTCCATCTCGACCGCGAGCACGCCGTACTCCACCATCCGCGCGGACAGCTCGGGTCGCGCTGGGTAGAACGAGTCGCTGCTGTAGATCAGCCCGACGTGCACGGCCTCGTCGAGGTCCTGTGCGGTCGCGGCGTCGTACGCCGCCCGCAGCAGCCCGAAGTCGGCGACCGGCGCGTAGTCGAGGCCCTCGAAGCGGATCCGGTTCATCGACGAGTCGGTGCAGGCGCCCGACGCGATCACGATGTCGCGTACGGCGACCCGCTCGGTCATCGCGCCGCAGGAGCCGACTCGGATGATCGACTGCACGTCGTACTCCGCCATCAGCTCGTGGGCGTAGATCGCGAGCGACGGCTGGCCCATGCCGGAGCCCTGGACCGACACGCGCTGGCCCTGCCACGTGCCGGTGAAGCCGTACATCCCGCGGACCTCGGTGTAGCAGCGGGCGTCCTCGAGGAACGTCTCCGCGATCCACTTCGCGCGCAAGGGGTCGCCGGGCATGAGGACGAGGGGTGCGATGTCGCCGGCCTGGGCTCCGATGTGGGTGCTCACTGGGAGGAGACTAGCGTTGGGATCGTGACGTACCCGCACGAGCAGCTGTCGGCCAACCCGCACGACCGGACGGCCGTGCACCGCGCGGACGACGCCTGGCTGCAGGACCGCTGGGCCGACCCCGAGACCCGCGTCCTCGTGGTCTCCGGGACCCGGATCAAGCCCGTCGACGGGGCCATCGACTGGGTCGCGCCGGCCGAGGCGCCGGACGGGCTGCGGGTGCTGCTCGGCGAGCACGACGGGCGGGCCTGGTTCGCCGTCATCGTGGACGCCGGGATCTCGAAGGCCGCCCAGGGGGAGTGGACCCCGCTGCGCGGGCTGCTGCCCTCTCTGGCCGACGACGCGATGGCCGGCGCGCCGCTGGTCTTCCACGCGCTCGGCCTGGCCGAGTGGCTCTTCGTCACCCGCTACTGCCCGCGCTGCGGCGAGCCGCTCGCCCCGGCGAAGTCGGGCCACGAGCTGACCTGCGCCAACGGGCACACCCAGTTCCCGCGTACCGACCCGGCCGTGATCATGGTCGTCACCCACGGCGAGCCCGGCTCCGAGGACGAGCGCTGCCTCCTCGGCCGCCAGGCGGTCTGGCCTGAGGGCCGCTTCTCGACGCTCGCCGGCTTCTGCGAGCCCGGCGAGACGCTCGAGGACGCCGTACGCCGTGAGGTGGCCGAGGAGGTCGGCGTCGAGGTCGGCGAGGTGGAGTACTTCGGCAACCAGCCCTGGCCGCTGCCCGCGAGCCTGATGCTCGGCATGATCGGCCGGGCCGTGTCGACCGACATCACGGTCGACGAGCACGAGATCGAGGAAGCCCGCTGGTTCACCCGCACCGAGATGAAGACGCTCGCCGAGGCGGGCACGCTGGTGCTCCCCGGCGGCGTCTCGATCAGCCGCTCACTCGTCGAGCACTGGTACGGCGGCCCGCTCCCCGGCGCCTGGTAGCAGCGCTGCGGGTTTCGGCGGTCAGCCGGTGAAACCCGCGTCAGCTCACGCGCTCGCCAGCTCCGCGAGCTTCGCCTTGACCTGGACCAGCGACGGGTTCGTCTGGGCGGTGCCGTCGGAGTAGACCAGCGTGGGGACCGTCTGGTTGCCGTTGTTGGCCGACTCGACGATCTGCGTTGCGCTCGGGTCCTGCTCGATGTCGACGATGTCGAAGGGGATGCCCTCACGGTCGAGCTGGCTCTTCAGCCGGTGGCAGTAGCCGCACCAGGGGGTGGTGTACATGGTGAAGGAGCTGCTCATCTGGGACTGTCGCCTCCGACGTCTAGGGTGTGGTTCGTCCGCCTGATCCAACCATCGTGACGCAGGAGTTGTTCCCCGGATGCCCGCCCCCGACCTGCTCTCCGCCCTCGATCCCGAGCAGCGCCAGGTCGCCGAGGCGCTCCGCGGCCCGGTCCGGGTCCTCGCGGGCGCCGGGACCGGCAAGACCCGCGCGATCACCCACCGGATCGCCCACGGTGTCGCCACCGGCGTCTACGCACCCACCGAGGTGCTGGCGGTCACCTTCACCACCCGGGCGGCCGGCGAGATGCGGGGACGCCTGCGTGAGCTGGGGGCGGGCTCGGTCCAGGCGCGGACGTTCCACTCCGCCGCGCTGCGCCAGCTCCGCTACTTCTGGCCGCGCGTCCAGGGCACCGAGCTGCCCACCCTGATCGAGTCCAAGATCGGCCTGCTCGCGTCCGCTGCCCGCCGCCAGCGGCTCAACGCCGACCAGGCACTGCTCCGCGACCTCGCCTCCGAGATCGAGTGGTCCAAGGTCAGCAACGTCCGCCCCGACGACTACGCCAAGGTCGCCCGCGCCCGCGGCCGGTCGGTCTCCGGCCAGGACCACGACACCGTGGCGCGGGTGTTCGCGGCGTACGAGGACGTCAAGCGCGGCCAGGGCCGGATGGACATGGAGGACGTCCTCCTGCTCACCGCCGGGCTCCTCGACGAGGACGAGCGGGTCGCCGCCCAGGTACGCCGCCAGTACAAGTGGTTCGTCGTCGACGAGTTCCAGGACGTCTCGCCGCTCCAGTGGGCGCTGCTCAAGCTGTGGCTCGGCGGCCGCGACGAGCTGTGCGTCGTCGGCGACCCGGCCCAGACGATCTACTCCTTCGCCGGCGCCGACGCCCGCTACCTGCGCGACTTCCGCACCGAGTTCCCCGGCGCCGCCTCGATCGAGCTGGTCCGCAACTACCGCTCGACGCCCGAGGTGGTCGACGCGGCCAACACGCTCCTGGCCGGGTCGGACAGCCGCGGCGTCGACCTGCGTGCGCAGCGCCCGTCGGGTCCGTCGGTCACCTACACCGCGCGGCCGGACGAGGTGGCGGAGGCCGACGCGGTCGCGGCCCAGATCGCCCGGCTCCGCGACGGCGGCCGCTCGCTCGCCGAGGTCGCCGTCCTGTTCCGGATCAACGCCCAGTCGGAGTCCTTCGAGGAGGCGCTCTCCGCCCGCGGCGTCCCGTACGTCGTCCGCGGCGCCGCCCGCTTCTTCGACCGGCCGGAGGTGCGCGAGGCGGTCACCCGGCTCCGCGGCGCCGCCCGCTCCGGGGAGGGCGCCGAGGACGGCGTCGTCGCGTCGGTGACCGGGATCCTCGGCGGGATGGGGTGGACCCCCGAGCCGCCGACCGGTCGCGGCCAGACCCGCGACCGGTGGGAGTCCTGGCAGGCGCTGGTGCACCAGGCGACGGAGTTTGCCTCCACGCCCGGCGCCGACCTCAACGCGTTCGTCGACGACCTCGACCGCCGAGCCTCTGAGCAGCACGCACCGGTCGCCGACGGGGTCACCCTCGCCACCTTCCACGCGGCCAAGGGCCTGGAGTGGGACTCGGTCTTCCTGTGCGGCCTCCAGGACGGCACCCTCCCGATCACGTACGCCGAGACCCCGGCGGCGATCGAGGAGGAGCGCCGGCTGCTCTACGTCGGCATGACCCGCGCCCGCGTCGATCTCTCGCTCTCGTGGTCGCTCGCGCGCAACCCGGGCGGGCGCGGCTCGCGCAAGCCCTCGCGCTTCCTGGACCCGCTGCTGCCCGACGCGGTCAGGGCCACCGCGGACCAGCCGCGCAGCCGCAAGGTCGCCAGCTGCCGCGAGTGCGGCCGCCCACTGTCCACCGGCGCCGAGAAGAAGCTCGGACGCTGCGCGGACTGCCCGGCGTCGTACGACGAGGCGCTCTTCGAGCAGCTGCGCACCTGGCGCAAGGAGCGCGCCGACGAGGAGGGCAAGCCGGCGTTCGTGGTCTTCACCGACGCAACCCTGCAGCTCATCGCGGAGCACAAGCCGCAGACCCCCGACGCCCTGCTGAAGATCAACGGGATCGGCCGGTCCAAGGTCGAGAAGTACGGCGAGGACGTCCTCGCCCTGGTCGGCTGACCCCGGTCCGAGGAGATGGCAGAAACTTTTTGAGAAATGGGCAGTAAATCATTTGCCCCTTACCTGTATGAGCCGATAGTTTTCTCTCACTTACCAACCCGCGCACCACGGTCCTGGCACGGCCGGCGCACGAAAGCACTGAAGGAGGTGGCCTCGATGAACAGCAACAAGCTCTGGATGACGGCTCAGATCCCGTCCGGCTTTGGCATGCCCATGTCCGGCCACGCCTTCGGCGCTGGCATGACCGATGGCACGACGACCGCCGTCTCGCGTGAGCGAGTGGCGGACATCGCCGGCATCAAGGGAGCCGCCAAGGCGGACCGGGTCCTGACCCAGTCCTACCTCCCGGGGAACTCTGTCTGGAGACCACCGACCTGTTGACACCCAACAGCCTCGGCAACCTCCAGGCCGCGAATCCCCCACCGGGATTCGCGGCCTTTCTGTTTTTCCGAAGACCACGAGCACCGCACACCCACAGCGATCAGGTCAGAAGAAGGAGGTGACAACATGACCATCAGTGAACTCGTCCGCACCGATGGGACTGCCGAGGTCCTGCCCCAGGAGATCACCCTGGGCCAGCTCCACGACGAGGCCAACAGGGTCGACGAAGAGCTGCTCCCGTGCCGGATCAACAACCCGGAGCTCTGGTTCGCCGAGTCGCCCACCGACGTGGAGTTCGCCAAGGAGCTCTGCCTGGACTGCCCGGTCCGGTCGATGTGCCTGGACGGCGCCCTCGAACGCCGCGAACCCTGGGGCGTCTGGGGAGGCCAGCTCTTCCTCCAGGGCGTCGTGATCCCGCGCAAGCGTCCACGCGGCCGCCCCCGCAAGAACGAAGTCGCCGCCTGAGCCGAGGCAGCGTCCCCGAGAAGTGACCGCAGCACCCCCTTCCGACAACGACGTCAAAGGACACCGACATGAACATCAGCACCCCGGACCTGGTCCGCGCTCAGGTGAGCACGCGACTCGACGAGGCGCAGCACTGCCGACAGGGCCGCCGTCTGGCCCGCGTGATCAGCACCGGCCGCCGGGCCGAGCAGGTCGCTCAGCAGGCTCGACTCGCCATCGCTCGCACCCTCTGAGCACGCCGCAGATCCAGAAAGTCGACATGACTCCCATGACCACCACCGCGAACACGAACCCGAACGGACTCACCGAGATGAATCTTCTCCACGAAAATCTGGCCCGAGCGCAAATGTCCGAGCGCCTGGGAGAGGCGCACCAGCTCCAGCTGGGCTACCAGCTGGCCCGTGCTCGTCGACTCAGCCGCAAGGCCGAGCAGGCGGCACAGCAGGCGCGTCTGGCCCTCGCCCGCGCGCTCTGATCCAGAGGACACCACCTCACCCTGATCGCGGGTGACCGATGACCGGGAGCCGGTCTCGACGTACGACGTCGGGGCCGGCTCTCGGCGTCTCCGGAGGCGTACGTTGGATCCCGTGACCACCTGCGACTTCTGTGGACGCGTCGAGAGCGACGAGGCGAAGACGCTCACCTGGACGACCGCGGTCGAGCGCGGCCGCACCCGCTACTACTGCGACGAGTGCTCCCGCGCCCACCTGCGCGCCATGGAGGGCAAGCTCGACAGCGAGTGGTGGTGAGCCTCAGCCGATCTCCGTGCGGAGCACGATGTCAGCAGCCGAGCGACCGATCTCCACGATGAACGCCCCGGCCTCACGGTTCCACCCGCCGTCCCAGTGCTCGAAGGCCCGTTGCGGTACGACGACCCGCGCGGTGGCGCTCGTCCCGGGCTCGGCCTCGACCCAGGTGTGCGCGGCCAGCCACCGGACCGGCCGCTCGACCGTGCTGTCCGGGCGGGCGAGGTAGACCTGGACCAGCTCGCGTCCGGCGCGCGGGCCGGTGTTGGTCACCGTCACCGAGACCTCTTCCCCGGCGACCGCGACCTCGTCGTACGACCAGGTCGTGTAGCCCAGGCCGTGACCGAACCAGTACGCCGGCTCGACGCCGTCGCGCAGGAACCTCCGGTAGCCGAGGTGGAGACCCTCGGTGTAGTCGAGGCGCCCGTTCACAGGCGTGGTCGACGGGAGGACCGAGTCCTCCGCGGCCGGCCACGTCGTGGGGAGGCGGCCGCCTGGCTCGACCTGACCGAGGAGCACGTCGGCCAGGGCCCCGCCGAACTCCTGGCCCGGGAACCACGCCAGCAGGGTCGCGGCGACCTCGTCCCGCCACGGCATCAGCACCGGGGCGCCGGCGTTGACGACGACCACGGTCTCGGGGCGGACCGCAGCGACCCGGTGCACCAGCTCGTCCTGGCGCCCCGGGAGCGCCAGGCTGGTGCGGTCGAAGCCCTCGCTCTCGACCTCCTCGCTGGTGCCGACCACGACCACCGCGAGATCGGCGGCGGCCGCGTCGGTGACCGCGTGAGCGAGCGAGGCGTCGTCGTCCTCGACCGTGCAGTCGACGGCGAGCTGCATCGAGACGAGCAGGTCCTCGTCGGCGGTGTGGTCCTTGACCACGTGCACGAGCGAGACCCGGATCGCCTGACCGGCAGTCAGGGGCACGGTCGCCCA
This sequence comes from Nocardioides conyzicola, assembly GCF_039543825.1. Lineage (NCBI taxonomy): Bacteria > Bacillati > Actinomycetota > Actinomycetes > Propionibacteriales > Nocardioidaceae > Nocardioides > Nocardioides conyzicola. The sequence continues at coordinate 470,666 of NZ_BAABKM010000001.1, read as the reverse complement.
CTCCTGGGGCGGACGCATCAGGCCCTCCACCGGGTCGGCGCCCGGGGCCAGCTCGAGCAGCTCGTCGAACGCGGGCCGGTCGTCGAGCCGGAGCCGGTAGCGCCCGACCCCGGAGGCGCCGATCCGGTACTCGCCGGTCTGGTCGGCTGTGACCACGGTGTCCAGCGCGATCTCGGTGATCAAGGCCGGGTCGACGCCCTCGAAGGCGTTGTTCCAGTTGAAGGCCGAGCCGAGGCGACGGTCGACGCCGAGCACCTCACCGCCCGCCCCCCGGAACTCGACGCGGATCCCGCGCTCGCCGTCGGGGGTGGTGAGCAGGTCGGCATCAGCGGCCGAGACTCGCTCGTGGCCGCGGGCACCCAGGCAGTAGGTCACCTCGACGTCCGGCCCGAGCGCCGCGATCAGCCCCGCGAGCGGCGAGACCGTCGCTGGGGGAAAGACCAGCGCGCTGCCACCACCCAGGAACCGGGCCTCGCGGGCGTTGGGCCCGATCACCGCCACCCGGCGCAGGCGCGTGGGGTCGGCGGGCAGCACCGGAGCGTCGCCGACCGGTGCGTTGCGGACCAGCACGAACCCGGCGGCAGCCGCGCGCTGCACCAGCGCGTCGCTCTCGTCGTCGGTCCACGGCGTCACCGGCGCAGGTTCCGGGCCGTCGGCGAGCGCGCCGACGCGGGCGGCCAGCCGGAGCAGGCGCAGCACCTTCGCGTCGACGGCGTCCTCGTCCACCCGGCCCTCGCGCACGGCGGTCACCAGGGCCTCGCGCCACGGGCCGGTCGGTCCGGGCATGACCAGGTCCAGCCCGCCACGCGCGGCCGGCTCGGTCGTGCGGCCGGCGTACCAGTCCGTCATGGTGACACCGTCGAAACCCCACTCCTCGTGCAGGACGTCGCGCAGCATCGGGCTCTCGGTCATCGAGTGGCCGTTGACCGTGTTGTACGCCGCCATCACCGACCAGGCGCCGGCGTCGCGCACGATCGTCTCGAACGGTGCCAGGTAGAGCTCGCGCAGCGGGCGCTCGTCGACCCGGGCGTCGACCGTCAGCCGGTCGGTCTCGGAGTCGTTGGCGACGAAGTGCTTGACGGTCGCGGCGACGCCCTGGGACTGCAGCCCCTCGACCAGGGCGGCGCCGATCGACCCGGTGAGCACCGGATCCTCGCTGAAGCACTCGAAGTGGCGGCCGCCGTAGGGCGAGCGGTGCAGGTTGACGGTCGGCGCGAGGACCACGTCGACGCCCTTGCGACGCGCCTCGTGGGCGAGGAGCCGGCCGAGCGTGGCGGTCAGCTCCGGGTCCCAGCTCGCGGCAATGGCTGTGGGTGAGGGGATGTTGGTCGACGGGTCGCGCTCGTCCCACAGCTCACCGCGGACGCCTGCCGGCCCGTCGGAGGTCACGATCCGGCGCAGCCCGATGGTGGGCTCGTCGTAGAGCGCCCAGAAGTCGGCGCCGGTCAGCAGCCGCACCTTCTGCTCGAGGGTCAGCCGGGCGACGAGCGCCGCCAGGTCGGGGGCGGAGAGGGACGAGGACATGGGGGATCTCCCGGTGTCGAGGATCGGGTGGGACGGGGGCGGGAACGGGACGACTACGACTTCACGCCGCCCTCACCGAGGCCGCTCTGCCAGAAGCGCTGCAGTGCCAGGAACGCGATCATCAGCGGCACGATCGAGAGGAGCGCGCCGACCACGACGTACAGCTGGAGGTTGCCGGCGATCGCCTTCTGGCTGTTCCAGGTCGCGAGCCCGAGGGTGACGGGGTAGAGCTTGGTGTTCTGCAGCATCACGAGCGGCAGCAGGTAGTTGTTCCAGATCGTGACGAACTGGAAGAGGAAGATCGTCACCAGTGCCGGGGCCATCAGCCGCGTCGAGATCGTGAAGAACGCCCGGAACTCGCCGGCGCCGTCCAGGCGTGCCGACTCGAGCAGCTCGTCGGGCACCGACGCCGCGGCGTAGATGCGGGCGAGGTAGACCCCGAACGGCGAGACGATGCTGGGCAGCAGCACCGCCCAGAAGGTGTCGGTCAGGTCGAGCTTGCTGAAGAGCAGGAAGAGCGGCAGCGCGAGCGCCGTCGCGGGCACCAGGACCCCGGCGAGGATGACGTTGAAGACGACCTCGCGGCCGGGGAAGACGTACTTGGCCAGGCCGTAGCCCGCCATCGCGGCGAACAGCGTGCCGATCGTCGCGCCGAGTGTCGCGTACACGATGCTGTTCAGCACCCAGCGGACGTAGATGTGGTCCTGGTAGGTGACGACGTTCTTGATGTTGGTCCACAGCTCGAACTGCCCGTGGAACCACAGACTGGTGTCGGTGAGGCCGCCGCGGGTGGTGCTGGAGGCGACGACCATCCACCACAGCGGCAGCAGGAAGTACGCCGTGCAGGCGAGCATGAAGAGCGTGGCGGCCAGCACGGACACCGGGCGATCGCGCAACCGGGTCCGGTCGATGGTGCTCGTGCTCTTCACTGGAACGCCCTCCGCTGGGTGACCTTGAGGAAGGTGAACGACAGGGCGCAGGTGATCAGGGCGAGGACGACGGAGTACGCCGCGGCCAGGTGGTAGTTGGGGATGCTCGAGGTCGAGTAGACGACCATGTTGGGCGTGTACGTGCTGCTGACGGCGCTCGAGATCGTGCGGAAGATCTGCGGCTCGTTGAAGAGCTGCAGGGTGCCGATGATCGAGAAGACGCCGGTCAGCACCAACGCCGGTGTGACGTGCGGGATCTTGATCGACCACGCGATGCGCAGCTGACCCGCGCCGTCGACAGTCGCCGCCTCGATCACCTCGGACGGGATGGCCTTCAGCGCCGAGTAGATGATCAGCATGTTGTAGCCGGTGTAGACCCAGTTCACGACGCTCGCGATCGAGAACATCACCAGGTCCGGCCCGAGCAGGTCGAAGCGGTCGGCGATCGACGGGATCGGGGTCGTGCCGGGGGAGAAGAGGAAGCCCCACATCAGTGCCGCGATGACGCCCGGGACGGCGTACGGCGCGAAGAGCGCCAGCCGGAAGAACCGGTGCGCCCGCAGGACCGGCGAGTCCAGGAGCAGCGCGAAGACCAAGGCGAGGCCGAGCTGCAGCGGCACCGAGATCAGGAAGAACTGCGCGACGTTGGTGAGGCTGTGCCAGAACTCCGAGTCGCTGAAGACCTCGCCGTACTGGCTGAAGCCTCCCCAGACGTCGTGGGCGACCCCGAAGGTGCCCTGCCGCTCGACCTTGAAGAACGACTGGTAGACGGCGTACCCGATCGGCACCAGGTAGAAGAGCGTGAAGGCGGCGAGGAACGGCGCCAGGAAACCGATCGCCGCCCGCCGGTGTCGTCGGGCTCCGGACGGTGCGGCTGGGGGGACGACCGTCGTCGTCGGGGGCAGTGCCGTCATCGGGTGGAAGTCCTCCAGGTCCTCGAGCAGTGTGCGTGCGGCCGGCCGGGAGAGGTCGACGGCCGGCCGGCCGCACGTCGGTGGGTGCCGCGGGTCAGTCCGCGACGGTGAGCGACTGCGACTTCATCGTCTCGACCGTCTTGTCCTGCGCGGAGGTGAGGGCCTCGTCGAGCGTGCCCTGCCCGTTGACGGCCTTGCCGATGCCGTCGGCGAGGGCGGCGTACGTGTCGGTCATCGTCGGACCCCACTGGAAGCTCGGGTCGACACCGGCTGACGCCTGCGCGAACACCTCCCACACCTTCTGGTCGCCGTAGTACGACAGGCCCTCGGTCAGTGCCGGGAGGTCCTCCTGGCCCTCGGTGGTGGCGGGGTACTGGCCGCCGTTCTTGTTGTTGAGGGTCAGCGCGTCCAGGTTGCTGAACGCCCACGTCGCGAACTTCGAGGCCTCGTAGGGGTACTTCGAGCTCTTGAAGACCACGGCCGTCGAGCCGCCCCAGTTGCCGGCGGCGTTGTCGCCGGCGGTCCACTGCGGCATCGGAGCCACGGCCCACTTGCCGGCCGTCTTGGGTGCCGAGCTCTCGAGCAGCTTCGTGGTCCAGGCGGCCCCGATGATCGACCACTCCTTGCCGGAGTCGAGGGCCTTCCACTGCGGGTCCCCGAGGCCCGGGATGGTGTCGACGAGCTTCTCGTCGATCAGCTTCTGCCAGTAGTCCGCGACCTGCTTCGTCGGGTCGTCGTCGAGGCTGACGGTCCAGGTGTCGTCGTCGACCCCGAACCACTTCGCACCGTTCTGCCACGCGAGTGACGTGAACCACGCGGGCTGGTCGGTCGGGAAGTCGCCGATGGTGGCGCCCTGGGCCTTGATCTTCTGAGCGGCGGCGTAGTACTCGTCCCACGTGGTGGGGACCGCGATGCCGGCTTGGTCGAAGAGGTCCTTGCGGTAGTAGAGCGCCATCGGGCCGATGTCCATCGGGATGCCGTAGACCGCATCCTTCTCGCCGAAGCCGACCTGCGAGATCGCCCAGTCGACGTACTTGCCCTCGGCCTCCTTCACCGGCTCGCAGGCGCCGACGTTCTGGAGACCGTCCTGGAGGCGGAACGACGGCAGGTTGTCGAACTCGATCATGCCGATGTCGGGCGTCTTCCCGGCCTTGATCTGGTTCGAGTACGCCTGGTAGGTGCCCTGGTTGCCGCCGACGACCTCCTTGTAGTCGACCTGGATGTCGGGGTTGTCCTTGTTCCAGAGGTCGACCGTGTCCTGCATGCCCGGGACCCAGGACGTGAACGTCAGGGTCACCTTCTTGCCGGCGGGCTTGCACGAGGAGCCGGCGGCGGAGGAGCCGTCCCCGTCGGAGTCGCTGCTGCCGCACGCGGCGGTGAGCAGCAGTGCCGCCGAGACGAGGGCGGCGAGCGCTCCCGTGCGGCGCCTACGAGCTGTGCGCATCTGGCTGTCCCTTCCCGTCCGGCCACGAGACCGGTCGCGATGTCGAGATTGCGGATTCACGAGGGGTGCAGGCCGAGCCTGTGACAGTTGTGATGGGGCTCACAGGAGGTGGCCGCGGCCGATCTAAGCACACTTGCTGACAGGTAAGTAAGTAGTGGAGACCAAATAGTTATCCGGTCGATCCGATCCGAGCGCTCCGGTCAGCCGAGCTCGTCGACGGAGCGGATGTCGCTGCCCCAGCGCTCCAGGATGGAGTCGATGACCAGCGCCACGGTCGCGGGCATCTCGATCGCGTCCGGCTCGAGCAGCCACTGCACCTGGAGGCCGTCCATCACGGCGATGATCGCGGATGCGGCCCTCGCGACCTCGCCGTCGGCCGGCTGCCGATCGGCGGGTACGCACTCGGCCAGGGCGGCCGCGATCAGGTGGCGGAGGACGGCGAACCGGTCGCGGAACGACGACTGGGCGGGGTGGCCGTCGGTCACCGACTCGGCCGACATGACGACGTAGGACTGCACGAGCCCGATCCGTCCGGTGTTGACGACCGCGGTGTGCACGAGGTGCCGCAGCAGGCCGGGACCACGCGGTGGCTCGTGGTTCTCGAAGCCCTCGACGTCGAGGCGCTCCCGGTAGGCGAGCACCTCGACGAAGAGCTGCTCCTTGGAGCCGAAGTGGTGGAGGATCCCCTGGTGGGTGATCCCCACCCGCTCCGCGATCTCTCCGAGCGAGGCCTTGTGGAACCCGCGCCCGCCGAACACCTCGTGGGCGGCCACCAGGATCTCCTGGCGGCGCTGCTCGGCCGGCACGCGGGGTGCGCGCTGACGCGGAGGTCCGGAGGTCGTCATGCGGCGCAGCCTACTCGGCACTTACCACCCGGTCAGTTGGGGCGAGAAGCGCATCCCAGGCGCACCCGCAGTGCGGGTGCCGGGACCACGTACGCCGGGCCGGGTCGAGCTCGAGGTCCAGGTCGACGGTCGCCGACCAGGTGGACGGCTCGGCGCCGGCCAGGTAGCGCAGCGCATCCCGGACGGCCCAGGTGACGGCCAGCGCCTCGAGCGCGAGGTCGTCGGGAGCCGCCGTCCGTCCGGCGAGCTGCTCGACGACCACACCCCGCCGCGGGTCGCGCTCGGCGAGGTGGGCGTCGACGCACCGCAGGCACGCCGTGGTCCCGGGCTCGACGAACGGCCCCACCCGGTAGCCGCGGGCGTGGGCGCCGACGACCAGGTGCGGGCGCCCGGTCCGGAGGTGGTCGTCGACCAGGTCGCGCGCGGGCTCACCCGAGACGAGCACGACAGCGAGGTCCGCGCGGTCAGCGGTGTCCGGGACGACCCCGGAGGCCCGGAGCAGGCGTTCCGCCTCGGCGGCCGGGCGTGCGTCGCCGGCGATGCTCACCGTCCGAGCGGGCGGCGCCACGGGTTCGGGGCGGAGCAGGTCCGCGCGATGCAGCTCGCGCAGCGCCCGGTGCCCGGCGGCGGTGGCGGGCGACGGGGCGCGCCCGGCCACCAGGTCGTCGAGGACCGCCTGGACGTCGGGCTCGTCGGGGACCACGGCCCGCCACGGCGGGTCCAGGCCGATCTGGAGATGACGGTCGTCGCGGCGTACGACGTGGAGGCCGGTGCGCAGGAGGCTCATGGCGCCCACCTACCCGTTCGGAGACGCCTCCGTCGGTTGTCCACAGGCGAGTTCGCCGGACCTGACGGCCGAGACGACAGACGGCGCCGTCCCGGACCGAGGTCCGGGACGGCGCCGCCGTTGAACGTGGGGCGCTGTGCGCTGGTGCGTCAGGCCTTGCCGAGGATGCGGTTGAGGTTGGTGCCGCAGACGGGGCAGACGCCCTTGGCCATCTTCGTGCCCTTGTCGTTGACGCGAATCTCGCCCTCTGCCTCGCGCTTCTCCTTGCACTTCACGCAGTAGAACTCGCCGCTCCAGGTCTCCGCCATGACGGCCTCCTTGCTTGTATTCATTCACGGTCGTCGCGACGGGGAGGAAGGGGAAGCCCGTCGGAGTCCTGCGAGGTGCCGCTGGACCGTCTCAGACCCTACGACACGCGGGGCTGAGCGTGCCGGAGGCCCACGGCGCGCCGTGGAGGAGCGCGATTTCGCTCACGGCGCCCCCGGCGCCGGATGAGTACCGTGAGCGCATGCCCTCTGACTCCCTGAGCCTCAGCCACCTGCGTCTCGAGCGGCCCCGCGACGGCGTCGCGCTGCTCACCCTCGACAACCCCGACCAGCGCAACGCGATGTCCGACGAGATGACCTCCTCGTGGGTCGCAGCCGTCGACGAGCTGGCCGCGGACCGCTCGGTGCGGGTGGTCGTGGTGACCGGCGAGGGGACCGCGTTCTGCTCGGGCGGCAACACGTCCTGGATCGCGAGCGAGCCGGACGCGTCGGTCGACCACCTGCGCACCCGGATGATCGCGTTCTACCGGGCCTGGCTGTCGATCCGCCGGCTCGAGGTGCCGACGATCGCGGCGGTCAACGGCGCCGCGATCGGCGCCGGGCTCTGCCTCGCGCTCGCCTGCGACCTCCGGTACGCCGCGGCCGGCGCCAAGCTCGGCGTGCCGTTCGTCAAGCTCGGCATGCACCCGGGCATGGCGGCGACGTACCTCCTGCCCAACGTGGTCGGCGAGGCGCACGCCCGCGACCTGCTGCTCACCGGCCGCGTGGTCGACGCCGACGAGGCGCTGCGCCTCGGGCTGGTGTCGCGGGTCGACGAGCGCGCGACGTTCCTCGACGACGTGCTCACGACCGCCGAGGGGATCGCCGCCACCGCGCCGATCGCGAGCAGGCTGACCAAGCTGGCGCTGCGCGACGGGGGCCACGCCGACGTGGAGGCCTGCCTGCAGTGGGAGGCGATGGCCCAGCCGATCACGCTCGCGACCGCCGACCTGCAGGAGGGCATCCGGGCGGCCCGGGAGAAGCGCTCGCCGGTCTTCACCGGCAGCTGACCCGGGGAGGAGAAGAGGCCCCCGAGCCGTCTTCCGGACGCTTGCCTTCCCCTTGCGAGCGTCCGTCGACGACCCGGAGGCCTCGTCTGGTCCCGACGCTAGGAGCCGCACCGTCGCGGGTCAACGTGGCGCCACCCCACCCTGTGGACAACGTTGTGGATAAACCTGTGGATGACCGTCCGCAGCGGTGGACGAGGGGGCGTGTCGGCGGGAGACGCCTGTGGACGACCGGCGAGGGCGGTCCCGTGACGGGTCGCTGACCAGCGACAATGGCTGTCCACGGGGTGTGGACGAAAGAAACCCACCAGCAATTTCCGGAGGTGTCGGCGTGTCGGACGGCGCGGCGTACGACGGCGGCCCGGTCGCAGCGCTGCGCCGGATCGCGTTCCTGCTCGAGCGGGCGCGCGAGGACACCTACAAGGTCAAGGCCTTCCGGGGTGCCGCGGCGACGATCCTGCCGCTGCCGGCCGAGGACGTGGCGCGCGCGGTGGCGGACGGCACCCTCACCGACCTGCCCGGGGTCGGTGCGAGCTCGGCGAAGGTGATCGCCCAGGCCGTCCGGGGCGAGCTGCCCGAGCGGCTCGCGGCCCTGGAGCGCGACCACGGCGGGCCGCTGACCGCCGGGGGAGCCGACCTGCGGGCGGCGCTGCGCGGCGACCTGCACTCGCACTCCGACTGGTCCGACGGCGGGTCGCCGATCGAGGAGATGGCCTTCACCGCGATGGAGCTCGGCCACGACTACCTCGTGCTGACCGACCACTCGCCCCGGCTGACCGTCGCCCACGGGCTGAGCCCCGAGCGGCTGACCCGCCAGCTCGGCGTGGTGGAGGCGGTCAACGCCCACCTGGGCGACGGCTTCACGCTGCTCAAGGGCATCGAGGTCGACATCCTCGACGACGGCTCGCTCGACCAGGACGACGACCTGCTGGCCCGGCTCGACGTCCGGGTCGCCAGCGTGCACTCCAAGCTGAAGATGGACGCCCCCGCGATGACGAAGCGGATGATCGGCGCGGTCCGCAACCCGCGGACCAACGTCCTGGGGCACTGCACGGGCCGGATGGTGATGGGCAACCGGGGGACCCGCCCGAGCTCGCAGTTCGACGCGAAGGCGGTCTTCGAGGCCTGCGTCGAGCACGACGTCGCGGTGGAGATCAACGCCCGCCCGGAGCGGCGCGACCCGCCGACCAAGCTGCTGGAGCTCGCGCGCGACCTCGGCTGCCTCTTCTCGATCGACAGCGACGCGCACGCGCCGGGGCAGCTCGACTTCCAGGTCTACGGCTGCGAGCGCGCCGAGGAGGCCGGGATCGACGCCGAACGGATCGTCAACACGTGGCCGCGGGAGCGGCTGCTGGCCTGGGCGAACGGCTAGTTTCTGTCCATGGACCGGCCCGAGGTGGAGGTACGGCGCTCCAAGCGGCGCCGCCGTACCGTCTCCGCCTACCGCGACGGCGACCGGGTGGTCGTGCTGATCCCCGCCTCCCTGTCCCGCAAGGAGGAGGCGGAGTGGGTCGAGACGATGATCGCGCGCCTCGAGAAGTCGGAGCGCCGCCGCAAGCCCAGCGACGACGACCTGATGAAGCGCGCGAAGGGGCTCAGCGACCGCTACCTGGGCGGCCTCGCGCTGCCGGAGTCCGTGCGCTGGGTCGACAACCAGGAGTCCCGGTGGGGGTCGTGCACCCCGGGCGACCGGTCGATCCGGCTGTCGGTGCGGCTCCAGGGGATGCCATCGTGGGTGGTCGACTACGTGCTGGTCCACGAGCTCGCGCACCTCTTCGAGGCCAACCACGACGCGAAGTTCTGGGCCTGGGTGGACCGCTTCCCGCAGGCCGAGCGCGCCAAGGGCTACCTGGCCGGATGGTCGGCGGCCGCCCGGCTGGACCCGCCGCCGGACGACCACGACGAGGTCGACTAGCTCAGGCGGGTCGCCCTCCGGGGCGCCACGGTGGACCTCGATCCCGGGCTGTCGCGGTGGTAGCAGAGAAACTCCACGGGCGGCTCAGACCATCCGTGCCCGGGCGAGCGCGACCGCCTCGACCAGGTCGGACTCGGGGTCCGGCAGCGCCTCGGCCGGCCACCACCGCACGTCGAGGGACTCGTCGCTGACCGCGTGCACGCCGCCGGCAGGCGCGTGGGCGACGAACCGTACGTCGAGGTGGTGGACGCCCCCCGTCGGGCCGCAGAACGGTACGGCGTGCTCGCTGAGCTGCACCGGCACCGGGTCGAGGACGAGCCCGGCCAGGCCCGACTCCTCGGTCGCCTCGCGCAGCGCGGCGCCGGCCAGGGTCTCGTCCCCGGGCTCGCAGTGCCCGCCGAGCTGGAACCACCGCTGCGCCTTGGCGTGCAGCGTCAGCAGCACCTGGGTGCCGTCGGCGCTGAGCACCACGGTGCTGGCGGTGAGGTGGTCAGGGACGCAGTCGCGGCTCAGGCCGTCGGGGTGGGCGGCCAGGTGCGCGACGTACCTCACCCGCAGCGCCTCCTGCGCCGGGGTGGGCGCGCGCCAGTCGCTCAGCGCGGCGAGCGCGTCGGCGTGCAGGGTCACTCAGGTCTCGTCGGTGCCGAGGAGCTTCTGCAGCTCGGTGTCGAAGTCCTCGTCGGTGAGCTCGGGCGGCGCGGACGCGTCCTCGCGGAAGCCCAGCGGGTCGTCGAGGTCGGCGGGGGTGGGCAGCAGGTCGGGGTGCATCCACACGCCGTCGCGGGCCTCGGTGCCCTGCCGGGTGCGCAGCGAGCCCCACAGCGTCGAGGCGTCGCGCAGCCGGCGCGGGCGCAGCTCCAGACCGACCAGCGTCGCGAAGGTCTGCTCGGCCGGACCACCGGCGGCGCGGCGGCGACGGAACGTCTCCTGCAGCTTGCCGGCGGTCGGCATCCGCTCGGCCGTGGCCTGGCTGACGACCTCGTCGACCCAGCCCTCGACCAGCGCGAGGGCGACCTCGAGCCGCTGCAGCGCCGCCACCTGGGCGGGCGAGCTGTCCAGCTCGAACATGCCGCCGTCCAGCAGCTCCTGCATGGCCTCGGCGTTGGTGGGGTCGATCCCGCGCATCTGCTCCTCGATGCGGGCCTGCATGCCCTCGGCGTTGATCTCGATGCCGCGGGCGTAGTCGGTCACCGCGCCGATGAGGTAGTCGCGCAGCCACGGCACCCCGGCGAACAGCCGCTGGTGGGCAGCCTCGCGGAGCGCGACGTACAGCAGCACGTCGTCGGCGCTGACGTCGAGGTCGGCGGCGAACGCGTCGAGGTTGGCGGTCACGATGGCGCCCTTGCCGGGAGCCGAGAGCGGCAGCCCGATGTCGGAGACGCTGAGCACCTCGGACGCGAGCGTGCCGAGTCCGGAGCCGATCTGGCCGGCGAGCATGCCGCCGACGGCCTGGCCGAGGATGCCGAGCAGCGGGCCCGACATCTCCTTCGCCTCGCCGGGCAGGGCGCTGCCGAGCGCCTGCACCGACGACTCGGCGATCGGTTCGACCAGCACCTTCCAGACGTCGGTCGTGCCGACGACCCACTCCGCACGGCTCCACGCGGCCGGCGTCGTGACGCCGGACGGGAACGCGGTGGTCTCGTCGAGCCAGTGGTCGGCCAGGCGCATCGCGTCGGCGACGGCGTCGCGCTGGCGCTGGCTCGGCGTCGGGTCGGGCTGCTGGGCCACGGTCTTGCGGGCCAGGTCCAGGGCGAAGTCCCAGTTGACGGGACCGTCGTGCGGCTGCAAGAGGTTCTGGAGCTGGCCGAAGAGCTGGTTGAGGTCGGGCATCCCGCCGGCGCCGGCGGCCCCTCCGAAGAGCTGCTCGAACGGCGTGCCCTTGAAGGGGTTCTGGCCGTCGTCGGGCGTCTCGCCCGGCTTGTCGTTCATGCCCTCCACCGTACGCGGGTGCTGGTCGCCTGCCCTAGGGTCTGGGAGGTGAGCTCCGCCGTACGCCTCGTCGACCTGCGCGAGGCACCTCTCGACGTCACCGAGGTCGTCGACGCCCTCGAGGACGACGCCTCGGGTGGCCTGACCCTCTTCGTCGGCCGGGTCCGTGACCACGACCACGGCAAGGGCGTCCTGGGCCTCGACTACTCCGCGCACCCGAGCGCGCTCGACAAGCTGCGCGAGGTGTGCGAGCGCATCGCGAGCGAGTACGACGTGCAGGGGCTGGCCGCCGTGCACCGGGTCGGCAGCCTGGACATCGGCGACATCGCAGTTGTCGTCGCGACGACCTCCGCGCACCGCGGTGACGCCTTCGCCGCGTCCCGCGCGCTGATCGACACGCTCAAGGCCGAGGTGCCGATCTGGAAGCACCAGCGGTTCGGCGACGGCACCGAGGAGTGGGTCGGCACCCCGTGACCGCGAGCCTCCCTGCTCCGGAGCCCCGCAGTGCCTAGCCTCGACCCGTGGAGATCCTGCTCTGGCTGGTGCCGTCGGTCGTCGTCGCCGTGCTCGCCATGGCCTGGGTCGCCTGGGTGGGGCGCGAGGGACGCGGCGAGGTCGACCGCGACGTCGCCGTACGCCGCCTCGCGGACGCGCTCGAGCGCGATCCGCAGCGCCGACGCAAGCCCGCGCCCGGTTACGCGGCGCCGCCGCCCGAGGACGACCGCAGCACCGGGATCGCCGTCCGTCCGTCACGCCGGGCGTCCTGACCGCGCAGGTGCCGCGCACGCTCGTTGGACGGGTCTGAGAGGCTTGGCGCCATGACGCAGCGGACCCTTGCCGGCCTCCTGGCCGTGCCGCTGCTCCTGGCGTTGTGGGTGGCCGCTGCCTTCGAGTCGCTCCCGTACGTCACCTACAGCCCCGGGCTGACCGTCAACGTGCTCGGCGACAACGACGAGGGCAAGCCGATCATCGAGGTCAAGGGCAAGCCGACGTACGCCGACGACGGGCAGCTGCGGATGACCACCGTCTTCGTGTCCCAGCGCGACGCGCACAACGGTCTCTTCGAGGTGATGCGGGACTGGGTGAGCCCGTCGCGCGCGGTCTACCCGAAGGCCGCGATCTACCCCGAGGGCGGCTCGGTCGAGAAGGACCGGCAGGAGGGGCAGGCCGAGATGACGTCGTCCCAGGACGCCGCCACCGCCGCCGCGCTGACCCAGCTCGGGTACGACGTGACCGAGGCCGTCGTCGCGGGCGTCGAGAAGGGCTCGCCGGCCGACGGCACCCTCAAGACCGGCGACGTGATCGTCGGGGTCAACGACACCAAGGTCGCCGACTCCGACGAGCTGGTGGCCGCAGTGACCGCTGCCCCCGCCGGCCAGCCGGTCGCCCTCGACGTACGCCGCAAGGGCAAGCCGCTCGCCCTGAGCGTGACGCCCCGCCAGGTCGACGGCCGTCCGCAGGTCGGCATCCAGGTCGCCACCAAGACCACCGACTTCCCGGTCGACGTCACCATCGGCATCGACCCCGCGATCGGCGGACCGAGCGCCGGCCTGATGTTCAGCCTCGGCATCTACGACACCCTGACCAAGGGCTCGCTGACCGACGGCAAGACGATCGCCGGCACCGGCACCATCGACGCCGCGGGCAACGTCGGCCCCATCGGCGGCATCCAGCAGAAGATCGTCGGCGCCCGCAACGCCGGCGCCGAGCTGTTCATGGTGCCGCCCGACAACTGCGACGAGGCCGTCGGCGCCCGCAACGGCGACATGCGCCTCGTCAAGGCGCCGAGCACCGAGAGCGCGATCGACTCGATCAAGAAGTGGGTCGCCGACCCCGACGCCGAGCTGCCGAGCTGTGGGGGCGGATCGTGAACGACGACGAAGACTACGACTCCGCGCTGCCGGGCTTCGACGACGTCGACCCGGCGCTCGCGGAGGCGGTCCTGGAGATCGAGACCCACATCGCCGGCGACGGCTGGGACCAGCCGTCACGGCTCTACGCCCTCGTCGACACGGCGGCGCTCGTCGCCAAGGAGCCGGCCCTCGCGGCCGCGATGGGGCTCGACGCCGACTCCGCCGCCGGCTCGCTGACCCCGGTCGAGCAGGAGCTGGTGGCGCCCGGTCAGACGCTCGAGGAGCTGCTGGGCTCGATCATCTGGCCGGCCGGTGTCGCCGGGTGCGCGGCCGTGGTCGAGCGGCTGGTGCTGCCGCCGGACGCCGACGAGCAGATCCCCGAGGACCCGGCGTCGGCGGAGGAGTTCGCCCGCGAGCACCCGGACCGCCAGGAGGTACGGATCGTCGCCGGGGTCACCCGCGCCGGCGCGACGTACTGCGCACTGAGGCTGAAGGCGCACGACGACGACCAGTCCGTGGTCGGGGGCGCCGACCTGGTGCCCGGGCTGCTGGAACTGTTGAGCGCGACGCTCGAAGACGAGCTGGAGTAGAGAGAGACCTGGAATGAGTGAGATCTTCGACGAGGAGTCCCAGGGGACTCCGCCGCCGCAACGTGGTTCGCGACGCTCGCGCGCGCTGATCATCACCGCGGTGGTGCTCGTGCTCGCGTTCCTCGGGCTGTCCAGCTTCGCGTCCCTCTACACGGACCGGCTCTGGTACAAGTACGGCGGCTACTCTGAGGTCTTCAGCACCCTCTTCTGGACCAAGGCCGGGCTGTTCCTGGTCTTCGGCGCCGTGATGGGCCTGGTCGTCGGCGTGAACATCTACCTCGCCTACCGCTTCCGGCCGTTCTTCCGGCCCAACTCGCCCGAGCAGTCCGGTCTCGACCGCTACCGCGACGCGGTCACCCCGATCCGCACCTGGCTGCTGATCGGCATCCCGGTCGTCCTGGGCGCGTTCGCCGGCAGCTCCGCGATCGGGGAGTGGCGCGACTACCTCCTGTGGCGGCACGGTGTGCCGTTCAACCAGGAGGACGCCTGGTTCCACAAGGACATCGGCTTCTACGTCTTCAGCCTGCCGTGGCTGCACTACCTCGTCGACTTCGCGATGGCCGTGCTGGTCGTCTCGCTGATCGCGGCCGTCGTCGTGCACTACCTGTACGGCGGGATCCGGCTCCAGGTCTCGCGGGACCGGCTCTCCGGCGCGGCGCAGGCGCAGATCTCGGTGCTGCTCGGCCTCTTCGTCCTGGCCAAGGCCGCCGACTACTGGCTCGACCGCTTCGACCTGGTGACCCGCTCCGGCGGCGTCGTCACCGGCATGAACTACACCGGGCACAACGCGATCCTGCCGGCCAAGAACATCCTGCTCGGGATCGCCGTCATCTGCGCGGTCCTCTTCTTCGTCAACGTCTGGCGGCGCACGTGGCTGCTGCCGTCGGTCGGCCTCGCGCTGCTCGCGGTGTCCGCGATCCTGCTCGGCCTGATCTGGCCCGGCATCGTGCAGCAGTTCCAGGTGAAGCCGTCGGAGGCCGACAAGGAGGCGCCGTACATCGACGCCAACATCAAGGCCACGCGGGCGGCGTACGACATCGGGGCCGACGTCGAGATCACGAAGTACGCCAAGAAGGCGAGCTCGACCGACGCGACGGCCGCTGCCCTCTCGACGCTGATGTCCCAGACCAGCTCGGTGCCGCTCGTCGACCCGCAGCTGGTGCGGCAGACGTTCGAGCAGCAGCAGCAGGCGCGGGCCTACTACTCGGTCGCCGACGTCCTCGACGTGGACCGCTACGACGTTCAGGGCGTCGACCGGGCGCTGGTGCTCGGCGTGCGTGAGCTCGACCAGAGCAAGATCAACACCAGCGACCGGAACTGGTCCAACCTGCACACCGTCTACACGCACGGCAACGGCATCATCGCGGCCTACGCCAACCAGCGACCGGCGGCCAACAAGCCGGAGGCCACCGACATCCAGTGGGCACAGGGCATCCGCACCTCCGACGAGCAGACCCTCGAGGAGTCGACGGGCGACTTCCAGACCCAGGTCTACTTCGGTGAGCAGAGCCCCGACTACTCGATCGTCGGCAAGGCCAAGAAGTCGGACCCCTCCGTCGAGCTCGACCTGTCCGCCAACAACACGGACGGCTCGGCCGACGACAGCGAGAGCGCCGACGCGGCCAACGCGACCGACGCGACCACGACGTACGCCGGCAAGGGCGGTGTGCCCGTCGGGAGCACCTTCAACAAGCTGATGTACGCCGTGAAGTTCGGCGAGCCCAACTTCCTGCTCTCGGGCCGGGTCAACTCCAACAGCGAGGTCCTCTACAACCGCAACCCGCGCGACCGTGTCGAGAAGTTCGCGCCGTGGCTGACCATCGACGACGACGCCTACCCGGCGATCATCGACGGGAGGATCCAGTGGATCCTCGACGGCTACACGACCACGGACCGCTTCCCCAACGCCCAGCGTGAGTCCTTCAAGACGATGACCGACGACTCGCTGCAGGGCCAGTCCGGGCTGCGCACGCTGCCGACCGACGAGGTCAACTACATGCGCAACGCGGTGAAGGCGACCGTGGACGCCTACGACGGCACCGTGACCCTGTACGAGTGGGACACCCAGGACCCCATCCTCAAGGCGTGGGAGAGCGCGTTCCCCGGCACCGTCCAGCCGAAGTCGGACATCCCGGAGGCGCTGCTCAGCCACCTGCGCTACCCCGAGGACCTCTTCAAGGTGCAGCGCTACCAGTACGCCCGCTACCACGTCACCGACCCGGGCGACTTCTACCAGGGCAACGACCGCTGGGAGGTGGCGGAGGACCCGAACTCGAGCGGCAACTTCCTGCAGCCGCCGTACCGCCTCTTCGTCAACCAGGAGGGCGCCGACGCCGCGGACGCGGGGGTCTGGTCGCTGACCTCGGACTTCGTGCCGTACGGCAAGAGCAACCTGGCCGCGTTCGTGTCCGTCGACTCGGACGCCACCGATCCCGAGAACTACGGGAAGATGCGGGTCCTGGAGATCCAGAACGCGCAGACCAACGGCCCGTCCCTGATCGCCAGCGAGTTCTCCGGTGACCAGGACGTGCGGCAGAAGCTGTTGTCCTTCCAGACGGGCGGCAACCCGATCCAGTACGGCAACCTGCTCACCATCCCGGTCAACGACGGCCTGATCTACGTCGAACCCGTGTACGCCGAGCGGGCCGGCTCGTCCGGCGGCTACCCGATCCTCCAGTACGTGCTGGTCTCCTACGGCGACCAGGTGGGGATCGGCGCGACCCTGGGGGAGGCCCTCGGCGACGCCCTCGGCGTCACCGACACCGGCGGCGACACTCCCGCCACGCCCGGCACCGGGGGTGGCGACGACGGCCCGAAGGGCACCGTCTCCGAGCAGATCACCAAGCTGCTCACCGATGCGCAGGACAAGTTCACGGCCGCGGACGCTGCCCAGCGCGACGGCGACACGGTCAAGTGGGTGCGGCTCACCGACGAGGGCAAGGCCCTCGTGACCAAGGCTGTCCGGCTTGCCGAGCAGCTGCCGAAGGGCGAGAAGTCGAGCAGCGGCGCGTCGCCCTCTGCCACACCGTCGGAGTCGGCGAGCCCGTCCTCCTGACCCCGATTTGGCTCGCCCCACGCCGGTCTGTAAGGTTGGTTTCACCGGCGCGGGGTGGAGCAGCTCGGTAGCTCGCTGGGCTCATAACCCAGAGGTCGCAGGTTCAAATCCTGCCCCCGCTACAAAGTTCAGGCCCGGAGATCACCGATCTCCGGGCCTGAAAGCATCTGGATGTGATCTGTCGGCCAGAAGCCAGCCTTGGCTCCTGTGTCGGCGGGTACCTCCCCCTCTCCCGAGCGGGGGAGGCTTCGTGCGCTCCTCAGCGCCGCAGAATCGTGGCGCTGCGTGCCCCAACCTTCACCGACGAGACGGCTGTGCCGGCGTGCGTGCGGTACCCCGCCCTGAGAGTGGTACGGCGCGCTGTGCCGCTCGGGTTCACCAGGACCAGGCCGCGGGAGTACCTGCGGACGTAGACGCCGGCTCGGGTTCGTCTCGTCGGGCCGGCTGGGGTGCCGATGCGGGACACGGACCGTGGTTGCCAGTGGTCGGCGGTTGCTTCGGCGGGGACGAAGATGCTGGCGCCGGTTCTGCCGTTCCAGGACAGGAGCCAGGTGGCGCGGTGGTAGATCTGGGCGGCGCGGTCGCTGCGGTTGCTGTAGGTGATGGCGAGCAGGGGTTTGTTGCGGCGTGCGCACCAGCGGGCCATGGCGTACTTCCACCGCCAGTCAGCTCCTTGGAACCGGGACTGGGTGGTGAGT
The DNA here is from genome assembly GCF_039543825.1 of Nocardioides conyzicola. Classification (NCBI taxonomy): domain Bacteria; kingdom Bacillati; phylum Actinomycetota; class Actinomycetes; order Propionibacteriales; family Nocardioidaceae; genus Nocardioides; species Nocardioides conyzicola. Next base: position 452,871 of record NZ_BAABKM010000001.1, on the reverse strand, counting down.
CCCCACTTGGTGAAGTACTCGTTCTCCCATCCGCTGACGTACCGCGTCCAGGACGTCAGGGTCGTGCGCCAGGTGTTCCACTCGACGGTGACGTTGGGGACGACCTGGTATCCGGCGTTCTTGATGCGTGGGCCGACGTGGGACAGGAATGACCCGGTGGCACGGCGCATCGCCTCGTCAGTGGGTATCTGGGTGGAGGTCCGGCTTCCGACCGTCGAGTGGCTGAGGTACGTCAGCGTGTCGTCGACCATGACACCGTCCCAGTCGTGGGCGCGGAGCTCGGCCAGGACGTTGGCCGCCCATGCGACCTGGTAGCCGCGGTCGGCGACGTTCATCGGGTACAGGCCAGCCCAGTCGGACCATTCGAGTCGTCGCCCGGACGGGTCGGTGAGGAACCAGTCGGGGTGACGGATGGCGGCTTCGCCGTAGCTGACGCCCGTGGAGTACAGGCCGGTCTCGTGGGCGGTGGCGACCGAAGCGGCGCCGTCCTTGTACATCAGCACCCGCAGCGACGGGTTCGCTGCCTTGAGCGCAGGGATGCGCGGGTACTCCCAGGCCTGGACGACGACGTAGTCGCCGGCTCCGGCTCGAGGGGTGTGGTCGAGGTTGCCCCAGTCGAGCGCGAGGACGCCGACCCCGGTCGGCTGTCTGGGCTGCCCGGTCCGGTGGATGGAAGGCTCGGTCGGGTCGGCGTGTGCGGTCGGAGCGGGCCCGCCGGTGAGCGCTGCGACGGCCAGCGCACTCATGAGGGTGGAGAGGGTTCTGCGCATGGCGACCTCCTGGTCACGTCCGCCCGGGAGCGGAAAGAAACGGGTGCTCGCGCAGCGGGGCGTCGGTGGTCGTCGAGGTGCGGAAGCCTGAGACCCAGCGGGCATTGACGACGACGTTGGCCTGGTAGCCGCCGCGGTCGGCGTCGTAGGCGCCGCCGCAGGTGACGATGTTCAGCTCGCGATGTCCGTGTGAGGTGTAGACGAGGCGTGCGGGGAACTCGTCGTTCTCGTACGTCGTGACCGACCGGACGACGAACACCGCGGTGGTGCCGTCGGCCCGGTCGATGCTGACCCGGTCGCCCTTGCCGAGCTCCTCGAGGCGGTAGAAGACGGCAGGCCCGTCGGTGGAGTCGACGTGGCCGAGGATGACGGCAGAGCCCACCGCACCGGGCGCAGCGCCGGGTGCGTACCACCCGGCAAGCAGCGGGTCCTGCGGGACCTCGACCTCACCGCTCGGCTGCTTCCCGAGCCGGACGAGGTCGGAGTGGACTCCGATGGCGGGGATGGTCACCTGCACGGGCGCGGGTGCATTCGGGGCCTTCTCGAGGGCTGGTGCGGTCGTCGGCGCGGTGGTCTGGCGGGTCGACGTCGATGTCGACGTCGTTCCGCTCGATGTGCCGGGCTCGGTCTGGGGTGACTGGTCGGCCCAGATGACGAGGCACAGGGCCCCGGCGAGCGCAAGCGCCGCGGCGAGGACCCGCCAGGAGGTCTGCGACCTCGTGGCGGGACGGCCGGGTGTCACGACCGTCGACGAGTAGAGCTGCGAACCGCAGCCGTGCCGGCCCCTGCGAGGCACAGGATGCCCGCGACGAGCCATCCGCCGGTGGGGGGCACCCCCGACTGGGCGCCGGTGTGCGGGTGGCCGGTCGGGATCCCGCCGCCACCACCGGGACCGCCGATGGTGCCGCCGGATGTGGGAGGCGAGGCCGGGGCGGTCGGGGCGGTCCCGGCCGTCGGTGTTCCAGTCGTGGGCGCAGCGGTCGTGCCCGGACCTGTCGTCGGCGTTGCGGTGGCGCTCGGGCCGGTCGTGGGGGTGCCAGTGGGGGTGCCGGTGGGCGTGGGGCTGGCGGTCGGCGCGACGGGAGCCGTGCAGCCAGGGCGAGTGATGGTGTTCGTGTCGAGGGTGACGGCGCCGTTGCGGGCCAGGACCCGGCCGGTGACGTCGGCGCCCGTGAGCAGGGTGATGGACGTCAGGGCGAGGATGGACCCGACGAACCGGGTCGTGGTTCCCAGCGTGGCGGAGCTGCCGACCTGCCAGAACACGTGGCACGCCTGGGCGCCGCCGATGAGTGCGACGCGGCTGCTGCTGGCCGTGTTCAGTGTGGAGCCGGCCTGGAACACGAACACGGCGTCCGGGTCGCCGCCGGCGTCGAGGGTGACGGTGCCCGTCAGGGCCATCGCGGATGCTGCGGCGTAGACGCCAGGGACGAGAGTCTGGCCGCCGAGGTTCTGGCTGGTCTTGTCGACGACCGGGCCGCGGCCGGCGGCGTCGTTGTACGCGGTCACCAGGTCGTTCTTCGCCTGGAGCGCGACGGCGTCTGCGGCGTGGATGGTGCCGTTGTTCACCAGGCCGGGTGGGAACCCGACCACGGCTTGGCCGGGGCTGACGCCGACGGACCCAGAGATGACGGACGGACCGGTGTTCGTGACGGTCGACCCGGCCAGGACCGCGAACGGGGTCGCGGTCCCGAGCCCCACCTGCGGCTGGGCGGCCACAGCTGGGCCGTTCATGGCAAGCACCAGGACGGCGGCAGTGGCCACGGCCGCACCAGGGATGAGGGCAAGGTGACGCAATCTCATGAAGTCTCCGAGAGTGAGATTCCCCGGAGGCGTCACAGCCTGTGGTCCGAATGCCAACGAAGTCCGGGGTGGTGAGTGGTCGTTGGAACGTAACCCCGGACCGGGGTGTTGACCTTGCCGTCGAGAGAAAAACCTGCTGTCCGACCGTGATGTGTCCTCCCTGTCGCCGCGGTTGGCCGTAACCGTCGCCAGAATGCGACAAGAACCGGACAACATCAGCCGCCTGGACCCGTCGAGCCAGTATCCGGCCTGCGGATTTCGTGGCCCAACGATGGCTCTCCTGTGGATCTCCCGTGGCACCGCTGTGCAGCACGCAGCTCTAGCGTCATGACATCTCTTCTACGGACGTCGAGGTACCCGTCAGTGACTTGCTGCGTCGGACCCGCCACACCGTGCGGGTGTCCGGACCGGCTCGTGCCCGATGCGAAGGGCACGACCCATGACCAGCAGCCTCTCCAGGTCCACGCGGGGCCGGCTCACCGGTTGTGCCTCCAGGGTCGCCGTCGCCGCAACCGTTGCCGCCGCAGTCCTGACGACGGGCCTGGTTGCTCCGGCGGCCAGCGAGACGGCCGAGGGCACGACCACCGTGACGGCGACGTTCCCCTCCAAGCCGGCGAAGGTCACCCGGGTGACGGCCGGCGCTGAGGAGGTCATCACCGGTCGTGTCACCGGGGCCGCAGCGGGCGGGCGGCTCGTCCAGGTCCAGTCCCGGGGTGCGAACGGGACCTGGGTGGCACTCACGGCAACTCGCACCAAGGCCAGCGGCACGTTCCGGGTCGCGGCGCCGACCTGGTGGGTGGCGAAGCAGACGCTGCGCGTCTACGTCCCTGCGACGGACACATCCGCCGCGGCGACCTCCACGAACACGGGCACCCTGCGGGTCACCCGGAAGACGAAGGTGCGACCAGGCACGGCCTACGACCTCGCCGCCGGTGCGGATGTGCGGTGGAACCCGTGCCAGCCCATCACGTACCGCCTCAACACCCACCTCATGCCTGCCGGGTCGCGCGCCGACCTGAAGAACGTCTTCGCCCAGGTGTCCGCTGCTACCGGTCTGCGGTTCACCTACGTCGGCACCACCACCTACGTCCCGTTCGCGAACAAGACGACCACGCACCCGACGAACGCCGACATCGTCCTTGCCTGGTCGACCCCCAGGAGCGCCTCGGTCTTGGCCGGGTCGACCGCTGGTCGCGGTGGCGCCGTGTGGGCCAGTGCCGGCGGCGTCACGGAGCTGTACGACGGCCAGGCCGTCTTCGACGCCACCCAACGGATGAGCTCGGCCAGGTCGGAGCAGCGCCGCCTGACCAGGCAGCTCTACCTCCACGAGGTGGGCCACATCGTCGGGCTCGACCACGTCAGCGACAAGCGACAGATCATGTACCCGACGATGCAGCGCACCGCCGACGCACACTACGGTGCCGGCGACCTCGCCGGACTCGCTCTGCTGGGAGCCGCGCGCGGGTGCAACAGCGCCGGCGCCCGCTGACACCTGGACCTGTTACGCGTCGGGTGTGGCCTCCGCAGTGGTCTTGGGCGTCGTCAGCTGGAGCTCCTCGAGGTGCTCGTGAGCGTCGGCCGCGGACAGATCGGCCTCTCTCGCGGCCTCGGCGGTCAGGGCTGCAAGGGCGGCGGCGGTTGCCTCGACCTCGGCCTCGATGACCGCTTCGGACGCGATCCGGTTGGCGGCAATGAGCTCGGCCGTCGTCGCGACGTCAACAGCAACCGAATCCGCGAGCGCCTTGGTCTCTGCAGCCACCAGGGCGGCGGCCTGCTCCACGATGAGGGCAGTCTCCGAGGCGAGCGCGACGGCCGCGGGGTCATCGGGGTGGGCGCGCTCGTGCGCAACTCTGGCGGCAGCAACGGCAGCTTCATGCACGCGCGCGGCGGCGATGTCCGAGCGCCTACGGGCCTCGATGACGTTGCGTCCGGCCTCGGTGGCGACGATCTCGTCAGCGTCACGTGCAGCCGACTGCCGCGAGCGTCGCGCCCGAACGGCAGCGTCGGCGGTGAGCACTTCCGCCGCAACGGCTGCTGCTGCTGCTCGGGTCGCGGTCAGAGCGGCTTCACAGGCCGCGACGTCCATGGCGGCAGCGCCGATGACCTGGGCGTACGTCGTCGCACCGTCACCACTGGTCCCGGTTCCAGCCATGAGGCGCAGCACCTCTGACAGCGCGAAGCGACGGTGCCCGCCGGGGGTGAGGACGGACGTGATCTTCCCGGACCCGGCCCACCGGGTCACGGTCCGCGGATGCACGTAGAGCATCGACGCAACCTCACCCGGTGAGAGGAGTCGGGCGGTGGACTGGTCGGACTTGGTCGGCATGATGCCTTCCCTGATGTCGTGGCCCCGCCGAGACACATTCCTGAGCGCACACCCTCACTGGGGTGTGCAGAAGTGTTGCCGGACCACCCGTCCGGTACCCGGTTGGTTCAGCGTCCACGCCTGCTCGAGGGTCAGCCTGGCGTGCTGCACCCTGTGGGCGCGGCGCCCGGGTCGGGAGTCAGGGTGAGCGAACAGCGTTGTCGTCCGCGTCAGCGTCGACGTGAATGAAGTACTCGTTGTCTCCCAGGCCGCCCGGCATCGAGAACAGCTGCAGCAGTGCACGCGCATCCGCCTGGCTGGTGTGCGATTCGAGGGCCTGCCGTTTCTGCTCCCGGAAGCTGCGGACGTCGATCGCCGTGGTGATGTCCTCGTCGACCGTCCCGAGCTCGAGCGGGGGCAGCCATCCTTCATATCCCGCGCTTCGGACGGTGTCATGGAGCCTCACGAGCCCGCTCCGGGAGATGGCGATGAAGTACAGCCAAGGTCCGCCCGAAGACGGGTCGCGGCCCTGGGCAGATGCGGTGTAGCTCCGGCATGCCGCGACGGTCACCTCGTGCGTGCGGATGTGGTCTGGGTGCCCCGACAGGCCGTTGGCCGGGTAGGTCACCACGACGTCGGGTTGGACCAGGTTCATCAGGTCGACCATGCGGCTGACGAGAGGGGCCAGTGGAAGCTGGCTGAACGCCGTAGGCAGGATCTCCGCGGCATCGACCGGCATTCCAGAGTCCTCGTAGCCGAGCGACATGACCTCGCCGACTCCGAGTGCAGCGGTTGACTGCGCCAGTTCCGCCATTCGGACGCGAGCGACAGCCCGCGGCTCATGGCCCGGACTCCCAGGTTTGATGCCTGCATCCGTGTCGCCCATGCGTCCGTCGGTGCAGGTGACCAGGACGACCCGGTGCCCCTCTGCGGCGTACCGCGCCAGCGTTCCGCCTGTCTGGCTTGCCTCGTCGTCGGGGTGGGCGTGGACGACGAGGACGGTGAGCTGGGTCCCGACCGGCAGGTCGTCACGGAGTCGAGTAGCAGGTACGGGACTGGCAGTGGCGGCGGACATCTTGGCCTCGTGATTCTTGGGGTCGGACGGTTGGCCGAGCGTGAAGGCGGTGAGGGGTGCGAGGGGCGTCTCGTCGTCGAGGTGTTCCGGTGCACCGACAGCGACCATGACCTTGAGCAGCATTCCGCGCGCCAGAAAGTCCCGGACCTGCTCGTCGGTGGCGCCGGTCGCGGCCAAGGTGGTGTAGATCCTGCCGAGACACCTTCGACACACGGCAGAGACCTCGTCGATGGACGATGCCGAGAAGGCGTGCATCAGCAGCATCAGCAGGTGCCGGTCAGCGACCAGCGCGGCGTAGGCGACCCTCAGGCGTTGCCACGACATCTGGGCTCTCGGGTCGAAGGCTCGGGAGGCGATCGCGCCGACGAAGGTGGCATGCACCCGGTCCATCGCGAGCTCGACCACCTCGAGGAACAGGGTGAGCTTGCTGCCGAAGAGGCGGACGACGTACGACTGAGAGACGCCGGCCTCCCTGGCCACGGCGTCTGTCGTGGTCCCGTGGAACCCTCCCTTCGCGAACACGCGGATGGCTGCCTCGAGAATGGCGTCGCGTCGGCTGTTCGCATCCATTCGCTCTACGGCGAGGTTGCGGCTGGAGGGGGCCCTTGCCGGCATGCTCATCCCCCCAAGTTGTCGTTTGATGCCTAATTGCAAGTCGACCTCTGCGCATCCTGCTACGTCTCGCCTCCTCGGTCACGGCGAAGGTTCGTCGGAGCGTGCAGTGTCATCTGTGGGGTGTGCACGGCGCCGGTCACCGGGCCGTTCCCCTCGGTGTCGAGCCCGTACGGTCGGACAGGAGGAGAGCCCAGATCTCCTCACCGTCGGCAGAATCGGGGCAGGTCGATGAAGGACGTTCCGGGTGAGGCCGTGCGGCAGCTGACCGGGCCCCAGTTCGAGCGTCTGGTCTCGTACGGGGTCGCCCAGGAGGTCCGCGTCGGAGACGTCGTCTTCCGCCCCGGCGATCCCGGCTACGACCTCATCGTGATCGAGTCCGGACGCATCGACATCGTCAGCCCGCCCACCCGTGACGAACCGGAAGCGCCCATCGCGTCCTACGGTGCCGGAGGCTTCCTGGGCGAGCTCAACCTCCTGACCGGGCAGGCGGTCTACCTGACTGCTCGCGTCGTGGAAGCAGGTCGCATTCACCGGATCGCACCCGACCAGTTCAGACGTCTGATGGCCGACGATCCAGAGGTCTCCGACGTCCTCCTGCGCACCTTCTTGTGGCGCCGCGACTCGTTGCGTGAGAGTCCGGCCGCCCGCAGCATCGAGATCATCGGAAGCGGTATGTCGGCGGAGGCGCTGGCGTTGCGGACGTTCGCGGCCCGACAGCGGCTGCCGCACGTATGGCTCGATGTCGACACCCTCCCCGGTAGAGCCGTGATGGACCTGGTCCCGCTCGGCGCTGCCGACCTGCCAGCCGTCGTCCTCCGAGACCGTGTCCTGCGTCGCGCACAGCCCGGATCGTTGGCGGAAGCGATCGGGCTCTCCTACCGATCGACGACGGGAACCATTCGCGACCTCCTCGTCATCGGCTCCGGACCGGCCGGCTTGGCAGCAGCGGTCTACGGGGCGTCTGAGGGCTTGACCACCCTGCTGGTGGATCGGGTGGGGATCGGCGGCCAGGCAGCAGCGAGCTCGCGGATCGAGAACTACCTCGGCTTCCCGTCGGGCGTCAGCGGGTACGACCTCACCCAGCGGGCAGCGCTCCAGGCGATGAAGTTCGGTGCCGAGCTCTCCAGCCCCTGCGAGGTCGTCAGGATCCACCCGACCGGCGGGCACCTGTGCGTCCAGCTCGCCGACGGTACCGAGATCGACACTCGGGCAGCCGTCATCGCAACCGGCGCGAAGTATCGGGCCCTGCCTGTCCCCGGCTGGAAGGACTACGAAGGTGCGGGGATCTACTACGCGGCGACCGAGATAGAGGCGCAAGCGTGCGCCGGCCGGCCCGTCGCTGTCGTCGGCGGCGCAAACTCGGCAGGGCAAGCGGCCCTGTTCCTGGCGCAGCGCGGCTCGCCGGTGACACTCGTGATCCGAGGGCACGACATCGGGGCCGGGATGTCGGCCTACCTCATCGATCGTCTCCGCCATGACCCGAGGGTGGAGATCCGAGTCGGCACCACCGTGGTGGGCGTGGCCGGCGACGGCGTGCTCGAGTCGATCTCGCTGGCGAGCTCGGGCGTCGATGGCGTCGACCGGGTCGAGCGCCCGTGTGTCGGACTGTTCAGCCTGATCGGTGCCGACCCGGCGACTGAGTGGTTGGACGGGATCTCGCTGGACGGTGACGGGTTCATCCGTACCGGCGCACAGCTCGAGGCTGGTGACCTGCTCCCGATCTGGACCGTCCTCGGACGCCAGCCGCTGCCGTTCGAGACCAGCGTCCCGGCAGTGTTCGCTGCAGGCGACGTCCGGGTCGGGTCGATGAAGCGCGTGGCAGCAGCTGTGGGAGAAGGAGCCAGCGCTATTCGGTCCGTGCACTCGGCGATCGGCCTGCGTGTGTAGCGCACGACCTACTGGAGGTAGTTCTCCACGATGCCGGCGCTTCGAGCCGTCGCCACATCTGGATCCTGGCGGAACTCCCGCTTGGCCTGGCGCTGGCGCAGCAGGTCCCAGCAGCGGTCGAGCTCCACCTCGATGCCCTTGAGCCGGGAGGCGGCTTCCTGGGTGATGATGCGCTGTCCGTCGTACCTCTCGCGGAGGCAGTGCTCCTGCTCGATCAGGGCATGGATCTGCTGACGCAGGGCGGTGTCTTCCAGCATGGCGTTCTCCGTTCGTCAGGATGGGTGTTCGGCTGGAGGTGCTGTCGCTTGGTGCTGAGTTGGAAGTGCCCGGCGAGAGATGTCTCGCCGGGCACTTCCCCTGCCCTCTCGTGATGACCCTCGAATGCGGTGACAGATGTTGCGGTGCGGCGTACCGCGTCCGGTCAGCTGTGGCGTGCGGCGCGCTTGATGAGCTGCGTGACGACGCCCGGGTTGGACACCATCGAGAGGTGCGGCGCGTCGATGCGGCGCACGTGGGCGTGCGCCCTCGCCGCCATGACCTTCTGCTCGGCCGGAGGGATGACCTTGTCAGCGCTGCCGATGAGGACCCAGGACGGGATCGACCTCCAGGCCGGTGCCGTGGTGAGAGGCTCGTCGAGAGCGCTCGCCGCCAGGGGTCGCTGGCCAGACGCCAGGACCGCGGCCTTCCGGTGGCCGACACCGCCGGCGAAGATGGAGGGGAAGAGGTCCTGCTTGACGAACAGGTCCACGTTCCCGCCTCCCTGGGGGATGGGGGCGAACGTGAAGACGGTTGTCGGGTCAGCGACCGCCAGGGACGAACCCGGCTTCGCTCCGGTCAGCGAGCCGACGCTGTCACCCTTCTTCGGGATGTAGGCGTCGACGTACACCAGGGCCTTCACGTTCTTGTTCCCACGTGCTGCCTTGGTGATGACCATGCCGCCGTAGGAGTGGGCGACGAGCACGATGGGACCGGGGACCATGCTGAGATAGGACTTGATGTACGCCGCGTCCGACTTCACCCCGCGCAGCGGGTTCTCGGCGACGTAGACCTGGTAGCCGGCGGCGTGGAGCTGTGCGGTGACCGCCGCCCAGCTCGACCCGTCTGCCCACGCACCGTGCACCAGCACGATGGTCGGCTTGGACTGGGCTCGTGGCGCGGCCTGGTGCGCACCCGCTGTCGTGGTGGCGCCGGGAGCCGATGCCTGGCTCGCGCCGCCTGCCGGCACCGTGAGAGCGACGATGCCCGCCGTCGTGGCGAGAGCCGTAGCCATCTTGGACGGTCGGGACCTCTGTGCTGATCGCATTTCATCATTCCTTGTCTGATGTGGAGCTTCGGGTTTCTCTGTCTGGATTCGCTGGTTGCGCTAGTTCAGGAAGTCCAAGAGCGCCTCGTTGACCTGGTCCGCGTGGGTCCAGATGATCGCGTGCGGCCCGCCTTCGACACGGATGTGCTTCAGGTCCTTGATGAGCCCGGGGAGAAGGTCTCCCGTGTACGGCGGGGGGAGGATCCGGTCCTGGTCGCCCTGCATGACGAGCACGGGGACATCGATCTTCGGCAGATCGTCACGGAAGTCCGTGAGCCAGGTCGGGATGCAGGCGGCGACGGCGACCGCGGAGGCGGCTGTCGCGGTGTTCCAGCTGGCTTGGAAGCGTTCCTCGCTGACCAGGGAGCCCTTGTAGACGTCGTAGTTGTAGAAGTCGTTGAGGAAGCCGGTCATGAACGCCGGGCGGTCCCCGTTGACGGCAGCGATGAAGCCGTCGAAGAGACTCTGCGGCACGCCCTCCTTCTCGTCGGTCTGAAGCAGGAATGGAGGAATGGGCCCGAGCAGCACGGCTTTCGAGACTCGTCCGCAGCCGTAGGTTCCGAGGTACCGGGTCACCTCCCCGGTGCCCATCGAGAATCCGACGAGCGCCACGTCGTCGAGGTCCAGGTGGTCGAGGAGCGAGTTGAGGTCGGCAGCGAACGTGTCGTAGTCGTATCCAGTAGCCGGCTGGCTGGACAGCCCGAACCCGCGGCGGTCGTAGGTGATGACGCGGTACCCGGCACCGAGCAGAGCTGCGGACTGCTTCTCGAAGGAACGACCGTCGAGCGGGTAGCCGTGGACGAGGATGACCGGAGCGCCGCTGCCGCGGTCTTCGTAGAACAGATCGATGGTGCCGGAGTTTTCGGCTCCGACGCTGACGTAGGGCATGAGATCTCCTGTGGTTTGAGCAGCCGAACCTGATTCCGCTGCCTCCTGGTTTTGGACGCTAGGTCTGGTGGTGGAGCAGTCGAAGATCTGGGCTCCGCTCGTGCACGGGGCACAGAGAGCCGTGCAGTCGCTGCGCTCTCAGTTGTGGGTGGCGCCGCGTTCGCGCCACTCGCGCGGCGAGCACTCGTACGCGCTGCGGAAGAGACGCCCGAAGGTGGAGGCGTCGGAGAAGCCGTTGCGGCGGGCGATCGCGGCGATCGTGAGATGAGCCCACTCCGGTCGGTGGAGGTCAGCGCTGCACGCCTCGAGACGCTGGGTCCGGATCCAGTCGCCGAGGCCGATGTCGCCCTCAGCGAGCACGTTGTACAGGTGTCGGACAGAGATGTGGTGCTCGGATGCGATCTGGGCAGCGTTCAGGTTCTGGTCGCTCAAGTGTGCGCGCGCGTACTCGAGGATGCGCAGGAGCAGGCTGCTGTGCAGCGCTTCCTTTGCCAGGGCGGAGGCATCCAGGTGGGTCGTGATGAGGGCGCGGACGAGCTCGATGCTCGGCTGGCCGAGTGCATCGGTTCCCGAGCGGGTGATGAACTCGGGCTGGGTCGCGAGCCGCGCGAAGTAGGCGGCCGCCAGGTCGGCGACCGGATGACCGGGGCTCAGCGGGACTGCCCTGAGCCGCTGGACGAGGTCGACCGGGAGGGCCAGCGAGCTCACCTTGATGCCGAAGAAGTGTTGTTTGATCCCCATCGGGTCCCGTAGCGAGTACGGGGCGCTGGAGTCGCAGAAGGCAAGCTGACCTGGTAGCAGCGACGCGTCTCTGCCGTTCTGGGATATCTGCAGGCTTGATCCCGATGGCTGGAGCGCGAGGAAGATCGTCGGCTCCTGGGCGTCCCGGGCGAGCGCCGAGGTTCGGTGGATGTGGATCGCGTTGGACCTGACCGAGCACATGCGCACCCTGCCGATGTCGGTGATCACCCCATGCGCACCCGCGGCACGGTCGGCCTCGGCGAAGTCGATGTCGACATGGACCATCGTCTGAGCGATGACATCGCGGATGATGTCCGCACGATCCGCCACCGGGAGCAGAGACGTGTTCAAGACGTGAGTCACGATCGGCCTCCCGCGATGGGGCGGTTCGAGGGTGGGGGCTGTTGTCTGCCGTCATGGGGGGCGCCACGTGCCAGCATCTCGGGACTCCTTCGACGGCACCGTGTGTGAGGTAGCAGCCCTACCGAACCCGATGTGCCGCGCCCGACGAATCGTCTGGATGTAGCAGTCGCCCATCGACCGCCCCGGTCGTCAGAGCGGTTTCCTCATCTGTTCAGGTGAGGCGTCACTCCAGAAAGAGGGTGACGAGCGTGGCGAACTCCAAGGGATACTGGAACAGGAACCCGTGGCCTGAATCTGGGTAGACGCGCAACCACGCGTTCGGCAGATGGTCAGCCAACAAGCGTGAGCTTTCGGAGCTGGCGGCGATGTCGTTGTCCCCACACGCCACGAGCGTCGGGACCGCTATCCCACGCAGGCGGTCCAGCTTGCCCTGCTCCGGCGACGCCCAGTCGTTCACGGCCTCGTACTGAGCCGCGCGGGCTTGATCGGTGGGTGGCCAGTCGCGGTCGGCCACCCGAGTGGCGACCCGGGCGAGGTACTCCAGGCCCTTGGCCTGGCTTCGATCCGTGATCTCGAAGAGCAGCTTGAGCACGGCGTCGGGGCGCAGCTCCGATGAGGTGGCCAGTCGGGAGACATCGGGTGCCCACCGATGGCTGCGACCGTCCCCCCGGGCCGCCGTCGCGGCGAGCACGAGTCGACGCACGAGCTGCGGATGGAGCAGGGCAAGCTCTTGAGCCACCATGCCGCCGAGCCCGTGACCCAGCACGTCGACGGGCGCTTCCACGCCTATCGCACCCAGGAAGCGGACGACATCTCTCGCCATGGCCGTCACGGTCGACGGGACCAGACCGGTGGACCGTCCGATCCCAGCCAGGTCGAGCAGCACGACGTCTCGCTGCAGGGCGAGGGCGTCGACCAGGAGCGGGTCCCAGGCGTCGAGATTTGCGCGGAAGGTCGGCAGCAGGAGCAGCGGAGGTCCGCCCGAGGTCGACCCACCGAACCGTCGGTACGCCCAGGACTCTGCCGCCACGCTGACCTGCTGGGTAGGTGCGTCCCTGCTCGTCATCTCGGTCATCCGCGCTCCCGGACATCTGGACCCAGCCACCACAACGTCTGCACGCACCAACCACATCAGGAACGCGTTGCAAATACCTGACCCAAAATGCGCAGATACCAGCCCGCGGGGCGCAGGGAACGATCAGGAATCGGGAGACTGGATCCGGGAGACGTCCATCAGACTGTCCAGGGGAGTGTCAGGTCGTCGTTGTGCCGGCTCCACCTCGTGGAGGACGTTCGCCAGCTGGACGCGAGATGAGATGTCCAGCTTGGCGAAGATCGATCTCAGATGCGTGGCAACGGTGTTGGGCGAGACGCGAAGCTCCTGCGCTGCGGCGCGATTCGAACGACCAGAACCGACCAACTCCGCCACGCGGCGCTCACCCGTGGTCAGCGACTCCCAGCCCGTGGCGCCGCGTCGGTCGGGCGTCGGCCAGTGCTTCCGTCGAACCCCAGCCCGTTGCATAGCCCGTTGGACCATGACCATGGAGTTGATGAGTCCAGAGCGTTCGAGGATGGGCCACGCCTCGTCCAGAGCCCTGATCCCCGGCTTGCGCTGTCCGTCCGTGAGCAGGGCCGAGCCGTAGTCCATCAACGCACCAGCCAGCATCACCTGTCGCGGTGCGCCCTCGAGCACTCGGACAGCCTCGGCCAAGGTCTCGAGATCCCGGTCGAGGATCCCGCGAAGATGCAGGGCTTGACCCTCGAAGCTCGCGATGCCGGGGTTGCGGTCCGCACCTATCTGAGCGATCTGCACGGCTCGCTGGGCGAAGTCGGCGTCGCCTGCGGCGACACCGAGCTCGGTGAATACCCGCATCCACCCCGGCCACCAGGGCCAGAAGCTACGAGAGGCCTCGGCGCCCTCCAGCAGTGGGCGAAGAATCGTGAGTGCCCCTGTCAGATCACCCTCAGCAGCCGTGATCCAGCCTGACATCAGCGTCGAGCCGGGACTCCTGACCTCCCAGTCCGCGATGGGCTCGGCGTTGGCGATGGTCAGCTGTGTACGCGCCTCGGGGAGGTCTCCGCGCATCAGCGAGATCGAAGCGAGGATCAGCCTGGCCTCGTGGGCGGAGACGCGGTTCCCGAGCTCACCGGCAAGCTGGATCAACGACCTGGCGCTGACCTCCGCCTCGTCGAACCGGCCGAGGTTGAAGTCCTGCCACATCTGCGCGTCGATCAGATCGGGAGTCTCTGCCACCCCCATCTCATCTGCGACCCGTCGGGCGCCCTCGAGCAGGCGCGCCGCCTCGTCGTACCTGTCGAGGAGCTGGAGGGCACCGATCTCGCTCGCCAGGAACTCATCGCCGACGATGGAGCGCAGCTCGTGGAAATGGCGGTAGGCGTCTGCATGGCGACCCTCGTTGCGCGCCACCTCGCCGAGCGCTTCGAGCGCCAGCTGCTCGCTGGGACGGTCTCGGATACCGCGACTTGCAACGAGGGCGTCCTCGGCTGCGCTTCGCGCGACGTCGCCCGTCTCGGTCCGGGACATGGTGAGAGCCTGGATCGCTCGCATCCGGACGCGGGCCACATCTGAGACGTCAAACGCGGCCAAGATCTCGATCCTCGAGGCGATGGTCGCGATGCGGCCCATCCTCCACAGGGATCGACTGGCGAAGAACTGCAGGTGAGCCGCCGTCTCGTTGTCAGGAGCGGCTGCCAGAACGATGTCGGCGAGGTCGGCGGCCTCGGCGTCCCGGTGGGCCGCTGTCAGCAGCTCGACGGCACGACGTCCCAGCTCGGCATGGTCGGGACCCGTCGGATTGCTCAGCTGGTAGGCGTGACGGGCGAGGTCGGCTGCGCTCACCGGGTCGACCGCAGCCGCATCTGACGCAGCGGCACTCAGGATGTGCACCGCCTCGGTGTCACCCTTGATGGCGAAGGCCAGCGCGTGTGGTGCTGCGGCGAGGGCGCCGCCGTCGGAGCCGAGGAGCCAGACTGCGCATCGTCGGTGCAGAGCTCGACGGGCCGTCGGGGACAGGGTGTCGTACACGGCCTGGCGAATCAGGTCATGCCGGAACTGGACCACCTGCGCGTGCCCGACGAGGACGCCGAACTGCACGAGCGGAGGAAGCCAGTCGGGGTCGAGGTCGTCGGCATCGTCGCCCAGGAGATCCATGAGGTCGTCTGCGTGGACCGGGCGTCCCAACACGGCGCACATCTTGACGAGCCGTTGGGACGCTTCCGGCATGGCCCGACAGCGGTCACTCACCATCTGGCGCAGGGTCTCGGGGATGGCGTCGTCGAAGTCTCCTCGGGCACGCGCGGCGGCTATGCCGCTGATGAGCTCTGTGACCAGGAACGGGTTGCCGCCTGCCCCGCGCAAGAGGTCGGCCGCTCGGCCGGTAGGGACTTCGCCGAGCTGTTCGAGAGCCAGCGAGGCGACGTCGTCCTCGCTCAGAGGGTCGAGCTCCAGCTGATGGACAGGCACGCCGTCGCGGGCCGCGGACAAGGCGTCGGCGGTCGCCGATCCGTGAGGGTCCCGACTGGCGAGCACCCAGACGACGGGTGACCCCGACAGTCGGCTGGGGAGGATGCGAAGTGCGAACCTCGTGAGGCGGTCGGCCCATTGGACATCGTCGATCGCAACCAGGACCGGTTGACGGGAGGACAGCTCCTCGAGGAGGGATGCGACCCGATCGACCAGCCACAGCTGTTGCCCGTACAGGGTCGAGAGCGAGGTGAAGGACTCCGCGTCCAGAAGTGGTGACGACCCGGACCGGAGGGCGATGAGCAGTGGTGCACCCGGCGCGATCTGGTCAGCCTCTTCGGCTTTGCTGACACCGACGGAAAAGCCGAGCAAGGCTGCACGCTCGGCAATTGCCGTCATGATGGTGCTCTTGCCGACACCCGGGTCGCCCGTGACCAGGAGGATCGCACCTTGGCCAGTTCGTCGTGAGGCGAGCAAGGCGTTGTGGGCGCGCGTCAACTCGTCATCACGACCGACGAATCTCATCTCGCCTCCATGTCCGGACCGTCGAATTGCTCCCAACGGTAGTGGGCGCCGTCAGCACCTCCCCGGGTGACGCAACCGGTGCGACGTGCAGCGCTCTCTGCAGGACGTGCACGCGCGGTCTTCGGGTGGTTCGTCCTCGGACGAACGGTCGTAGCGTCGCCGTGAGCCATCCAGCTCGGGCCGAGCAAGCATCGAGGACTAGTGCAGCCGGGTCGGCCAGTCGCGAAGGAACCAGGTATGAATGCCTCCATCCCTGCTCGGGTCATCGAGCACCAGGTCTCGACCCCGAAGGGTCGTGTTCACGTCAACGAGTACCCCGGCGACGGTCCGGCGATCGTGATGACGCACGGGTTCCCGGACGACTCTCGGATCTACAACCGCATCGTCCCTGAGCTGGCAGGTCGGCATCTGGTCACGTTCGACTTCCTGGGCCACGGTCGCTCAGGGCGTGACGCGATCGGGCCGTTCGAGTCTGGTCAGCGCGAGGGTGAGATCGCCGCGATCGCCGAGCACCTCGACCTGGTGAAGCCGGTATTGGTGGGACACGACATCGGCGGACCGGTGACGATCAGGTACGCGCTCGCCCACCCAGATGACGTGGGCGGACTCGTGCTGTTGAACACCTTCTTCGGAGACACTCCGACCCTGGAGTTCCCCGAGTTCATCCGGATGCTCGCGGACCCACACTTCGCGCCACTGGTCGATGCGATCCTCGCCGATCCCACCACCCTCGGCTGGATCCTGCTCTACACGAACAGCAAGCTGAACCCGGGGCCAGAAGACCTGGCCGGCGTCGGCGGTCAGTCAATCCTGCCGCAGTTCTTCGGTGACGCCGCTCAACCCGACTCCATCTCGGCGATTCGAGCCTGGACGTCCGACCTCTTCCCGGGACTCGTGGAGCAGAACGCGCAGATCGCGAGCGGCGAGCTGGGGCGACTCGACATCCCGGTCACGATCGCGTTCGGCGAGCACGACCCCTACTTCGACGACGCCGCCGCGGAGCACCTCCACGCGCTGTTCCCTCGGTCGGTGGTGCGAGGCATTTCCGGAGCAGCGCACTGGCCTCAGTGGGATCAGCCCGCCGCGACTGCGGCCGCGATCGTGGAGACCTGACGTGCGTCCGCACGCCTGGTCAGCAACCCAGAGAGGTCTGGTCGACCGAGAACTCTCCGGACTTGATCGGCCTACCGCACGCCTGGCAGGTCACCTGGGCGACGAACACCTCGCCGCAGACGTCGTGGATGAAGTCGACCTTGTGCACGGTGTCCTCGCGATAGGTGTCGCCCCAGCGCTTGAGGACCAGGATGACCTGCCCCAGGTCTCGGCCCTTCTCGGTGAGCTCATACCCAGCTAGCCGGCCCTTCTCGGGGGAGTGGGGCTGGAGGATCCCGGACTCCGTGAGCTTGCGCAGCCGGGAGGACAAGACGTCTCGGGGAGCACCGACCACTCGAAGGATGTCGGTGTAGCGCGAGGCGCCGAAGGCGACCGCTCGGACGATGTGCAACGACCACCGGTCGTTGATCGCATCCAACGCGACCGCGAGCGAATCACGGGTTGGTTTGGATTTCAAACCATCTGTTGTACGCTTCGGTTCGTTTGACATTCAAACCAGGCTAGCCGAGGAAGTCGTCATGTCATCATCATCCGCCCCCAGCTCCGGCACTCCGGTGCCAGTGGTGACCCAGCACCGAACCTGGATCCCGCTGGTCATCACCGGGTTGATCATCGGCGCAGCGTTCATCGGGGTGTACGTCGGCCTGCAACGCTCGCCCGAGCCTCACCACCTGCCGATCGCTGTAGTCGGCGACGAGCTCACGACCGCTGCGCGCACCGGCCTGGGTGACAAGGTCGAGATCACGAAGGTGTCGAGCCTGACGGACGGTGCCGCACTCGTGCGGGACGGCGATGCGATCGCGGTGGTAGGCGCGACCTCGCCCACCGCGCTTCGTCTCGAGTACGCGGGTGCGAGCGGATTCAGCGAGAGCGGTGCGGCGCGACAGCTCGTCGGCGGTCTTGCGGCTGAGGGCGGCTTCACGGTCGAGGAAGCGGACATCGTTCCGCTGGTCGCCTACGACTCCAGAGGGCTTTCGGCGTTCTATGTGGTCTTCGGTGTCACGTTGTCGTCCTTTGTCCTGGCTCAGGGCCTCACGGGAGCAACTGCGACGGTTCGTCTGCGGCACCGGTTGTACGCCATGGCCGGCTTCGCCGTCGCGATCGGCCTCATCGCCGCAACGATCGCCGGGCCGATCTACGGCTCGCTGACGCCCTCGTTCCCACTCTTGGCGCTCTCGCTGATCCTGCTGTCGGCGGCAAGCGCCTTCGCGACCAAGGCGCTCGGCGCGTGGCTGGGGCCAGCGGGTATCGGTCTGGCCGTCCTCATCCTGACCACCGTCGGTAATGCGACCAGTGGCGCAACGATCGGCTACGACCTCCTGCCGGGGTGGGCCCAGGCCGTCTCGGCGAAGCTGCCGCCCGGTGCTGCCGTGCGAGCGGTCAACGACTTCGGCTACTTCGATGGCTCGGGCGCTTGGAGCTCGATCGCCGTCCTCGTTGCCTGGTTCCTGGTGGGCTTTGCCCTGGTGCTGCTTCGTCAAGGCTTGAATGACCGCCGCGCTCGCGACAGTGCCACGTTCGCTCACCCAGTGGCGGCGACCCACTGACCGGGTGCGCGGCTGAGCTCATGGAGCGGACCGAGGACAACGGGATGCCACCGTTGCCCCCTGAACGGTGGCCACGATGGGTCTACGGAGCTGGCCAAGATCCGGAGCCACGCCAGAGTCGTGCCAACCGGAGAGCGTCGGCAGCTCAGCTGGCGACGGCGGCGGGCGTGGGCGGACTAGGTCCTGCGCTGCATCTGCTCGGCCAGAGCAACAGTCTCGGTGGGGTGGAACGCCCCCTCGTAGCGGCCGCCCTGGCTGCAGCCATCGTCGTCGGCGTGCGGTGGGCGTCGACCGAGCGAACGCTGCGTATCAGAGCGTTCGTGGTCGCCTCCACCCCACGATCCGACAACGGTTGAGAAAACACACTGAGAGAAGGATGTGCCATGCCCGCACGCGTCACCCCGTACTTGAACTTCCCCGGCAACGCCCGGGAGGCGATGGAGTTCTACCAGTCGATCTTCGGCGGCGAACTCGACATCACTTCCTTCGCAGACATCGGCCGAGCCGCAGACCCGAGTCAGGAGAAGCTGGTCGCCCACTCCATGCTGCGGGGAGCCACGGGGGTCGTGCTCATGGCCTCCGACTCGCCGACGCCGCAGGATCACCAGGGCGCAGGCGCGTTCTCGGTGGCGCTGGGTGGCGACGCGGCAGACCTGACTGCCTACTGGACCCAGCTGGCGTCGGGGGGCACGGTCTCCGTGCCGTTCGCCACGTCGGCTTGGGGCTCCATGCACGGCCAGTGCACCGACAAGTTCGGGACGGCGTGGCAGGTCAACGTGACCGGCGCCCCGGCGTCCTAGACAGCAGGTCTGGTTGAGGAGTGCGGACCTGTCTGCAGCGAGTGCAGGACGAGCGGCAACCACGACACCTTCCACTCGCGCCGTGCCAGCGTCCGGGGTGAGCGGCCGTGCGGTCGCGGCAGTCAGAGGAGGGCAAGCGATGCACATCGTCAGGAGGCTGCCGAAGATCGGCTACCCAGGTTGGCACGTGGTCCGCGTCGACCCCCTCAGGCGGTGTGCCGGAGATCTTCCAGCCGGCACACCGCCCACCCGATACCGATCGGGACCGGCATGACGGACTCACTCGAAGAGACGACCACCGTTCACACCGCTGCCCAGGTGAGTGCGGCCCTCGCGTCAAGCGCGGGCTCCACGGTGCTCAACCTGATGGCCCTCCCGCTGGGGATCGTCGGGTTGGCAGGCGTGTGGCAGACGATGACCGACGCCGAGTCAGCATCCCCGTGGCCAGCCCGACTCCTGTTCGCGTTGAGCGCCGCACTCTGGGCGGTGCTGACAGCCCGCTACTTGTTCATCGCAGTGCGTGGCCGCAGTTTCACCGCCGATCGGCAGAACGCTCTCTTCGGGCCCTTCGCCGGCTACATCCCCGTCATCGGCATCCTGCTCTGCACCCACTACGAGACGACCGCCCGCAACATGTGCCGAGCCGGCGTCCTGATCTTCGTGGCCGCCACTGCGTTTCTGGTCGCGCAGCTCCTGACCCATTGGCTGCGTGGGAACTTCGTCCTGCTCGCGTTCCACCCGGGCTACTTCCTGCCGACCGTCGCCGGCCCGTTCATCGCCGCCATCGGACTGTGCGCCAGCGGATGGGTCGACGCTGCCGCGAGCGCCTTCGGGGTCGGAGTCTTTCTGTGGCTCGTCTTGAGCGGGCTGCTCTTCGGGCGACTTTTCACCGGCCCACCCCTGCCGGACCCACTGAAGCCCACCCTCGCCATCCTGGTGTCTGCTCCCGCGACCGCCGGACTCGCATGGCTCGCCATCTCCGCAGGCCAGCCGGGCACCCTCGGATACGGGATCTTCGGGATCCTCGTGCTGATGGTCGTCGTCCAGGTCCTGTTCTTCACCGAGTACCGGCTGCTCGGATTCATGCCCAGCTTCTGGGCGTTCACCTTCCCCGTCGCCGCGGCGACCAACCTGACGATCCGGGGACTGCACGTCGCCGAGGCATCCCACACCCAGCTCTGGTCGTGGACCCTGACCGGTCTCGCGACGAGCTTCATCCTGGCCATCGCCGTTGCCACCGTCGTCGACCGTCTCCAGCACAGCCGCCACCGCCCCCTCTGAGGCGGTCACCTCCTGACCACCCCGACACGAGAACCGCGACCAGCCACCACCATCGACCCGCAATCGCCCGATCACCAGGAGCTCCCATGACGTCGATCGCCACACTCAGCGCACGCAACGAGAACTACGCCGCCACTCGATTCAACGCCGATCTCAAGATCAACCCAGCAGGGAAGCTGATGATCATCGGCTGCGTCGACCCTCGCGTCGACCCCACCGAGCTCCTCGCCCTCGAGCCCGGCGAGGCCGCGGTCATCCGAAATGTCGGCGGCCGGGTCACGCCGGCCACACTCAAGACCATCGCCATGCTCGGCAAGGTGGGCCAAGCCAACCATGGCGGAGCACCCGGCGTCGGGTGGAACCTCGTCGTGCTGCACCACACCGACTGCGGCATGACCGATCTCGCGGCATTCCCCGACCTGCTCGCCGAGTACTTCGAGATCACCACCGACGAACTGGACAGCAAGGCGGTCAGCGACCCCTACTCGTCGGTCCACGTCGACACAGCCGCGCTCCACGCGGCCCCGCTCCCGAGCTCGTTCGCGGTCTCCGGGCTCGTCTACGACGTCGGTACCGGACGAGTCCAGACCATCGTCGAACCCACGCCGCTCCGTCACGAATGATGCGGCGGACTCATGTGTGATTCCCCGGCTGGGCGCGACGAGGCCGCCTGGAGCGCCCCCAGCCCGGCGCCCGGTCCTGCCGTCGACCCCATCCACGTGGAGCCAGTCGACGAGATCACGGTGACGACGCTGGTCGACAACGTCTACGACGCCTTGCTCACAGGAACGGACCGCGTGCAACGCGCGCCCTTCAAGGCAGGCAGCGCCATCGCACCTCAGTTCGAGACCGGGCGCACGACCGTTGGACTGATGGCCGAACACGGGTTCTCCGCGCTCGTCACCGTTCGGCGAGGCGCCACGACCCACACCATCGTCTTCGACGCCGGCCTGTCGCCCGATGCCATGACCACCAACTCCGAACGACTCGGCATCGACCTGTCCGACGCAACCGCGATCGTCCTGAGCCACGGGCACTTCGACCACGCCGGTGGGCTGGTCGGACTGTCTGCCAGGCGCGGCCGACGAGCCTTGCCGATGGTCGTACATCCCGGCGCCTGGACCCGCCGGCGGATCGCCATCCCAGGCGCCGAGCCCGACCTGCTCCCCACCCTCAGCAAGAAGGCCCTGGAGGCCGAGGGATTCAGGCTCGTGGAGCGGCGCCACCCGTCGCTCCTCCTCGATGGCTCGGTCCTGATCACCGGCGAGGTCGACCGGACCACCGAGTTCGAGCACGGGATGCCAGCCGCACACCAGGCCTGGGACGGCAGCGAGTGGAGACACGATCCACGCGTCATCGACGACCAAGCGCTCGTCGTCCATCTGCGCGGCCACGGACTCGTCGTTCTCACCGGTTGCGGACACGCTGGCGCGGTCAACATCGTCCGGCACGCACATCGACTTACCGGTGTGGCAAGACTGCACGCGCTCATGGGCGGTCTCCACCTCAGCGGCCCCTCCTTCGAGCCGATCATCGGCCCGACAGTCGCCGCGCTCACGGAGCTGCAACCTCAGCTTGTCGTCCCGGGACACTGCACGGGCTGGCGCGCCCAGCAGGCCATTGCCACCGCCTTGCCGGATGCCTTCGTCGCCGGCAGCAGCGGGACGTCGTACCGGATGACTGCGGCCTGAAAGCCCGCGCCATGCCCGACGAGAACTTCATCTACTCCAACCTGAGCGAACATCCACCGGGCCGTCTCCTACCCCTGCTGCGACGGCACCTGCCCGGGGTCGATCGAGTCGAGAGCGAGATAGGTCGCTATGCAGCGGAGTGGCACGACCGAAATCGTGCTGCACTGGACAGCACCGACCCGCTCTGGGTGGTCCTCGGGGACTCGATCTCGCAGGGCGTCGGAGCCAGCTCGGTGGACCGAGGGTGGGTGGCTCTGGCCAGCCACGCACTTCACGAGACCCACCTTCGTCACCGCGTGCTGAACCTGTCTGTCAGCGGGGCGCGTACCGCAGACGTGATCCACCACCAGATTCCTGCCATGACGCGGCTCGGCCAGGAGCCGGCCCTGGTCACGGTGGTGATCGGCAGCAACGACATGGTGCGCCGCACGTTCCGTGCGTCGCTCGCAGACCACTACCGCGAGCTCATCCGCGTGCTTCCCCGCGGAACGCTGGTTGCCGTGCTGAAGCATGCGTTCGGCCCTCTCGCCGAGGTCAAGCACGACGTGGCCGTCGCCGCGGCTGCAGGCGACGTGCGCATGGTGCCGGTACGTCTCGGCTTCAGGAACCTCGCCGAGGATCACTTCCACCCCGATGACCTCGGTCACGAGCTCCTCGCCAACGACTTCTACGTCGCACTTCACGAGCAGCTGCGCCCGCCCGCCTGAGGGGCTCGAGCAACCTCTCCCCCCGAGATCCCCAGCAGTCGGCTCATCCAGTGCACGGGCATGGGTGAGATGTGCACACCTCTCGCCTCGACCGACGCTGGCCGTCGGGGAGTGTCCAACCTAGGTGCGGGGCGAGGGCACGGCGCCGAGACGGCGTCGCTGGTCCGGGTCCAGACAGCTCGCACGAGCCGCAGCCCTCACGGGCGTTCCTACAAGACGAAACGAGTCAGACGATGTCCCAGGCGACCAAGACCAACCCGGTCATCTTCATCCACGGGCTGTGGATCCACTCGGCCTCCTGGCAGCCGTGGCAGGAGCTGTTCCAGAGCCATGGCTACGCGACCTCCGCACCGGGATGGCCGGGCGATGCCGAGACCGTCGCCCAGACCCGCGCACACCCCGACGCCATGAACGACATCGGCATCGAGCAGATCGTCGAGCACTATGCCGACCTCATCGGCACCCCTGAGACCAAGCCGCTCCTGGTCGGCCACTCCTTCGGCGGACTGATCGCTCAGGAGCTCCTCGCAGGCGGCTACGCAGCAGCGGCCGTGGCGCTCGAGCCCGCCGGGATCAAGGGAGTGAAGGCCCTGCCTCTCGCTCAGCTCAGGTCCGCCTTCCCGGTGCTGGGCAACCCCGCCAACCGGCATCGCGCGGTCTCCCTGACGACCAAGGAGTTCAAGTACGCGTTCGGCAACACGCTGGCCGACGAGGAGTCGGACTCCCTCCACGAGAGCTGGGCCATCCCCGGCGCCGGCCTCCCTCTCTTCCAGGTGGCGACGGCGAACTTCCACTCGCACTCGCCCGCGAAGGTCGACACCCACCTGGCCGATCGCGGACCCCTGTTGCTGACTTCTGGCACCGACGATCACGTCGTTCCTCTCAAGGTCACCAAGGAGGTCTACGAGATGTACCAGAAGGGCCCCGCGGACACCGAGTTCCACCTGTTCGAGGGCCGAGGCCACTCCCTGACCATCGACTCCGGCTGGAGGGACGTCGCCGACGTCGCGCTGGAGTGGTTCTCCGCCAAGGGCTTCTAGCCCCGCCTGATCTCGAGTGTCGACGATGTCAGACCAGTCCGGGCTGCCTCAGCTCGTCGAGCCGACCCGGATCCTGATCACGGGCGACTCGATCACCCAGGGCACGTCCGGTGACTACACGTGGAGGTACCACCTGTGGAACAAGTTGGTGGAGCTCGACCTGCCTGTCGCCTTCGTCGGCCCTCGTAGCGATCTGTACGACTTCGAATCGGGCGAGTTCGGCTCAGCCACCTACGCGCAGGCGTTCGGCGGACAGTCACACGGGGCCAAGTGGGGCAGCTCCCTCTTGCTGGACGGCCCGGAGATCACCGAACAGGTCGAATCGAGCATGCCGGACGTACTCGTCGAGGTGCTGGGGAGCAACGACCTGGCTTGTCTGGCTACGCCGGGCGAAACGGTCGAGCGCCTTCTCACCTACATCGATCGAGCCCGAGCGGCCCGCCCGGGCATCGGCATCGTGGTCGGCACCGTCACGACCAGGTACGACGTCCAGCTCGAGAGATACACCCTCGAGAGTGAGTCCACCGAGTACCGAGCTCTCCTGTCCCAGCTGGCGGCACAGCTGGACACCAGTGGGGCGCGCATCGTCGTTGCAGACATCTCGACCGGCTTCGACCCCAGGACGATGACGTGGGACGGCACGCACCCCAACGAGGCCGGCGAGCGAGTCATCGCCCAGCGGATCTTCGAGGCGCTCGGTGGACTCGGGATCGGCCCCGTTGATACCCATGCGCGCTGACGAGAGATCCGAGCAGAACAGCCGTCTCACCCGCGCGCTCGCGGTGGCGACCGGCGATGATCGCGAGGAGCTCGTCCGTCAGCTGACGGTCCTCAACATCGACATTGCGAGAAGCGTCGCGCGTCGATTCGACCGTCGTGGCGAGTCACTCGCCGACCTGGAGCAGGTCGCCTGTCTGTCGCTCTTCCGCGCTGCCCGCAAGTTCGACCTGACCCGGGGGGAGCACTTCCTGCCGTACGCGGTGGCGACCATCCGCGGCGACCTCCGGCACTTCTTCCGCGATCACGTCTGGATGATCCGGCCATCGCGGCCGGTGCAGACTCGGCACAACGCACTCCGCAAGTCTGGGAGCAACGAGACATCGGACGGCGTCGCGATCGAGACCTGCTATCGGCCGCTGAGCCTCGACATGCCGATCGACGCGAACGACGAGCTGACGCTCGCCGCAATCGTGCCGGACGACACGAACGCGCTCGAACGTGCGGAAGTCCGCGAATACCTCCGCCCGTACCTGTCAGCTCTCACGCCACGCGCGAGGACCCTGCTGCATCTGCGATACGTCGAGGACCGAACCCAGCATGAGATCGGGAAGATGCTCGGCGTGAGTCAGGTCCACGTCTCACGACTGCTCGGCCAGCACCTCGACGAGCTCCGCGTAGCCCTCGGGGTGCCCGCACAGTCGGCGTGACGAGGGCCGAGCGTCGGCCTGCCTTCTGTTGGGCGCATTGTGCACGGGCATCGGTGATACGTGCACGACCAGGACGAGGGCACGCCATGTGCAGACCCCCGGCCGCATGGTGCTCACACAAGAACTTCCGACAGAGGAGCTCCACCTATGCAGCCCAACGAGCCTTTCCGGGCGTCGACGGGCACGCTTGACGGGCTGGCACGGCTACCGATGTCGGCCCCAGCGGCAATCGCGGATTGCGTGCACACGGGACGCGTTGCGAGCCTGGAAGACCTCAACAGGATCTCCGGACACGAGCGTGGCGACGACTCGTTCCAGGGCGGCGACGTCGGCGCGGTGGTCGACCTCCAGGACGGGCGGCGGCTCATGGTGTTCGGAGACACGCTGCGCGGGGAGGGATTCGCCGGCCAGCAGTTCGTCCGCAACTCGATGCTCGTGCTCTCTCCCGACTGCATCGAGTCGGTGCTCCCGGCGGACGGCGGCGCCGTGATCCCAGATCGCGAAGGTGCCGACGAGTTCCCGGTGGGGTACTGGCCGATGTCCCTGAGGCGGGTGGAAAGGCCGGGCTTCGACCTCGTCACCCTCATGGCGCAACGCGTGCAGACCACAGGTTCTGGGGTATGGGACTTCCACACCCTCGGCCCGTCTGTAGCGGTGTTCGTCGTCGAACGCGGTGAGACGCCGCAGCTCATGACGGTGCGTGATCTCGGGCCGGATCTCGACGACGTGGGTTCACCCGAATGGGGAGCCGCAACAGCAGATGACGGCGGATGGCTCTACTTGTACGGCACCGCTCGGCCCGACGAACCCGGCGTGTCTGGGTTCTCGCTCCGAGTCGCCCGGGTCAGGCCCGACCACCTGCTCGACCGGCGCAGATGGTGCTACTGGACGGGGTCTCGCTGGCACGAGGACCCCAGCAAGGCGACCGACCTCATCACCGCCGCACGTGGTGTCTCGCAGACGCTGTCGGTCTTCAAGCAGGGCCCGACCTGGTACGCGCTGAGCAAGAGGAGCGACTTCGTGGGCAGTGATCTCGTTGTCTGGATCGCGGACAACCCGTGGGGACCCTTCGATGACGGCACCACGGTGGGACAGCTGCCTTCCAACGCAGTCACCGGGGAGCTGACGTACATGCCCCTTGCCCACCCGGAGCTCTTTCCGGAAGAGGGGACGGTCGTCGTCTCCTACAGCAGGAACTGCAGCGACGTCGGCGCTGTCATCGCGGATCCGTATGCATACCGCCCCCGGTTCCTCCGCATCAAGCTGCCCTAGCGGGCGGCGGTCACTGCTCAGACGCAATTCAGACCCGGCCACTGCTGGGAGGTGGTGCACCTACGAGCTCTGCCACCTGCTCCGGCAACTCGAGCTGCACCCAGTGTCCGGCGTCGAAGAGGTGCAACCTGCTCGTGGGGAACAGTGCTGCGATGTCATGAGCGGCGGCGGCCGGCATGTACGGGTCGCGTTGGCCGAAGACGATCGTCACGGGACGCTCGAACGACCTCAGCGAATCGATCCTGGCGGTGTTCGACGCGACGTTGCGTTGCGCATCGCCGGTCCACCGCAGGAAGGCCTCGGTCGTGCTCGGGGTGTCCGTGAACTGCTTGATCCACCCCACCTGCTCCGACGTCGGCACGAACCTCCACCGCACCATCTCGCGGAGCAGACGCACTCCGATCCGGATCTTCCTCGGGGAGAGTCCGACGAACCGGCGAAGTGCGCGGAGGGGAAACGCCGCGAGCCCGCGTGGCTTTCGTGGCCTCGCTTGGTCGGCCGTGGAGGAACGGCCGGTGGGAGCCGACTCTGCCTTCGCGAACTGCGCCCCCTGCCAGAGGAAGCCCAGGGACAGAAGACCTTGGTCGCTGGCGATGTCGGACGTCAACGCTCGAGTTGCCGGGTCCGTGAACAGGGCGATCCACTCGGGGAAGCGCAGCGATGATGTCTGGTGGTAGTAGCAGTTGAGAAGCACGAGGTGGTCGGTGCGTGCGGGGTTTCGTCGCGCCCAGTTGATCGCCGTCGGCCCGGACGCGTCGTGGCCGACGATTACGACCGGTCCTTCGGTGAGAGCGGAGACCACCGCGTCCAGATCCTCCTCACAGCTCGCGGCGCCGTACGGATGACCGATCGGCTTGTCCGAATCGCCATATCCGAGGAAGTCGAAGAGCAGGACTCGCCTGCTGGTGAGCGCCATGGCGAGCGGCTCGTTGATGGTGCGGCGGTCCGGGAAGCCGTGCATCACGACGATGGCCGGCTCTGCGCCCGGATAGTCGGCAACGGCGATCTCTCCCTCGGGACGCCCGACGCGTCGGAGGGTCGGCTGGCGTGCTGGCATCGTCATGCCCGCCGATCGACTTCGATGCGTTCGCCGACAAGGTGTGAGCACGGCCTACCGCCTTCGGGCCTCGGGGGCGGGCGACTGAGATGGTCGTCCGTACCGGACGCTAGGTCGCGGGGCGCGATCAGCGGGGATGCTGGTGATGCCGTGCGCGGGCTGCAGATGCTCGTGCACCACGGGACGGAATCTCCAGGCGGGGCCATGCCGGTGGCGGGGACCTCGCTCCCGCCACCGCCAGGTGACGGCGCGCCGACCACACCCGCGAGGGTGAGGGGTACGGCGCGCCGACGGGGTACCGCCCCATGACCAGGTCGAGTGGGTGAAGCGTCACTCCGCGTCGCCCTGGGGCGCTCGAGCTCGAGCTGGGCATGGCCCGTCGCCTCTGGTGGCGGGTCATGACTCACGTCCGGGCAGGAGAGCGCGAAGCCCCGGGACCCGCGCGCCTGCGTGAGGGCGGTCGTCCCGAGGCTTCGTCGCCGACGGACGGGTCAGGCGTTGATCGCGGCCGGGCTGTCGCCCCGGTCGCCGGCGTCGTGGCGGACCTCGATCTTGCGGGGCTTGGCCTTCTCGGCGACGGGTACGACGAGCCGCAGGACGCCGTCGGAGTAGCCGGCCTCGATGCGGTCCAGGTCGAGGTTGTCGCCGAGGACCAGCTGGCGGCTGAAGACCCCGCGCGGACGCTCGGAGGCGAGTGCCTCCCAGTCGCCGTTGCGGGCCACCCGCTCGGCCCGGACGGTGAGCACGTTGCGCTCGACGTCGAGGTCGATGCTGTCGCGGGCCACGCCCGGAAGGTCGAACTCGATGACGAACCGGTCGCCCTCGCGCCACGCGTCCATCGCCATCACGGCGGGCCGGTTGGTGGTGCCCAGGACCTGCTGCGCCAGGCGGTCGAGGTCACGGAACGGGTCGGTCGTACGGATCAGCATCACATGTCCTCCTGTTCATCTCGCCAAGGACGTCAGGCCCTTGGACCTATATCAGTGGTTACAGGTTTTATATAGTCAAAGCATGAGCCGGAGTCAAGACGAGAAACGCACCAGATCTCGCGGGGTGTTCGCGATCTCGGTGGCCGCCGAGATGGTCTCGATGGAGATCCAGAACCTCCGTGTCTACGAGCGCCGCGGCCTGGTCGCCCCGGACCGGACACCGGGCGGCTCGCGGCTCTACAGCCCCGACGACATCGACCGGCTCCACCGGGTGCGCGAGCTCCTCGCCGAGGGCCTCAACCTCGTCGGCATCGCCCACGTCATCGCCCTCGAGGACAGGGTCGAGGCGCTCGAGCGGCGTCTGGCGGCGACGCGGCGCCCTGCGTAGGGTCGCGGCATGCCTGACGCACGCACCCCGGTCCGCGTCGCCATCAACGACGACTACGAGCTGGTCGTCGCCGGCGTCGCAGCCCTGCTCACGCCGTACGCCGACCGGATCGAGGTCGTGGAGCTCGACTCCGACGAGCCGACGGTCAGCGACGTCGACATCGTCCTCTACGACACGTTCGGCCAGGACCAGGGCGAGGACATCGACATCGAGAGTCTCACGGTGGCCGGGAGCCCGAAGGTCGTGATCTACAGCTGGAACCTCCAGCCCGAGCTCGTCGACGGCGCCCTCTCGAGCGGAGCTGCCGGCTACCTGTGGAAGGGCATGCCCACCGCGGACATGGTGGACGCCCTCGAGCAGGTCCACGCCGGCCAGACGGTCACCCCGCCCGCAGCGGCGCGTCCCGACCCCGCGGTCGGCGCGTGGCCGGGCAAGGAGTTCGGGCTGAGCGGTCGCGAGGCCGAGGTCGTCGCCCTCATCACCCAGGGCCTGACCAACCAGGAGATCGCCGACAAGGTCTACCTGTCCATCAACTCGGTCAAGACCTACATCCGCACGGCGTACCGGAAGATCGACGTGCGGCGCCGGTCGCAGGCCGTCGCCTGGGGGCTGAACCACGGCTTCGCGCCCGACCACTCCCGCATGCTCGACCCGCAGCACCGGCACCCGGCCCGCTGACGTCGGGACTCACCGCCCGGCCACCAGCATGACGGCGTCGGCGAGGGCGATCCCGATCGCGGCCTGGAAGGGTGTGCGCCCGTCGGCGACGAGCGCGACGACTCCGAGCCCGGCGACCGCCGTGAGGACGACGACGACCAGCCAGACCGGCACCGCAGCCGATCCGAGCACGATCACCACCGAGGCCAGGACGAGCACCGCGACGGCGAGCCACCGGGTACGGCGCGGGCCGAGCCGGTGGGGGAGGCCGCGTACGCCGGTCGCCTCGTCGTCGGCGAGGTCGGGCAGGGCGTTGACCAGGTGGGCGCCGACGCCGAGGAGTGCGGCGGAGACCGGCATCCACAGGGGTGGTGGTCCCGCTCCGGGGTCCGCCAGCTCCACGAACACGGGCAGTCCGCCGAAGGCCAGCGCGTAGGGCAGCCAGGAGAAGGGCGTCGACTTCAGGCCGAGGTTGTAGGCCCAGGCGACGGCGACACAGCCGAGGTGGACCACGCCGGCGACGAGGCCGCACAGGAGCGACAGCACGACGGTGGCCGCGACCGCGATGGCGCACGCGCGGGCCGTCAGGGTGGCCGACAGGGCACCGGTCGCAAGAGGCTTGTCGGACCGACCGACCTGCCGGTCACGGTGGCGGTCGATGAGGTCGTTGGACCAGCCGACCGACAGCTGCCCGGCGGCGACGGCGCCGGCGACCAGGGCGACCCGGCCGCCCGAGAGGTCCGCGGAGACGGCGAGGGCCACGGCGAGGACGGTCACGGCGAGGGCCGGGCCGGGGTGCGCTGAGCGCACCAGAGCCACGACCGTTGCCGCTGGCTCCATCTGGGTACTGTAGGCAGAGTCGTGGCGGGGACCTAGCAGAGGCGAGAACAACCAGATGGTGGTGCAGGCGGACCCCGCAGACCTCGTCGTGCTCCTGGACGACGACGGACGGCCCAGCGGTACGGCGCCCCGCGCCACGGTGCACAGCACCGACACCCCGCTGCACCTGGCCTTCTCCTGCTACGTGTTCGACGCCGCCGGCCGGCTGCTGCTGACCCGGCGGGCCGTCACCAAGCCGACGTGGCCCGGGGTCTGGACCAACTCCTTCTGCGGGCACCCGCGTCCCGGTGAGGAGTCCGTCGACGCCCTGCACCGCTACGCCCGGCACGAGCTGGGGATGGCGGTCCTCGAGCCCGTCTGCCTGCTGCCGTCGTTCCGCTACCGGGCCGTGGATGCCGGCGGCATCGTCGAGAACGAGCTCTGCCCCGTGTACGCCGTCCGCTGCACCGACGAGCCGGTCCTGAACCCCGACGAGGCGGCCGAGTCCCGCTGGGTCGAGCTGGCCGAGCTGCGCGCGGCCGTCAGCTCCGCGCCATGGGCGCTGAGCCCCTGGCTGCTGGAGCAGGTCGCGGAGATCGAGGCCGTCGACGGTTGGACCGCGCTCCGACCGTGACCGCGATCCCCGCGGTCGCCCACCCGGCGACCACGTCGACCGCGTAGTGCTCGCCGGTGTACACGAGCGTCAGCGCCATCAGGGCCACGTAGAGAAGCAGTGCGGCCCGCCACCCGTTGCCGACCACGGGCCAGAGGAACAGCGCCACGAGCAGTGCGGCTCCGGCGTGCAGCGACGGCATGGCCGCCACCGGGTTGCTCTCGCCCTGCCCGAGCGCGCTGAGCCTCGCGATCGGGTCGAGCTCGAGGAAGTGCCAGCCGAAGCGGGAGATGCGGTCGACGGTGCCGATCTGGTCCTGCTCGGACGCCAGCCAGGGTGGTGCCGCCGGGTAGAGGACGTACCCGGACACCCCGACGACCGTGAAGGTGAGGACGGCCGTCAGCCAGGCGGCGAACCGGTCCCGCATCCGGAACCAGGCGACGCCGGTCAGGAGAGGGATGGAGAAGAAGTGCGTGGCATAGACGAGGGCGGCGACGGCGTCGTACCAGTGCGTCGACCCGTCCACCAGGTGCTGCTGGAGCCACACCGACGGCACGACACCGAAGACGGCGCTGTCGGCGTGCGGTGGCCCCGCGACATGGAGACCGAAGCCGAGGCGGTTGGTGGCGCCGCCGTCCGCGAGCGGGGTGTTGATCCACTGGGCCACGGCGTAGGCGACGAGGATCCCGCTCAGCGGAGACCACGCGATCAACAGCTGGGCAACGGGGCCGTGCCGGTCGCCCGCGCCGGTCACCGCCCCCGCCGATCCATCAGCGCGTCGATCCGGAACCGGTTGTAGCGCTGGATGACGATGAACGGCAGGTTGACCAGCACGCCGTACGCGATGAGCAGCACCGCCGCGAGCGGGGGGTTCCAGAGGACGAAGAGCGGTCCGCAGAAGAGGGCCCACCAGTGGGCCAGCTCGGCCCGGCGGGTCTCCCGGGCGAACGTCTCCAGCCCGGCGACGTCGTACGTCGGGACGTGCCGCTTGCTCATCCCGCCGCGGAAGAGGTCGCCGGCGTCCGGGAGCCGGTCCTTCCAGCGGTGGATCCGCAGCCGGCGCCGGTACCAGCGGCCGCGGTCCTCGAAGGGCCGCTGGCGCAGCAGCCACCCGTCGCGCGCCAGCCGTCGGTCGTCGAGGCGGTGCGCGGCGTAGCCGGTGGCGGCGTGGAAGACGCCCCACGCGACGATGTCGACGAGGACGGTCAGGGCCTGGGGCATCACGAGCCGGAGCATCAGGCACCCTCCTCGACCGGACCGCGACCGCCGAGAGGTACGTCGCGTCCGCGCCACCGCACCGAGCGACGGAGCACCGTGCGGACCAGCGAACGCGCGAAGACGAGGTCGAAGACGAGCAGCGGGACGGGGAACAGCGCCCAGGTCCACCAGCGGAACGTCCCGAGCCGGCGCAGCACCGACCTCAGCTGCCAGGCGACGACCACCCAGCCGACGGCCCACAGCGCAGGAGCGCCGTACGTCGGCGCCACGTCGCTCCCGGTCAGCGCTCCTGCCAGGGCGAGGACGGCGCCGACCGCGACGGCGTGGTGCGCGCTGACCCAGGCGACGGCGCCGAGGGTGGGCCCGGGTGCCGCGGCCGATGCCCCGGAGGCGAAGTTCTTGGTCCAGCCGGAGGCCAGCTGCCGGAAGCCGCCCGGGTAGCTCCGCATCTGCACCGAGCGGCCGCCGACGGCGCACGTCACCGGCAGGCCGGCCCGCTGGTAGGCAGCCGCCAGCCGGACGTCGTCGAGGATCTCGGCGCGGACGACGGCGTGGCCGCCCGCCCGCTCGTAGTCCGCCCGGGAGGTCAGCAGGCACGGGCCGAACGCCATGACCCGGCCGCGCGGCCGGCGGCGGAACAGCCCGGTGGCGAGGACCCCGACGGCGTTGAAGTAGGCCGACAGCTGCTCGTAGGGCCGCACGGCGGTGTGGAAGGGCTGGACCGACACGAGCCCGCCGTACGCGTCGTGCACCTGCAGCAGCCCGCCCAGCGCGTCGGGGGCCAGCCTCGTGTCGGCGTCGAGGAAGAGCAGGACGTCACCGCTGCTCGCCCGGGCGCCGACGTGGCAGGCCCAGGCCTTGCCGGTCCAGCCCGGCGGTGGGTCGCCCGCGGGCAGGACGGTCGCGCCGAGGGCGTGGGCCACCGCGGCCGTCGTGTCCCGCGAGCCGTCGTCGACGACCACGACCTCGCGGACGGCGACCTCGAGCCCCCACACGGACTCGAGCAGCGCCGGGAGGGTGGCCTCCTCGTCGCGCGCCGGGACGACCACCGAGACGCCGGCCGTCTGCCCCTCCGACCTGCCTCCGCGGGGCAGCGTCCGGAGGTCGCCGAGCAGCCGGCCCGCGCCCAGCAGCGCGGCCAGCAGAAGCGTCGCGACGACCAGGTCGGTCATGCCAGCGGGCTGACGAGGAGCGGCATGCCGCCGCGCGGGTGCACGGCGACCTGCGCCTCCGGCCGCGGGCGCGACCAGCCATGCGGCACGTCGACGCGGTACGCCGTGAGCAGCCGGCTCAGCACGACGACCATCTCGCCGAGCGCGAACTCCCGCCCGATGCACAGGCGCGGGCCCTGGCCGAACGGCAGGTAGCCCGGCAGCGTCGCACCGGCGCCGAGGAAGCGTTGCGGCCGGAACGCGAGCGGGTCGGCCCAGGTCTCGGCGCGGCGGTGCACCAGCCACGGGCTGACGATGACCAGGGTGCCTGCGGGGACCGGGTGACCGGCGACCACGTCGTCCCGGGTCGAGCGGC
Source organism: Nocardioides conyzicola (assembly GCF_039543825.1). Lineage (NCBI taxonomy): Bacteria > Bacillati > Actinomycetota > Actinomycetes > Propionibacteriales > Nocardioidaceae > Nocardioides > Nocardioides conyzicola. The sequence goes on along the minus strand of NZ_BAABKM010000001.1, from coordinate 419,029 downwards.
GCGACAGCGCCCAGGCGGGTGGGTAGAGCCGCAGCGCCTCGTCGACGACCGCCCGCGTCCAGGGCAGCGTCTCCCGGTGCCCGAGCAGGGACACCGGGCCATCGTGCCCGGCGAGCTCGGCGCGCACCCGGTCCTGCGCCGGCTGGTCCTCCGCCAGCAGCATCAGCGTCCACGCCAGCGCTGCGGCGACGGTCTCGTGCCCGGCGATCACCATGGTGACCAGCTCGTCGGAGATCTGGGTGTCGCTGAGGCCGCTCGCCAGGAGGAGCCCGAGGAGGTCGTCGCCGTGGGCGCCGCGTCGGCGTCGCTCCGCGATCAGGTCGGCGGAGATGGCGGCCAGGCGCCGCCGGGTGGCGCGCAGCCGGACGTTGGTCGGCGTCGGCGCCCACGTCGCGGTCGGCAGCACGGACCGACCCAGCCGGACCACCAGGGTCGCCGCCTCGCTCGTCGCGTCGAGCAGGCGTTGGGCGTGCCCGGACAGGTCGGTGGAGAAGAGTGCCCGCCCGACGGCGTCGAGACCGATGCGGTGCGTGAGCGCGGCGACGTCCATCGGTGTGCCCGGGCCGGCGCCCCGGAGGCCGGAGACGGCGGCGTCCGCCGCGGCACCCACCTGGTGGCCCACGGCCAGCAGCCGCTGGTGGTGGAACGCCGGTGCGGCCAGACGTCGGTGCTCGAGCCAGGTCGGTTCGGACGAGGCGAGGAGGCCGGGACCGGTCACCCGGGCCAGCGCGGCGTACTGCACGGTCTGCTTGCCCCAGTGCCGGGCCGAGGTCTGCAGCACCTGGCGGGCGCCGTCGGGGTCGCTGACCAGCAGGGCCGGCGGCCCGGGGACGGGGAACGACACCACGTCGCCGTACCTCTCGGTGACCTCGGTGAGGAAGGACAACGGGTCGGCACGGATCGACCGGAAGGCGCGGGCCATGTCCAGCGAGCTCGGTCCGGCGATCCCGATGTCGGTGGGCTGCATCGCCTTCAGCCGGGTCGAGACGCTCACGGCGTCCTCTCGACCGTCCGCCTGCCCAGCCACACCCAGGCCACACAGGTCGTCAGCACGAGGGCGAAGCCGAAGGCCAGGTCCTCGACCGGCGCGTAGACCAGCCGTCCGTCCCCGACGAAGGTGACGTCGCCGCTGCCGATGATCGTGTCGGGGTCGTAGCGGACGATGCCGCGACCGGTGAGCCATCCGTTGGTCAGGAGCTGGAAGAAGACGATGATCGCGTACGCCGTCCACCAGGTCCTCGTGCTGGTGAGGCGCGTGCGCGCCACCCAGCGGTCGAGGACGACGACGGCCAGCACCGCGACGACGCAGATCGCCGTGTAGGTCACCCGAGCTCCTGGCGACGGCGGGCCGCGACCGCCCGGACGGACTCGAAGGTGAGCACCGAGACGAGGGGGATGACGACGAAGAAGCCGATCTCCTCCAGAGGGAGGTCGGCCACCCGCCAGGGCAGTGTCTGGTCCGCGTCGAACCGCCAGTGGCCGGCCGAGGTGGCGTAGAGGTCCCAGACCAGGAACGGCACGCCGCCCGCGAGGATCGTCAGGACCAGTCGCGTCGGCTGCCGCAGCACGCCGAGCCGGAACAGCACGACGAGCGGCAGCGTGCCGACGAGGCAGAAGGCCAGCATCGCGACGTACGACCAGTGGGGGAGGCTCATCCGGGCACCGGGACTGCTGAGCGGTCGCCGCTGAGCCGCTTCAGCACCAGCTCCGCGCTGATCAGGCACATCGGGAGGCCCACGCCAGGCACCGTGCTGGCGCCGGCGTACAGCAGTCCGTCGACCTTCGACGACACGTTGCCGGGCCGGAGGAAGGCGCTCTGGCGCAGGGTGTGCTCGAGACCCAGCGCCCCGCCCTGCCAGGAGTTGTAGCGCTGGGCGAAGTCGTCCGGCCCGACCGTGTGCCGCACGCGGATGCGGTCCCGCAGGTCGGGAATCCCGGCCCAAGCCGCCACCTGGTCGATCGCCGCGTCGGCCGTGCGCTCGACGGTCTCGGAGCCGGTGCCGTCGGGACCACCCCGGCCGATCTCCACGTCGGCGGGCACGGGCACCAGGACGAAGAGGTTCTCGGAGCCCTCGGGCGCGACGGTGGGGTCGGTCTCGGACGGCTTGCAGACGTAGACCGACGCGGGGTCGGGGACGCGGGCGTCGGGGCCGAAGATGTCGCCGAAGTTCTGGTCCCAGTCCGCGGTGAAGAAGAGCGAGTGGTGGGGCAGCTGGGGGAGCCGTCCCTCGACACCGAGCATCGCCAGCACTGCGCCGGGCCCGGGTGACCGGTGCTGCCAGGTCCGGCGCGGATGGGTCTGCAGCGGGCGGGGGAGCAGCGCGGTCTCGATGTGGTGGAGGTCGGCAGCGCCGACGACCACGTCGGCGGAGAACGTACGGCGGTCGCCGTCGAAGGTCGCCTCCACGCCGGTGACCCGGGCCCGGCGGCCGCTGCCTCCGGTCAGGATGCTCGTGACCGCGGCGCCGGTGTGCAGCCGCGCTCCGTGACGCTCGGCGAGGCCCGCGATCGCCTCGATCAGCCGGGTGAACCCGCCCTGGGGGTAGAGCACCCGGTCGCCGAGGTCGAGCCGGCTCATCAGGTGGTACATGCTCGGGGCGCGGCCCGGCGACGACCCCAGGAAGACCGCGGGGTAGCCCAGCACCTGGCGGAGTCGGTTGTCGGAGAACTGGGACGCCACGTGGCTGCCGAGCGACCGGGTCAGCAGCCGGCTCAGCCGCAGGCCCCGGCGTACGACGTCGGGGTGCAGCAGCGTCGTCGGCGCGTCGAAGTTGTTGTAGAGGAAGCGGCGCAGCGCGACGTCGTACGTGTCCTCGGCGGAGCGGAGGTAGGCGTCGAACCGCTCACCGGCGCCGGGCTCGATGGACTCGAAGAGGGCGCGGTTGTGGTCGCGGTCGGGACGGATGTCGACCGGCTCGGGGTGGCCCTCGAACCAGACGCGGTAGCTCGGGTCGAGCACGGTCAGGTCGAGCTCCGCGGCGGCCGTGGTGCCGAGCAGGGAGAAGAAGTGCTCGAAGACCTCGGGCATCAGGTACCACGAGGCGCCGGTGTCGAAGCGGAAGCCGTCCTGCTCGATGCTGCCGACGCGACCGCCGAGGTCGTCGTTCTTCTCGAGGAGGTCGACGCTGTAGCCGCGCGAGGCCAGCAGGGCCGCGGTGGCGAGGCCGGCGATCCCGCCGCCGATGACCACGACCTGGCGTTGGTCGGATCCTCCTGCCGAGGCCCCGGCAGCGGACAGGTCGTCGATCAGGGCGCTCATGTGCGGCCCCCGTACAGGGCGCCGGCCACGACGCGGACCTTGACCGGGTCGGGCACCCGGACGCGGGAGCGGAGGATGTCGCTCGCCGGGGTGGCCCGGAGCCGGGCAGCGAGCTCGGCGAACGTCGCGTGGGCGGCCACGACGGCGCGCCGGCTGCTCGTCGGCAGGAACGGGATGACGACCGCGGCCGCATCGAGGTCGGCCGCGATGTCGTCGAGGATGCCGTCGCGGTCGGCGTCGCAGAACCCGTCGACGTCGAGGCCGGGGAAGTAGCTGCGGCGCAGCACGTCATGGTCATCGGCGAGGTCGCGGAGGAAGTTGAGCTTCTGGAAGGCCGCGCCGAGCCGTTGCGCTCCCGGCGCGAGCCGGGCGTACTCGCGGTCGCGGTCGTGATCGGCCGAGAGGAAGACCCGCAGGCACATCAGCCCGACCACCTCGGCGGAGCCGTAGACGTAGCGGCCGAAGCTCTCCGGCGTGTGGACGGTGGTGTCCAGGTCCATCCGCATCGAGGCGAAGAACGGGTCGATGAGGTCGGCATCGATGCCGCACCCGATCGCCGTGCGGGCGAACGCGTGGACGACGAGGTTGCCGCTGTAGCCGGTCTCCAGGGACTGTCGTACGTCGTCCTGCAGCGAGCTCAGCATCTGCTCGCGCGGTGCGCGCCCGAGTCCCGGGTCGGGGTTGTCGACGATCTCGTCGGCGACCCGGACGAGCGCGTAGACGTTGCGCACCTGCGTGCGCACGGGCTTGGCCAGCAGCAGGGACGCCAGGCCGAACGAGCTCGAGTAGCGGCGGATGACCATCGCCGCGCTGCCCTCGGAGACCGAGTCGTAGAGCGTGCGTGCGGGCGGGCGGCTGACGAGCAGGGAGTTCATGCCGCCACCCCCTCGGCGGCCCGCGCCGGGAGGCACGCGGCGACGACCGGGATCACGTCGGCGGAGATGCCGATCTCGTCGAGGAGGCTGCTCGCGCGAGCGAGGTGGGTCCCGGCGAGCTCGTCCACGAAGTCGCGAGAGCCGCAGGTCGTGAGCAGCCGCTGGGCCTCGCCCAGCTCCACCTCGGTGAGGTCGCGTCCGACGTACGTCCGGATCTCCTCCCACTCGGGGGTCGAGGTCGCGTGCACCAGCAGCGGTGTCTGCTTGCGTGACCGCAGGTCGCTGGTCACGCTCTTGCCGGTCTGCGCCGGGTCACCGAAGACGCCGATGAGGTCGTCCACGAGCTGGAACGCGACCCCGAGCATCAGCCCGGCCTCCCCGAGCCGGGCCACGGTGGGCTCGTCCGCCCCGGCGAGCACCGCTCCGACCTGTAGCGGAAGCGCGAAGGAGTAGGCGCTGGTCTTCTGCTCCTCCATCGCCAGGCTCGCGGAGAGCGAGGCCGGGTCGAGGTGGAGCGCGAACCGGACGTCGGCCAGCTCGCCGGCCGCGGTCGTGTGGAGGGCCGCGTCGAAGAGGTCCAGCACCCGGTGCGTCACGTCGGTGGCGGCCCCGCACGTCGCGACCGCACGGATCGCGGCCGCCAGGGCCAGGTCGCCGGCCAGGATGCCGGCGGCGCGTCCGAGGCCCGCTGCCTCGTCAGGGCCGGCGCCGGCCGCTAGGGTCCGCGACGTGAAGGTGCCGCTCACGTTGAGGCGGCCGCGTCGTACGTCGTCGCCGTCGATCACGTCGTCGTGGATGACGAACGCGGTGTGGAGGAGCTCGACGGCCGCCCCGACGGTCGCCGCAGCCTCCGGGCTGGTGCCGCCCAGCGCGTCGTGGGCGGCGGTCACCAGCGCCGGCCGGAACCGCTTGCCGCCCTCGGTCGCGGCCGCGACGGCCTCCCAGAGGCGGGCGTGTGCGGGGTCGATCGCCGCCGCGCGGGTCTGGCCGTCGCGCAGCAGCCGGTGCAGTGCCTCATCGGTGGTGCGTGGCGTCACGACGATCTCCTCGTGCGGGTGTCGAACAAACCTATGCAAGACTTGGAGAATAACTTGGGCAATGTGAAGAGGATGCCATGGACCGCCAAGAACTGAAGCATCCGCTGACGATCGGCGACCTGGCCCGGCGGACCGGCGTCCCGTCTGCGACGTTGCGCAGCTGGGAGTCGAGGCACGGGTTCCCGAGGCCGGCGCGGATGGCCGGAGGGCACCGGCGGTACGCCGAGTCCGAGGTCGCCGCCGTGCTCGAGGTGGTGCGGCACCGCGACTCCGGGCTCGCCCTGGAGACCGCCGTCCGCCGGGTCGTGACCGAGTCCGTCCAGCCCCGGTCCGTCTACGCCGAGCTGCGCCGGTGGCACCCGACGCTGTCCACGCAGGAGCTGTCGAAGGCCAGTCTGGTCGCCCTGAGCCACGCCGTCGAGGACGAGTGCTGTGCGCGGGCCGAGGAGCCGCTGCTCTTCGGGGCCTTCCAGCGCGACACCTTCCTGCGTGCCTCGCGGGCGCGCTGGGTGGAGCTCGCCCGCACCGCCCGGGCGGCGGTCGTCTTCGCCGAGGGGGCCGTCGCGGTGGCATCGGCCCCCGGCCTGCCGATCGAGGTGGGGCTGCCCCCAGACGCCCCGCTCAACCGGGAGTGGGTCGTCGTCTGCGACGCGCCCGACCTGCCTGCGTGCCTGGCAGCAGTGGAGCGGCCGGGGCAGGAGGGCGTCCCCGACGGACGCCGGTGCTTCGACGCCGTGTGGACCGTCGACCCCCGCGTGGTGCGCGACGCGAGCCGGGTGGCGGCGACGCTGGCCGACGCCTACCGGCCCGACTGGCGTCCGGCCGACCTCCGCGCGCTCGACGACGAGCCCCCGGGTGCGTCCGCCGACCTGCTGCGGGCCTCGGGCCTGCTGAACCGGACGATGGCCTACCTCGACGCGTCGCGGTGACCTCGCCTCAGGTGTCGCGCAGGTCGACGCCCGACCAGTCCAGGCCGTCGAGGTTGACCACGATGGCCTCCTGGCTGGTGCGCGCGATGACCACGACCGCCTCGGTGTCGGGGTCGGGGTTCTCCTCGCGGTGGGGGACGTACGGCGGCACGAAGATGTAGTCGCCGGGCCCGGCCTCGATCCGGGTCTCGGTCGGCTCGTCGCCGTCGACGTCGAGGAAGACGAAGGCCGGGTTGCCGGAGACGACGTAGATCGCGGTCTCCGAGGCGCCGTGGTGGTGGTTGGCGGAGGCCGTGGACGCCGGCACGTGGGTCTGGCCCATCCAGAGGTGCTGGGCGCCGACGGTCTTGCCGCTGATCGCCTCGAGCCGCTTCATGCCGGCGGTCTGGGTCGTCTGGCCGATCAGCCCGCTGGGCGCGACCCGGTGCAGGGCGCGGTGGAACGGGTCGATGACCGCGGGCACCAGCACCCCGCTCGGCGTACGGACCAGCTCGCTGTCGGTGGACCCGGCGCGGACGTGCTTGGGGGCGTGGGGGGTGGACATCAGGCTCCTTCGGCGTAGGCGAGATCGGTGACCCGGGGGTCGGTGAGCAGACGGTGCAGCGCGGCGGCGGCGAGCGGCGCGATGTCGGCACCGAGCCCCTCGCGCGCCCAGACGGCGAGCGGCAGCGGGTGGGCGCGCGGCAGGTCGTCCCTGGCCTCCACGCCCAGCGGGGTGTGGCCGAGGGTCGCCATCAGCGCGACGCCCAGGCCGGCGCTGACGGCGGCGTGGACGCCGGCCAGCTGGTTGGCCTCGGCGCCGACGACGGCGGCGACGCCGGCCTCCGACAGCGCCTCGAGGGCGCGGCTGCGCAGCGCGCAGGGCGCGTCGAAGGCGACGAGGGGGAGCGGGTCGGGCGGGCGGACCCAGCCGGGTGCGGCGTACCAGGTGAGCTCGAGCTCACCGACCGGTGTCGCGCGGGCGTCGTCGGCGGGTCCGAGGAGCAGGGCGAGATCGAGCCGGCCGGCCGCGACGCCCTCGCGCAGCGCGGTGCCGCGGTCGATGCGGAACTTCACGTTGTAGTCGGGCAGCGACTCCTCGAGCGCCGCGGCGAGGTAGGGGAGCAGCTGGGCGGCGGCGTGCTCGGTGGAGCCGATCACCAGCGTCTCCTCGGTCTCGACGCCGAAGCTGCGCAGCGCCTCGTCGTGCGTCGCCAGGATGCGCCGGGCGTGCGAGAGCAGCTGCTCGCCGTCGGGGGTGAAGCGCGACCCCCGGCCGCTCCGCTCGACGAGCGGTCGGCCGACGGCGGTCTCGAGGCGGCGCACGTGCTGGCTGACGGCGCCCTGGCTGAGGTGGAGGGACGTCGCGGCCCGTTGGAAGCCGCCCCGGTCGGCCACTGCCACGAGGCTGCGCAGCGGCGCGATGTCCAGTATGTGGCTCATGTCTATGAGACTACTAGACTAAGCATCACGCACGCTGATGGATCGCCATCACGATTCATCGTTGGACACTCCCGGGAAGCCGCCGTCATGCTCATGACCATGAACCAGCAGCAGGCCTCGCAGCAGCCGATGCTGACCTGTCGCCGCTGGATGGACCTCGCTCGCTGCGAGGCCGCAGTGTGTCGTGCCGCGTCTCACGGTCACTGACCGCCGCTTCCTGACTCTCCTCCTCGCACGGCCGGACCCGCAGGTCCGCGCCGCGTGATCTGCGCGCCATCTCCCCACGGTCCCACTGAGAGGTCCCCCATGTCCCGTCGCACCCTGAAGCTCGGCGCCGTCCTCCTCGGAGTCGGCGGTCCGGGCCAGCACCGCACCTGGCTCGACCCCGAGATCCCGGCCGACGCGAGCGTCGACATCGACTGGTACGTCGCTCGTGCCCAGGAGGCCGAGGCGGCCAAGTTCGACCTGGTCTTCATCGTCGACAGCCAGTTCATCACCCCGGACTCGCCGCACCACTACCTCAGCCGGCTGGAGCCGCTCACGCTGCTCTCGGCGCTCGCCCTGCAGACCCGCAACATCGGGCTGGTCGGCACCGCGACCACGTCGTACAACTCACCCTTCAACCTGGCCCGGCGGTTCGCCTCGCTGGACCACATCAGCCGCGGTCGCGCGGGCTGGAACGTCGTCACCAGCGGCGACGCCGGCACCGCCGGCAACTACAGCCGCGACGAGCACTACGACTACGCGACCCGCTACGGCCGGGCGCTCGAGCACGTGCGGGTCGCGCAGGGTCTCTGGGACTCCTACGAGCCCGACGCGCTGCCGCGCGACAAGGAGGCCGGAGTCTTCCTCGACCCGACCAAGCTGCATGCGCTCGACCACCGGGGTGAGTACTTCTCGGTCGTCGGCCCGCTCAACCTCGAGCGCTCGCCGCAGGCGCACCCGGTGATCTTCCAGGCCGGCGACTCGGAGGAGGGTCGGGACCTCGGCGCCGAGATCGCCGACGCGATCTTCACGCACGCCGCCACGCTCGAGCAGGCGCAGGCCTTCCGCACCGAGCTGCGCGACCGGGCCGCGGCCAAGGGCCGCGACCCGGAGAACGTCCTGGTCATGCCGGGCATCTTCCCGATCATCGGCGAGACCGACGAGGAGGCCCGGGCCAAGCAGGACGCGATCCTCGGCAGCAAGAGCTTCGAGCGCGCGCTCAAGGAGCTGGGTCGCCCGTTCGGCTGGCACGACTTCACCGTCTACGACCTGGACGCCCCCTTCCCGGACGTCCGGGACGCCGGGGAGCGCAGCTTCCGCACGCAGGCCAACGCGATCAGCAAGCTCGCCCGCGACGAGAACCTCTCGCTCCGGCAGGTGGTCGAGCGGTTCAGCCAGTCGTGGAGCTCGCCGTTCGTCGGCTCTCCCGAGACGGTGGCCGACGCGATCCAGGCCTGGTACGACGCCGGTGCGTTCGACGGCATCAACATCTCGGTCAACGTGCCCAGCGAGTTCGCGCTCTTCACCGACCGGGTGCTGCCCATCCTGCGCGAGCGCGGCGTCGTACGCCGTGAGTACGAGTCGTCCACCCTGCGCGGCAACCTCGGCCTCCCCGAGCCCGAGAACCGGTACGCCGCGGCGCGGGCGGCCGCCCCGCAGGACGAGCCCGTGCTCGTCTCCTGACCCTTCCGACCCACTCCATCCTCGGGCCTTCCACAAGAGAGAACGATCATGTCCCTGCGACACACCACCCGCCGCCTCCGCGGTGCCGCGCTCGGCGCGGTGCTCGCCCTCACGCTCTCGACCACCCTCGCGGCGTGCGGCGGCGACAGCACCGCCTCCGGCGCCAGCGGGGGCGACGCCACCCTGAAGTGGGCCTCCTCCTACTTCCCCGCCCACTGGGACCCGGTGGTCTCGGGCAGCGGCGCCCAGTTCCGCCAGCTCGCGCTGGTCTATGCCTCGCTGACGCGCACCGACAAGGACGGCAAGGCCGTCCCCGACCTGGCCGAGAGCTGGGACTACAACGACAAGGGCGACCAGGTCACCTTCCACCTCCGCAAGGGGCTGACGTTCAGCGACGGCACGCCGGTCGACGGCACCGCGATCAAGGACGCGATCGAGCGGGCGCAGAAGCAGAAGAACTCCGCGCTCTTCGGTGACCTCACGTCGATCAAGACGGTCACCGCGAACGGCCTGGACGTCGTCCTCGACCTGAGCCAGGTCGACTACCAGATCCCGCAGCTGCTGGGGGAGCGCGTGCTCCAGGTGGCCAGCCCCAAGGCGGCCGCCGACCCGGAGAAGCTCGACCAGTCGCCGGTCGGTGCGGGTCCCTTCAAGGTGACCCAGCTGGTGCCCGGCACCAAGGCGGTGCTCGAGAAGAACCCGGACTACTGGGACGCCGACAACATCCACATCGACAAGGTGGAGCTCGTCTCCGCCCCCGACGCGTCGACGGTGGTCAACGGCTTGAAGACCGGCGTCTACAACTTCGCCGACCTCGACCCCAGCCAGGCCGAGGCGGCCAAGAAGGCCGGGCTCGACGTCTTCGTCCAGCCGGGCTTCAACGCGTCGAACATCAGCCTGAACATCAACAAGAAGCCGTTCGACAACCCGTTGGTGGTCGACGCCGTGCGCTACGCGGTCGACCGGCAGGAGTTCGTGGACAAGCTGACCTTCGGGTACGGCGAGGCCACCAACCAGCCCTTCCCCAAGGAGTACGTCGCCTACGACCCGCAGTCCGCGGACGCCTACCCGTACGACCCGGAGAAGGCGAAGGACCTGCTCGCCCAGGCCGGCTACCAGAAGGGCGACATCAAGCTCGACCTGGTGATCCCGGCGGCCACCCCGGAGGCCGAGATCGTCCAGTCCCAGCTCGGCGCGGTCGGCATCGACGTCGAGATCAAGGTCGACAAGAACTGGGCGACGCCGTTCTTCGCCAAGGACCTGACGCTCTCGCTCTACGGCACCACCGGTCGCGACTCGGCGGTCCAGACGCTCACGGCCCACTTCGGCCCGAACGGCCCGCTCAACCTGAGCACGCCGTACGAGCCCGCGGGCTTCGAGGCGGCCGTCGCCAAGGTCCGCCAGACGCCGCTCGACGCGGCCGACTACTCCGACGTCCTGCAGGCGGCGACGCGGGCGGGTCTCGAGAGCGGCGCGCTGGTCTTCACGTACTCGTCGCCGAACCTCTTCACGAAGGACAAGTCGATCTCCGACCTGCTCCCGATCCCCGGCCACGTCGACTGGACCGGCGTGACGATCGGGGACGGCTGATGGCCGTCGTGAGCCCGGTCACCGTCACCAGGGTGCGGCACGGTGCCGCCCGCACCCTGGTGACGGTCACCAAGTCGGTGGCCATCGTGGTCCCGGTCTTCCTGCTGGCGACGTTCGTGACCTTCGCGCTGCGCTCCCTGAGCGGGCTCAGCCCGGCCCACATCCAGCTCGGTGAGGACGCGACCCCGGAGGCCGTCGCCCGTGTCGAGAGCCAGTGGGGCCTGGACCAGCCGTTCCTCCAGCAGTACTGGGAGTGGTTCACCGGCGTCCTGCACGGCGACCTCGGCACCAGCTGGGTCAACGGCGCCGACGTCTCGACGATGATCGGCCTGGGCCTCGGCGTCAGCGTGTCGATCGCCCTGCTGGCGATGGGGATCGGGATCGTCGCCGGCTTCGTGCTGGGCACGGTGGCGGCGGTCCGGCGTACGACGTGGGTCGACCGCGCCATCACCGGCTTCGTCACCGTCGTCTCGGTGATGCCGGCGTTCGTCGTCGGCATCGTGCTGGTGACGGTCTTCGCGGTGGGGCTGGGCTGGTTCCCGTCGGCGGGCTACGTCCCGCTGGCGGACGGCTTCTCCCCGTGGCTGTCGCACATCCTGCTGCCGGCGCTGGCGCTGAGCTTCGACGTCGTCGCCGACGTCGCGCGGCAGCTGCGCAGCGGGCTGATCGCGGCGTACCGCGAGAACTACGTGTCGGGCGCGCTGGTGCGCGGCCTCGGCGCTCGCCGGATCTTCTTCGTCCACGTGCTCCGCAACGCCATGGGGCCGGCGGTCGCGACGCTGGGCCTGAAGTTCCCGGCGCTCGTGGGGGCCTCCGTGGTCACCGAGTGGATCTTCGGCCTCCAGGGCTTCGGCCGCTTCGCCAACGACTCGGCGCAGGCCGGGGACGTGCCCGCCGTGCAGGGAGTGCTCGTGGTGTCGATCCTGATGGTCGTCTCCTTCAACCTGGTCGTGAACCTCGTCCTCGCCCGGGTCACGCCGGCCTCGCAGCGGGGGGTGTGACGTGGTACGCCGGGTCCTCTCCCTCCCGTCCGGACGCATCGCCGTCGGGCTGCTCTTCCTCGTCGCGCTGCTGGCCGCGCTCGGCCCGCTGCTCGCGCCGCAGGACCCGTTGGCCGTCAGCGACAACACCCTGGCCGGCGTGTCCTGGTCGCACTGGCTGGGCACCGACTACCTCGGCCGTGACACCTTCAGCCGTCTCCTCGACGGCTCCCGGGTCAGCGTGCTGGCGTCGCTCGAGGTGGCCCTCGTCGCGCTGGGCGTCGGCGCGGTCCCCGGCATCCTGTCGGTCTACTTGGGCCGGGTCTTCGAGTGGAGCACGCTGCGGCTGGCCGACACCCTCGTGGCGCTGCCGTTCCTGCTCTTCGCGGTCGCCGTGACCGCCCTGCTCGGCAACGGTCTCACCCAGGCGATGCTCGTCACCGGCGTGCTCGTCTCGCCGCTCTTCTACCGGGTCTCCCGGGCCGCCACGCTCGCCGTCGCGCGGTCGCAGTACGTCGAGGCGGCGATCATCGCGGGCGCCTCGGTGGGCTGGGTGGTGCGCCGGCACGTGTGGGCCAAGGTGCTGCCGCCGATCGCGATCGCCCTCGCGCAGACGATCGGCGTCGGCTTCATCATCGTCTCGAGCCTCACCTTCCTCGGGATCGGCGTGCAGCCGCCGGCGCCGACCTGGGGCGGCCTGCTCGCCTCGGACCTCGGCTACCTCGACTACCAGCCGTGGGCGCCGCTGGCTCCGGCGCTGCTGATCATGCTCACCGTCTGGGCCAGCAACCTGCTCGCCGACGCCATCCGCGACGTCTCCGGCGAGGCCGGCCGGGCGTTCGTCACCCACCGGCGCGACGTGCGGTCCGCCGGCGACCCGACCACCACAGCTCCCCTCGGAGGTGCCCGATGACCCTCGTGTCCGAGAAGCCGACCGCCGTACGCCCCGTGGACGCCGCCGAGCCCGTGCTCACCTTGCGCGACGTACACATCGGCAACCCCCACACCGGCGCCGAGATCGTGCACGGGATCAGCCTCGAGCTGACGCCCGGCAAGGTCGTCGGGGTCGTGGGCGAGTCCGGCAGCGGCAAGACCCTGACGTGCCGGGCTGCCCTCGGCATCCTGCCGGCCAACCTCGCGGTCACGTCCGGCAGCATCGAGATCGCCGGGACGGACATCTCGACGCTCGGCAGCCGCGAGTGGACGGCCCTGCGCGGCAGCACGATCAGCGCGGTCTTCCAGGACCCGGCGTCGTACCTCAACCCGTCGATCCAGGTCGGTCCGCAGGTCGCCGAGGTGCTGCGCGTCAAGAAGGGTCTCAAGCGGCGCGCGGCCCGCGACCGCGCGATCGAGCTCCTGGAGGCCGTGCACCTGCGTCATCCCGAGCTGGTCTACAGCCAGTACCCGCACGAGCTGTCGGGCGGCATGCTGCAGCGGATTCTGATCGCCGCCGCGTGCGCCGCCGACCCGCAGGTGCTGATCGCGGACGAGGCGACCACGGCCCTCGACGTGACCGTGCAGGCCGAGATCCTCGACCTGCTCGCCGACCTGCGCGACAGTGCCGGGCTCGCTCTCGTCGTGGTCTCCCACGACCTGGCCGTCGTGGCCCAGCTGTGCGACGAGGTCCTCGTGATGCGCGACGGCGACGTCGTCGAGCACGGCCCCACCGCGCAGGTGCTCTACCGGCCCGAGCACGAGTACACCCGTCTGCTCATCGACGAGCACGAGCAGTACGGGCTCCAGAAGTACGTCAGCAAGGAGAAGGCGTCATGACCACTCCCGTGCTCCAGGTCCGCGACCTCGAGGTCCACTACGGCCTGCGCCGCAAACGTCGTCAGGCGCTGCACGGCGTCACCCTCGACGTGTCCGCCGGCGAGACCGTCGGCCTGATCGGGGAGACGGGGTCGGGCAAGTCGACCCTGGCGCGTGCCGTGCTCGGGCTGGTGCCGACCTCGGGCGGGCGGATCCTCATCGAGGGCGAGGACGTCACCGACCACCGCCAGCGCCAGTGGCGTCGGCTGCGGCGTCGCGGCGTCGTGCAGTACGTCTTCCAGGACCCGCTGCGCAGCCTCGACCCCGACCTGACGGTCGAGGAGTCGCTCGCCGAGCCCCTGCTGATCCAGGGGGTGTCGCGACGTGAGGCGGGCGTCCGGGCCCGCACGTTGCTGGACCGCGTGCACCTGTCGGCGGACCTGCTGCCCAAGGTGCCCGGCGAGATCTCCGGCGGCCAGCGCCAGCGCGTCGCGGTCGCGCGTGCGCTGGTGACCGAGCCGCGGCTGATCGTGCTCGACGAGCCGGTCAGCGCCCTGGACTCGGCCAACCGCGTCCAGGTGCTCGAGATCCTCAAGGAGCTGCGCGACGACGGCGTCGCGCTGGTCTTCATCTCCCACGACCTCGGCTCCGTGGCCGGGATCGCCGACCGGATCGCCGTGCTCTACCAGGGCGAGCTGGTCGAGGTCGGTGCGGCCGCGGCCGTGATCAACGAGCCGCAGCACCCCTACACGCGCCTGCTCGTCAGCTCCGCTCCCACCCTCCGCGACGCCTCCGCCACCCGCGCCGAGCGCGAGGAGCTCCGGGCGCTGCTCAGCGCCTGACCCGACCTCGTCCCCACCCTCACAGCAGAGAGGAACCGGCATGTCCCGCAAGCTCCACCTCGCCCTCCACCCGTACGGCGTCGGCGGCCCCGGCCAGCACGGACTGTGGAAGGACCCCCGTGTCGCCCACGACGCGAGCATCGACATCAACTACTACATCCAGCAGGCGCAGGCGGCCGAGCACGCTCTCTTCGACGCGCTCTTCATCGTCGACAGCCAGTTCATCAACGCGACCTACCCGGCGCACTACCTCAACCGGCTCGAGCCGTTGACCCTGCTCTCGGCGGTGGCCACGCACACCCGGCACGTCGGCCTGGTCGGCACCGCGAGCTCGACGTACAACTCGCCCTTCAACCTGGCCCGCCGGTTCGCCTCGCTCGACCTGATCAGCGGCGGCCGTGCGGGGTGGAACGTCGTCACCAGCTTCGACACCGGCACGTCGCGCAACTACGGGCTCGACGAGCACGCCGACTACACCACGCGCTACGGCCGTGCGTTGGAGTTCGTCGAGGTGGCCCGGGGGCTGTGGGACTCCTACGAGGACGACGCGTTCCCGGCCGACGTGGCGGCCAATGTCTTCCTCGACCCGACGAAGCTCCACGAGCTCAACCACGTGGGCGAGCACTTCAAGGTCGCCGGCCCGCTCAACGTGTCGCGCTCCGCGCAGGGGCAGCCGGTGATCTTCCAGGCCGGGGTGTCCGAGGAGGGTCGCGACCTCGCCGCCCGGGTGGCGGAAGGCATCTACGCGCCCGGCGGCACGCTGGAGTCGGCGCAGGAGTACTACGCCGACATCAAGCGGCGCACGGCGTCGTACGGCCGCAACCCCGACCACATCAAGATCTTCATCCACGGCGGTCCGGTCGTCGCGCCGACCGACGAGGCGGCCCAGCGCCGTGAGCGCGAGATCGCCGCCGAGGACAACGACCTCGACCGTCACCTCGCGCTGCTCGGCAGGTCGTTCGGTGCCTACGACTTCAGCCAGCACGACCTGGACGCACCGTTCCCGGACGTCGCCGCGTTGGCCGAGAAGGGCGGTCGGACCGCCGCGACCAAGATCATCGAGCGGGCCAGGCGCGACAACCTGACGCTGCGGCAGGTCGCCGAGTCGGCCGCGGACTTCCGCCAGTCGCCGTTCGTCGGCTCCCCGACGACGGTCGCCGACCGGATCGAGACCTGGTTCGGCGCCGGCACCTTCGACGGCATCAACCTGGCCTTCCGGACCACCGAGGAGCTCGCCTACTTCGTCGACTCGGTGGTGCCGATCCTGCAGCAGCGCGGCCTCTTCCGCACCGAGTACGAGGCGGACACCCTGCGCGGCAACCTCGGCCTGCCGATCCCGGTCAACCGACACACCCAGGCGCGTCAGTACGTCGACGCCGTGGGCGCCTGAGGAGGCGTGATGAGCACCGACAGCACCGAGACGCCGCGGTTCCGGCTCGGCTTCCTGACCCACGTGCAGGGGCGCGGCAGCGACCTGACCACGACGTACCGCAACGCCCAGGAGCTCTTCGTCGTCGCCGAGGAGCTCGGCTTCGACGTCGGCTGGGTCGCCCAGCACCACGTGCCCGACGGGGGCGGCGGCCTCTCGTCACCGTGGACCTTCCTCGCGCACGCGGCGGCGCGGACCACCCGGATCCGGCTCGGCACGGCGATCACGATCCTGCCGCTCGAGGACCCGGTGCGGCTGGCCGAGGACGTCGCCGTCGTCGACACGCTCAGCGGCGGCCGCGTCGAGATCGGGGTCGGCAGCGGCTACAGCGACGTCGAGTACGCCGCCTTCGGTCGCGACCTGGAGCGCAAGCGCGAGCTGACCAGCGAGAACCTCGCCGTGCTCCGCCAGGCGCTCGCCGCCGAGGAGGTCGGTACGCCGGGCTTCCGCATCCAGCCGCAGCCCGCCGGCTTCGGCGACCGGATCTGGCAGGGTGTCTTCAGCGGCCCGGGTGCGGCGTACGCCGCGGGCGAGGGCTCCAACCTGCTGCTCAACCGGGCCGCCTACGGCTACGACGCCCCGACCGACGAGGTGCAGCGGCCGTGGGCCGACGAGTTCCTCGGCGCCTGGCAGCAGCCCCGGCGACCCCGGGTGGGCCTGTCCCGGTTCGTCTTCCCGGCCGCCGACCGGCGGACGGCGCTCGCGCAGATCGCCGACGACGTCACCGCCGCGGCGACCCGGATGGCCGCCGGCCGGGGGCTCCCGGCCGTCGCCGACGTGGAGGACGCGCTGCGCCGCTTCCACGCGTTCTACGGCCACCCGGAGGAGATCGTGCTCGCGCTGCAGCGCGAGCAGGTGCTGCCGGTGGCGACCGACCTGATCACCCAGTTCAACCCCGCCGTACCCGACCACGACGCCGCGATCCGGGCCCTCGAGCTGATCGCGACCGAGGTGGCCCACGCCCTGGGCTGGAAGCCCGTGACCGAGCGCCAGCTCGCAGGAGTGTGAAGCGATGACCCAGACCACCGAGCGCGTCGACCAGGCCGACGCCGCCTACCACCCGCCCGCCGGGCTGCGCACCCGCGGCACGGTCGTCGTGGTGCCGGGGCGGGGTGAGGCGCGGGCGACGTACCGCCGCTTCGCGTCCCGTCTCGCCGCCGACGCCTACCGGGTGCAGGTCGTCGACCCGCCCGCCATCGACCCGGACGACCTGCCTGCGTCGCTGGCCGCGCTGGCCGTCTCCGTCGGCGACGCCGTCGACGAGGCGACCTCGGTCGACGGCCTGGTCCGGCCGCTCGTCGTCGTCGCGGCCGACGCGGGCGCTGCCGCCGTGACCGCGCTCCTCGTCGGCAGCGACCGGCTGGCGACCTGGTGGCCGGACGCCGTCGTGCTCGCCGGTCTGCCGGGGCAGGACGCGGCGGTCGGCGGCG
The DNA here is from genome assembly GCF_039543825.1 of Nocardioides conyzicola. Lineage (NCBI taxonomy): Bacteria > Bacillati > Actinomycetota > Actinomycetes > Propionibacteriales > Nocardioidaceae > Nocardioides > Nocardioides conyzicola. Next base: position 401,816 of record NZ_BAABKM010000001.1, on the reverse strand, counting down.
CCTGGGAGGACGAGCTCGAGGTCCGCACGTCGTGTGCGGTGCACCGCGGGGTGCTGTCCGAGCACGCCGAGCGGGGCACGCTCGGCACCCCGCTGCCCGACCCGCTCCTCGCCGCGGCGTACGCCGCAGCACTGGACCTGCCGCAGCTGTTCCTCGTCGGCGACGCCGACCCGCTCGCGGACCGTCCGGCGCTCGCCCGGACCGCCTCCTCGCTGGCGCAGGCCCGGCTCTCGGTCGTCCGGGGCGCGCACCACGACGTCCTCAACGACCAGCAGCACCGGTCGGTCGCCGCCGAGGTCGTCACGTTCCTGGAGGCCCTCCGCCAGGAGCTCGTGCCCGTGATCGACGTCGAGTCGAGCGCCTGGTGACGACCTTCCCCACCAACCAGGACCTCGACCCGGCCGAGCTGCGCCAGGCGTTCGGGATCTTCCCGAGCGGCGTCGTGGCGGTCGCGGCCGAGGTCGACGGGGCGTACGTCGGCCTGGCGGCGAGCTCGTTCACCTCGGTCAGCCTCGACCCGCCGCTGGTGTCCTTCTCCGTCGCCAACACCTCGAAGACCTGGCCCGACCTGCGGCGGTCGGCGCACTTGGGTGTCACGGTCCTGGCGGACCACCACGGGGCGGTCGCCCGGCAGCTGGCCGGTCCGGTCGACCGCCGGTTCGCGGGCATCGACGTCACCGTGACGAGCGACGGCGCGGTGACGCTCGACGAGGGGCTGGCCACCTTCGACACGACCATCTACCGCGAGCTCGAGGCGGGGGACCACACGATCGTGCTGCTCGAGCTGCACGCCGTCCGGCACGTCGACCACTCGCTGCCACTGGTCTTCCACCGCAGCCAGTTCGGGCTGCAGCGGCTCGCCTGACGACGGGTGCGGGTTTTTCAGTTACATGCTTGAGTGCCGATAAGTATCGTGCGAGGCTGACGGGGATGATGTGGCGCCGGTCACGTCAGGCGGCGCAGTGCGCGCCCGGCCGACAGCAGAGGACAGCATGGACTTCGAGGACACCCCCGACGAGGCCGCCTGGCGCAGCACGGTGCGCTCGTTCATCGAGGAGCACCGCGACGAGCTCGGGCAGCGCCGCGACCAGCGCAGCTTCGACGACGTCGTCTCCCGCCAGCGGCAGGCGCTGCTGTACGACGGGGGACTGGTCGGCGTCACCTGGCCCGTCGAGGCCGGCGGCCAGGGCGGCACGCCCATGCAGCAGGCGATCATCGACCAGGAGATGTCGCGCGCCGGCGTACCCGGCCTGATCAACCTGATCGGCATCGGGATGTGCGGCCCGACGGTGATCCACCACGGCAGCGACGACCAGAAGGATCGCTACCTCAAGCGGCTGCTGCGCGCCGACGACATCTGGTGCCAGCTCTTCAGCGAGCCCGCGTCGGGCAGCGACCTCGCCGCCCTGCGCACCAAGGCCGTGCAGACCGAGGACGGCTCGTGGCGGATCTCCGGGCAGAAGGTCTGGACGACGCTGGCCCACCTCGCCGACTACGGGATCGTGCTCACCCGCACCGACCCCGACGTCGCCAAGCACCGCGGGCTCACCATGTTCGTGGTGCCGATGAAGGCCGAGGGCGTGACCGTGCGGCCGCTGCGCCAGATGAGCGGCGGCGCCGACTTCAACGAGGTGTTCTTCGACGACGTGGTCGTGCCCGACAGTGAGCGCCTCGGCGACGTCGGCGACGGCTGGCGGGTGGCGCTGACGACGCTGATGAGCGAGCGGCTGACCCTGGGCGGCGGCGGCACCGAGATCGGCATGAGCGCCAGCACGGTCGCCGAGCACGTCGCCCGCCAGATCGGCGGGCTCTCCAGCGACCGGCAGGCCCTGGTCCGCCAGGACTTCGGTCGCGCCTACGTGGACACGCTCGGCATCCGCTACACCGGCTACCGGCTGCTGTCGGCGATCAGCAAGGGCGCCTTTCCCGGCCCCGAGGCGTCGGCCGGCAAGCTCGCAGGCACCAAGGTCGCCCGCGACCTGGCCGACCTGTCGGTGCGGCTGCTGGGGGACGACGCGGCGTACGCCGAGACGGCCGACGGCTCGAGCAGCTGGCAGGACGCGCAGGCCGGGCTGCCCGGCATGGCGATCGCCGGCGGCACCAACGAGGTGCTGCGCAACGTCCTCGGCGAGCGCGTGCTGGGGCTGCCGGCCGAGCCGCGCGCCGACAAGGGCATCACCTTCAAGGAGAGCATCCGATGAACTTCGACCTCGACGACGAGCAGCGCGACCTGGCCTCCGCGGCCGGTGACTTCCTGCGGGGCGCGGCCTCCCCGGCCGACGCCCGGGCGATGCTCGACTCCGACGACCCGGCCGGTGCGGAGCCCCAGCCGGGACGCGCGGCCCTGGTCTCCAGCGGCTTCGCGACCATCACCGTTCCGGAGGACCTCGGGGGAGGCGGCGGGTCGCTGCTCGACCTCGCGGTCGTGGCCGAGCAGGCCGGCCGGGTGCTCGCCGGCCCGTCTTTCGTGGGCTACGCCCGCGCGGCCGTGCTGCTCGCCGGCGACGACGACCGCCTGCGGGCGCTGGCGGACGGCTCCACGTCGTACGCCGTCGTCGACGGTGACGGCCCCACCCTGGACGCGGTCGGCGCCGACCGGTTCCTCTCCCTGCGCGGCGACGACCTCGTGTGCGGTCCCGGCACCGTCACCACCCGCGCACCCATGGACCCCACCCGCGGGCTCGGCCAGGTGTCCGTCTCCGACGGTGACGTCGTGGCCACCGACGCCCGGCTCCGCTGGGACCACGCGCTCCGCGTCGGCCGGGTGGTCCTGGCGGCCGAGGGGCTCGGCACCGCCGCCCGCGCGCTCGAGATCGGCATCGAGTACGCGAAGGAGCGGCAGGCATTCGGCCGCGCGATCGGCTCCTACCAGGCCGTCAAGCACTCCCTGGTCGACGTCTACGTGCAGATCGAGAACCTGCGGTCCCTGGTCTGGTGGGCCGCCTGGGCCGCCGACCAGGCTCCCGACGAGCTGCCGCTGGCCGCCGCGGCCGCCAAGGGTGCGGTCTCGACCACCCTGCAGGCCGCGGCCGAGACGCTGATCCAGGTGCACGGCGGGATCGGCTTCACCTGGGAGCACGACGCCCACCTCTTCTGGCGACGGGCCAAGGTCGACCGGTTCCTGCTCGGCGACGACGTCGGGGCCTTCGACGAGGTCGCCCGGCTCGCGCTCGCCGCCGCGGCGGCCGTCGAGGCCGAGTCCGTCGGGGCAGCGCGATGACCGGGTCGCACCATCTCGCGCTGCTCAACGAGCGCTCCATCGAGGCGCAGGGCGACTACGAGTCCCTGCTCTTCGAGGGGCAGTGGCACACCAACCGCAGCCTCTTCGAGCGCAGCCGTCGCGTCGCGGGAGGCCTGCGGGACCTGGGAGTCCAACCCGGCGACCGGGTCGTCGTGCTGATGATGAACACCCCCGAGGTCTTCGTGACCTACCAGGCGGTGTGGCGTGCCGGCGCCGTGGTGACCCCGGTGATCTTCCTGCAGACCCCGCCCGAGCTGCGGCACATCCTCGAGGACTCCGGCGCCGTCGCGGCCGTGGTGACCCCCGAGCTGCTCCCGCTGATCCTCGGCTCGTCGGAGGGGCTCGACCTCACCATCCTGGTCGTCGGCGAGGAGGCCGAGCCGACACCCGGCACGACGCCGTACGCCGTGCTCGAGGCAGCGGACCCGCTGCCGGTCGTGCCCCGGGACGACGACGACCTGGCCGCGCTGCTCTACACCGGCGGCACCACCGGCCGGTCGAAGGGCGTGATGCTCACGCACCGCGGCCTGTGGGCCAGTGGCGCCGGCATCCACTCCGTCGGCGAGAAGATGGGGACGACCCGCTCGCTGCTGCCGTTGCCGCTCTCGCACGCCTACGGGCTGATCGTGGCCGTCGGCGGGATGCACTCGCAGAAGCAGATGGTCTCGGTCATGCAGCGGTGGTTCGACGCACCCGGGTGGCTGTCGCTGGTGCAGGAGCACCGCCTCGAGAGCAGCCCGATCGTGCCGTCGATGCTGGCGATGATCCTGGCCGAGCCGGTCGAGGACTACGACCTGTCGTCGCTGGTGTCCTTCGGCTCCGGCGGCGCGCCGCTGCCCGACGCCCTGCGTACGGAGGTCAAGGAGCGGATCGGTGCGTTCATCCTGGAGGGCTACGGCCTGACGGAGTCGAGCGCGGTCGTGTCGGCGTCGACACCGGACGCCATGCGGGCCGGCAGCGTCGGCAAGCCCCTGCCGCACGCGGAGGTCGGGATCTTCTCGCCCACCGGCGAGCGGCTCGGGGCGGGGGAGGACGGCGAGGTCTGGGTGCGCGGTCCCGGCGTGATGAAGGGCTACTGGAAGTCGCCCGAGCTCACGGCGCAGACGGTCGTCGACGGCTGGCTGCACACCGGTGACATCGGCCACCTCGACGACGACGGCTACCTCTACATCGTCGACCGCATCAAGGACCTGATCATCCGCGGCGGCTTCAACGTCTACCCGCGCGACGTCGAGGACGCCCTGATGACCCACCCGGCCGTGACCTCGGCCGCCGTGGTCGGACGGCCGGACGCGGAGAAGGGCGAGGAGGTCGTCGCGGTCGTGTCCGTCGACCCCGCGTCCGGCGTCGACGCCGAGGCCCTGATCGCCTACTCCAAGGAGCGGCTCGCCCGGCACAAGTACCCGCGCGAGATCATCGTGGTGGACGCCGTCCCGCACACCAGCGTCGGCAAGACCGACCGCAAGGCGGTGCGGGCGCTGGTCCGCGAGTGACCTAGGACCGGGCGTCGCCCGGGAGGCCGTGCAGCAGCTGGTCGCGCGCGGGCGGCCACAGCCGCTGGACCGCGCGCTCGCTCGCGACCGAGCGGAGCATCCGCAGCCCGCGGATCGTCGAGATGCTCGTCGTCATCACCGTCGGGAACTCGGGTCGGGCCACCAGCTCGGGGGCGACCCGCCGGGCCGCGTCGGCGAGCGTCGTCATGACCGCGGCGTCGAACTGCACCAGGGAGCGGTTGAGCTCCGGGTCGGTGCGGGCGGCCACGAAGAGCTCGAGCAGCGCCTGCGACACCGGACCGGTGTAGATCTCCCAGAGCCGGTTGAGCAGGGCGGCGTACTGCTTCTCGGGGCCGTCGGCCACCCCGATCGGTTGCGACACGAGCTCGGCGACCAGCCGGTCGGTGAGGTGGCTGAGCGCTTGCACCACGAGGTCGGCCTTGGTGGCGAAGTAGTGCGCCTGGGCACCCCGGGTGACCCCGGCCCGCTCGCAGACCATCGTGGTCGTGAGGCCGGAGTAGCCGTGGTCGACGAGGACGTCGATGGTCGCGTCGAGCAGCGCCGCGCGGGTGGTCGCCCGCCGCTCGGCCTGGGTACGCCGGACCGGGGCAGTGGACACCCGCCGACACTAACGGATCCGGAGCGACCTGAAGAGCCGGAGCTGACGGTTGCCGAGCGCGACGAACGTCTCCAGGGCGGCGCCCGGCGGAGGGCCGACCGGACCCAGCGAGGACGACGCGATGGTCTGGGCTTGGGTGTACTTGCGGATGCCCTCGGCGCCGTGGCGGCGGCCGGAGCCCGAGTCGCCCATCCCGCCCATGCCGGCCTCGATCGACCCGGCGGCCAGCGCCGCACCGTCGTTGATGTTGACCGAGCCCGCGCGCAGCATCCGGGCCATCCGGTCGGCGGTGGGTGCGTTGGTGCTGAAGATGCTCGCCGAGAGCCCGTAGCTGCCGCGGTTGGCCTCGCGCACCGCCTCGTCGTCGTCATGGACGCGATAGAGCGCGACGACGGGGCCGAAGGTCTCGCCCAGGCACAGGTCCATGTCGTCGGTGACGCCCTCCAGCACCGTCGGTGCGTAGGCGAAGGGGCCGACCTCGGGGCGGGCGTGGCCACCGGCCAGCACGGTGGCGCCCTTGGCGACCGCGTCGTCCACGTGGGCGCTGACCTTCGCGAGCTGGTCGGCGGAGGCCAGGGAGCCGATGTCGTGGGAGAGGTCGTAGGACTGACCGACCCGCAGCCCCGTCGTGACGTCGAGCAGGGCGCGCTTGAACTCGTCATACACGCGGTCGTGCACGATCACCCGCTCGATGTGGATGCACATCTGGCCGGTGTTGGCGAAAGCGGCGTCGGCCGTGCCGCGCGCGGCCTTCGCGATGTCGGCGTCGGCCCGCACGATCAGTGGGTTCTTGCCGCCCAGCTCGAGCGAGGAGCCGATCAGCCGCCGAGCGGCACGCTCGCCCACGAGCCGTCCGGTCGCCGTCGAGCCCGTGAAGCAGACGTAGTCGACGTGGTCGACCACGGCCTCGCCGATCTCGGTGCCGGGACCGGTGACCACCTGCCAGACCGGCTCGGGGAGGCCGGCCTCGGCCATCAGGGCCCGGGTCCAGAGCAGGGTGAGCGGCGTCTGCGGGTCGGCCTTGCCGACGACCGCGTTGCCGGCCAGCAACGCCGGGATCGCGTCACCCACGCCCAGGTAGAGCGGGTAGTTCCACGGCGAGATGATGCCGACGACGCCCACGGGGACGCGGACCTCGCGGGCCCGGGTCAGCACGGGCAGCGCGCCGCGGACCTTGCGGTCGTCGAGGTACGACGCCCCGTGCCGCGCGTAGTGGCGGGCCAGGTTGGCGACCTGCAGGACCTCCTGCCACGCGTGGAAGCGGGCCTTGCCCATCTCCCACTGGATCAGGTCCATCACCTCGTCCTGGCGCTCGACGAGCAGGTCGTGGAAGCGCAGCACGACGCCGGCGCGGTCGTCGTACGACAGCGCCGCCCAGGCCGTGGTCGCGGCCCTGGCCGAGGCCACCGCCGCCGCCACGTCCTCCGGCGTGCCGGCCGGGACCGGTGCCGTCGGGCGGCCGTCGTACGGCGCCGTCGCGGTCATCGTCGCGTCGCTCCCGCGGCTGACCGGGCGCGACACCCAGTGCGTCCACGAGGCCAGCTTGTGCGGCTTCACCCACGCCGGGCGGGCGTCGGCCGTCGTCGTCACGCAGTCCTCCGCACGAAGTCGATCGGCTGGCCGTCCTTGGGGAAGGGCAGGGAGTGGTTGTCCAGCGGGGCGACGTACGCCGGCGGCACGGTCCACGTCCACTCCCGCAGGAGCTGGTGCATGATCGACTTGACCTCGGCTCCGGCGAAGTAGAGACCGATGCACTTGTGCACCCCGCCGCCGAACGGCTCCCAGGCGTAGCGGTGCGACTTGTCCTCGCGCCGCTCCTCGGAGAAGCGGTCGGGGTCGAAGACCCTCGGGTTGGTCCAGTACTCCTCCATCAGGTGGGAGAAGTGGACCGCGACGATGCAGTTGCTGTCGGCCGGGATCGCCACGCCCTGCACGACGGTGTCCTTGACGGCCTTGCGGATCAGCACGGGCACCGGCGGCCGCAGCCGCAGGGACTCCTTCATCACCAGCTCCAGGGAGACCAGGCCCTCGACCTCCTTGAGGCTCGGGTGCGGGCCGAGCGCGAGCGACTCGGCGCGGCACCGCTCCTGCCACTCGGGGTGCTGGCCGAGGAACTGCAGCATCGTCGACGTCGTGATCGTCGAGGTGTCGTGCGCCGCCATCATCAGAAAGATCATGTGGTTGACGACGTCGTCGTCAGTGAAGCGCTCGCCGTCCTCGGTCTCGATGTGGCAGAGCACCGAGAAGATGTCGTCGGTCTTGGTGGCGCGACGGGCCGGGAGGTACTGCCGCAGGAAGTCCTCGAGGACGCGCCGGCCCTGGTAGCCCCGGCCCCAGCGGGTGAAGGGCACGTCGCCACGCACCACGCCGGCGGCCGCCTGCACACAGGCGATGAACGCCTTGTTGACGCGGTCCATCTCCGCGCGGCTGGTGTCCTCGGCGCCGCCCATGAAGATGTCGGCGGCGATGTCGAGGGTGAGCTGCTTGAGCGCCCAGTAGGACTGGAAGCCGGGCCCGCCCTGCCAGCTGGACAGCCCGTGCTCGATGGCCGGGTGCATCCGCGCGGCGTACGCCTCGAGCCGGTCGCGGGTGAAGGCCTCCTGCATGATCCGCCGGTGGGCGTGGTGGTGGTCGAAGTCGATGAGCATCAGGCCGCCGTTGAAGAACGGCCCGACGATCCGGCTCCAGGCCGGGCCGTTGGCGAAGGCCTTGTCCTTGTTGCGCAGGGCCTCCTCGCAGGCGTCCGGCCCCAGGAACATGACGGCGTCCTCGCCGAGCGCGCCCTTCAGCGGGGCGACGGAGCCGTAGGTCTCCCACTGCTTGGTCATCAGCGCGACGGGGTCGGCCGCGAACTCCAGCAGCCGGCCGAGCACCGGCAGGCCGCGGTCCTCGCGCCGGATGGCGGGCACCGGCCGGGTGGGGCCGTCGGCGGCCGTCGACGTACGGCGGGCGCGCGCCGGCGGGTCGGTGGGCAGGGACGTGCTCGTGGTGCTCACGAGCCTCAGCATGATTCGGACAGGGAGTCCTGTCAACGATCGATCCGGACCGTGCTCGTGTGAGACGCTGACGCCGTGGCGGTGCAGTCAGGGGTCTACCGGGGGGTCAGCGCCGCCGAGCGCACGGCCGACCGTCGTCGGCGGCTGACGGAGGCCACCCTGGAGGTGTGGGCGACCGCCGGGCCCAAGGTCACGATGACCGCGATCTGCGCGTCGGCCGGGCTGATCGAGCGCTACTTCTACGAGAGCTTCGCGAACCTCGACGAGGCCCTGGTGACCGTGCTCGACTCGATCGCGCTCGAGATCGAGGAGCGCGTCCAGGCGGCGGCCGACGAGGCGGAGGCCGCCGGGTCCGGGCCGGCCGAGCGGGTCCGCGCCTCCGTGCTGGCCTTCGTCACCCTGCTGCAGGAGGACCCCCGCAAGGGTCGGGTCGCGATCATCGAGGCGGGCGCCCTCCCGGCACTGCGCCCGCGGCGTACGGCGTTGCTCCGGCACTTCGCCCACCGCTCGGCCGAGGACGCGGCCGAGGTCATGGGGCTGCGGCCACCCACCCCCTCCGAGGGTGAGATCGGCGGCCTGCTCTTCATCGGCGGCATGGCCGAGCTCATCACGGCGTGGCTCGACGGCGTGCTCGACGCGACGCCGGACGAGATGGTCGACGCCGCCACCCGGATGTACTTCGGGCTCTACACCTGACGGGTCGTCAGGGCACCCGCACCAGCACGTCGCGGCTGAGCTCGGCGATGCTGGCGTAGCCGTTGAGGCCCATCGTCAGGTCGGCCTCGGCGAGCAGGCAGGAGAGCACGAACTCGACGCCGGCGGTGCCGCCGAGCACCGCGCCGTACCCGTACGGCCGGCCGATGCCCACGGCCGTGGCGCCGAGCGCGAGCGCCTTCACCACGTCGGCACCCGAGCGCACGCCCGAGTCGAAGAGCACGGGCGTGCCCTCGGCGGCGTCGACGACCCCGGGCAGGAAGTCGATGGCCGGGGCGGACGCGACCTGGCGGCCGCCGTGGTTGGAGCAGTAGATCCCGTCGACGCCGGCGTCCTTGGCCCTGGGTACGTCGTCGGGGTGGCAGATGCCCTTGAGCAGCAGGGGCAGCTCGGTCAGGCCGCGCAGCCACGCGAGGTCGTCCCAGGTGAGGGTCGGGTTGCCGAAGGTCAGCGCCCACTGGAACGCGGCTGCTGCCGGGTCCTCCTCGGGCGGCGCCGCGAGGCGGGACCGGAAGACCGGGTCCGAGGTGTAGTTGGCGAGGCACGCGCCGCGCAGCTGCGGGAAGGTCGCGTGCTGGAGGTCGCGGGGGCGGTAGCCGAGCGTCCAGGTGTCGAGCGTGACCACGATGCCGCGGAAGCCCGACGCCTCGGCGCGGTGGACGAAGCTCTCCGCCAGCTCCCGGTCGTTGGGCGTGTAGAGCTGGAAGAAGCCCGGGGTGTCACCGAGGGCCGCGCCGACCTGCTCCATCGGGTCCTGCATCAGCGTCGAGGCGACCATGGGGACACCGGACGCGGCTGAGGCGGCGGCCGTCGCGAGGTCGCCGTGCTCGTCGTCGGTCATCACGCCGAGCACGCCGATCGGCGCCAGGAAGAGCGGCGTCGGGTAGGTGTGCCCGAAGAGCTCGACCGACAGGTCGCGGTCGGCCGCGCCCGACAGCATCCGCGGCTGGATGCCCCAACGCTCGAAGGCGGCGACGTTGCCGCGCTGCGTGTGCTCGTCGCCGGCGCCGCCGGCGACGTAGTCGTAGAGCCGGTGCTCCATCTTGTCCCGGGCGGCCGTCTCGAGACCGGCGAAGGTCAGGGGGTACGCCGGGGTCTCGCCCGCCAGGCCGGCGAAGTAGAGGCCGGTCTGGAAGTCCGCGTAGTTGGCCATGCGGGCTATCCAACCACCGCACGGCGCTCTGCCGGCGGCGCTGGTCTACCGGATCGAGGCGAACACGTCGTCGACCGGGACGGCGCCCGCGGGGACCCCCCGCTCACGGAACCACTCGTGCCGCAGCACGCGGCGGCGCACGGGGAGGGGGAGCCGGAGGAGCAGTGCGAGCGTCCGGACGCCACCGCCGTCGGCGTCGGTCGCCTGGCTGACGTGGGCGCGCATCGACGCCTCCTTCGCGCGCAGATGGCGGCCGACCGCCACGCGGTGGGTGATCTCGGCGTGCGCGGTGAACGCGGCGTCCATGTCCGGGAGCTCGGGCATCGGGACGAGACGGCCCAGGCGCCGCAGGCCGCGCACCGCGCGGGCGATGAGCTCACGGTCGACCGTCGCCTCGAGGACCACCGGGGTGCCGGCGAGCTCGGCGGCGCGGACCCCCACCCGGTGCACCTGCACGTGGTCCGGGTGGCCGTAGCCGCCGTGCTGGTCGTAGATCGTCAGGACGTCGGCCGCTTCCTCGGTGAGCAGGGCGGCGAGGTCGCCGGCGAGGGGCTCGACGCCCAACCGGCTGAAGGGGGTCGGGCCGGCGTCGGACGGCGGCCAGCCGGAGTCGGGGTAGCCGAGGACCTCGACCCGCGCGGCGCCGATCGCCCGGGCCGAGCTCTCCAGCTCGGCCTGTCGGCGGGCCCCCAGGTCGCCGCGCGCCCAGTCCTCCCGAGAGAGCCCCGCCTCGCCCGAGGTGGCGACCACCACGACCACGCGGTGCCCCTCGGCCGCCGCTCGCGCGAGGGTGCCCGAGGTCAGCAGCGCCTCGTCGTCCGGGTGGGCGTGGAACGACACGATGGTGAAGTGACGCTCAGCCACGGACGGGAGCCCGATCCTCGGGGGCGGCCGGCGCCCGGGCCGGGAGCGGCCGCGCGAAGGACGTCAGCGCCGCCCGGAGCTCGGCCCGGTGAGGGCTGACGGTCAGGCGCCCCAGCAGGACGGCGACCCATCCGATCGCCAGGCCCGCGAGGTCGTCGACGGCGAAGTGCCAGCCGAGGTAGACGGTGGCGAGGAGGGTGCCCACCAGGAAGACCGCGAGCGCGATCGTCGTACGCCGGAGCCGGAAGTAGGCCGCCATCAGGAGGATGACCGTGGTGATGGCGACGTGCAGGCTCGCGAACGCGGAGATCTGGGCGAACGCGTCGTGGGCCCGTGGGGCCGCGAGCAGGTGGTCGCGCTGGGCCAGGTACGTCGCCTGGGTGCGCGTGACGATGCTCGTCGGCAGGCCCGCGAAGTCCTGCGGACGGTCGTGGAAGGGGCCCAGGGACGGGATCGCGTAGTAGGAGACGGTCCCGAGCACCCACGCCCAGCAGAGCGCGGCCGTCATCACAGCCCCGTCCCGCACCCGGTCGACGAAGACGACCGGGGCGACGATCGCCACCGTGACGAGCGTCGGAAAGGACTCGTACACGCCGATCAGGATCCAGGCGGCCACGCCTTGGCCGAGCAGATCGTGCAGCAGCACCGCCGGGTGGTGGCCGAGGAACAGCAGGTCGTCCACCCGGCTCAGCAGGGTGTCGCGAGGTGCGTTGAGGACGTCCCAGCTCTTCAGGTTGTGGTAGCAGAAGTAGATGAGGTGGTAGCAGAGCAGGGCCGCCCACGCCCGACCGAGCCGGGCCCACGTCCACCGGTCCCGGACGGTCGCCGCGACCCCGCGGACACTCCGTCCGGGGCGCGGGGTCCGGGCCACGGCGTCCATCACCACGAGGACCACGAACACCCCGAGGCTCGTGAGGACCTTCCCGACGAGGTACTGACCACCCGGGTCGCGCACCGCGATCCCGACCTCGTGCGAGCGCCATGCCGTGACGACGCCGAACACGACGACCAGCGCGCCGAGCCGGAGCAGCCAGCCGTTCCGCGAGGTCATGGGGTCGACCCTCGCGCAGGCAACCTGCACGCAACCTGACCCGGGGTCCGGGCTCAGGCGGTCACAGGCGGTCAGGTGGCGTGCAGGTCGCGCTGGCGACGCTGCACGAGTGACAACGTTCCTCACGGACGAGCAGGGGTCCTCGGCTGCGACCCGGGCCGTTCCTGGCCCGCCTTCGTCGCCGGCGGTACGCCGGCGCTGGGTCGGGCGGCTGAGGTTCACGGTCAGCGTGGTCGTCGGGATCGCGCTCACCGCGCTCACGCTGCCCACCGTCACCGGGGTCACGTGGACGCAGCTCGCGCCGGCCGCGGCCCACGTCCCGATGGCCTGGCTCGCCGGACTCGTCGTGCTGTGGCTCGTCGGCCTGCTCGCGCACACGGTCACCCTGACCGGGGCGATGCCGGGACTGACCCACCGGCGGGCGCTGACGCTCAGCCTGACCGGGAGCGCCGTTGCCAACGTGCTGCCGCTCGGTGGCGCCGCCGGCATCGCGCTCAACTACCGGATGGCGCGGACGTGGGGACACTCGGGCACCGCGATCGGCAGCTACACGGTCGTCACGAACATCTGGGACGTCCTGGCCAAGTTCCTGCTCCCGGCGCTGGTCATGCCGGTGCTGCTCGTCGCCGCGCCCGGAGTCGCCGGCTCGTTCGCCTACGCGGGGCTCGCGGCGGCGCTGGTCCTGGCCGTGGTGGCCGCGACCGGACTGGCGACCTTGGCGTCGCCGGCAGCGGCGGATCGCGCGGGCGGTCTCGGCGACCGCGTGCTCGGGCGGTGGCTCCGCGGCCGGTCGTGCCGCGCCGCCCTGGTGGCGCTCCAGGCCGGCACGAGCGCCGTCGTACGCACCAGCTGGCGGCGGCTCAGCCTCGGGATGGTCCTCTACACCGCCTGCCTCTTCGCGCTCCTGCTCGGCTGCCTGACCGCGACCGGAGCCGGGGTGGGCGTCGCCGCGGTGCTGGCCGGGTTCGCCGTTGAGCGCCTGCTGACCCTCGCCGGCCTCACTCCGGGCGGCGCCGGGGTCGTCGAGGTCGGTCTCGCCGCCGCCCTGCTCGCCTTCCCCGGCTCATCAGTGGGCGTCGCTCTCGGCGTCCTGCTCTACCGGGCCCTGACGTTCGGCCTCGAGATCCCGGTCGGAGGACTCACGCTCGCCGGCTGGATGGTGGCGCACCACCGATCCGTACGCCGGGCCCCCGCGATCGCCGTGGGCTGATGCGCGTCCTGCACGTGACCGACTGCTACCTCCCGCGCCTCGGCGGGATCGAGGTGCACGTCAGCGACCTCGTCGGCCATCAGCGTGCGGCCGGGATCGATGCCCGGGTGATCACCCTGTCCGGCGCGGAGGGCACGGCCGACCCCGGGTGGGTCCACCGGGCCGGTCGTCGTCCTGGTCGCGACGAGCACGACCCGAACCGCTCCCTCGTCGTCGCCGACGCCGAGCTCCGCTCGATGCTCGCCGAGCTCCGGCCGGACTGCGTCCACGTGCACGTCTCGGTGCTCTCCCCCTTCGCGACGCTCGCCGCCCGCCACGCCAGTCGCGCCGGGCTGCCGACCCTGGTCACCGTCCACTCCCTGTGGAGCCGCCTCGGCCCGCTGCCCGCGGCCGCGCAGTCCCTCCTGCAGCTGCGCCGTTGGCCCCTGCAGTGGTCCGCCGTGAGCGAGGCGGCGGCACGGCCCCTCCGAGAGATGCTCGGGCCGGGCATCGAGGTGGCGGTGCTCCCGAACGCGGTCGACCCGGTCGTGTGGCACCCCGCGGCGTACCCGTCCGGCACGGCGACCACGGCCTCCGGACCCACCCTGCTGAGCGTCATGCGGTTCACCCGGACCAAGCGGGCGCTCCCGCTCGCCCGGATGCTGCTGCGGCTGCGCGAGGTCGTCCCCGACGACGTCGCGTTCCGCGCCGTCGTCGTCGGCGACGGTCCGCAGCGGCCGGCGTTCGAGCGCTTCGTCCGACGCCACCGCATGGACGGGTGGGTCGACCTGCCCGGTCGCCTCGACCGCGCGGGCGTGCGTGACCGGCTGCTGCGCGCCGACTGCTTCGTGGCGCCGGCCGAGCTCGAGTCGTTCGGCATCGCGGCGCTCGAAGCCCGGGCGCTGGGCCTGCCCGTCGTCGGGTCGGCGCAGTCGGGCCTCGGCGAGTTCGTGCGGCACGGCCGCGAGGGACTGCTGGGGGCCGACGACCGCGAGATGATCGCCGCGATGGCCCGCGTCGTCACCGACCCGGGGCTGCGCGCGGCGATCCGCGACCACAACCGGAGCACCCCCATCGCCCACGACTGGGATGCCGCGCTCCGTCGCACCGGCCGTCTCTACGGCCGCGCGGAGGTGCTCGCCTGGTCCCGCCGCACGACCGGCGTCCGGGGCCTGCCTGTCTGACGACGCCGACGGCCCTCGACCAGCCGGAGCTGGTCGAGGGCCGCAGGACCGAGCGGGTGCTACCCGAGCGTGACGAGCAGTGCCTGGATCGCCTTGTCCTCGGTGCCAGTGTCCGGGCTGGAGGCGCGGACGGCCGACAGGACCGGGTCGATCTGCTGGTCCACGAAGGCCCACGCCTGACAGTCCTTCGGCTGCAGCGAGCCCTGGTCGTCGTCCCACGCGGTCTCCAGGTCGGTCACCCGCTTGGCGGCGCCGGCCTGGTCGCCGGAGTCCACCAGCTTCAAGGTGTCCTGCGCGATCGTGCGGTAGTTCTGCACCGAGGCGGCCGGGAACTTCGCGGCGACCTGCTTGGTGGCCTCGGCCTGGCCGATCGGGGACCCGGAGCAGCTGGGGGCAGGGCCCTCGTCGGCGAGGGCGCTCTGGTGCGGCTGGGCGTTCGCCCACGCCAGCAGGGCGACGGTGGCGACGGCCACGACCCCGAGGGCGGCCAGCAGGGGACGCTGCCGATGCGGCCTCACGTAGCGCCCGGTCGGCCGTGCCTCCTCGTGCTGCTCGATCACGTCGGCCCGCGAGATCGACAGGTAGACGACGGTCGCGAGGATGGCGCCCAGGAAGATGATGCTGGTGACCAGCGTCCCGAGGCCCAGCCCCTTCTCGCTCGACGGCGTGGCCAGCCAGTCGCCGATGTTGGCGCCGAGCGGCCGGGTCAGGATGTAGGCGAGCCAGAAGGTCAGGACCTCGTTGGCGCCGAGCCGCCAGATCAGCGTGACGATGGCGATCAGTGCGGCCGGCAGGATGACCGCCTTGCTCGGGCCCCATCCGGTCAGCTCGAGCGTCCAGTCGCCGGTGGCCGTACCGAGCGCGAAGGTGACGAGGACGGCGAGCCAGTAGAACGCCTCGCGGGGGAGGGTGACGATGGAGTGGATCGACAGCGTGCGCTCGCGGAGGTACCAGACGCCGAAGACCGCGGCGAGCAGCACCGAGAAGACGGTGGTGCTGATCCACAGGGGTACGCCGAGCTGGTCGGTGAGGATGTCGGTGTAGAGCGTGCCGGTCACGCTCACGACGACCACGGTCAGCCAGTAGGCGACCGGCACGTACCGCCGCAGGGTCATCTGGATCGCGAGCACCACCGCGAAGATGACGGTGAAGAGGATGGCGGTGTTCACGAGGCCGACGCCGAGGGTCATGTTGATCCAGTCGGCGAAGCTCTCGCCGACGGTCGTGCAGAGGATCTTGATCACCCAGAACCAGATGGTGACCTCGGGGACCTTGTTGAGCATCTGTCGTGCGCCGGTGCCGGCGATGGTTGCGTGCTGGGTCATGGCGTCAACGTCTCGTGCTCTGGCTGCCGACAACCTGAACGCGTGCGCGGACCGGAGCGGCCGGCGGCGAGAGGAAGCGCCAGGCGAAGACCCGCCACAGCGCCTCGACGGCGATCGAGGTCGTCATCTTCGAGCTGCCCTGCTGGCGCTCGACGAACGTGATCGGCACCTCGACCAGGCGCAGCCCCGACCGGGTCGCCCGCCAGGTGGTCTCGATCTGGAACGAGTAGCCGGATGCCTCGGTGCCATCGGGCGCGATCGCCGCGAGGACCCCCGGCCGGTAGGCCCGGAACCCGGCCGTCGCGTCCCGCACCGGCAGCCCGAGGAGGAACTGGACGTACAGGTTGCCGGCGCGCGAGACGAGCCGCCGGCGCCAGGGCCAGTTCACGGTCCGACCACCGGGCACGTAGCGGGACCCGATCGCGACGTCGGCCTCGCGGAGCGCGTCGACCAGGTCCGGCACGGACTCCGGCGGGTGCGAGCCGTCGGCATCCATCTGCACGACGACGGCGTACCCGTGCTGCTCGGCCCAGGCGAAGCCGTCGCGGTACGCGGTGCCGAGGCCGTCCTTGCCCGCACGCCGGAGGAGCAGCAGCCGGTCGCCGTACGCCGGGTGGGCGCGGACGATGTCGGCCGTGCCGTCCGGGCTCGCGTCGTCGACGACGAGCACGTGGAACGAGGCCAGGTCGGCGACGCCGAGGATGCGGTCGACCAGCCCGGTGACGGTGGCGGCCTCTTGGTAGGTCGGGATGACGATCAGGTCCATGCTTCGCACAGTGGTCCGGCGGTCCTGCCAGCAACCTGACCGTCACGAGGCCGTCCGCGGCGCCGTCGGATCAGCGGCGCTCGAAGACGTGCCAGTCGCCGTCGCTCGTCACCTGCCGGTAGTGCCGGTCCAGGACGACCTGCGCAGCCGTGGAGTCCACGCCCCAGGTGGCCAGCGACCCACCCGACACGACGACCCAGCGGGGCGCGTCGGCACCGCCGATCACCCGGGCGAACTCGCGCAGCCGGGGATCGCGGACCCGGACGGGCAGGCTCCACAGCTGCTCGTACGGCGAGCCGAGGCCGGAGTCGTGGACGACGTTCGGGTGCCCGAACGCCACCACGACGGTGTCCCCGGCGATGGAGTGGCTGCGCAGGTACGCCGAGACCGCCTGGTCGGCCCCCGGACTCGGGGGCGACAGCGTGAACCCGACCAGCGCCACGGTCGTGCTCGCCCCGGCGAGCACCAGTCCCCACCTCAACGGTCGCGTCGGACGGCTGGCCGCCGTGAGGAGCACCAACCCCGGGACCAGGGCCAGCAGGTAGTGCAGCCAGTAGCTGCCGCCGAGCGCTGCGCCGACGAGCTCCCACGCGATCAGGGCGAGGGCCGCCCAGCGGAGGTCGGGTCCGGTCTCGGGCCGGCGCAGGCCGCCGAGCGCGACCAGCGCGACCACGGGAGCACCGCTGACGAGCAGCACCACGACCAGGGTGTGGAGACGGTCCGGGGTCGCGGAGTTGGCCGATGTGTGGATCACCTCGGCGGCCTGGGCGCGGAACGTCACCATCGCGTCCCACAGGGCCGCCGGGCCGGTCCCGCGGGTCGCGGAGACGAGCAGGGCGAAGCCGACCGCGACCAGGGTGCCGGCGGCGAACGCACCGGTCCGCCGGACGGCGTCGCGCCACCGGCCCCGGACGGCGAGGGTGGCGAGCAGGATGGCGGCGACGACGAAGACGTCGAGCAGGTTCTGCTTCACCAGCACGGCGCACGCGGCGAGGGCACCTGCGGCGGCGCTGCCGGCGTACGCCGACTGCGGTGACGTCGTCCGCAACGACCGCACCAGCAGGGCGAGACCCCCGAGGACGAAGGGCACGGCCAGCAGCTCGCCGTCGACCTGCATGGCGTCGAAGAGCGGCGTCGAGAGGAAGACCGCGGCCGTCGCGGCCGCCGGCCAGCCGCCCAGCCGGCCGGCCAGCAGGACGGAGCCGGCCACGGCGACCAGTGCCAGCAGCCGGAGGGGGATCGTGCCGCCCAGCTCGTCGGCGAGTCCGAAGAGCCCGATCAGCACCGGCGGGCGGTCGACGAAGTACGCGCCGTACGTCGAGGCTCCGGGATCCCACTGCGACGCGACGAGGAGGTACCCAC
Source organism: Nocardioides conyzicola (assembly GCF_039543825.1). Lineage (NCBI taxonomy): Bacteria > Bacillati > Actinomycetota > Actinomycetes > Propionibacteriales > Nocardioidaceae > Nocardioides > Nocardioides conyzicola. The sequence goes on along the minus strand of NZ_BAABKM010000001.1, from coordinate 383,859 downwards.
CCTCGTCCGGGGACAGCGGCAGGGCCAGGAACGGCAGGCGGACGACGGCGACCGCGACGGCGAGGTACGCGACCACGAGCTGCCCGCTCGTCCACCGTGACCGCCGGACGGGGCGCGGGGCGACGCGGTCGAGGACGGGCATGGTGCCCACGGTCCGTCGATCGACCTGCCACCGACCTGACCAGCCTCCCGGGCGGCGGGGGTCAGGTACTTTGCAGGTTCGGCAGCCCACGATGGGCTCGCGCCCCCGGCGGTCGGGAGCGCGGAAGGAAGCGCACCCATGGCGAAGATCGGCCTCTGCGAGGACGACCCGGCGATCCGGCGGATCGTCCTGGCCGCCCTCGACCACGCGGGCCACACCGCGGTCGCGGCGTACGACGGTCGCGAGGCGATCCGGCTGTTCGCCGCCGACGACGCGATCGACGTGATCGTGCTCGACATCGGGCTGCCGGACGCCGACGGTCGCGACGTCTGCCAGGCGCTGCGGTCCGCCGGCCAGCCGGCGCCGGTCATCTTCCTGACCGCCCTCGGCGCGGTGCACGACCGGCTGGCCGGCTTCAGTGCGGGCGCGGACGACTACCTGCCGAAGCCGTTCGACGTGAAGGAGCTGATCGCGCGGGTCGAGGCCCTGGCGAAGCGGGGACGGATCGTCGTCGCCGACGCGCCCGGGGACCTGGTGCTGGACCCCGCACGGCACGCGCTGGTGTGCGACGACCGCGAGGTGCTGCTCACCCCGACGGAGTTCCGGATGCTGGCCGCGATCACCTCGCGACCCGGTGAGGTCGTCCGCCGCCGGGCCGTCGTCGCCGCTGCCTGGCCCGACGGCGCGATGGTCAGCGAGAACACCGTCGACTCCTACGTCCGCAGGATCCGCACCAAGCTCACCGTGGTCGGTTCGCCGCTCAAGCTGCAGACCGTGCGCGGCGTAGGGTTCACGCTGAAGTGAGCGAGCAGCCGTGGAGCCGGATCCGCCCGAGCGTCCTGCGGGGCGGGCTGCGGCGGTTCGCTCCTCGGTCCTTCCGGGGCCAGATCGTGCTGTCGACGGTCCTGCTGATGACGGCGGTGATGATCTGTGTCGGCGTCGGGGTCCAGATCCTGCTCGCCTACACCGCCAAGCGTGACATCGACCGGGTCCTCCAGGACCGGGCCGCCGCGGTGGTCGCGATCGTGGACGCCAACTCCGACAGCGGCAGCGCGACCGTCAGCGTGCCGGAGGAGCTGCTCGACCCGGGGGTGCGGGTCTACGACGACAAGGGCCGGCTCGTGGCGGGCTCGATCGAGCACCGGGCCCGGGACGCGGCCGACGACCTGGGCACCACGACCTCGGCCCGCAACGTCGACGCCGACGAGGAGCTGCGGCTGCGGGCCGTGCCGTTCACCAACCAGGCGGGGCAGTCCGGCGTCGTCGTCGTGAGCCAGGCGACGACGCCGTACGAGCGCTCCGAGATGTACGCGCTCGTCGCCACCATCGGCATCGGCGTCCTGGTGATCGCGGTGTCGGCGGCGATCGCGAGTCGGGTCACGACCCAGGCGCTCACCCCGGTCGCGCGGATGGCGGAGCGGGCGACCGACTGGAGCGAGCACGACCTCAGCCACCGGTTCGACCTCGACGGTCCCGACAACGAGCTCGCCCAGCTCGGGGCGACCCTCGACGGCCTGCTCGACCGGGTGTCGATGGCGATCCGCTCCGAGCAGCGCCTCACCTCCGAGCTCGCCCACGAGCTGCGCACCCCCCTCACCGCGATCCAGGGGAGCGCCGACCTCGCCCTGCTCCGCGGCGTCGACGACGCCGAGACCCGGGTCGAGCTCGAGCAGATCGCCACGTCCGCCCGCGCCATGTCGGACGTCATCACGACCCTGGTCGACGTCGCCCGCGACAACGCCTCGGGCACCGGCTCGACGTCGCACGTCGTCGACGTCGTCGGCGCCGTCCGGGCCATGGTGCCGCCCGGGCTCGTGTTCGTCGACGCCACCGATGACTCGACCGGACGGATGGCCGGTCCGCGGGAGCTGGTCGTGCGCGCCCTCGCTCCGATCGTCGACAACGCCGTCGCGCACGCTCGCACGACCGTCACGCTGGCCGCCGTCGACACCACCCGTGCGGTGGAGATCTCGGTCTCCGACGACGGGCCCGGGGTGGACCCGGGGGTGCGGGAGACGCTCTTCGACGTCGGTGCGTCCTCGCGCGGTGGGACCGGACTCGGCCTCGGCATCGCGCAGCGGGTCGCGCGGTCGATGGGTGGCTCGGTGCAGGTTGCCGCAGCGGACACCGGCGCGAGGTTCGTGCTCACCGTGCCGCGGGCCTGACCCGCGGTCAGGCGGGGACGGTCGGGAGCCGGAGCACGAAGCAGGCTCCTCCGGGCAGGTCGGCCAGGTCGAGGCGTCCGTCGTTGCGTTCGGCCAGGCCGCGCGCGATGGGCAGGCCGAGCCCGCTGCCCCCGCCACGCGGTCGCACCCGCTCCGCCCGGTGGAACCGGTCGAACACCCGCTCGCGCTCGTCCGGGGACGCCCGGACCGTCGTCGACGACGTCGAGGCGGGCCTGGTGGTCGTCGACGTCGACAATCAGGACGACCTCTGTTGCCGCGTGGGTCACCGCGTTCTCCAGCAGGTTGCGGACGATCCGCCGTACGTCGTCGGGGTCCGCCAGCGCCGGCGCCGCGGAGACCTGGTCCGTGCGGATCCGTACGCCGGTGCCGGTCCGGGCGCGGACGGCCTCCTCCAGGACGAGCGCGTCGAGGTCGAGCGGGGCCGGCCGAGCGACCGTGTCCGCATCGATCGTGGCCAGCACGAGGAGGTCACGCACCAGCCGTTCCATGTCGCTCGTCGGTCCGAGGACGTCCGCGCGCAGCCGGTCGGTGTCGATGTCCTCGGGCCGGGCGAGGGCGAGCTCGAGGGCGACGCGCTGCGCGGCGAGCGGGCTCTGCAGATCGTGGGAGACGTCGGCGACGAAGTCGCGCTGGTGCTGCGCGGAAGCGTCGAGCCGCCCCAGCATCGCGTTCATGGTCGCGGCCAGACGGCCGACCTCGTCGGCCACGCCGTCACCGGCCACCCGGGTGTGCAGGTTCTCCGCGGAGATCCGGTCCACCTCGGCTCGGATGCGGTCCAGCCGTCCGAGCGCCCGGCCGAGGAGCAGCCAGATCACGACGCCGAGCGCCAGTGCCACGAGAGGCACGCCCACGGTCAACGCCCGGCGTAGTGCGGTCGAGGCCTCGGCCACCGACTCGAGACTGCTCCCCACGTACGCCGTGACCGGCCCGTGCGGGCTGGACCCGGTGGCGTACCAGACCCGGTACGTCTCGTACTCCTGGTCGTCGGGTGCTCGGAACGTCCGTAGCCGGGGCGTCGTCCCGGCCGGGAGGTCGGCCACCGCTCCGCGACCCGCGAGGTTGGGGGTGGCCGCGAGCACGTCGCCTGAGGGGCCGACCACCTGCGCCATGCCGTTGTCGTCGACGGTGCGGAGCGTGGTCGGCAGCTCGTCGCTGCCGGCCTGGTCGAGCAGGTCCGCCAGCCGCGTGCGCGACAGTTGGTCGGACGACGCCGTGAGTCGCGCCTCGAGCGTCGACAGGAGCAGCATCGAGCCGATCACCAGCACCAGGGTGAAGAGCAGGGTGCCGAGCAGGGTCGCCCGCGCGCGCAGGCCGAGGCGACGGGTCACGGGTCCGCCTTGCCGGCGCCGCCGCCGTCGGCCGCCAGTCGGTAGCCGACCAGACGAACGGTCTGGAGCGACCGGAGCGCGAACGGCTCGTCGATGCGCTGGCGCAGCTGGCGGACGTAGACCTCGACGATGTTGGGGTGGCCGTCGTAGGCGAAGTCCCACACGTGCTCCAGGATCGCCGTCTTCGACACCACCTCTCCGGCATGGCGCATCAGGTACTCCAGCAGGGCGAACTGCCGTGGGGTCAACGCCACCTCGGTCTCGCCGCGCGAGACCCGGTGGGTCGCCGGATCGAGACGGAGGTCGCCCACCTGGAGGATCGTGGGTCGCTCGCGAGTCCCGCGACGCACCAGCGCGCGCAGCCGTGCCGTCAGGACCATGAACGAGAAGGGCTTGGCGAGGAAGTCGTCGGCACCGGCGTCGAGTGCCCGACTCTCCTGCTCCGGGCCCGACCGGGCGGTGAGCATCAGGATCGGGGTCCAGTCACCCGCCTCGCGACGCCTGGCGCAGAGCACGTCCCCGGCAAGCCCGGGGAGCATCACGTCGACCACCATCGCGTCGTACGTCTGCTCCTGCGCGAACCACTCGCCCTCGGTCCCGTCGAGCGCGACGTCGAAGGCGTACCCCTCGGCCTCGAGCCCACGACGCAGGCCGGCCGCCAGCTGCTTGTCGTCCTCGACCACCAGGATCCGCACGCCGACCACCCTGGCACCTCGTCGCTGAAGGCGCGCTGAAGGCCGGCTGAACGCGCACGACCCGACGACCTTCAGGCTGGCTTCAGCGAGAGCGGCGCACGGTGGTGGGACACCAACGAGAGGAGAGAACGATGCGCAAGCGTGTAGTGATCGCCGCGGCAGGGATCGCGGTCGTCGGGGCCGTCAGCGCCGGCGGTGTCGCCGTTGCGACGAGCGGCGACGACGGCCCGGCCAGCCACCGGTACACCCAGGAGCAGGCCGACGCGGCCACCAAGGCGGCGCTCGCCGCGACCGGTGGCGGGACCGCCAACAGCGTGGAGTCGGACAACGAGAACGGCGCGACGTACGAGGTCGAGGTGACCAAGCCCGACGGCTCCACGGTGGACGTCCGCCTCGACGACGCCTACCAGGTCGTCGTCATCGAGGGGGACAGCGAGAACTAGCCGGTCAGGCACCTTGCAGGTCCGGAGGGCGACGCTGTCGCCCTCCGGACGAAAGTGGGCGGCTGTGGTGGAACCTCGTGATCCCGGCGACGGTCGGACGGCTCACCGTCCGGGACTGTTGCCGGCGGCCGGTCGAGGCGTCCTGACCGCCCGCCGCCTGGCCGCCGTCGCCCTGGCGAGCGTTCTGATCGCGGTCGGCGTGCTCCGCTCCCACGTGCTGCCGCTCCTCGGCGTCGTGCTGCTGGGCGCCGCCGTCGGACTCCTGATCGCCCTGCGGACGGGGAGCCCTCACGATCTCCTCCGGATGCCGGCCCTGGTGGCCGTCGCCGCGTTGGTGCTGGTCGGCGTCGGTCAGATGGGCGTGCTCGGGATCCTCCTCGGGCTCGGCCTGCTCGCTGCCACGACACCCATCCACGGAGCCCGGACATGAGCCCCGACCGGACTGGGCACGTAGCACGTGTCGCATGTCGGGTCGGCATCCTGACCCCTGCACCAGACCTCAGCCCGGACGAAGGTGGCCCGACGTGATCGAAGCACGTGCCCTGACCAAGAGGTACGACGAGAAGGTCGCGGTCGACGACCTGTCGTTCACGATCAGGCCGGGGGTGGTGACCGGGTTCCTGGGCCCCAACGGCGCCGGCAAGTCGACCACGATGCGGATGATGATGGGACTGGACCGGCCCACGTCGGGGTCGGTGCTGGTCAACGGCAAGCCCTACGCGCAGCACGCGGCTCCCCTCAACGAGGTGGGCGCGCTGCTCGAGGCCCGCGCCGTCCACCCCGGTCGCAGTGCCCGCGACCACCTGCTGGCCCTCGCCCTGACCAGCGGGATCGGTCGGCCGCGGGTGGACCAGGTCCTCGACATGGTCGGGCTGACCGAGGTCGCCCGCAAGCGCGTCGGCGAGTTCTCGCTCGGGATGGGCCAACGACTCGGGGTCGCTGCGGCGCTCCTCGGCGATCCCCGCACCCTCATCCTCGACGAGCCCGTCAACGGCCTGGACCTCGACGGGATCCGGTGGATCCGGGCGCTGCTCAGCCGGCTGGCGGGCGAGGGTCGCACGGTCTTCCTGTCGTCGCACCTGATGAGCGAGATGGCCGTGACCGCGGAGCACGTGATCGTGATCGGCAAGGGCCGCCTGCTGCGCGACCAGCCGATGGCCGACTTCATCCGTGAGGCGTCGGTCGAGTCCGTGCGCGTGCTCAGCCCTGAGTCGGCACGGCTCGCCGAGGAGCTCAGGCGCTCGGGCGCCACGGTCAAGGGTGGCGACCGCGCGGACGAGGCGCTGACGGTCGGAGGGGCCACGAGCCGGGAGGTCGGCACCATCGCCGCCCGGGCCGGCATCACCCTGTGGGAGCTCGCGCCGCAGGCGGGGTCGTTGGAGGACGCCTACCTGGCCCTCACCCGTGACTCCCTCGACTACCAGGACGCCGACCAGGAGCTCGCCTCATGACCACCTCGACCCACACGAGGACCGGCCGCGTCGACGGCCCCGTCACCCAGTGGGGGGTCATCCGTTCGGAGTGGCTGAAGTTCCGCAGCCTGCGCTCCACCGTCCTCGTGCTCGCCGCAGCGGTCGTCGCGATGGTGGTGTTCGGAGCCGTGATCGCCTACAACACCCGCAACCCGGCCGGGCTCGACCCCGAGGACGTCGTGGCCTCCGGACCGCTGCAGGGCTACTACCTCGGCCAGCTCCTGATGGCGGCGCTCGGAGTGCTCGTCGTGAGCAGCGAGTACAGCTCCGGCATGATCCGGGCGACCTTCGCCGCCGTACCCCGGCGGCTGCCGGTGCTGATCGGCAAGACCGTCGTCTTCACGGTCGTCGTGGGCATCGCGATGGTCACCGCCTCGGTCGTGGCCTTCCTCGTCGCCCAGGCGGTCCTGTCGGGCTACCGCCCGACGTACCACCTCACCGAGGGGAGCACGCTGCGGGTCGTGGTCGGCACCGGGATCTACCTCACGCTCGTCGGCCTCATCGGCAGCGTGCTGGCCTGGATCGTCCGCAGCACCCCCGGCGCGCTGGTGGCCACGCTCGCCGTCATCCTCGTGGTGCCGATCCTGCTGGAGCTGGTCTTCCCCAGCTGGGGCACCTACATCGCCGCCTACCTGCCGACCGGTGCCGGCCAGAGCTTCTCCACCAACCTGCCGGTGCCTCACGCCCTCTCGCCCTGGACCGGGCTCGCCGTGATGGCGGGGTGGGTGGTTGCAGGTCTCGTCGCAGCCGGCGTGGTGCTCCGTCGCCGGGACGTCTGACCGGCCCCGGCGAACACGAACCGCTGGTAGGACCAGTACCGGAAGGCGGTCCCGAGCGCGAGCCCGACGACGTTGGCGGACAGGTTGTCGGCCAGCCGGCTGGTCAGCCCGAGGACGTCGTGGGTGAGCGCGAGCGTCGCGACCGAGATACCCAGCCCGATCAGGTTGAACAGCACGAACAGTGCGACCTGGCGACGGCTGTCGGACGTCGGTCGGTCGCGCCAGGTCAGCATCCGGTTGCCGAGGTACGTGACGACCATGGCCACGCAGACGGCCAGCACCTTCGCGACGCTGGGGTCGGTCCCGGCCAGGACGGGCTGCGACCTGAGCCAGTTGAAGGCGAGGACGTCGACGAGGTACCCGCTGCCGCCGACGACGAGGAAGGTGAGCGCCTCGCGATGCTGCGAGAACCTCATGCGGCGCACCTGGACCCGCGGGGGAGCCGGTAGGGCGCCGCGATCCGGTAGGTTCCGGCGGCCGGGGCCCGGAGCACCACCCAGTCGTCGGTGCGCGCCCGGCCCGTGGACGTCGGGCGTTCGCTGTCGAGGTCGGTGAGGCAGCCGATGCCGCTGGCGCGCCCGTCGGCGTCGACGAGGCTGAGCCAGGGCGAGGTCGCGACCTTGACGACGTAGCGGCCGGCCGCCGGGGTCGTCACCGTGAGCTGGTCGGCGTCGAACGACGTCACGGTCGCGACCGGCCGCACCAGCGACGCGGGACGGCGTACGGCGTAGAGCGTCCAGGTCGGGTCCGACCAGATCACGTGGAGGTAGGGCAGGCCGCCCCCGACGAGCCTGGCCTCGGCGCCCGCTCCGAAGTCGGGTGCGGCGGTGGTCGCCAGGACGACGTACTGGACCGCCCAGCGCCGCAACCAGTGGTGGTACGTCGTGGCGTCGACCCGACCGCTCCCGTAGAAGAGCGGGTTGCGCTGCACGTCGGCCTGCCGGTTCCAGCCGCGGACCAGGGGCACGTACGACGCCAGGGCCGCTGCCTCGCGGTGGCTCCGGGTCGGGACCACCTCGACCCGGCCCACGACCGGGCCGGCCGCCCGGAGCCGGGCCACCAGCGGCGCGAGGTCGGTGTCGAGCGCCGTCGGCGGTCTGCTGCGCAGGGCGTCGTGGCCGGCGATGCTCACCTGCCAGCCGAGCGACGTGACGATCGCGGTCGCGAGCAGGGCGGCGGCGGCCGGCGCGCCGAGCCGCCGGGCCACGGCCGACCCGCGCCAGCGGCCGCTGAGGGCGACCGCCACCAGCGCTACGCCGCCGAAGAGCAGGCCGAGACGGGTCACGTTGCTCCCGATCGGGGTCGGGACCAGCCAGACGAGGACGACCATCACGAGATAGACCCCGGCACCGGTCCGCACCTCACGCCACCCTCGAGGAGCCAGCAGCGCGACCGCGACGGCCAGTGCCGCCGGCAGGACGGCCGACGTCCAGCTCATCGGCTGCCGACCCGAGAACGGGAAGAGCAGCGTCGACGCGGCGACGACCGCAACTGCTGGCACTCCCAGCGCGTACGCCGCGGCCCAGCGACGGCGCAGCCACAGGGCCGCGGCGACGACGCCCAGGAAGAGCCCCGCCACCGGGCTGCAGGCGGTCGCCGTCGCGGCGAGCGTCGCCGCCAGCACGCCGCGGGCGAGCCTGGACCGTCCGGCACGAGGTGACGGCCAGGCCGTGACGACGCAGACGGCGGCGAGGGCGACCGTCGTGCCCAGCGCGAAGGTGACGCGTCCCGACACGGCGTTGCCGAGCAGGGCGAGCGCACCCACGCCGGCGACGACCAGGCGGGACCCGCCGCGCGCCATCCGGTGCGTCACGAGCCAGGCGAGCAGGGCGGCCGCGACGACACTGGTCAGCACCATCGTGGTCCGCACCCCGATCCCCGCCATCACGAAGGGTGAGATGGCGCTGTAGGAGACCGGGTGCATCCCGCCGTACCACGCGAGGTCGTAGGCGCTGCCGGGATGCAGGCGCGCGAACTCCGCCCAGGCGTCCTGGGCGGCGATGTCGCCACCCGAGGTCGCCATGAAGCGCAGCCACACCGTCTGCAGGGCCGCCGACAGGACGACCGCCACCGCGACGGGGGCGTACGCCGAGTCCCGCCACCGGGGTGCGACCCGGACCGCGGGATCGAGGTCGTGCACACGCAGGGCGGTGGACATGACTCAGACGCTAGGCAGCGCAGCCTGAACGCAACCTGACCGCGCCCACGCGCCCGAGCGGCCCGGCGCGGTCAGGTTGCGTTCAGGTTCGGAGGCACAGGCTGCGCGGGTGACGTCGCGATGCAGGTCCGCGGCCGCCGTCGCCCTGGCGGCCGTCCTGGTCGCGGGCTGCGGCCCGGCGGCGCCGGAGCTGACGCCGAGCGCGCCGTCCGGCTCCACGTCCGGTCGCGCCCACCCGGCCCCGAGGGTGACGAAGCTGCTCGTGCTCGTCGTGGAGAACCACTCGCTCGACGAGATGAGCAGCGAGATGCCCTACACGTTCGGGCTGGCGCAGAGGTACGGGTACGCCACCGCGTCCACGGCGCTCACCCACCCCTCGCTGCCCAACTACCTGGCGATCGCGGGCGGCGACAGGTTCGGCGTCACGGACGACGACCCGCCCGCGAGCCACGCCGCGTCCGGCCCGTCCGTCTTCGGCCAGGCCCTCTCCCTGGGTCGGACGGCGACCCTGTACGCGGAGGGGATGCCCGGCACCTGCGCCCTCGAGGACGGCGGGGACCGGTACGCCGTACGCCACAACCCGTGGGCCTACTTCGTCGACGAGCGCTCCCTCTGCCGGCAGCACGACCTCCCGCTCGACACCTTCGCCGCCGACGTCGCCGACGGCAACCTGCCGAACGCCGGCATGGTGATCCCCAACACCTGCCACGACGCGCACGACCCCGACTGCACGCTCGGCGACGCCGACCGCTGGATGCGGGCCCACCTCGCCCCGGTCCTCGCCGGCCCGGACTTCGCCTCCGGTCACCTGGCCGTGGTGGTGACCGCGGACGAGGACGACGGCTCCCAGGGCAACACGGTCCTCACCGCCGTCCTCCATCCCAGCCAGCGCGGCCACGTGGTCGGGACACCCCTGTCGCCGTACAGCCTGACCCGGCTCTACGAGCAGGTCCTGGGCGCGTCGCTCCTCGGGGAGGCCGCGACCGCGCCGGACATGGCGGCGGCGTTCGGGCTCCGGGTCCGGCGCCGGACGGGCTGAGGTCAGGCGCGGACAGCGAGGTACGGCGTACGTCCCGTGATCTGGGTGACGACGATGCACGTGAGCGTCATGGCGAGCGCGATGCCGGCGAGCACCACCAGCTGGAACTGCGCGGCCTCGGCCGGGCTGGCACCACCGAGCACGGCGGCCCGACGGCCGCGCCAGAGCAGGCCCAGCCGGCGGACCGAGGTCCAGGACGCCGTCGTCAGCATCAGGGCGAGGAAGAGCACGACGGTCCACGGGACCTCGAGGATGCCGCGGAGCAGCAGGGCGACCACCGTCAGCTGGACGACGGCACGCAGGACAGCCCACAGCGGGAAGAGGCCGAGCCCGACTCCGGCCCACCGGGCCAGCGCGACCGTCGACGACGTGAGGGCGAGCAACCCGAGCCCGAAGCCCAGGTAGTGCTGGAGGTCGCCCACGAGGGCATTCTCCCTCCGTCCGTGCTCAGGCGGCGCGCTGGACCGGAGCGGGCTCCGTGCCGACCGGCGCGGGCGGCGTACGACGGTGCCGGAGGACGGCGACGGCGGCCGGCACCAACGAGACCGCGACGACGCCGAGGACGATCAGCTCGACGTGGGCGGCCACGAACGGCACCCCACCGAGGAAGTAGCCCGCGGCCAGCACCCCGACCCCCCACCCCAACGCCCCGAGCAGGTTGAACGCGAGAAAGCGGCGGTACGGCATCCGGCCGACGCCCGCGACCACGGGCGCGAAGGTGCGGACCACCGGCACGAACCGGGCGAGCACCACGGCCTTCGAGCCGTGCCGGGCGAAGAACTGCTGCGCGCGCTCGGCGTGCTGCTGCGAGAACAGCCGGGAGCCCGGGCGGTTGAAGACACGTGGCCCCGCCCGGCGGCCGATGAGGTAGCCGAGCTGGTCCCCGGCGCATGCGGCGACGAACACGCCCGCTGCCATGACCCAGAACGGCAGCCCGATCACCCCGGTCGAGGTGAGGACGCCGGCGGTGAAGAGCAGCGAGTCGCCGGGCAGGAAGAACCCGACGAGCAGCCCGGTCTCGGCGAAGACGATCGCCATCACCAGGAGCAGGGCGGCGGGGCCGAGCGAGGTCAGGTACGGCGTCAGGGACGGGATCACGGTGGTCACGCTAGGAGCGGCGACCTGCCAGGGACCTGACCGCGCGACCGGCCCCAGTCAGGTGACGTGCAGGTCGGCTCCACCAGGGTCTGCGGGTGACCATCGACATCTGGCAGGCCGCCCTCCTCGGTGTCGTCGAGGGGGTGACGGAGTTTCTCCCCGTCTCGTCGACCGGGCACCTCAAGATCGTCGAGGGGCTGCTCGGCCTCGACGTCGCCGACGACAGCGTCGTCGGCTTCACGGCGGTCATCCAGGTCGGCGCGATCGCCGCGGTGCTGGTCTTCTTCGCCCGCGACATCGCCCGGCTCGCCACCGCGTGGCTGCGCGGCCTGGGCGACAGGGGGCGCCGTGCCGACCCCGACTACCGGTTCGCGTGGTGGATCGTCTGGGCGACCGTCCCGGTCGTGGTCGCCGGCCTGCTGGCGAAGCCGCTCGTCGACGGCGTGCTCGCCTCCCTGTGGGTGGTCGCCGGGTCGCTGGTGGCGGGCAGCGTCTTCATGTGGTGCGCCGACCGGTTCGGGCGGCACGACCGCCCCGAGTCCGACATCACCCTCGTCGACGCGCTGGCCGTCGGCGCGGCCCAGATCCTCGCGCTGCTCTTCCCGGGCTTCTCCCGCTCGGGCGCGACCATCTCCACCGGCCTCTTCCGCGGCCTCGACCGGGTCGCGGCGACCCGGCTGTCGTTCTTCCTCTCGATCCCCGCGCTCACCGGCGCCGGGATCTACGAGCTCAAGGACGCCGTCGGCGGCGGGGTCGGCGTCGTGCCGCTCGTGACCGGCACGGTCGTGTCGTTCGTGGTCGCCTACGCGACGATCGCCTGGCTGCTGAGGTACGTCGCGCGGCACACCTTCGACCTGTTCGTCGCCTACCGCCTCGGGCTGGCGGTCCTGCTCGTCGTGCTGCTGTCCTCGGGCGTGCTCACGGCCTGAGCGCCGGCCGTCCAGGTTCCGTCAAGAACGCCGGGTCGGGCGTCAAGGAACCGTCAAGACGGTCGGGGTGGGGCACTCGACGGACCTAGGAATGTCCATGTGTCCGATCTCCTCTACCTCCTCCTGACCCTGCTGGCCTTCGGCCTGCTCGCCGCCCTCGTGGGCGTCCTCGACCGACGGTTGTCGAAGTGAGCAGCCTCGCGCCCGCCCTCGGCCAGATCGCGGTGCTCGCCGTCGCGCTCGCCGTGGCGGTGCCCTTCCTCGGCCGCTACCTCGCCCACGTCTACACGTCGCCCAAGCACCTGGCGGTCGAGCGGGCGTCGTACCGCGTGCTCCGGCTCGACCCCGAGGCCGACCAGCACTGGAAGACCTACGCCATGGCGGTGCTGGGCTTCTCGCTGGTCGGCATCCTCGGGCTCTACGCCTTCGGCCGGCTCCAGGACCTGCTGCCGCTCTCGCTCGGGTTCGCCGGGCTGCCGGCCGACGGCGCCTGGAACACCGCGGTCTCCTTCGTGACCAACACCAACTGGCAGTGGTACTCGGGCGAGGCGGCCACCGGTCACCTCTTCCAAATGTCCGGCCTGACCGTCCAGAACTTCGTCTCCGCGGGCGTCGGGATGGCGGTCGCCGCGGCGCTCGCCCGTGGGCTCGCGCGCAACCTCCAGGACGGACGGGTCGGCAACTTCTGGTCCGACCTGGTCCGCACCGTCGTGCGCGTGCTGCTGCCCCTGGCGCTCGTCTCCGCGGTGGTGCTCGTGCTCCTCGGTGTCGTCCAGAACTTCCTCGAGCCCCAGACCGTGCACACGCTGACCGGCGGGACCCAGGACGTCACCGGGGGGCCGGTCGCCAGCCAGGAGGCGATCAAGGAGCTCGGCACCAACGGCGGCGGCTTCTACAACGTCAACTCGGCGCACCCGTTCGAGAACCCCACCCCGTTCACCAACCTCTTCGAGATCTTCCTGTTGCTGGTGCTGCCGTTCTCGATGGCCTGGGCGTTCGGGCGGATCGTCGGCGACAAGCGCCAGGGTGGCGCCGTACTGGCCGTCATGGCGCTGCTGCTCGGCGTCTCGATCGCGCTCCTCACCTGGGCCGAGATGGCCGGGCCGGGCACCGCGCCCCTGCTGGCCGGCGGGGCGATGGAGGGCAAGGAGGTCCGCTTCGGTACGGCGGGCTCCGCGCTCTTCGGCGCCGCTACGACCGGCACGTCGACCGGTGCCGTCAACTCCATGCACGACTCGTTCACCGCCCCCGGCGGCGGCGTCGCGATGTTCAACATGATGCTCGGCGAGGTCGCGCCCGGCGGCGTCGGCTCCGGCCTCTACGGGATGCTGATGCTGGCCGTCGTCACGGTCTTCCTCGCCGGCCTGATGGTCGGCCGCACGCCGGAGTACCTCGGCAAGAAGATCGGCCAGCGCGAGATCGTCCTGGTCGCCCTGTACGTGTTGGCGACACCGGTCCTCGTGCTCGGCGGCATCGCGGTCGCGATCACCGCGTCGCAAGGACTGGCCGGGCTCCAGGAGTCCGGTCCGCACGGCCTGTCCGAGGCGTTGTACGCCGTCACGTCGGCGGCCAACAACAACGGCAGCGCCTTCGGCGGGCTGACGTCGGGGACGCCGTTCTGGAACACGCTGCTCGGGTTGTTGATGCTGCTCGGCCGGTTCGTCCCGATCGTGCTGGTCCTCGCCCTCGCCGGGCGCTTCTCGGCGCAGCGCCGGCTGCCACCGGGCGCCGGCACCCTGCCCACCCACCGGCCACTCTTCGTGGCCCTCCTCTCGGGCGTCGCGCTGGTCGTGGTCGGTCTGACCTACGTGCCCGTGCTCGTCCTCGGTCCCATCGTGGAGTCCCTGTCGTGAACATTGACCTCAAGGGCGCCCTGCCCGGCGCCTTCCGCAAGCTCGACCCGCGCGAGCTGGTCTCGGCCCCCGTGATGCTCGTCGTCGAGATCGGCGCCGCCGCGACCACCGTGATGGCGGTCCTCGACCCGACGACCATGGCCGTCGGCGTGACGATCTGGCTGTGGCTGACGGTGCTCTTCGGCACCCTGGCCGAGTCGGTCGCCGAGGGCCGCGGCAAGGCGCAGGCCGCCAGCCTGCGGGCTCTCCAGCAGGAGACGACCGCGCGCCGCCAGCGCCCCGACGGCGGCTTCGACGTGGTGACGTCGACGTCGCTGCGCACCGGCGACGTGGTGATCGTCGAGGCCGGCGAGCGGATCCCCGGTGACGGCGACGTCATCGAGGGGGTCGCCTCGGTCGACGAGTCGGCGGTGACGGGGGAGTCCGCACCGGTGATCCGCGAGTCCGGTGGCGACCGGTCGGCCGTGACCGGCGGGACCGTGGTCCTCTCCGACCGGATCGTCGTCCGGATCACCTCCGACCCCGGTCAGTCGTTCGTGGACCGGATGATCGCGCTCGTCGAGGGCTCGGAGCGCCAGCGCACGCCCAACGAGATCGCCCTCAACGTGCTGCTCGCCTCGCTCACCGCGATCTTCGTGGTGGTCGTCGCGACGCTCTACTTCGTCGCCGACTACAGCGACGCCCACCAGTCCGTGGTCGTGCTGACCGCGCTGCTGGTCTGCCTGATCCCGACGACGATCGGGGCGCTGCTCTCCGCGATCGGGATCGCCGGCATGGACCGGCTGGTCCGCCGCAACGTGCTGGCGATGTCCGGGCGCGCGGTCGAGGCGGCAGGCGACGTCGACGTGCTCCTCCTCGACAAGACCGGCACGATCACCTACGGCAACCGCCAGGCCACCGAGCTGCTCCCGCTCGACGGCGTACGAGACGAGGAGCTGGCCGAGGCCGCGCTGCTCTCCTCGCTCGCCGACGAGACGCCCGAGGGTCGCTCGATCGTGGCTCTGGTCGGGGAACGGCGAGAGGTCCCGGACGGCGTGCTCGTGCCGTTCAGCGCCAACACCCGGATGAGCGGCATCGACCTCGCCGGACGCCAGATCCGCAAGGGCGCGGCCTCCACCGTCACGGCGTGGGCAGACGGCTCGACCGCCGAGCTCGACGAGCTGGTCCAGCGGGTCAGCTCCACCGGCGGTACGCCGTTGGTGGTGGCTGACACCGGACGCCTGCTGGGCGTCATCCACCTCAAGGACGTCGTCAAGGAGGGCATGCGCGAGCGCTTCGACGAGATGCGCGCGATGGGCATCCGCACCGTGATGATCACCGGCGACAACGCCGTCACGGCGAAGGCGATCGCCGAGGAGGCCGGGGTCGACGACTTCCTGGCCGAGGCCACGCCCGAGGACAAGCTGGCCCTGATCCGCAAGGAGCAGGAGGGCGGCCAGATGGTCGCCATGTGCGGCGACGGCACCAACGACGCACCCGCGCTGGCGCAGGCCGACGTCGGTGTCGCCATGAACACCGGGACGACCGCGGCCAAGGAGGCCGGCAACATGGTCGACCTCGACTCCGACCCGACCAAGCTGATCGACATCGTCGAGATCGGCAAGCAGCTGCTGATCACCCGGGGTGCGCTCACGACGTTCTCGGTCGCCAACGACGTCGCGAAGTACTTCGCGATCCTGCCGGCGATGTTCGTCGTCGCGTTCCCGCAGCTGCACGTCCTCAACGTCATGCAGCTGTCCTCACCGGAGTCGGCGATCCTCTCGGCCGTCGTCTTCAACGCGCTCGTCATCATCGCGCTGATCCCGCTGTCCCTGCGCGGGGTGCGCTACACGCCGTCCTCGGCGGCCGACCTGCTGCGCCGCAACCTGCTGATCTACGGCGTCGGCGGCCTGATCGCGCCGTTCGCCGGCATCAAGCTGCTCGACCTCGTCATCTCGCTGATCCCCGGAGTGTGATCCCCATGAAGGACCTGTACGCCCTCTTCCGCCAGAGCCTCGCCGGCCTGCGGGTGCTGGTCGCGGCGACCCTGCTGCTCGGCGTCGCCTACCCCGTCGTCGTGTACGGCGCGGCCGCGGTGGCCTCACCCTGGAAGTCCCACGGCTCCCTGGTGACGGTGACCGGCGGCCACACCACGGACGCCGACAAGGCGGTGGGCTCCGCCCTCCTCGGCCAGACCGTCGACGACGACGCGCTCTTCCAGGACCGCCCGTCCGCGGCTGGCGACGGCTACGACCCGCTCAACAGCTACGGCTCCAACTACGGCCCCGAGGACCCCGACCTGATCGCGGCCATCAAGGAGCGCCAGGCGGAGATCGCGGAGCGCGAGGGGGTCGACCCGGCCGACGTACCCCCCGACGCGGTCACGGCCTCGGGCTCCGGGCTCGACCCCGACATCTCGGAGGCGTACGCCGCCCTCCAGGTGCCGCGGGTGGCGCGCGCCAACGGCCTCACCGAGGCCGCCGTGCGCCACCTCGTCGCCGAGCACACCTCCGGCCGGACCTGGGGGGTGCTCGGCGAGCCACGGGTCGACGTCCTCGAGCTCAACATCGCCGTGCAGGTGCTGGCAGGATCGTGAGCATGGACGCCGATGCGCAGGTCGGGCGCCGAGGGCGGCTCACCGTCTACCTCGGCGCCGCGCCCGGCGTCGGCAAGACCTACGCGATGCTCTCCGAGGCGCGCCGCCGCTGCGAGCGCGGCACGGACGTGGTGGTCGGGTACGTCGAGACGCACGGTCGCGAGCACACGACGGACATGCTCGACGGGCTCGAGGTGGTGCCGCGACGGGAGGTCTCCTACCGCGGCACGACCTTCACCGAGATGGACACCGACGCGGTGCTCGCACGCCGCCCGGCCGTGGTCTGCGTCGACGAGCTCGCCCACACCAACGTGCCGGGCAGCACGACCGAGAAGCGGGCAGAGGACGTCGAGCGGCTGCGCGTCGCGGGCATCGACGTCATCACCACCGTCAACATCCAGCACCTCGAGTCCCTGAACGACGAGGTGGAGCGGATCACCGGCGTCCGGCAGCGCGAGACGGTGCCCGACGAGGTGGTCCGCACGGCCGACCAGATTCAGCTCGTCGACATGTCGCCGGACGCGCTGCGCCGCCGGATGGCGCACGGCAACATCTACCGGCCCGAGCAGGTGGACGCGTCACTCACGTCGTACTTCAGGGTCGGCAACCTGACCGCTCTCCGCGAGCTCGCCCTGCTGTGGCTGGCCGACCGGGTCGACGACGCGCTCGGCGACTACCGGCGCGCGCACCGGATCGAGGCGCCGTGGCCGGCCAAGGAGCGGATCGTGGTCGCGGTCACCGGCGGCCCCGAGAGCGAGACGCTGCTGCGTCGCGGCGCCCGGCTGGCCCAGCGCGCCGCCGGCTCCGAGCTGCTCGCCGTCCACGTCATCGCCAACGACGGCCTCGCCAACCCGGACGAGACCCGGATCGCCCGCGCGCAGCAGCTCGTCGCCTCGCTCGGCGGCACCTTCCACTCGGTCGTGGGGGAGGACGTGTCGGCCGCGGTCGTCGACTTCGCGACCGGTGCCAACGCGACCATGGTCGTCGTCGGCGTCTCCCGGCACGGCCGGGTCCGTCGTCTCTTCACCGGTACGACGGGGGACCGGATCGCCTCGCTCGCCGGCTCCATCGACGTCCACCTCGTCACGCACGGCGAGGTGGCCCGCACGGCCCGGTCGCGGTGGTACCTCTCGCCGCTCAGCCGCCGGCGCCAGGTCGTCGGTCTCGGGCTCTCCGTGGTCCTGCCGCTGCTGCTGACGCTGGTCCTGCGGCTGACCGACAACCCCGACCAGCTGCCGCTCGACGTGCTCCTCTTCCTCGCCGTCACGGTGCTCGTGGCGCTGGTCGGCGGGCTGGTGCCCGCGCTGGTCGCCGCGCTCGGTGGCTTCCTGCTGATGAACTGGTTCTTCACCCCGCCCGTCCGCGACCTCACGATCTCCGACCCCGCCAACCTCGTTGCCCTGCTGGTGTTCGTGGCCGTGGCCGTCGGCGTCGCGACCGTCGTCGACCGGGCCTCGCGGCGGGCGACGGACGCCGTACGCGCCCGGACGGAGGCGGCCACCCTCGGTGCCCTGTCGCGCTCGGTGCTGACCGGCCAGGACACCGCGGAGGCGATCGTCGAGCGGCTCCGCGAGGTGTTCGGGCAGGAGTCCGTCGCGCTGCTCGCCCGCGGCCCCGCAGGCTGGACCGTCGTCGCCGACAGCGGCACGTCGCCCGCCTGCGAGCCGGACGCCGGCGACACCCGGGTGCAGGTCGACGACGACCACGTCCTCGTCCTCTGCGGCTCGCCCCTGCGCGCGACCGACCAGCGGGTGCTCGAGGGGTTCGCCGTGCAGACCGGGCTGGTGCTGGAGTACCGCCGGCTCCGCGAGCGCGAGGAGCGCGCCGCCGCCCTCGAGCGCGCCGAGGCCACCAGCACGTCGGTGCTCCGGGCCGTCTCCCACGACCTGCGCACACCGCTCGCCACGATGCGCGCCTCCGTCGACGGCCTGGTGTCCGGGTCGCTCGACGAGGCGGACCGCGCGGAGCTGGTCGCCGCCGTCGACTCCTCGACCGAGCAGCTGGAGCGGCTCATCGACAACCTGCTCGACCTCTCGCGGCTGGAGTCCGGCCTGCTGCACCCCGTGCTCCGCGACCGCAGCCTCGAGGAGATCCTGCCCCTCGCGGTCGCCGGCCAGCCCGAGGGCAGCGTGGTGCTGGAGCTCGACGAGTCGGCGCCGCTGGTGCGCACCGACGCCGGGCTGATCGAGCGCGTCGTCGCCAACCTGGTCGCCAACGCGGTCCGCGTGTCGGGCGGTACGCCGGTGCGGGTGCTCGCCCACGTCCTGCCGGACACCGTCGACGTGCTGGTCGTCGACCGCGGCCCCGGCGTACCGGAGGACCGGCGGAGCCGGATGTTCGAGCCCTTCCAGCGGCTCGGCGACACCAGCGCGGGCGGGCTCGGCCTCGGTCTGGCCGTGGCGCGCGGCCTCGCCGAGGCCGTCGGTGGCACGCTGTCCGCCGAGGACACTCCCGGTGGAGGGCTGACCATGGTGCTGTCGATCCCGCGGACCAGTGCATGAGCAAGGTCCTGGTCGTCGACGACGAGCCGGCGCTGGCGCGCGCGCTCGCGATCAACCTGCGCGCCCACGGCTGGGAGGTGGTCACCGCGGCCGACGGCCGGTCCGCGCTGGAGGCGGCCGCGACCGAGCACCCCGACGTCGTGCTGCTCGACCTCGGGCTCCCCGACATCGACGGCACCGAGGTGCTGGCCGGCCTGCGCGGCTGGACGAAGGTGCCGATCGTGGTGCTCTCCGCGCGCCAGCACGGCGAGGACAAGGTCGAGGCGCTCGACCTCGGGGCCGACGACTACGTGACCAAGCCGTTCGCGATGAACGAGCTGCTCGCCCGGCTGCGCGCCGCCGTCCGGCGCGGGCAGGAGGGCGCCCCCGAGACGACCGAGGTGGTGGCCGGCGACCTGGTCATCGACCTCGCCCGCAAGCGGGTCTCGCGGGCCGGCGTCGACGTACGCCTGACCCCCACGGAGTGGTCCTTCCTGGAGCTCCTCGCCCGCAACGTCGGCCGTCTCGTCACCCGCGAGCAGGTGCTCCACGAGGTCTGGGGGCCGTCGTACGAGCACGAGACCAACTACCTGCGCGTGTACGCCGCCCAGCTGCGCCGCAAGCTCGAGGCGGACCCGGCCCACCCCGTCCATCTCGTCACCACCGCCGGGCTCGGCTACACCCTCGAGCCCTGACGCAACCTTCTGTCCACTCCCGGAGTCAGGTGAGGAGAAGGGGGTTGGTCTCGGATGGTCCACACCGCAGCGGGGCGCGCTGAAGCGCCCACGTTCGAGGAGTACGCCGGCAGCGCGTGGCCGTCGCTCTACCGCTACGCCTACCTGCTGACCGGCAACCACGCCGACGCCGAGGACGTCGCCCAGCAGACGCTGGTCAAGGCGCACGGGTCCTGGGCGCGGGTCGAGGCGGCGGACTCGCCGGCGGCGTACCTGCGCCGGATGCTCACCAACACCTACCTGTCCGAGCGCCGGCCGCAGAAGCGGCGGCTCGAGGTGCTCACCGACGAGCCGCCCGAGCCGGTGCTGGCGCCCGCGAGCGGCCTCGAGGACCGGATGACGCTGTGGCCGCACGTGACGTCACTGCCGCCCCGGCAGCGCGCGGTGATCGTGCTGCGCTACTACGAGCAGCTCAGCGAGCAGGAGATCGCGGACGCGCTCGGCTGCTCCCGCGGCAACGTGAAGTCCACCGCGCACCGTGCCCTGAACGCGTTGCGTGCGGCGCTCGACACCGAGAAGGAGGTCTGACATGTCCGTCGACATCGAGGAGATCCTGGGCCGCGAGCTGCGTCAGGTCGCCGACGGCGTACGGGTCCCGCCGTTGCCCGCCCTGCCCCGCGAGGCACCACGCTCCCCGTCCCGGCACTGGCAGGCCCTGCTCGTCGCCGCGGTCGTGCTGCTGGTCGTGGGCTGCGCCGTCGCGATCGAGGCGATCAGCGGAGGCAGTCACGAGCTCGACCCGGCTCCGCCGCCACCGAAGCACGGCCAGGTCGAGTCGGACGTGCCCATCCCGAGGACCGCGCCGAGGGCGCCGTACGTCCTCGGGCAGAAGCTGTACGTCGATGGGAAGCGGGTGCCGGGCGACTGGTGGTCGGTGCAGTCCGGCCCCGGCGGTTGGCTGGCGCACCGGGCGGGTGACACCTGGTGGTGGGGCAAGAGCTCCGAGGCCCACCCGATCGAGGAGGACCTGATCGGGTCGACGGCGATCTCGCCCAACGGCAGGTACGTTGGCGAGGTGCTGGGGTGGACCGACGAGGGTGACCTCACCGGGTTCGACACCCGGCCCGGCGGCGAGGGGATGGGCGCCACGCCGATCGAGCTCGGCGACCCCGCGGCGGGGGACCCGGTGTACGTGCGCGGGGTCACCGATGACGGACGGGTGATCGCGCAGGGCGCGGCGTCCGCCGTGCTGTGGCTCCCTTGGTTGGACGGCAGTACGGTGGACCTGACGAAGACCGCGCCCGGCCAGGTGGTCGTCGCGAGCACGGCGGCGGGCCTGGTCGTCACCGACGGGGCGGAGGGCGCGCCGTACCTCGCGACGATCTCGGACGCGGGCGTCATCACGAAGACCGGCGACGTGCCGGCCAACGACTCGCTGGTGATCAGTCCTGGCGCGCAGTCGATGGCGTGGACGCCACCCGGGACGCTCGGCGGCGAGGTGGCCGAGGTGCCCTCGCTCGAGGCGCAGCGGCTGGACGGCAGCGGGCGGGTGACGCTCCGTCCTCCGACCGGGTGGGGCTTCCGGGTCGAGTCGTGGGCGTGGGAGGACGACGACTACCTGGTCTCGCCGGTGGTCGGCGACGGCGGTGACGGCGGTGCCGTCGAACGGCTGGTGCGGTGCAGCATCGAGGCCGCGCGGTGCGTGCTGATCGACGCGCCCTGACGCGCGGACCAACCGGACGCCAACGGGAACGGCGCACGATCGAGGAGTGACGCCCGTCACGCCAACGATCTTTCGGGAGGAACGATGCACACACGAGGCGCGGTCATCAAGGAGGCACCGGGCACCTACGAGGTGGTCGACCTGGAGGTCGAGGACCCGCGGCAGGGCGAGATCCAGGTCGAGATGACGGCGTCCGGGCTGTGCCACTCCGACGACCACATCGCGACCGGTGACATCCCCGTCGGGGTCTACCCGTTCTGCGGTGGCCACGAGGGTGCCGGCGTGGTGAGCGCCGTCGGGCCGCACACGCCCGGGTGGAAGGAGGGCGACCACGTGGTCTTCTCGTTCCTCCCGTCGTGCGGCCAGTGCACCTGGTGCTCACGGGGCATGCAGAACCTCTGCGACCTCGGCGCCACCCTGCTGATGGGCTCCCGCTGGGACGACCCGACGAGCTTCCGGCTGTCGTACGAGGGTCAGCCGGTCGGTCAGATGTGCGGCATCTCCACCTTCGCCCAGGTGACGACCGTGGCCGTCGACTCCGCCGTGAAGGTGGCCGACGACATCCCGCTCGATAAGGCCTGCCTGGTCGGGTGCGGTGTCGGCACCGGCTGGGGCTCGGCCGTCAACTCCGCCGAGGTCCGCCCCGGCGACGTCGTGATCGTGATGGGTGTGGGCGGGATCGGCATCAACGCCGTCCAGGGTGCGGCGCACGCGGGTGCGTCCCGCGTGATCGCGGTCGATCCCGTCGAGCTCAAGCGGACCAAGGCGCTGGAGCTCGGCGCCACCGACGCCCTCGCCTCGATGGAGGAGGCGACCGAGCTCGCCCAGTCGCTGACCAACGGCCAGGGCGCGGACTCCGCCATCGTCACCGTCGGCGTCATCACCGGCGACCACCTGGGTCAGGCGATGGCCTCGATCCGCAAGGCCGGCACGGTCGTCGTGACCGGCCTCGGTGACGTCCAGGCGGTCGGTGCGCCGATCTCGCTCGCGGACATCACCCTCTTCCAGAAGCGGATCCAGGGCTCCCTCTTCGGCGCCTCCAACCCGAAGACCGACATCCCCAAGCTGCTCCGGCTCTACCAGGAGGGCAACCTCAAGCTCGACGAGCTCGTGACCCGGACGTACAAGCTCGACGAGATCGCGCAGGGGTACGAGGACATGCACGCCGGCACCAACCTGCGCGGGGTGGTCGTCTACTGAGCGATCACCGCGGCCTGTCGACTGTCAGTCGCCTGCGGGTCCGCTCGGGTCGGCCGCCGACAGGCAGTTTACGCGGGTACGGCGGGCGGTGGGTTGCGGTCGCCTCCCGTCTTTCCGGCCGGCGCCACCCGACTGTCAGTTGCCTGCGGGTCCGCACGGGTCGGTCGCCGCTAGGCAGTAACGCGGGTACGGCGCGCTCGGGTTGGCGTTGCATTCCGGCTTTGCGGTAGCCGCCACCGGTGGTTGAGCAGGGCCGCTAGGCCCGTGTCGAAACCCCGGAAAGCCGACCGCCCTCCCTCTATCGGATCGTGACCTTTTCGTGACCTACAACCCTGTGGATAAGGCCTTCTGAGGCCACTCACTGTCGGTGGCCAGTGCTTGGCTAGAGCCATGACAGCGATGACCACACCCCACCACCAGGTGGCCACGGCGACCGCGCGGATGCGCGGCATTGCCGACGCCGTGGTGGACGCGTCGGTGTGGTCCATGACCGCTGCCGAGGCCGCTTCTACTTTGGTGGAGCTGACGAAGCTGGAGGCGCAGGTCGTGGAGCTCCGCGCGCGGGTCGCGCGGCACGCCGACGAGCTGCAGGTCGGCACCGACGTCGGTGCGACGTCGACCGCGACGTGGCTCGCTCATCAGACCAGGATCACCCGGTCGGCCGCGGCCGGGGTGGTGCACCTCGGCTACGACCTCGACACCCACGACGTCGTCCGCGACGCCCTCGCTGCTGGTGACCTGCGGGTCGAGCAAGCCCAGGTCATCGTCCGTGCCGTGAAGGAGCTGCCCGAGGATCTGGACCCGGATCTGGTGATCCGCGCGGAGCGTCATCTTGTGGATGCCGCGAGCGAGCACGACGCGAACACGCTGCGGATCCTCGGCCGCCGCCTGTTGGAAGTGGTGGCACCGGACCTCGCGGACCAGCACGAGGCCGACCTCCTCGAGAAGGAGGAAGCCAAAGCAGCCCAAGCGACCCGGCTGACGATGACCGACGACGGGCACGGCAAGACCCACGCCCGGTTCACGCTCCCGACGGTCCAGGCGGCAATGCTCAAGAAGATGCTCCTCGCGATCGCCGCGCCCAAGCACCAGGCCGCCACCCACGGACCAGGGGTCGAACGCCGCCCCGGACCCGAGCGGATGGGGAGAGCGTTCGCCGAACTCATCGAACGGATCTCCGCCAATGACCTGCCCAAGGTCGGCGGCACCGACGCCACCATCGTGATCCACATCGACCTCGACGTGTTGACGGGCAAGCTGCAGAAGGCCGGGGTCCTCGACACCGGCGAACGCATCAGCCCCGCACAGGTCCGCCGACTCGCCTGCACCGCCCGGATCCTCCCCGTCGTCCTCAACGGCAAGTCCGAGGTCCTCGACGTCGGCCGCGCCAAGCGGTTCTTCACCAAGGCCCAGCTGACCGCGCTGGCCATCCGGGACGGCGGCTGCCTCGCCGAGAGCTGCGACTGGCCACCCTGGATGTGCCACGGACATCACTGGACCCGCTGGACCGACGACGGCCCGACGGACCTGGCCAACGGCGGTCTCCTGTGCCCGAGGCATCACGCCCGAGCCCACGACCCGACGTACGAGACGACCCACCAACCCGACGGCACGGTCAGCTTCCACCGCAGGTGCTAGGCCGGAGCGTCAGCGCACCAGGAGGAGCAGCGCCAGCGCGAGCAGGCCCACCCCGAGGACGAGCAGGCCCAGGTGGACCAGCTTGACCGCGCGCACATCGCGCGCGGCTCGCTCCAACGCGGCGGCCGTCGCGGGATCCGTCAGGTCAGGCTCGGGGCGGTCCTCGTCGTCGTCCCACCGGTGGTGCCGTCGCATGTGTCCAGTGTCGCCCAGGAGCTGCCGGGACGAACCGCGTCAGGCGAGTGACCCCACGGGCCGGTAGCGCAGGGCGACCGACCCCGACCGGAACTCGTGACGGTCCACGAGCTCGAGCTGGATGCGTTCGCGCAGGCCGGCGAGCAGGGTCGGTCCGTGTCCGGCGAGGACCGGCTGCACCAGGAACTGGTACTCGTCGATCAGGCCCAGGTCTGCCAACGCCAGGGGGAGCGTCACGCCACCGACGAACAGGCCCTCACCCGGCTCCTGCTTGAGCCGCCGCACCGCTTCGCCGAGGTCGCCCTGCACCAGCTCGGCGTTCCAGTCGACCTCGCTCAGCGTGCTCGACACGACGTACTTCCTGGTCCGGTCGATGGTCTCGGCGAACGGGACCTCCCACTCGTCCATCCACTCGGGCCACGTGCCCGTCGCCGGTCGCCGCCACGCCGACTCCATCATCTCGTAGGTCACCCGACCGAAGAGGAGGCCGTCGGCTCGTCCCATCTCGGCGGTCCAGAAGGCCATCGACTCCTCGTCCGGCGCGATCCCTGCCTCGTGGTGGCAGCAGCCGTCGAGCGTGACGTTGATCGAGTAGCGCAGTGGTCTCATCCCGTTGCTCTCCCTGGTGCGCGCGGCGCGTTTCACCGGACCGTACACAGACCGGTGCCGGCGTCTGTTCTCATCGGTGCCGTCATCCTCGGCTCCGCTCCTGATCGCTACTTGCATCCGGTACTCAGGTCCGGGTCTACGGTCGTGGCATGGAAGAGCTGATGACGATCGCGGCGTGCACGTTGCCGACCAGCGAGCGCCCGTTGAGGCTGGCCGAGTTCGACGCGCTGTTCGCGTCGTCCGCGCGCAGCGTGTCCCGCGGAGACCTGGTGGTGCGCATCCACCTCACCGGCCAGAAGGGCCTGCTGGAGTCGGTGCGTGACCTTGCCGAGCAAGAGACGGCGTGCTGCTCGTTCTTCACGTTCCTGCTCGAGGGCCAGGACGACGACGTCACGATGTCGATCTCGGTCCCACCGGAGCGGCGGGACGTCCTCGACGCGCTCGCTGCCCGCGCCGAGGGGCTGTCGGCATGAGCATGCGAGCGAGCCAGGTCGCCGATGCAGCGGGTGTGAACCGCGAGACGCTTCGCTACTACGAGCGTCGCGGGCTGCTGGCACGGCCGGACCGCAGCCCCGGCGGTCATCGGGTGTACGACGAGCAGGTGGTCGTGACGCTTCGGGTGATCAAGGCCGCTCAACGACTGGGGTTCACCCTGGACGAGGTCGCGGACCTCATCGAGGTCGGCCGCCGTCGCGGCCGCGACTCGAGCCTGCAGGCGCGCGCCGCTGACAAGCTGGTCGAGGTCGAGGCCCGCATCGAGGACCTCGGCATGATCAAGGCCAACCTGGCGGCAGCGATCGCGGCAGGCTGCGACGACCTGCACCAGTGCGCCGGCAGCGACTGCTGTCCCATCCCGTTCGTCGACCTGGCCCAGGTCACCACGGTCGAGAGGGCCGGGGAGCGATGAGCGAGCCGACGGGCACCCCTTCTGGCACGCGCTACCTCATCGGCGGCGGCGCTGCCGCGTGCGCCGCGTGCTGCGCACCTCCGGTCCTCGCCCTGATCGGCATCGCCGGTGTCGGGACCGCCGCAACGGTCGCGACGTTGGCGTTCGCCGGCCTGGTGTTCGCTCTCGTCGTCGCCGTGGTCAGCGGTGTGGCGTTCATCGTGCGGAAGCGTCAGCGGGACCGCTCGCTCGCACTGCGAGGGTCGAGGGCCCGCGATCGCGCGCTCCCGCCCGAGCGGGCCGGGCACGGATAGGGTCACCTGTCATGACGGCACAGGAACTCGCAGACCAGGCAGGCGAAGTCGCGGCGAAGCTGAAGCCCGGCACGTGGGAGTCCGTGCAGGCTCTGGCGTTGGCGTCCATCGCGCAGAGCCTGGCCTCGATGGCGGACAACCAGCCACCCAGGTAGCCCGGTACGACGAGCCGCCGCCAGACCTACTCGGGTCGCTTGACCGCGACGACCGGGCAGGCGGCGTCGAGGATGATCTGCTGCGAGCTGCTGCCGAGGAAGAGCTTGCCGACGGGGGAGCGGCGGCGCAGCCCGATCACGATCAGGTCGGCACCGACGTCGGTCGCGGCCTGGAGGATCTCCTCGGCGGGGGAGAAGGCCTGCGTGGACTGGCGGATCTCGTGCTCGATGCCGAGGCCGTCGAGTCGCGAGCCGAGGGCGTCCAGGTCGGTCGCGGTCGCGAACGCCGGGTCGGAGTCGTAGCCGCGCACCCCCGAGTTGACGATGATCAGGCGGGCGTTGTCGCGCTGGGCCTCGCCGACGGCGTACTCCACAGCGGCGAGACCTTCGGGAGTCGGGACGTAGCCGACGACGATCGTGGCGGGTGCGTTCATGGGGACACCCTCCCACTATCGGGCTACTTCAGCGCAGGTCCTTGCGCAGGTGTACGTCGTCGATGGTCGTGGTCTCGCGGATGAAGCTCTCTCGTGCCCACTGGTCCCGCCCGTAGACCCGCACGTGGACGTCGGCGACCCCGAGGCCCTCGGCGTGCCGGACGAGCGCCCCGAGGAACGACTTGCTGAGCCCCCGGCCGCGATGCTCGGGGTAGAGGAACATCGTGTGGCCGTAGTAGTCGAGAGCGTCGCCGTTCGGCACCAGCGTCGCCCAGGCGCTGCCGACGGGCTCACCGCCGACCGTCGCGGTCAGGAGCAGTTCGCCCTCGGGCAGGGGGTCGTCGGTCAGGCGCGCCAGCCGCGCCTCGAGCTCCTCGAGCCGGTTGCTGGCCGGGTCGACCATGCCGGCGCCCGCCATCCCGGTGACCAGCACCTCGCGGGCGTCGTCGACGAAGTGGGGCCGTTCCTCGACCGCCATCTCGCGCACCGCGACGGTGCGGTCGACCTGCAGCTCCGGGGCGGTGTCGGGGTCGAGCGTGCCGCCGGCCGAGATCATCGTCGCCTGGAAGCCGGCCCGGCCGAAGGCGGAGGTGAGCTCCGGCGCCACGGCCGTGGCCAGGGTGGTGGCCCCCCGCCCGCGCGCGTGCTGCTCGAACGCCGTCGCGATCGCGGTCCACACCTCCGTGGCGTCGCGGGGCACCGTCGTCTGCAGCACCCGCACCAGGCATCGCACGCCACCGGCGTCCTCGGCGTACGCGAGCACCGCGCCGCCCACGTCGACCCCGTCCACCTCCACCGTGACGGCCTCGTGCTCGTCGTCGCCGTACGGCTCAGGGAGAGGTACGCCGTCGGCGGACCGGGCCACGCCCCAGGCCGCGAGCTCGGCCTCGGGCATCGGGCGGACCCGCGCCGTCGTCACTTGAGCTTGAGGACCTTCGACGTGGTGCTCTTGACCCGGTCGCTCGCCACGACGGTCGCCTTGTACTGGACGACCTTCGCCCCGTTCGGGTCCTTGAGCTTGAGCTTGAGGCCGGACGCCCCGAGGGTCTTGGTGACCACGCTGGTCCACTTGCCCTTGCCCACCTTGCGGAAGATCGTCACCTTCTCGCCCCGCACCGACGCCGGCGTCACCACCGTGAGGTTGTCGGCGGCACCGGCCTTGCCGGTGCCCTTCAGGGTGATCTTGACGCTGCCCTTGCCCGAGCCGAACTCCGCCGTCGACGCCGTGCTGGCGCCCGCGTTGCCGGTCAACGTGCTGGCGCCGGACGCGACGTTGGTCGCCGTCGCCGCAGACAGCTTCCCGCCGGTCTCGGTCGGGTTCCCGGCCTCGGCGGGGTCGTCCACCGTGACGGTGAAGGTCCCCTTCGGGCTCGTCGTCACGGTCCCCGACAGGGCACCCCCGACCCCGACCATGCCGGCGTCCGCGCCGGTGCCGGGCACGAGCTCGACGCCGCGCTTGTAGGTGAGCCCGATCGTGCGGCCGGGCAGCGCCTCGCCGTCGATCGAGAGGTTGCCGTGGTAGGTGATCTGGCCGCCGGAGGCCGCGGCACCCTGGCCCGGGCTGAGGCTCAGCACGGCGTCGCCGGTGACGAACGTCTGCGAGTACTCCTCGGGGCTCGGGGCGCCGGACGGCGAGGTGAACTCCAGCGTGTACTCGCCGTCAGCGTCCGCCGGGTCGAACGGGATCACCAGCCGGCCGTTTCCGTCGGTGGTCGCGGTCGTCGGGCTCGGCGGTGTCGCGCCGGTGGGGTACAGCGTGTAGCTGACCTGCGCGGCTCCGGCGTACGGCGACCCGTCCTGGTCGAGCACCTGGAGCGCGACGTCACCTGCGGCGTACTCGTCGTCGTCGAACACGTCGCCGTCCGCGAGCACGGCCTCGGTCGCCGTCACGACCGGCGTGTAGGTGCCGGTCGTGACCATCGACGTGATCAGGTCGGTGCCGCCCTCGTAGGCGTTGGTGTCGGTCGTGTTGACGTAGTAGGTCTCGTTGGAGTCGTTGGGCTGCAGGGCCGTCGCGACGCCGGCGCCGTCGGTGTAGCCGACGAGGCCACCGTCCGACTGGCGCCGGACCTCGGCTCCCGCGACGGGGTTCGAGTTCTGGTCGAGCACGTCGATCTGCACCTGCGTGCCGCTCGACTTCGGCGTCGCGGCCATGGCCGATGCCGAGGTCAGGGTCTGGGTGTAGAGCGCCACGGGCGGCGCGACGTCGTCGGTGTCCCGCCTGGCGCCGATCATGAGCAGGTCGCCCGGGTCCGCGCCGTACGCCGTGATGTCGAGGGCGCCGCTGAAGCCGCCGCCCGCCACGTAGGTGCCCGGGATCGAGACCTTGAGGTCCCTCGGCGAGACCGCGGCGTCGGTCTGGCCCTGGAAGCTGTTGTCCGAGGCCCGCCACCACGACAGCTCCACCGAGCCGCTGGTGGCCGACGTGGTCCCGCTGACCGCCTTGAGAGTCCTGGTGTGCGACGAGTCGGCGTAGGGCTGGACGAAGTAGCCGCCGTTCGGGCTGGCGATCTTGACGCTGTTGACCGACGAGCCGTCGCCGGTGACGGCGACGTTGTTGCGAATCGCGTACGACGTGCCGTCGGGGGTCGTCGCGACCAGGCGCACCGCGATCGACGTGCCGTTGAGATCGGTGGGGCTCCAGGTGGCACTGGCGATCCCGTTGGAGTACGACGCTGTCACCCCGATCCCGGTCCACCCGGCCGTGGCAGGGCCGGCCACCGGGTCGGTGTTGTACTCGAACGACACGTCGGGGGAGTCCGCGTCGTCCGCGGCCGCGACGAGCGAGATCGACCGGTCCATGTCGGCGTCGAGCCTCGTCGACACCCGGTGGGCCGGGTTGAAGATGCTGATGAACGCGACGTCGGGGCCGACGGCGTGCGCCGGGGCGACGGTGAGGCCGGTGATGACGAGGGCGCTGACGGCGCTGACCGCAAGGCCGCGCGCGAGTGGGCGCTGGTGCATGTGACGACTCCAAGGGTGTCGGCTGCTCGGTTCCGCGCCGCTGACGATAAGTGACCCGGATCACGGATGGGTGGGTTTTCGTCAAGTCCACCCCTGTGGGCGAGCACGCTTGAATGGACCCATGAACGAGCTCTGGACGGTCCGGCACGGCAAGACCGAGTGGAGCGCCGCCGGCAAGCACACGTCCATCACGGACCTCCCGCTCCTGCCCGAGGGCGAGGAGGTCGCGCGCGGCCTGCGGTCGCGGCTGGCGGACGTCGAGTTCGCGCAGGTGCTGACCAGCCCGCGCCTCCGTGCCCGGCGTACGGCGGAGCTCGCCGGCTTCCCGGACGCCGAGCCCGACGACGACCTCGCCGAGTGGGCGTACGGCGACTACGAGGGGATCACCACCGACGCGATCCGCGAGCAGGACCCGGGGTGGACGATCTGGAGCCATCCCACACCGGGAGGCGAGACCGCCGAGCAGGTCTGCGAGCGGCTCGACCGGGTGGTGGCCCGGGTGCGCGCGACCGAGGGGCGCACGCTGGTCTTCGGCCACGGGCACGCCCTGCGGGCCCTCGCCGCCCGCTGGCTCGGCCGCCCGGTCGAGGCCGGCCAGTGGTTCAAGCTCGACACCGCGACGCTGTCGACCCTCGGCTACGAGCGGGAGCACCCGGTCCTGCAGACGTGGAACGCTCCGTGAGGGAAGATTGAGAATTCAATCTTTGTTGAGGTGACATGAAGAAGATCGGGTTCCTGTCCTTCGGGCACTGGACGGAGTCGCCGCAGTCGGCGACCCGCTCCGCCTCCGACGCGCTGCTCCAGTCGATCGACCTCGCGGTCGCGGCGGAGGAGGTGGGCGCCGACGGCGCGTACTTCCGGGTGCACCACTTCGCGCGCCAGCTCGCCTCGCCGTACCCGCTGCTCGCGGCGGTGGGTGCGCGCACCAGCCGGATCGAGATCGGCACCGGCATCATCGACATGCGCTACGAGAACCCGCTCTACATGGCGGAGGACGCCGGGTCGGCGGACCTCATCTCGGGCGGCCGGCTCCAGCTCGGCATCAGCCGGGGGTCACCGGAGCAGGTGATCGACGGCTACCGCTACTTCGGCTACGTGCCGGCGGAGGGCTCCGACCACGCCGACATGGCCCGGGAGCACACCCGGGTCTTCCTCGACGTCATCGAGGGCAAGGGCTTCGCGCAGCCCAACCCGCGGCCGATGTTCCCCAACCCGCCGGGGCTGCTGCGGATCGAGCCGCACTCGCCGGGCCTGCGGGACCGGATCTGGTGGGGTGCCGGGTCGCGGGCGACCGCCGAGTGGACGGCCCAGCAGGGCATGAACCTGATGAGCTCGACGCTGCTCACCGAGGACACCGGGGTCCCCTTCCACCAGCTCCAGGCCGAGCAGATCCAGATGTTCCGCGACGCCTGGAAGGCCGCCGGCCACGAGCGCGAGCCGCGGGTGTCCGTCAGCCGCAGCATCTTCCCGATCGTCAACGACCTGGACCGGGCCTACTTCGGCCACGAGTCCCGCAGCCAGGACCAGGTCGGCCACATCGACGGCGGGCTGGCCCGCTTCGGCAAGTCGTACGCCGGGGAGGTCGACCAGCTGGTCAAGGACCTCGCCGAGGACGAGGCGATCGCCGCCGCCGACACCGTGCTGCTCACCGTGCCCAACCAGCTCGGCGTGGACTACAACGCGCACGTGCTCGAGAGCATCGTGCGCTACGTCGCCCCGGAGCTCGGCTGGCGCTGATCGTCGCCTGAACATGCTCGACCCCGCCGGCCAAGGGGGATGGCAGCCGGCGGGGTCGTTGCATTTCCGGGTGACCGTGCACCCCCGAGAAGCCTGTCGCGGGGTGGGGGGTTGCGACATGTGCGGCTGCTCCGATGCGCGGTCGTTAGCCATTCTGCCACAGCAGTTGCCAGAATATGACTGGCACCTGTCAAAGATCGTCGGATGTGGGAGAAATGGACATGACTCGTACGCGCAAGATGCTGGTCGGGATCGTCGCCGTGCTGTCGCTGCTGGGTGCAGTGGGCGCTGTCGAAGGAGGCTCGGCCGTCGCGGTGTCGGCGGACCGGGGCTGCTGCTGACCGAGCGTGATTAGGCGGTGACCGGTGCGGACGAGGTCGTGGAGGCGACCAGTCCGCTGGCGGCGCCTGCCCTGCGGTAGGCGTCGATCGCGCTCGACGCCTCGCCGATGCCCTCCAGGAGGTGGGCGAGCTCGAACCAGAGCTGGGCGGCGGAGCGGTCTGCCCCCACGGCGCTGAGCAGGAGCACCGCCTGCTGGTAGTGGTCCCGAGCCGCCTGCACGTCGCCTGCGTGCGCGTCGATCTGGCCGAGCAGCACCAGGGCGTCGGCGGCCACGACCGGAGCCGCGGTCCGCGAGCTGTCCGCCGTCGTTGCCGCGAGCCGCCGGGCGGCGTCCACGTCGCCGAGCAGGAACTGCGCCCTGGCCTGGGCGAGATGGTTGTCCGCCAGGTCCGCGGGCACACCGCCCGTGATGGCCATCGCTCGCTCGGCGCGCAGCAGGAGCTCGAGGGCCTCGGCGGCCTCGGGCGGGTCGAGCCGGAGCTGCAGGATCGCCACCTGGGTCTGGAGCCGCGCGACGTTGCGACTGTCGTCGGCCGCGCCGAGGATCCCGAGCGCGCGACGCGCGAGGTCGACCGCCATCGTCGAGCGGCCGCGCCGGGACTCGGCGATCGAGAGGTTCCAGTACGCCGACGCCTTGGCGACGGGGGACGCCAGCTCCTCGGCGCGGTCGACGACCCGCTGGCACATGCGTGCGGCGTAGCTGATGTCGCCCCGGTCGAGGTAGGCGTTGGCCACGGCCAGGCTCAGCCGGACCGACTCGTCGAGGCCCGCGAGGCCCGACTCGTCGATGAACGCTCCCGCGCGCTCACCGACCTCGATCGCCCGGCCGAGCTCGCCGGACTCCCGGTAGCACCGGCTCAGGGCCGTGGCCCCGTTGATCCAGGCGAGGTCGGCGGACTGCTGCTCGGTCAGGTCCTCGAGCAGGAGGATCGCCGACTGGAGGTCGCCGGACGCCTCGAGGGCGCTCGCGCGCAGGTACGACGCCTCGCGCTCGACGTCCGGGAGGTCCTCGGTGGCGGGCTCGGCGAGGATCCGGTCCACGATCTCGAGGGCCTGGGGGACCGAGCCGGTGACCAGCGCGAGCTGGGCGTGGTCGAGCTGCACCCGCAGCTGGACGACCCGGTCGGGAGCGACCCCGACGAGCAGCTCGTCGACGCTGGCGCCCAGCGCGTCGGCGATGGCGGTGAGGAGCTGGGGGTCGGGCCGGCGCTGCCCGCTCTCGATGCGGGAGATGTAGCCGACCGACATCTGGGAGCCCGCCACCTGCGCCTGGGTGAGTCCGGCGCGCAGGCGCGCCGTACGCACCCGTTCGCCGAGGACGGTGGGGTCGATGGAACGGGCCAGGTCGATGAGATCGTCGCGCATCCGACCATTGTGACCGAAAGTGACAGACATTTGTCAGATCGTGTCGTTCCGCACCCCGACCCGGACCGGTGGAAGAGTGGGACCATGGCGGAGGCGGTCGACGATCACTTCGTCGCGTCGGTGCGTGGGCTCACCCCCGGCACGCCGACCGGCGGGACCGACGTCGAGCGGGTGCTGGCGCTCTTCGACGCGCAGCTCCAGAGCCGGCACCTCGACCTCGCCGCCCGGTGGCTGCAGAGCCAGGGCGAGGGGTTCTACACGATCGGCTCGGCGGGCCACGAGGCCAATGCGGCCGTCGGCCTGCTGACCCGGGTCGACGACCCGGCCCTGCTCCACTACCGCTCGGGCGGCTTCTACGCCGCGCGTGCGGCGCGCCATGGCGGCACGACGCCGGTCCGCGACGTGCTGCTCGGCCTGAGTGCCGCCGCGGCCGACCCGATCTCCGGGGGCCGGCACAAGGTCTTCGGCCACCCGGCGCTGCACATCGTCCCGCAGACCTCGACCATCGCCTCCCACCTGCCCCGCGCGGTCGGCCTCGCCTTCGCCCTCGGCAACCTCGCCGACCTCGCGCCCGAGCGGCGGTGGCCCGAGGACGCGGTGGTCGTGACCAGCCTCGGCGACGCCTCGGTCAACCACTCGACGGCGCAGGGTGCGCTCAACGCCGCGGCGTACCTCACCCATCGCGGCCTGGACCTGCCGCTGCTCGTCGTCGTCGAGGACAACGGCCTCGGCATCAGCACCCGTACGCCGGCGGGCTGGATGGAGGAGTCGCTGCGTCGGCGGCCGGGGATCGAGTACGTCGAGGCGCCCTCGCCGCGCCCGGACCTGCTGCTGGCCGATGTCGGTGCCGCGGTCGACCGGGCCCGGCACCGCCGGCGCCCGGTGCTGCTGCACCTGCGCACCGTGCGCTTCCTGGGCCACGCGGGCTCCGATGTCGAGTTCGGCTACCGGACCAGCACCGAGATCGCCCGCGACCTCGAGCTCGACCCGCTGCTCGCCACCGCGGCGTACCTCGTGGAGACGGGCAGCCTGACCGTCGACGACGTCCTGTCCCGCTACGAGCGCACCCGCGCCGTGGTGATGGACGAGGCGAAGTCGGTCATCGGCGAGCGCCGGCTGGAGTCGCGCGGCGAGGTGGTCCGGCCGCTCCACCGCCCGGACACCCGGCCGGCGCCACCGCGGCGTCGGGCGACCGCGTGGCCGCCGGAGGGTCGGCTCACCCTCGCTCAGACGATCAACGCGACCCTGGCCGACCTCCTGGAGGAGCGCCCGCACGCCGTGGTGCTCGGCGAGGACGTGGGCGTCAAGGGTGGGGTGTACGGCGTCACCCGGGGCCTGCGGAAGCGGTACGGCGGCCGCCGGGTCATCGACACGCTGCTCGACGAGCAGACCATCCTCGGCACCGCCCTCGGCGCGGCGCTGGCAGGGCTGCTGCCGATCCCGGAGATCCAGTACCTCGCCTACCTCCACAACGCCGAGGACCAGCTGCGGGGCGAGGCGGCGTCGCTCGCGTTCTTCTCTGACGGGCAGTACCGCAACCCGATGGTCGTGCGGATCCCGGGCCTGAGCTACCAGAAGGGCTTCGGCGGCCACTTCCACAACGACAACTCGCTCGCGGTGCTGCGCGACATCCCGGGCCTGGTGCTGTGCGTGCCCAGCCACCCGGCGGACGCCCCGCTGCTGCTGCGCGAGTGCGCCGAGCTGGCCGAGCTCGAGGGCCGCGTGTGCGTCGTGGTCGAGCCGATCGCCCTCTACCACTCGCGCGACCTGCACGAGCCGGGTGACGGCGCCTGGACGGCGGAGTACGGCGTCGGTGGGACGCCGCGCGGCCCGCGCGCGCACGGTGACGGCGACGACCTGCTGGTCGTGACGTTCGGCAACGGGGTGCCCATGTCGCTGCGCGCCTGCCGGTCGCTCGAGGCCGAGGGCGTCCGGGCGACCGTGCTCGACCTGCGGTGGCTCTCGCCGCTGCCGGTCGACGAGCTCGCAGCGTACGCGTCGGGCTTCGGCCGGGTGCTGGTCGTCGACGAGACCCGGCGGTCGGGCGGCGTGGGGGAGGGCATCGTCAGCGCCCTGGTCGAGCGCGGCTACGTCGG
The DNA here is from genome assembly GCF_039543825.1 of Nocardioides conyzicola. Classification (NCBI taxonomy): domain Bacteria; kingdom Bacillati; phylum Actinomycetota; class Actinomycetes; order Propionibacteriales; family Nocardioidaceae; genus Nocardioides; species Nocardioides conyzicola. The sequence continues at coordinate 348,350 of NZ_BAABKM010000001.1, read as the reverse complement.
CCGCCTCTCCCGCGTCGCGAGCGCCGACTCCTACGTGCCGCTCGGCCCGGCCTCCCGGACCGTGCTGGTCACCGAGGAGGAGATCCTCGAGGCCGCGCGGTCGATGGTCGGCGGCACCGGTGGCTGACGTCCCCACCACCGCCGCGGCGGTGGTGATCGGTGGCGGCGTCATCGGCCTGAGCGCGGCGTACCACCTGGCCCGCGCCGGCGTCGACGTCGTGCTGCTCGAGCGGGACAGCCTCGGGTCCGGCTCCACCTGCAAGGCCGCGGGCGGGGTGCGCGCGCAGTTCTCCGACCCGGTCAACATCGAGCTGGGGCAGCGCAGCCTGCGTGCCTACGAACGCTTCACCGAGGACCTCGGGCAGGAGATCGACCTGCACAAGTCGGGCTACCTCTTCCTGCTCGACGACCCGGACCACGTCGCGGCGTTCGAGGCCAACGTGGCCCTGCAGAACTCCCTGGGCGTCCCCAGCCGGATGATCTCGCCGGCGGAGGCCAAGGCGCTCTCGCCGATGGTCGACGTCGACGGCGTCCTGGCCGCCGCCTGGTCGCCGGAGGACGGGCACTGCACGCCCGAGTCGGTGGTGCTCGGGTACGCCGGCGGCGCCCGTCGCGCCGGCGCCCGCATCGTCACCCGCTGCGCGGTGACCGGGATCGAGGTCGAGGCCGGGCAGGTCCGCGCCGTGCTCACCGACGCCGGGCGGATCGCCACGGACACCGTCGTCTGCGCGGCCGGTGCCTGGGCGCGCGGGGTCGGGGAGATGGTCGGCCTCGACCTGCCCGTCGTCCCCCTCCGCCGGCAGATCCTCATCACCGAGCCGATGCCGGGGCTCGACCCGGCCACGCCGTTCACCATCGACTTCGCCACGTCGCTGTACTTCCATCTCGAGGGCCCCGGCCTGCTGCTCGGCATGTCCGACCCCGACGAGCACCCCGGCTTCGAGGTCGGCCGCACCGACGCCTGGCTGCCGCGCCTCGGTGCGGCCATCGAGCGGCGGGTGCCGGCGCTCGCCGACGTCGGCATCGCGTCCGGCTGGGCCGGGCTCTACGAGATGACGCCCGACCACAACGCCCTGGTCGGCGAGGCGGAGGGGGTCTCGCGGTTCCTCTACGCCACCGGCTTCTCCGGCCACGGCTTCCTGATGGGACCGGCGATCGGCGAGGTGCTGCGCGACCTCGTGCTCGACCGGCCGCCCGTCGTGGACGTGTCCGAGCTGTCGGCCGACCGGTTCGCCGACCGCGGCGTACGTCCCGAGCTCAACATCGTCTGAGAGGTCGAGTCGGGAGTTGTGACGGTTGAATCCGGACTTCTGACGGTCGAGTCTGGACTTTTGGACACCCGGCGCGCCAGAACTCCCGACTCGACGGTCAAATCTCCCGATTCAACTGGTCAGAAGTCCCGACTCAACCGGCGTCGCTGGGATCGTGTAGGAACGACCCATGACGACTCTCCCCACCCAGTCCGAGCTGTCCGCGCTGGCCCTCGACACCGCCCGTCGTTGCGGGGTCGACGTCGACGCGCTGGGCGGTGACGTCGAGACCCGGTCGCCGGTCAACGGCCAGCGGGTGACGTCGCTCGGTTGGAGGGATGCGGCGTACGTCGACGAGGCGGTCGGCCGGGCGCACGAGGCGTTCCTGGCCTGGCGCCGGGTGCCGGCGCCGGCCCGGGGTGCGCTGGTCAAGCGCTTCGGCGAGCTGCTGGCCGAGCACAAGGACGACCTCGCGGTCCTGGTCAGCATCGAGGCCGGCAAGATCACCTCCGAGGCGCGCGGCGAGATCCAGGAGATGATCGACATCTGCGACTTCGCCGTCGGGCTGTCGCGCCAGCTCTACGGCCGCACGATGCCCTCGGAGCGCCCCGGCCACCGGCTGATGGAGACCTGGCACCCGCTCGGTGTCGTCGGCGTCGTCTCCGCCTTCAACTTCCCGGCCGCCGTCTGGTCGTGGAACACCGCGGTCGCCCTCGTCTGCGGCGACCCGGTCGTCTGGAAGCCGTCCGAGCTGACCCCGCTGACCTCGCTCGCGTGCCACGCCGTGCTCGCCCAGGCGATCCGGGAGCACGGTGCCCCCGAGGCGCTGTCGCAGGTGCTCCTCGGCGGCCCCGAGGTCGGCCAGGCGCTCGTCGACCACCCGGGCGTGGCGCTGCTCAGTGCCACCGGCTCGACCCGGATGGGCCGCCTCGTCGGCCCGCGGGTCGCCGAGCGCTTCGGGCGCAGCCTCCTCGAGCTCGGCGGCAACAACGCGGCCGTCGTGTCCGGCAGCGCCGACCTCGACCTGGCCGTGCGCGGCATCGTCTTCTCCGCGGCCGGTACGGCGGGCCAGCGCTGCACCACGATGCGGCGCGTGATCGCCCACACCAGCGTCGTCGACGAGCTGACCGACCGGCTCGCCTCGGCGTACGACCGCCTGCCGATCGGCAACCCGATGGCCGACGGCACCCTCGTCGGCCCGATGATCAACCAGCGCGCGTACGACGCCATGGAGGCCGCCATCGCCGCGGCCACCGGCGACGGCGGCAAGGTCGTCGCCGGCGGCGGCCGGGCGTTCGCCGACGTCGCGCCCGACGCCTACTACGCACGGCCGGCGATCGTCCGGATGGACGCGCAGACCGACGTGGTCGCGCGGGAGACGTTCGCCCCGCTGCTCTACGTGCTGCCGTACGACGACTTCGCGGGCGCGATCGAGCTCAACAACGCCGTGCCGCAGGGGCTGTCATCGAGCGTCTTCACCTCCGACCTCGCCGAGGCCGAGCTCTTCCTGTCGGCCGAGGGCTCGGACTGCGGCATCGTCAACGTCAACATCGGCACCTCCGGCGCCGAGATCGGCGGCGCCTTCGGGGGCGAGAAGGAGACCGGCGGCGGGCGCGAGTCGGGGTCGGACGCGTGGCGGGCCTACATGCGCCGCGCGACCAACACGATCAACTTCTCCGGGGAGCTCCCGCTGGCCCAGGGGGTGGACTTCACGGTCTGAGTCACGGATCCGGGCGGGGCGCGCTAGGATGGCGACGTCGTCGGCCCGGTCGGGCCGCGGCCTTGTCGGTCGCGTGCCGTGTCTCGCGGACCACATCGCGTCAGGGAAGTGGCAGCACGTCCACGTCCGTTGACGCACGTTCGTACCGGTCTCGGAGGCCGTGGGGGTGCAGCTGCCCTCACCGTCGCCGTGGCTCCACTCCGAGGAGGGGTCCTTGGCTCGATCGGGCCAGCAGCAGACGGCAAACCGCCGTACGTCGCAGCGCACGTCGCAGCGATCGTCCAACCAGCGTGGCACCAACCAGCGCAACGGTCGCCGGCGCCCGCTCGACAACGACGGGATCATCCCGGTCCTCGCCCGCGCCGTGCGCGAGGTCGAGAACGCCGTCGAGCGTCGCTCGGCGATGCCCGGCGTGCGCACCAAGTTCCAGGTCGTCGCGCTGCTCGCCCGCGAGGAGCGGATCCGGGTCAAGGGCGACACCGAGATGTCCGAGGCCCAGCGCAACGAGCAGCTGAAGCGGCTCGACGGGATCGCCACGATCCTGGCCAAGACGGCTGCGCGGGACTCGACGCTCTTCACGCTGCTCGCCGAGGACGCCGTCATCTCCGACGCCGCCAAGGAGCTGCGCAAGGAGATGATCGCCGCCGCCGGCCTCGAGGCCGAGGTCGAGGAGGTCCCCGAGGTCACGGAGACCGACGCCGCGGCCACGACCGAGCGTCGGGTCGTCCCGCAGTCGGTGATCTCGCGCCAGCTCGCCCACCCGTTCCTCGCCCCCGACTTCTCCGGTACGGCGCACAAGCCGCTGACCCACCGCCTCGCGACGTGGGAGCTGCTCGGCCCGCTCTTCCGCTCCTTCGAGTTCGCCGGCGCCGGCGCGACGTCCTGCATGGCGCTGCCCGAGCCGGCCTCGCTCCAGGCCGCCGGCGGCCACGAGCTGATGCACCACCAGGCGCAGCTGGTCGAGTCCGCCCGCCAGGGCCACCGCACCTTCCTGCTCGCCGACGAGCCGGGCCTCGGCAAGACCGCCCAGTCGCTGCTGGCGGCCGAGGCCGCCAAGGCCTTCCCGCTCCTCGTCGTGGTGCCCAACGTCGTCAAGATGAACTGGGCCCGTGAGGCCGGCATCTGGACGCCCCACCGCGCGGTCGCCGTGATCCACGGTGACGGCGAGGACATCGACGGCTTCGCCGACATCGTCGTCGTCAACTACGAGGTGCTCGACCGCCACGTCGGCTGGATGGCCGAGCACGGCTTCCGCGGGATGGTCGTCGACGAGGCGCACTTCATCAAGAACAAGAGCTCGCAGCGCTCGCAGCACGTGCTGCACCTGTCCGAGCAGATCCGCCAGCGGACCGTCCGGCCGCTGCTGATGGCGCTGACCGGCACCCCGCTGATCAACGACATCGAGGACTTCCGGGCGATCTGGCAGTTCCTCGGCTGGATCGACGACCGCAAGCCGCTGCCCGAGCTGATGGCCCCGCTCGAGGAGACCGGCCTGACGCCCGCCGACCCGGCGTTCTACCCGGCGGCCCGCCGCTGCGTGGTCGACATGGGCATCGTGCGCCGCCGCAAGGTCGACGTGGCCGCCGACATCCCGGCCCGCCGGGTCGCCGACCTGCCGGTCGAGCTCGACGGCGAGGTCGGCCGCTCGATCCGCGACGCCGAGCGCGAGCTCGCCCGTCGCATGGTCCTGCGCTACGAGACGGCGCTCGCCACCCGTACGTCGGGCCGCACCGTCGAGGGCATCGACCACGCGCTGGTCCGCCAGGTCGCCGCGTGGGAGCGCGAGGACACCGACAGCTCGTCGGGCGAGAACGTCTTCACGATGATGCGCCACATCGGGCAGGCGAAGTCGGCGCTGGCCGCCGACTACGCCGCCCAGCTGGCGCGCAGCGTCGGCAAGGTCGTCTTCTTCGCCAAGCACATCGACGTGATGGACACCGCCGAGGAGACCTTCGCCCGCCGCGGGATCCGCTACACCTCGATCCGCGGCGACCAGACGACGAAGGCCCGCGAGAAGAACATCAGCGACTTCGTCAACGACCCCGAGGTCGAGGTCATCGTCTGCTCGCTCTCCGCAGCGGGCGTCGGCATCAACCTGCAGGTCGCGTCCAACCTGGTGCTCGCCGAGCTCTCGTGGACCGACGCCGAGCAGACCCAGGCCATCGACCGGGTGCACCGGATCGGCCAGTCCGAGCCGGTCACCGCGTGGCGGATCATCGCCGCGCAGACGATCGACACCCGGATCGCCGAGCTCATCGACAGCAAGGCCGGCCTCGCCGCCCGTGCGCTCGACGGAGCCGGCGAGACGGTCGCGACCTCGGTCGACGTCCAGCTCGAGGCGCTGGTCAGCCTCCTCACCGAGGCCCTCGAGGAGAAGCAGGACTGAACCGGATCGCCCTGTCCTCCGTGTCAGGGGTGGAGGTGGGCGATGGGGGACGGTCCGGTGGCGCTGATGCGACAGCTGCACGACGAGCATGCCGCCGCGCTCTGGGGCTACTGCCTGCGCCTGACCGGCAACGACCGGGCACGCGCGGAGGACGTGGTGCAGGAGACGCTGCTGCGTGCGTGGCGCAACCTGCCGGCCCTCGACGACGCCCAGGGCTCGGTCCGGTCGTGGCTCTTCACCGTCGCCCGCAACATCGTGATCGACGACTGGCGGACCAAGCGCTCGCAGAGCGAGGTCACCGTCGCGGACGTGCCCGACGGCGCCGGCGAGGCCGACCGCACCGACCAGGTGCTGCTGTCGTGGGTCGTCGCCGACGCGCTCGCCCGGCTCTCCGCGGAGCACCGGGCGGTGCTCGTCGAGTGCTACTACCGCGGGCTGCCGGTGGCCGAGGCCGCCGAGCGGCTCGGGATCCCGGCCGGCACCGTGAAGTCACGGACGCACTACGCGCTGCGCTCCCTGCGGCTCGCTCTCGAGGAGATGGGGGTGGTGGCATGACGGAGACCCACGGCTGCGAGCGCGCGCACGACGACGCGGCGTACGTCCTCGGCTCCCTGCCGCCGGCCGAGCGGCTGGCCTTCGAGCGCCACCTGGCCACCTGCCCCGTGTGCGACGCCGCAGTGCGCCAGCTCGCCGGGCTGCCCGGCCTGCTGGGCCGGCTGACGCTCGACGAGGTCGAGTCCGCGCCGGCCCCGGAACCGGTGCCGGCCACCCTGCTGCCCCGTCTCGTGGACGAGGTACGCCGCGTGCAGCGGCGCCGCCGCTGGATCGTCGGTCTGGCCGCGGCGGCCGCCGTCGCGGCGATCGCGGTCCTGGGGGTGACCGTCGTCGAGGTGACCGGCGAGGACGAGCCGCCGCCCGCCGCGAGCGGCCAGACGATGACCCCGATCGACCAGGACCGGGTCGACGCCAGCGTCGCGTTGACCTCGGTCGCGTGGGGCACCCGGCTGGACCTGACGTGCAGCTACGACGAGCCGAGCGGTGGCTACTCGCACGAGACCCCGGCCCCGACGTACTCCCTCGTGGTGCGCACGCAGGACGGCGGTGTCGAGCAGGTCGCGACCTGGAAGGCGCTGCCCGGCAGGACGATGCACCTCACCGGCGCCACCGCGCTCGACGCCGACCAGATCGCGTCGGTGGAGGTCCGCACGGCCGACGGCCGCCCGGTCCTCGAGCTCAACGGCTGAACGCCTCGAGGAAGCGGTCGCGTACGGCGTCCATGGGCCACACCGGCGCGTCGGGCCTCGGGTGCAGGCCGCGCTGCCAGCCCCAGTGGGCGATTCGGTGCAGCACCTCCGGGTCCCGGGCGATCACCGAGACCGGGACGTCGTGCCCGGGGTGCGGCCCGGTCACGTAGGAGTGCGGCTGGTGGTCGCCGAGCACGAGCAGCACCAGGTCCGGGTCCGGCTGCGACTCCAGCCAGGAGACCAGGGTCGACATCGTGTACTCGATCGACCGGCCGTAGAGGGTCGGCACGTCGGGGTCCTCGTCGGTCGGGGGAGCGACCAGCGTCGAGCCGTCGCCGACCTGGTCCCACGGCACCAGCGCGGGCGGCGGCGCCCAGGGGTGGTGGCTGGAGACGAGGTCGATCTCGGCCATCACCGGCGGCCGCTCGCCCGGGTCGAGCTCGAGCTGCTGGAACCGCGCCAGCGTGTACTGGTCCGGCACCGGCGCGTACCCGAGCTGCGGTCCGCGGTAGCCGACGTCGCGGGAGTCGTAGATCCGGTCGAACCCGTAGTAGGCCTGGCCCTCCGGCCAGTCCTTGGTGTCGGCCGGCACGTCGAAGACGGTGCGCCAGCCCGCCCCGGCGAAGGCGGACGTCAGCGTGAGCCGGTCCGTGTCGATGAGCTGGTCGTAGCGCCGCTGGCTGTCGACCCAGACCCCGGACTGGAGCGTGGAGTGCGCCAGCCAGCTCGCGGCCCCGAACGTGGGTGAGGTGAGGAAGGCGCTGCGCGACGACCAGCCCGCGGCCTCGAGCCGCCGGGTCCCGTCGTCCACGACGGCCTCGACACCCGGTGCGAACGACGTGTCCTGCAGCGCCACCCGCCCGTAGGACTCGACGAACACCACGAGCACGTCCTTGCCGCGCAGCCCGCCGAGCAGGTCGCGGGGCGGTACGCCGGCGTACGGGTCGACCTCGATCTCGGCCGCGAACTCGTGCCGGTCGGCGAGGTCGGAGCGCACCTGGCGCACCTCGTCGTACGCCAGGCCGGACGCGCTGGTCGAGCCGACCTGGGCGAGTGGCGCGAGGGCGAGCACCAGCGCGACCGCCAGCGCCGGGCGCCGGTGCCGGGCGATCGTGCCGGCCGCCCGGACGGCCGCGAGCGGCAGCACGACGAGCAGGACGAGCACGACCACCGCGGCGAGGACGGCGGTCGCCCGGGCCGCGCCGACACCGATCGAGTCGCCGAGCACGCCGACGCCCGGCCCGAGGTACGCCCAGTCGGTGAGCGGGTCGAACGGCCGGTCCAGGAACGTGTGGAACCCGGCGTCGAACGCCTCGATGACCACCAGCACGGCCATCCCCACGCCGAGGACGGCGGCCGCCGACGCCCGGGCCCGCCGCCACGGGAGCAGGGCGACGGCGACCAGCAGCAGCGCGTCGACCGGCAGCCGGGCCAGGTCGCCGGGGTCGCGCGGGAGGACGAGCGCGATCCAGACCGCGCCCAGCGCCAGGAGGGTGGCGCCACCGCCGACCGGGTACGGCGCTGCCGCGTGGCGGGTCCGCCACAGCCACCAGACGTCGCGGCCGAACGACTCCACGAGCAGCGCCAGCGCCCCCAGCAGCAGCGTCTCGGACAGCCGCGCCGGCAGCAGGCCCGAGACCGCGGCCGCGAGCGCGATGCCCTGGACCGCCGCCACGACCTTGCGCCAGTAGCGGGGCGGCACCGGCCGGCGCAGCCAGGGCAGCACCCGTTCGGCGAGCCACAGCACGTAGCGGGCGGCCCCGATGAACAGCACCCACCAGCCGACCTCGGGCGCGGCGTACGCGCTGAGCACCAGGATCAGGAACGCGTCGGTCTCCATGTCGAAGCGGGCGCCGGACGCGCTCGCGGTCCCCGTCCGGCGGGCGACCTGGCCGTCGACCCAGTCCAGGGCGAGCGCCACCACGACGAGCACCAGGCCGGGTCCCGTCGGGCCGATCACGACGACGGCCACCGCGAGCGCTGCCCGGACGGCGGTGATCGCGTCCGCCGGTCGCTGAACCAGGAGCACCGTGCCTCCGTGTGTGGGGTGTGACCAGTCGTACGGAGCAGGCGCCGGTGGAGTTCACCGCCGGTGCGTTCTGGGTGCGGGAGCCCGGTCGGGGGGAGATCCGGTCCGAGCGGCTGCCCGAGCCCGGCCCCGACGAGGTGCTGGTCCGCACCCTGCACTCCGGGGTCAGCCGCGGCACCGAGGCGCTGGTGTTCCGCGGCGGCGTCCCCGAGAGCCAGTGGGAGGAGATGCGGGCGCCGTTCCAGGACGGCCGGTTCCCGGGGCCGGTGAAGTACGGCTACTTGAGCGTGGGCCGCGTCGAGCGGGGCCCGGACCCGCTCGTCGGCACGACCGTCTTCTGCCTGCACCCGCACCAGACGGCGTACGTCGTGCCCGCCGCCGCGGTCGTCGCGGTGCCGGACGGCGTGCCCGCCCGCCGGGCGGTCCTGGCCGGCACCGTCGAGACCGCGCTCAACGCGCTGTGGGACCTGGGTCCGCTGCCGGGTGACCGGATCACGGTGGTCGGTGCCGGCATGGTCGGGTGCAGCGTCGCCCGCCTGCTGGCCCGGATCCCCGAGGTCGAGGTGACCCTGGCCGACGTCGACCCGTCCCGGGCCGAGGTGGCGGCGCTCCTCGGGGTCGGCTTCGCGCTGCCGGCCGACGCGGCCGGCGACCGCGACGCCGTCGTCCACACGAGCGCGACCGCCGCGGGGCTCCAGCTCTGCGTGGACCTGCTCGCGGCGGACGGCACCGTGCTCGACCTCAGCTGGTACGGCGACCAACGCGTCCACCTGTCGCTCGGCGGCGCGTTCCACTCCCGTCGCCTGGGGATCCGGGCCAGCCAGGTCGGTGCCGTCGCGGCGGCTCGTCGCCACCGGCACACCCACGCCGACCGGCTCGCCCTGGCGCTGCGGCTGCTCGACGACCCGGCGTTCGACGCGCTGCTGACGGGGGACTCGGCGTTCGCCGAGCTGCCCGACCTGATGCCGCGGCTGAGCGACGGACGTCTCGCCGCGCTGTGCCACACGATCAGCTACCTGGAGGCTCCGTGTTCACCGTGACCGTCCGCGACCACATGATGATCGCCCACAGCCTGCGCGGCGAGGTGTTCGGGCCGGCCCAGCGGCTGCACGGCGCGACGTACGTCGTGGACGCGGCGTTCGCCGGACCCGAGCTCGGCCCCGACGGCATCCTAGTGGACATCGGGCGGGCCACCGAGGTGCTGCACGAGGTGCTCGGCGCGCTGACCTACCGCAACCTCGACGACGACCCCGACCTCGCCGGCGCCAACACCTCGACCGAGGTGCTCGCCCGGGTCGTCGCCGACCGGCTCGCGGACCGGATCGCGGAGCTGGGCGACGGCGTACGACGCCTCGTCGTCACGCTGCACGAGTCCCACGTCGCGTGGGCGTCGTACGAGAGGCAGCTGTGATCCACCTCGTGCGTCCCGCGGGCGTCGACGACCCGGACCGGCCGTCGGGCGGGAACGTCTACGACCGCCGCGTCGCCGACGGTCTCGGCGCCGTCGAGCACGTCTCGACACGCACCGTCCCGGATGGCGCCGTGGTGCTGGTCGACGGGCTCCTCTCGTCGCCCGCGCTCCTCGACGAGACCGGTCGGCTCCGGGTGGTGGTGCTCGTCCACATGCCGCGGCGCGAGCCGTGGGAGGGCGAGCTGCTGGGTGCCGTCGCCGGGGTCGTCGCCACCAGCCGGTGGACCCGTGGCTGGCTGGTCGCGACCTACGGCCTGGACCCGCGGCGCGTGATCGTCGCCGAGCCCGGGGTCGACCCGGCGCCGCTCGCGCCTGGGTCCGCCGACGGCTCCGCCCTGCTCTGCGTGGGCGCGGTGACGACGCTCAAGGGGTACGACGTCCTGGCGGCCGCGCTGCGGACGCTCGACGACCTCGCGTGGTCCTGCCGCGGGGTCGGTGCGACGTCGGTCGAGCCCGCGCTCGCGGCCGAGGTCGGTGACGCGGTGCGGCTGACCGGGCCGCTGAGCCGTGCCGACCTCGACGCGACGTACGCCGAGGTCGACCTGCTGGTGCTGGCTTCCCGTGCCGAGACGTACGGGATGGTCGTGACCGAGGCGCTGGCCCACGGGGTGCCGGTGGTCGGGAGCGACGTGGGCGGGGTGCGCGAGGCGCTCGGGGGAGCGGGCGTGCTGGTGCCGCCCGGCGACCCGGAGGCTCTCTCGCGAGCGCTCCGTCACTGGCTGACCGACGCGGAGCACCGCGCCGAGCAGCGAGCGGCCGCGCGGGCCCGGCGTACGACGCTGACCGGGTGGGACCACACGGTCGGGCGGGTGGCCGCGGCGCTGGAGGTGCTGCGATGAGGTGGCTGAGGCTCGGCGGCGGCCTGGCGATCCTCGCCGGGGTCGCGTGGTGGGTCGGCCCGGACCCGTTCGTGACGGCGGTGCGGTCGGCCGGCCCGGCGGCGATCGTGGTCGCCCTGGTGCTGACGGCGCTGACCACGGTCTGCTGCGCCTGGCGCTGGCGGGTGCTTGCCCGGGGTCTCGGCGTGGAGGTGCCGCTCCGCGACGCGGTCGCCGCCTATTACCGCTCGCAGTTCCTCAACGCGACGCTGCCCGGAGGCGTGCTCGGCGACGTGCACCGGGCGGTGCGCCACGGCGCCCTGCCCGTGGTGGCCGACCGCGGGTCGGGCCAGGCGGTCCAGGCCACGGCCGCGGGCGCCGTGCTCCTGCTCGGCCCGGCGCCGTGGGCGTCGGCCGTGCTGGCCGCCGGGGTCTGCCTCGCCCTGCTCCGGTGGCCGCAGGTGGTCGCGGCGTCCCTGCTGGCGTCGGTCGGTCACGTGCTGGTCTTCCTGGTCGCGGCCCGGGCGGCCGGCACGGACGCGTCGCCGGGCGAGCTGCTGCCGCTCGCGCTCCTGGTCCTGCTCGCCGCCGCGATCCCGCTCAACGTCGCCGGGTGGGGTCCGCGCGAGGGGGTGGCCGCCTGGGCGTTCGCCGCCGCCGGGCTAGGCGCCGCGCAGGGCGCGACCGTCGCCGTGCTGTACGGCGTGCTCGCGCTGGTCGCGACGCTGCCCGGCGCTGTGCTCCTGGCCCGGAGCTGGGGGAGAGGAGCCGTCCGTGCCTGACCGTCCCTACACGCTGCTCAGCTGCGGCATGTCGATCGACGGCTACCTCGACAGTGCCGGCGACGAACGCCTGATCCTCTCCAACGAGGCCGACCTCGACCGGGTCGACGAGGTGCGGGCCGGGTGCGACGCGATCCTGGTGGGCGCCACCACGGTGCGCAAGGACAACCCGCGGCTGCTCGTCCGCCGCCCGGACCGCCAGCTCGAGCGGGTCGCCCGCGGGCTCAAGCCGTCCCCGGTCAAGGTGACCGTCACCTGCCACGCCGACCTCGACCCGGCCGGCCGGTTCTTCACGACCGGCGACGCGGAGCGGCTCGTCTACAGCCCCTCCGACCGGGTCGCGACCGCCCGGTCCCGGCTCGGCGCCGTCGCGACGGTCGTCGACGGCGGGCCCCGGGTCACGATGCGCTCCGTCAGCGAGGACCTGCACCACCGCGGCGTACGGCGCCTGATGGTCGAGGGTGGCGGCACGATCCACACCCAGTTCCTCGCGGAGGGTCTTGCGGACGAGCTGCAGCTGGTGGTCGCGCCCTTCTTCGTCGGCGACTCGGCAGCCCGGCGCTTCGTCGACGACGGCCCGTTCCCGGTCCGCCCGGACCGACCGGCGACGCTGGCCGACGTACGCCGCATCGGCGAGGTCGTGCTGCTGCGCTACCGGCTCTCGGACCGGTTCGAGGAGTCGGCGTGACCGCGACCCTCCGCACCGACCTGGAGCTGCCGCTGCGCTTCACCGACGGCTGGTCGACCACGGCGCGCGTCGTCAGCTTCGACGGTCTCGTCGACGGCCGCGAGCACGTGGCGCTGCGCCTCGGTCCCGCCGTACGACGCGAGCCGCTGGTGCGGCTGCACAGCGAGTGCCTCACCGGGGACGTGTTCGGCAGCGCCCGCTGCGACTGCGGCCCGCAGCTGCGGGAGTCGCTCGAGCGGGTCGCGGAGGCGGGGGGCTACCTGCTCTACCTGCGCCAGGAGGGCCGTGGGATCGGCCTCTCCGCCAAGCTCGACGCCTACGCGCTCCAGGACGCCGGCCTGGACACCTACGAAGCCAACGTCGCGCTCGGGTACGGCGAGGACGAGCGCGACTACACGGTGGCGGCCCAGATGCTGCAGGCCCTGGGGGAGCGACGCGTCGCGCTGCTCACCAACAACCCCGACAAGGGACGTCAGCTGGCGGCGCTCGGGATCGACGTCACGCGGTTGGTGCCGACCGGGGTGCACCGGTCGGCGAGCAACGCCCGCTATCTCGCGGCCAAGGTGCGACATGGTCACCTGAACGGCCACGAAGGTGCCTCCGTCCCTGTCACAGTGCAGGCGTGACGCAGCCCCACTTCCGTCTCGTGGCGTCGCTGCTGCTGGTCGACCTCGCCGTCCTCGTGCTCGTCCTCGGTCACTTCGTGCAGCTGCAGGACACCTCGGGCTTCGGCAGCGACCAGTGGAACCTGCCCCTCGGGGCAGCAGCCGGCGTCCTCGGCGTCGCGGCGCTGCTGGTCGCCCTGCCGGACGCCCGGGCGCGCCGTGCCCTCGGTGTCGTGCTCGTCGCGGGAGTCGGGGTCCTGGTCGTGCTGCAGGCGACCGTCGACGGCTTCCGCTTCGTCTGGGCCGGCGACGAGCTCGAGCTGTTCGCCTTCGACGTGGTGCTGGTGTGCGCCGGGCTGCTGCTGGTCGCCACCGGCTCGCGTCGCCCGGCCGACGAGACCGAGCCCGCCCTCGTCCCGCCGGCCCCTCCCTCGACCTGGGCGTCGTGGCGGGTCCGCGCGCTCGTCTACCTCGCCCTGGCGGTCGGCCTGGTCTTCGTGGCCGGCCTCGTCGGCGCGTCGTACGGCGACGCGCAGTGCACCGGCGAGGGCGACGACTGCCTCGCGGCGCCGTTCTGGTCGCTGGTGCTGGCGTTCGGAGCGTTCGTCGCCATGGTGATCCTGATCACCACCTGCGAGCTGACGCTCCGGTCCCGGAGGCAGCGCCTCGCGGAATAGGATCGCCCGCGATGAGCGAGCACGCGAGCCCCGTGGCGGCACCGGCGGCAGAGTCCCCGGCCGGCGAGTACACCCACCGGCAGATCCTGACCATCCTCTCCGGGCTGATGCTCGGCATGTTCCTGGGCGCGCTCGACCAGACGATCGTGAGCACCTCGATCCGGACGATCGCCGACGACCTCAACGGGCTGTCGGTCCAGGCGTGGGTGACGACGGCGTACCTGATCACCGCCACGATCACGACGCCGATCTACGGCAAGCTGGGCGACAACTACGGTCGCAAGAAGCTCTTCATGTTCGCGATCTCCGTCTTCATCATCGGCTCCGCGCTGTGCTCGTTCGCGACCTCGATGTACCAGCTCGCCGCGTTCCGCGCCTTCCAGGGACTCGGCGCCGGCGGCCTCTTCACGCTGGTCCTCGCGATCATCGGCGACATCGTGTCGCCGCGTGAGCGTGCTCGCTACACCGGCTACTTCATGGCCATGTTCGGCACGTCGAGCGTGCTCGGCCCGCTGATCGGCGGCTTCTTCGCCGGGCAGGACACCATCCTGGGACTCACCGGGTGGCGCTGGGTCTTCCTGGTCAACGTCCCGATCGGCATCGGCGCCCTCGTCGTGGTCTTCCGCACCCTCCACATCCACCACACCCCGCGGCACGTGCGCGTCGACTGGTGGGGCGCCATCGCGCTGGTGGTGGGGCTGGTGCCGCTGCTCACGGTCGCCGAGCAGGGTCGCGAGTGGGGCTGGGGCTCGCCCTGGTCGCTGGCCTGCTACGTGGTCGGCGCGCTGGGCGTGGTCGGCTTCTTCTTCGCCGAGCGGATGATGGGCGACGCCGCGCTGATCCCGCTCCGACTGTTCCGGATCCGGCCCGCCGCGGTCACGATCTCCGCGAGCGTGCTCGTCGGCGTCGCCATGTTCGGCGGCATCATGCTGCTCCCGCTCTACATGCAGATCGTCCACGGCGCCTCACCGACCGAGGCCGGGCTGCTCACGCTGCCGATGGTGGCCGGGATGATGGCCGGGTCGATCGGCTCCGGGCAGATCATCTCCCGGACCGGTCACATCCGGCTCTTCCCGATCGTCGGCTCGGCCCTCATCGTCGCTGGTCTCACCCTGCTGTCGCTGTGCGGTGCGGACACGTCGCTGCTCTGGGTGAGCCTGTCGATGCTGGTGCTCGGCCTCGGTCTCGGCAACTGCATGCAGCCGCTGCTGCTCATCGTCCAGAACGCCGTGCCCCCGACCGAGATCGGCGTGGCCACGAGCTCGGCCACGTTCTTCCGCCAGATCGGCGGCACGCTCGGCGTCGCGATCTTCCTGTCGGTGCTCTTCAGCACCGTCGGCGGCAACATCGAGAGCGCGATCAAGGCGGACTCCCAGACGCCGGCCTGGCAGCAGGCCGTCGCCGAGGGACACGGGCTCGACCCCTCGGTCGTCGCCCAGGTGCAGGACGACTCGTCGTTCATCGAGACCCTCCCGCCGGTGATCGCGCACCCGTTCAAGGTGGGCTTCGCCGAGTCGATGGACCTCGTGTTCATGCTGGCCGCCGGCGTGGGCGTGCTCGCGTTCCTGATCCTGCTGCTGCTCCCTCCCGTCGAGCTGCGCGCCACGTCCGCGAGCGCCGCCGCCCGGGCAGAGTCGGCCGAGCCACCGGTCTGACGTTTCCGGCGTGCGCCGCACGGGCAGTCACCTGTAGGGGCCGCCAACGGGGGAGGCCGCTACGGGGAGGTCCACCATGAAGAACCTGCTGCGCGCTGCCGTCGCCGCCACCACCGCACTCGTCGCCGTCGCCGCGACCACCGTCCCGGCGCACGCGTCCTACCGCCTGGTCAGCGATCCGGCGGGAGACCAGAAACCGACGGGTCGGTGCACGAACGCCCCGGGCGCCATGGCCCTCGACGTGCGGAAGATGTCGACCACCATCTACCAGGACCGGGACGGGGGCGCCTGGCGGATGCGGGCCACCCTCAGGGTGGCGCGCCTGCCAAAGCCGAAGGACAACCAGTACCAGACGTTCGACTGGTTCGCCTACCGCGGCGGCGACGCGGTCTTCACGGTCCACGCGGAGCGCTGGACCAAGGGCGGCAAGGTCAAACTCGCCGCGTGGGCGGCCGATGGCGGGAACCCCTCCACACCGGGCGGCCCGGACCTCAAGGTCAAGACGCGCGGCAAGACCATCATCGTCTGGGGCCTCAGGTTGAAGCCGGGCAAGACCTGGCGGTTCCGGGGCGAGGCAACGTTCGACCAGTGGGGCAGGGTCGGCGTGTCCTGCAGCGTCCAGGACGTCACTCGGAAGTCAGCCTCGGTGGGCACCACGCCGTGAGCCGGGACTCGTCTGTTTGGATGGAGCCATGACGGACCGTGACTACGAGCCCGAGATCGTCGACGCCGTGCAGCACGTCGCCAACAGGTACGGCGTCGCCGGGCTCGAGGACCTGATCACCCTCGCCCAGGAGGAGCTGCCGATCGCGCGGCAGGCGCTCGAGCAGCTGGCCGCGGACGCCGACTGACCGGCGCCTGACGGTTCGCGGCACGGCACCCGCCCGTCGTACGCTGGGGGCTTCCCCAACGCCCGACCTGCGAGGTTGTCTTCTCTATGTCCGCGCCCTTGAGCGTCTTCCCACGGCTCGAGCCCCGGCTCCCGTCGGTCTCGAAGCCGATCCAGTACGTCGGCGGTGAGCTCAACTCGACCGTCAAGGACTGGGACTGTGCCCCCGAGGGCGACACGGTCCGCTGGGCGCTGATGTACCCGGACGCGTACGAGGTCGGCCTGCCCAACCAGGGCGTGCAGATCCTCTACGAGGTGCTCAACGAGCGCGACTGGATCGTCGCCGAGCGCACCTACGCGGTGTGGCCGGACATGGAGCAGGTGATGCGCACCGGCGACAGCCAGGGCCCGATCCCGCAGTTCACCGTCGACGCCCACCGCCCGGTCCGGGCGTTCGACGTCTTCGGCCTGAGCTTCTCCACCGAGCTCGGCTACACCAACATGCTCAACGCGCTCGACCTCGCCGGCATCCCGCTGCACAGCAAGGACCGCACCGAGGACGACCCGATCGTGCTCGCCGGCGGCCACGCGGCCTTCAACCCCGAGCCGGTCGCCGAGTTCCTCGACGCCGCCGTGCTCGGTGACGGCGAGGAGGTCGTGCTCGCGATCTCCGAGGTGGTCCGCGACTGGAAGGGCGAGGGTCGCCCGGGTGGCCGCGACGAGCTGCTGCGCCGGCTCGCCGTCAGCGGCAACATCTACGTGCCGCGCTTCTACGACGTCGCGTACGCCCAGGACGGCACCATCGAGGCCGTCGTGCCCAACCGCCCCGGGATTCCTTTCCGGGTCCGCAAGCACACGCTGATGGACCTCGACGCGTGGCCCTACCCGGCCAAGCCGCTGGTGCCGTTGGCCGAGACCGTGCACGAGCGCTTCTCCGTGGAGATCTTCCGCGGCTGCACGCGTGGCTGCCGCTTCTGCCAGGCCGGCATGATCACCCGCCCGGTGCGCGAGCGGTCCATCGAGACCATCGGCGACATGGTCGAGAACGGCATCCGCAAGACCGGCTTCGACGAGGTCGGCCTGCTCTCGCTCTCCAGCGCCGACCACACCGAGATCGGTGAGGTCGCCAAGGGGCTCGCCGACCGCTACGAGGGCACCAGCGTCTCGCTGTCGCTGCCGTCGACGCGCGTCGACGCCTTCAACATCACGCTGGCCAACGAGTTCTCCCGCAACGGCCGGCGCTCCGGCCTGACGTTCGCGCCCGAGGGTGGCAGCGAACGGATGCGCAAGGTGATCAACAAGATGGTCACCGAGGAGGACCTGATCCGGACCGTCGCCACGGCGTACTCCCACGGCTGGCGGCAGGTGAAGCTCTACTTCATGGTCGGCCTGCCGACCGAGACCGACGAGGACGTCCTGCAGATCGCCGAGCTCGCGCGGAGGGTGATCGCCAAGGGCCGCGAGGTCTCCGGGCGCAACGACATCCGCTGCACCGTGTCGATCGGTGGCTTCGTGCCCAAGCCGCACACGCCCTTCCAGTGGGCCTCGCAGCTCGACCACGAGACCACCGACCACCGGCTCAAGCAGCTGCGCGACACGGTCCGCGACGACAAGAAGTACGGCCGCGCGATCGGCTTCCGCTACCACGACGGCAAGCCCGGCATCATCGAGGGACTGCTGTCGCGCGGCGACCGCCGGGTCGGCGCGATCATCGAGCAGGTGTGGCGCGACGGCGGTCGGTTCGACGGCTGGAGCGAGCACTTCTCCTACGACCGCTGGGCCGAGGCTGCCGCGACCGCGCTGGCCGGCACCGGGCTCGACCTCGCCTGGTACACCACCCGCGAGCGCGAGTACGACGAGGTGCTCCCCTGGGACCACCTCGACTCCGGGCTGGACAAGGACTGGCTGTGGGCCGACTGGGAGGACGCCCTCGCGGTCGCCGACGGCAGCTCCGACGTCGAGGTCGAGGACTGCCGCTGGACGCCCTGCTACGACTGCGGCGTGTGCCCGGAGATGAACACCGAGATCCAGATCGGCCCCACCGGCCGGCAGCTGCTGCCCCTCGCAGTCGTCTGAGGAGTTGAGTCGGGACTTCTGACCGTTGAGTCGGGAGTTCTGACGCGGCGCCTACCCCAGAAGTCCGGACTCGACCGTCAGAAGTCCCGACTCAACCCGCGAGCTGGTCCTCGACGTACTGCACCTGCGCGACGTACGCCGCGAGCGCGAAGAGCGGGATCGACAGCACGAGCAGCACCGCCAGCGGCACGGTCCAGCCGCCGGTCGCGGAGTGCAGCACGCCGATCGTGAACGGCCCGGCCGCGGCGATCAGGTAGCCGGTCGACTGGGTGAACGCCGAGAGGGCGGCCGTCCCCTCGGGCGTGCGCGCACGCAGCCCGACCAGGGTCAGGATCAGCGGGAAGGTCACGGTCGCGATGCCGACGATGACCGCCCACAGCGGGGCCAGGCGGTACGGCGCGATCATCAGGCCGACGTAGCCGATCGGGTAGCAGGCGATCACGGCGAACATCACCCGGCGCGGATCGGCGCTGCGGGCGAGCACGTTGGGCAGCCACAACGACAGCGGGATCGCGGTGCCGGCGAGCAGGCCGGCGAGGACGCCCGCGACCGTCGCCGAGTAGCCGCTGTCGCGCCAGAGCTGGGCGATCCACCCGAACACGGCGTACGCCTGGAGGGACTGGAGCCCGAAGAAGAGCGCCATCGCGGCGCCGAGCCGGGTCCGGGCGACGTCGCGGAAGGTGATCGAGCGCACCGTGCGCTCGAGGTGCCGGTCCTTCCTGGCCAGCGGCACCCACGGGATCGCGGCGAGGATCGCGAGCCCGGCCCAGGCGCCGAGGCCGTAGCGCCAGCCGCCGAGCGCGTCCGAGATCGGGACGGTGAAGACCAGGGCTGCGGTGAGGCCGATCGAGAGCGCGGTGGTGTAGATCGCGGTCATCTGCCCGATCCGGTCCGGGAAGTGCAGCTTCACCAGCGACGGGAGCAGCACGTTGGCCATCGCCATGCCGATCAGCGCGAGCAGCGACAGGAGCAGGAACAGCGCCTCGCTGTGCGTCGCCGCGCGGCCCAGCAGCCCGACGACCGCCGCCAGGGTCGCGAGCGCGGTCACCCGGTGGATGCCGATCCGGCGGGCCGCGGCCGGCGCCAGCGCGCCGAAGACCGCGAACGCGATGACCGGCAACGATGTCAGCAGGCCGACGGTGGCCGCCGACATCCCGAACGAGCGCCGGACCTCCGCGAGCACCGGCCCGATGCTGACGGCCGCCGGGCGGAGGTTGAACGAGAGGGCGACCAGGCCGACCAGGACGAGGATCGACGTACGGCGGGGTGCAGTCACTCGCCCGATGCTCTCAGCAACGACGTCGGCGGTCTTCGGCAGGATGTCCCCATGCGGCAGGTCAGTGACAGCGAAAGACGCCATCGACTGGCGCGGCGCCACGCCCTGGCTCCCGGCCATCGCGCCGCCGACCCCGAGTCGGCGACCCGGGCCATGACCGTCCTGCACGCCACCGAGGCGCCGAGCGTCTACCTGTCGCTGTGGGCACGGGTCGAGGGCGTCACGGTCGCCGACGTCGACCGCGCGCTGTACGACGACCGCACCCTGGTCAAGCAGCTCGCGATGCGGCGCACGCTCTTCGTCTTCCCGCGCGACCTGCTGCCGGCGGCGTGGGGGAGCGCGTCGGCGCGCGTCGCCACTGCCCTGCGGACCCGGTTGGCCAAGGAGGTCGCGGCCGCCGGCATCGCCACCGACGGCGACGCCTGGATCGACGCCGCCGAGCGGGCCACCCTCGCGCGCCTCGCCGGCGGTGCCGAGCTGTCCGCCCAGCAGCTCCGGGACGAGGTCCCCGAGCTCGCCGGCCGCCTCGAGATGTCGCCCGGCAAGTCCTACGGTGCCAACGTCCCGATCGCGCCCCGGGTGCTGACCCAGCTCGGGGTCGAGGCCAGGATCGTGCGCGGCCGCAACGCCGGTCACTGGCGCACGGCCCGGCCGCAGTGGACCGCGATGGAGACCTGGCTCGGCCAGGACGGGGACGGTGTGCCCGAGCCGCTGAAGGAGCGGGAGGGGTACGCCGAGCTGGTCCGCCGCTGGCTGGCCACCTTCGGGCCCGGCACCGAGGCCGACCTCGTCTGGTGGTTCGGCTCGACCAAGTCCGCCGTCCGCGCCGCGCTGGCCGACGTCGGCGCCGTCGAGGTCGGGCTCGACGACGGCGCCACGGGGTGGGTGCTGCCCGACGACCTGGACGAGGCGCCCGTCGTCGCGCCGTGGGCCGCCCTGCTGCCCGTCCTCGACCCGACGGTGATGGGCTGGAAGGAGCGTGACTTCTACCTCGGCCCGCACGGCCCGCTGCTCTTCGACACCAACGGCAACGTCGGCACCACCGCGTGGTGGGACGGGCGGATCGTCGGGTGCTGGGTGCAGGACCCCGACGGCGTCGTCGTGCTGCACCTCCTCGAGGACGTCGGTGCCGAGGCCCGGGCCGCGCTGGATGCCGAGGCCGGGCGTCTGACGTCCTGGCTCGACGGCCACCGGGTGAGCACGGTCTACCCGTCGATTGCGATGAAGACCGCCCTCCAGCCGTAACCTTGGCCGGTGCGTGAGCAGCCCGAACAACAAGCCCCGCCGGTCCAGCGGCTCCGGATCCGCTACGCCAAGCGCGGCCGGCTCCGGTTCACCAGCCACCGTGACTTCAGCCGGGCCTTCGAGCGGGCGATCTTCCGGGCCCGGCTCCCCATGGCGTACTCGTCGGGCTTCAACCCGCACCCGCGCATCTCGTACGCCGGCGCCTCGCCGACCGGTGCCGCCAGCGAGGCGGAGTACGTCGAGATCGGCCTCGCCCAGGTCGTCGACCCCGCGGCCATCCACGCCCTGCTGGTGGAGGCGCTGCCCGTCGGGCTCGACGTGCTCGAGGTCGTGGAGTCGGCCGGCGGCTCGCTCGCCGACCTGCTGACGGGCAGTCACTGGCTGGTCGACCTGGCCGCCGACCCCGACGTGTGCGCCGCCGCGGTCGCGACGTTCCTGGCGGCCGAGTCGGTGACGGTCGAGCGGATGACCAAGAAGGGGCTGCGGGAGTTCGACTGCCGGTCCGCGGTCATTGCGCTCTCGGCGGCCGCCCACGGTGACGGCACCCGTCTGGACCTGGTGCTGCGACACGCCGTACCGGCCGTCCGGCCCGACGACGTGCTGACCGGTCTCGGTGCCCTCACGGACCTCGTCATCACGGGCTCGCCGCTGCTCACCAGGCTCGCCCAGGGCCCCCTCGACGCGGCCACCGGCGAGATCGGCGACCCGCTCAAGGACTGACGGTGGTGGATCCCGGTGTGTCGTGTGCGATACTCGCCGTGGTTGCACCGGACAGATCGGTGTGACCCGACGACGTTCTCGGCCGGTCCCCCTGTGGCCCGGCACACCTTGAGGCTCGATCGTCGCCAGACCGCGACGCGGCCGGCGGGTCGGTGACAGCGACCAACCGAGTGGCCCTACCGGGCCCGGACCCTCGACCGCGGCAGGCGCCGGACGGTGCTCCCGGGTGACGCACCTGCGGAGGGTGTCGCCGCCACACGAAGGCTTTGCGTCGTCCGCCCTGAGCACCCGGGCGGATGGCGTCGGACCGCCCGGCGCGAGCCGCTGGGCGCTAGGAGCGCACCACATGGCCGACGACCTCCAGGCCGAAGAGACCACCGCCCCCGCCACGGCAGCTGAGAAGCCGGCCAAGAAGGCGGCGGCCAAGAAGGCCCCCGCCAAGAAGGCGGCGGCCAAGAAGGCGCCAGCGAAGAAGGCGGCCGCCAAGAAGGCGGTCGCCGAGCCCGCTGCCGAGCCGGCCGGCGACGGCCAGCTCGACCTCGGCGTCGACGCACCACCGGCCAAGAAGGCCGCCAAGCGCGCACCCGCGAAGAAGGCGGCGGCCAAGAAGACCACCGCCAAGGTGGCTGCTGACGCGCCCACGGGCGACGCGGCGCCCGACGCCCCCGCCGAGGACACGGCGGCCACCGCGCTGCTCTTCCAGGCGCCCGACGCCCCCAAGAAGGCCCCGGCCCGGCGCACGCGCAAGACCGCGGCCGCCGCTGTCGAGGCCACCGCCGAGGCGTCCGAGCCCAGCGAGACCACCGACGACGCGGAGGGCGCCGAGCAGCCGCCCGCCCAGCCGCGTCAGCAGAAGCCGAAGAAGAAGTCGGCGCCCAAGCAGACCCGGCCCGCCGACGAGGACGAGGCCACCGACGCGACGGCCGAGGACGAGTCCGACGAGTCCGACGAGGGCGACGACCAGTCGGGCGACGGCTCCGGCCCCGCCCGCCGCCGTCGCCGTCGCGGTGGCCGCCGCCGGCGCAAGCCCGGCGAGAGCTCGGGCGACGGCTCCGGCGACTCCGACAACGACGCCGACGACTCCGACGACGCGGCCGCCAAGGACGAGACCGCCGCGGCCGGTGACGACTCCTCCGCTGGTGGCGAGGACGGCGGCGGCGACAGCCCGTCGTCGCGGCGCCGGCGCCGCCGCCGGCGCGCCGGTGATGGCGAGGACGGTGGCGGGGACGACCCGGACAACACCGTCACCCGGGTCCGCCGCCAGCGCTCCGCCGAGGACGAGATCACCTCGATCCAGGGTTCCACCCGCCTGGAGGCCAAGAAGCAGCGCCGCCGCGAGGGCCGCGAGGCCGGTCGCCGCCGGGCGCCGATCGCCAGCGAGGCCGAGTTCCTGGCCCGCCGCGAGTCCGTCGACCGGGTCATGGTCGTGCGCCAGCGCGAGGACCTGACCCAGATCGGCGTCCTCGAGGACAAGGTCCTCGTCGAGCACTACGTCGCCCGCGCGTCGCAGACGTCGCTGATCGGCAACGTCTACCTCGGCCGCGTCCAGAACGTGCTGCCCTCCATGGAGGCCGCGTTCATCGACATCGGCAAGGGCCGCAACGCGGTCCTCTACGCCGGTGAGGTCAACTGGTCGGCGCTCGGGCACAAGGACGGCCAGCCCCGCAAGATCGAGTCGTTCCTGTCCTCCGGGCAGACGATCCTGGTCCAGGTGAGCAAGGACCCGATCGGCCACAAGGGTGCCCGGCTCACCAGCCAGGTCAGCCTGGCCGGCCGGTTCCTGGTCTACGTACCGGACGGCACGACCAGCGGCATCTCCCGCAAGCTGCCCGACACCGAGCGCAACCGCCTCAAGACGCTGCTCAAGGAGATCGTCCCGGACACCGCCGGTGTCATCGTGCGGACCGCCGCCGAGGGCGCCAGCGAGGACGAGCTGACCCGCGACGTCGAGCGGCTCAAGGCGCGCTGGGAGGACATCGAGGGCAAGCTCAAGGGCAACGCCCCGCAGCTCCTGTACGGCGAGCCGGACCTGACCCTGAAGGTCGTCCGCGACCTGTTCACCGAGGACTTCTCCAAGCTGGTCATCCAGGGCGACGACGCCTGGGACACCGTGCAGGGGTACGTCGCGCAGGTGGCCCCCGACCTCGAGGAGCGCCTCGAGCGCTACGAGCCCGGCGCCAACGGTCGTGGCGGCAAGGCCGACGTCTTCGCGGAGTACCGCATCGAGGAGCAGATCGCCAAGGGCCTCGACCGCAAGGTCTGGCTGCCCTCGGGTGGCTCGCTGGTGATCGACCGCACCGAGGCGATGACCGTCGTCGACGTCAACACCGGCAAGTTCACCGGCTCCGGGGGCAACCTCGAGGAGACCGTCACCAAGAACAACCTGGAGGCGGCCGAGGAGGTCGTGCGTCAGCTCCGGCTGCGCGACATCGGCGGCATCATCGTCGTCGACTTCATCGACATGGTCCTCGAGTCCAACCGCGACCTCGTGCTCCGGCGCCTGGTCGAGTGCCTCGGCCGGGACCGCACCCGCCACCAGGTCGCCGAGGTCACCTCGCTCGGTCTGGTGCAGATGACCCGCAAGCGGATCGGCACCGGCCTGGTCGAGGCGTTCAGCGAGAACTGCCCACACTGCCAGGGCCGTGGCGTGATCATCCAGGACACCCCGGTCACCCCGAAGGACGGCTCGGACGACGAGCCGCGCCGCGGGGGCGGCGGAGGCGGCGGTGGCGGTGGCGGTGGCCGACGTGGTCGCGGCCGCGGCCGCGGCCAGGACGACCAGGCCGGCGGCCACGACGGCGGCCACGCGGGCAACGGTGGGGGAGCGAAGCCGCCCTCGCCGAAGGACGTCGCCGCCATGGCCCGCCCGGAGCACTCCGAGCACGACGAGCACGACGGCCACGCCGACGAGTCCACCCCGGTCGACGACGTCGCCACGCAGGTGGCCGAGGCAGAGGTCGAGCCGACCCCGGTGGTCGAGCCCGACGAGACGCCCGAGCAGCCCGTCGAGCCGGCGGCCCCGAAGGTGACGACGCGCAGCCGTCGCCGCAGCAGCACGCCGCGGCCGGCGGCAGAGCCCGCACCCGTCGTGGTGGAGGCGGCCCCGGCCGTCGAGGAGCCGGCCGTCGAGGAGCCCGCCGTCGAGGAGCCGGTCGTCGAGGCCCCCGTGATCGAGGAGCCCGTCGTGACGCCCCCGGCGCCGCCGGAGCCCCCGAAGGTCGTCACCCGCACCCGAGGCCGGTCGGCTCGCCGACCCGCCGGACCGCCCGTCGCCGAGGACCCCGCGTCCTCGCCGTCGGGAGTCGTGGGCAGCGTGGGCGTGCCGCCGGAGCACGGCTCGGTCGAGCCGGGGACCGCGGGCTCGGACCCGGGCGCCTCGGTCGGGGGCGACCTGGACGGCGACCACCCGCACGTCGAGCACGTCCCGATCAAGAAGAAGGGCACGCGCAAGCGCTGAGGGCCCAGGCGCGGCGCTGTTTTGCCGTAAGCCGCGCTCGTCCGTACTATTGACCCTCGGTGCGCATTCTGTGCGCCTGTCTCTGTGCGGCGCCGCCCAAGCGTTGTGCCCCGGACAGACCTGCCAGACCCAGACGTTCCATCCAGCTCAGCAAGATCGATGAAGGAGACCGCGGTGTACGCGATCGTGCGCGCAGGCGCCAAGCAGCAGAAGGTTGTCGTCGGTGACGTCATCGAGATCGACAAGATCACCACGGCGGCCGGCGACTCGGTCAAGCTTCCCGTGGTCCTCGTCGTCGACGGCGAGACCGTCACGTCCGACGCGAAGGCGCTGGACAAGGCGTCGGTGACCGTCGAGGTCGTCGGTCTGACCAAGGGCCCGAAGATCATCATCCAGAAGTACAAGAACAAGACCGGCTACAAGAAGCGCCAGGGTCACCGCCAGAAGTACACCCAGGTCAAGGTCACCGACATCTCCCTCTGAGCCCTGCCTCTCCGGCACCGCTCGCAGCGCACAAAGGACTGAACTCATGGCTCACAAGAAGGGCGCCGCGTCCACCAAGAACGGCCGCGACTCCAACTCCCAGCGCCTCGGCGTCAAGCGGTACGGCGGCCAGGTCGTCAACGCGGGCGAGATCATCGTGCGCCAGCGTGGCACCCACTTCCACCCGGGCGCCGGCGTCGGCCGGGGCGGCGACGACACCCTGTTCGCGCTCGTCGCGGGTGCCGTCGAGTTCGGCACGCGTCGCGGTCGCCGCGTCGTGAACGTCGTCCCGGGCGAGTGACCTGACGCTCACCCACATTCGCTTCACCATCGAAGGGCGTCCCTGAAACTCGGGACGTCCTTCGATCATTTTCTCAGGAGAGACCATGGCAGTACCCACCTTCGTCGATCGGGTGTCGCTGCACATCAGCGCCGGCCGTGGCGGGCACGGTGTGGCCTCGGTCCACCGCGAGAAGTTCAAGCCGCTCGGCGGTCCCGACGGCGGCAACGGCGGCCCCGGCGGCTCGGTGATCCTGCGGGTCGACCCCGACGTCACGACCCTGATCGACTACCACCACAGCCCGAAGCGCAGCGCCGAGTCCGGCGGCCACGGCGCCGGTGACCACAAGAACGGCGGCCACGGCTCCGACCTGGTGCTGCCGGTCCCCGACGGCACCCTGGTGACCGACCCGCAGGGCAACGTGCTCGCCGACCTCGTCGGCCCCGGCACCGAGCTCGTGGTCGCGCAGGGCGGCCGCGGCGGCCTCGGCAACGCGGCGCTCGCCTCCTCCAAGCGCAAGGCGCCCGGCTTCGCGCTGCTCGGCGAGCCTGGCGACGAGCTCGAGATCGTCCTCGAGCTCAAGGTCGTGGCCGACATCGGCCTGGTCGGCTTCCCGAGCGCCGGCAAGTCCAGCCTGATCGCCGCAATCTCCCGGGCTCGGCCCAAGATCGCCGACTACCCGTTCACGACCCTGGTGCCCAACCTCGGCGTGGTCACCGCGGGTGACACCACGTTCACCGTCGCCGACGTACCCGGCCTGATCGAGGGCGCGAGCGACGGTCGTGGCCTCGGCCACGACTTCCTGCGCCACATCGAGCGCTGCGCCGCCATCGTGCACGTCGTCGACACCGCCAGCATCGAGCCCCACCGCAACCCGGTCGACGACCTGGACATCATCGAGCTCGAGCTGAGCCGGTACGGCGGGCTCGAGGACCGGCCGCGCCTGGTCGCCCTCAACAAGGTCGACGTGCCCGACGGCCGCGACATCGCCGGCTTCGTGGTCCAGGAGCTGCGCGAGCGCGGTCTCGACGTCTTCGAGATCTCGGCCGCCTCCGGCGAAGGGACGCGCGAGCTGACCTTCGCGATGGCCGCGATCGTCGAGGCGAAGCGCGCCGAGACGCCCGCCGTCGAGGCCACCCGGATCGTGCTGCGTCCGCCGTCGGCGGACGGCAAGGAAGAGTTCACGATCACCAAGACCCAGGACGGCTGGCGGGTGCGTGGCGAGAAGCCCGAGCGCTGGATCCGGCAGACCGACTTCAGCAACGACGAGGCCGTCGGCTTCCTGGCCGACCGGCTCAACCGTCTCGGTGTCGAGACCCGGCTGCTCAAGCTGGGCGCGGAGGAGGGCGACGCCGTCCTCATCGGCGACCCCGACAACGCCGTGGTCTTCGACTTCAAGCCCGGCATCGACGCCGGCGTCGAGATCCTCAGCCGCCGCGGCGAGGACCAGCGCTTCGCCGACGACCGGCCCGCGGCCCACCGCCGCCGGGCGATCCAGGAGGGCCTGCCCGAGCGGGCCGAGGGCGAGACGCGAGCCGACGTCGCCCGTCGCCTGGACAAGCCCGAGACCTACGGGCCCAAGTCCTACGTGGTCGGCAGCGCCGACGACCCCGACTGGGCCGAGAACGACCCCGGCAAGGAATGACCTCCCGCCCCCAGGTGACCGAGGCGAAGCGGATCGTCGTCAAGGTCGGGTCCTCCTCCCTGACGACCGCGGCCGGCGGCATCGACCCCGGCCGGGTCCGTGCGCTCGTCGACGTGCTGGCCAAGCTGCGGGTCGACGGGGCCGAGGTCGTGCTGGTCTCCTCGGGTGCGATCGCGGCGGGGCTCTCCCCGCTCGGGCTGAAGAAGCGGCCCAAGGCGCTGCCCGCGCAGCAGGCGGCCGCGTCCGTGGGCCAGGGGTTGCTGGTCCACCGCTACACCGAGGAGCTCGCCCGGCACGGCGTGATCGCCGGGCAGATCCTGCTGACCGTCGACGACGTGACCCGGCGCTCGCACTACCGCAACGCCTACCAGACCTTCGCCAAGCTCCTCGAGTACGGCGTCCTGCCGATCGTCAACGAGAACGACACGGTCGCGACCAGCGAGATCCGGTTCGGCGACAACGACCGGCTGGCGGCGCTGGTCGCCCACCTCGTGCACGCGGACCTGCTGGTCCTGCTCAGCGACGTCGACGGCCTGTACGACGCCGACCCGGCGTCCCCTGGCAGCACCCTGATCTCCGAGGTGACCTCGGTCGACGCGCTCGGCGACGTCCGCATCGGGAGGACCGGCGCGGCCGGTCTCGGGACGGGCGGCATGCAGACCAAGGTCGACGCCGCCCGGATCGCCACCGGGGCGGGCATCCCCGTGGTGCTCACCTCGGCCGACAACGCGAGCGCCGCGCTGTCCGGTGAGCCGGTCGGCACCCTCTTCCACACCACGGGGCGCCGTCGCCCGACCCGCCTGCTCTGGCTGGCCCACGCCACCGAGCCCAAGGGCACGCTCGTGCTCGACGCCGGCGCGGTGCGCGCCGTGGTCGAGCGGCGGGCCTCGCTCCTCGCCGCGGGCATCACCGCCGTCGAGGGCACCTTCCACGCCGGCGAGCCCGTGGACATCGCGGCGCCCGACGGCACCCCGATCGCCCGCGGCCTGGTGAACTTCGACGCCGAGGAGCTCCCGCAGCTGCTCGGCCGGACCTCCAGCGACCTCAAGCGCGAGCTGGGCGCGGGCTACGAGCGCGAGGTCGTGCACCGCGACGACCTCGTGCTGCTCTGACAGCGCCCGGTAGGTTCGGCGCGTGCGTGCGCGAATGGTGGCCTTCTGGGTCGTGGTCGCGCTCGCGCTGCTGCCGGCGCTGGCGATCACCGCTGCCCGCCTGACCGAGCCCGACCTCCGCGTCGCGGTCGAGCTGGTGGCCTTCACGCCGCTGGCGCTCCCGCTGTATGCCGTGGCGCTGCTGCTCGCGCTGGCCCGGCTCGCCGTACGCCGCCGCTGGCGCACCGCCGCGCTGCCGCTCGCGCTGGTCGCGCTGGCGGGGCTGCTGCTGCACGGGTGGTGGTACGCCCCGCAGGTGACCGGTGCCAACCCTCCGGCCGCGGCCGGCGCGACCCCGATCGTCGTGATGACGGCCAACCTCCGCCTCGGCGATGCCGACGGCATCGAGGTGGTGCGCACCGCGAACGACCAGCACGTCGACCTGCTGGTGCTCCAGGAGGTCACGCCGGCCGTGCTGGCCGACATGGACCGCGCCGGTCTGCGCGACCTGCTGCCCTACCGGGTGGGACTGGCCGGCAGCATGGCGAGCGGGACGATGGCGTTCGCGCAGACCCCGCTGACCGACTCGGAGCGCCTGCCCACCGCCCTGGGCAGCTGGAGCTTCGACCTGGGTGACCTCCGCGTTCAGGCCGTGCACCCGACGTACCCCGTCGACGTCGACGGCTGGACGAAGGACCAGGCCGCCGTCGTCCGGTCCGTGACGGACGGCGAGCCCGACCTCGTCGTCGGTGACTTCAACGCGACCGTCGACCACCGGTCGCTGCGCACCCTGGCCGACCGCGGCTACCGCGACGTGGGGGAGCTGGCCAACGACGGGTGGCACCCGACCTGGCCCGCCGACGGCGCGTTCGACGTCCTGGGGATGCCGCTGGCGCAGATCGACCACGTCCTGGTCGGCGACCGCCTGGCCGCGCTGGGCATGACGACGGTCGGTGTCCCCGGCAGTGACCACCGGGGCGTGGTGGCGACCGTCGCCCTCAAGTGACGTCGGGGCGACCGCTGTCCCGGACAGATGTTGCAACTCGGGTTTGCATGAATTCCGGACGGGTAGTGGACTAAAAGACGCGCCCCGGGAGGGGGCGCCCTCGGAGGGAGCAAGAAGTTGTCTGTTGCCATGCGCACCCGTTTCGCCGCCGTCGGTGGGACCGCGGCACTCGCCGCGGCCGCCGTACTCGTCGCCGCACCCGCGGCCGAGGCCAAGACGGCCTCGCTCAAGAGCAGCTACAGCTGCCAGACGGACTTCGGCGCCCAGGAGGTCGGGGTGACCACGACGATGGTCCTGCCGGCCAAGGTCAAGAAGAACAAGTTGGTGGCGGCCAAGCCGGTCAAGCTGCTGGTGGTCATCCCGGAGAGCCTGGCCACGTTGATGCGCACCGTCGGCATCACCAGCCTGTCGGGCTCCGCGAGCGGCGTGAAGGCGTCGGTGGGCACCACCAAGGTCGCGGTCAAGGGCGTCAAGTTCCCGGCCACGAACGTGCCGGCCAGCGGCCCCATGAAGATCAAGGCTGCCGGCACCGCCAGCGCCTTCAAGATCAAGAAGCCGGGCACGTACGTCGTGTCCATCCCGAAGTCGTTCAAGTTCACGGCCAAGGACCAGAACGGCAACCCGCTGCTCAACAACGCGCCGTGCACGGTGGTCAAGGGAGCGCCGACCAAGCTCGGCAAGCTCAAGGTCGTCAAGTAACCACCCGACGACGCCGTACGACGACGGCCCGGTGCCTCGGCACCGGGCCGTCGCGCATCTAAACCTTGAGTTGCCCGTCCCGGCGAGCAACGGTGGAGGCATGACCACCGATACGAGCATCTCCGTCCAGCGCACCATCGACGCCTCGTCGCAGGACCTCTTCAACGTGCTGTCCAACCCGGAGCGCCACGCCGAGCTCGACGGGTCCGGCTTCGTCCTGAGCGACGAGAAGTCCGACCGGATCACCGCGACCGGCCAGGTCTTCCGGATGAACATGTCCGGTCCCCACATGGGTGGCGACTACCAGACCGACAACACGGTCACCGGCTACGACAAGAACCACCTGCTCGCCTGGCAGACCGCGCCCGCCGGCACCGAGCCGCCCGGATGGGAGTGGGTCTGGGAGCTGAAGGCGGAGGGTTCCGACGCCACGGCGGTCACCCTGACCTACGACTGGGGCAAGGTCACCGACCAGGCCCTGCTGGCCAAGATCGGCTTCCCGCTGGTCCCGCAGTCGGCGCTCGAGGACTCGTTGGGCAACCTCGCTTCGGCAGTCTCCAGCTGATCGCCGTACGCTGGTCGTTGCCATGAACGACCGGACCGTCTACCTCGACCACGCTGCGACCACCCCGATGGTCCCGGCGGCGGTGGAGGCGATGACGGCGCACCTGCTCGAGGTCGGCAACCCGAGCTCCCTGCACGCCTCCGGGCGGCACGCGCGCCGGGTCGTCGAGGAGGCCCGCGAGACCATCGCGCAGGCCCTCGACTGCCGGCCCGGCGAGCTCGTCTTCACCTCCGGCGGGACCGAGGCCGACAACCTGGCGCTCAAGGGCGTCTACTGGTCGCGTCGGGCCGCGGACCCGCGGCGTACCCGCATCCTCGCCACGTCGGTCGAGCACCACGCGGTGCTCGACCCGCTGCACTGGTTGGAGGAGGCCGAGGGCGCCGCGGTGTGGTCGCTGCCCGTGGACTCCCAGGGCCGCCTCGACGTCGACGCCTTCCGCGCCGCCGTCGAGCGTGACCCGGGCTCGGTCGCGCTGATCTCGGTGATGTGGGCCAACAACGAGGTCGGCACGCTGCAGCCGATCGACGAGGTCGTGGCGATCGCCGCCGAGCACGGCATCCCGGTGCACACCGACGCCGTCCAGGCGGTCGGATCGGTGCCCGTCGCCTTCGCCCGGTCGGGCGTCGACGCGCTGACCCTCACCGGTCACAAGGTGGGTGGGCCCTTCGGCGTGGGCGCGCTCGTCGTACGCCGCGAGCTCGACGTCACGCCGCTGGTCCACGGTGGCGGCCAGGAGCGGGACATCCGCAGCGGCACCATCGACCCGCCGGCGATCGCCGGCTTCGCCGCCGCCGTCGAGCTCGCCGTCAAGCAGCAGGCCGAGCACGCCGGCCGCGTCGGCGCGCTGCGCGACGACCTGGTGCGCCGGGTCATCCAGGCCGTGCCCGACGCCCACCTCCACGGCCCCGCGCTCGACAGCGGGGAGCGGCTGCCCGGCAACGCGCACCTGGGCTTCCCCGGCTGCGAGGGTGACTCGCTGCTGATGCTCCTCGACGCCCGCGGCATCGAGTGCTCCACCGGCTCGGCCTGCTCCGCCGGGGTCCCGCAGCCCTCGCACGTGCTGCTGGCGATGGGCCGTGACGACGAGGCCGCGCGGCACTCGCTGCGCTTCTCGCTCGGCCACACCTCGACCCAGGACGACGTCGACGCCGTCGTGGAGGCCATCGTCCCCGTCGTCGAACGGGCCCGGGCAGCGCACCGATGAGGCTGCGCCCATGAAGGTGGTCGCTGCCATGTCCGGCGGCGTCGACTCCGCCGTCGCCGCCGCCCGCGCGGTCGAGGCCGGCCACGACGTCACCGGCATCCACCTGGCGCTGTCGCGCAACCCGGCGTCGTACCGCTCCGGAGCCCGCGGCTGCTGCACCATCGAGGACGCCAACGACGCGCGCCGGGCCGCCGACGTCATCGGCATCCCGTTCTACGTCTGGGACCTGTCCGAGCGCTTCCACGAGGACGTGGTCGAGGACTTCATGGACGAGTACGCCGCCGGGCGCACCCCCAACCCGTGCCTGCGCTGCAACGAGAAGATCAAGTTCGCCGCCGTCCTCGACCGGGCGCTGGCGCTGGGCTTCGACGCCGTCGCGACCGGTCACTACGCCCAGCTGCGCACCGGCGCCGACGGGCTGATCGAGATGCACCGCGCGGTCGACCACGGCAAGGACCAGTCCTACGTGCTCGGCGTGCTCGACCAGCAGCAGCTCGCGCACTCGCTCTTCCCGCTCGGGGACTCGACCAAGGCCGACGTCCGCCTCGAGGCGGCGCGGCGGGGCCTGCTGGTCGCCGACAAGCCCGACAGCCACGACATCTGCTTCGTCGCCGACGGCGACAACGCCGGCTGGCTGCGCGAGAAGCTCGGCGACAAGGCGCCCAACCACGAGGGCGAGATCCTCGACGAGGCTGGCGAGGTGCTCGGCCGGCACGACGGGACCTACGGGTTCACGATCGGCCAGCGCAAGGGCCTGCGGCTCGGGCGTCCGGCTGCCGACGGCAAGGCACGGTTCGTGCTCGACATCGAGCCCGTGTCCGGGACCGTGACCGTCGGCCCCCGCGAGCACCTGGCGGTCGACCGGCTCACCGGCGTCCGGCCGCGCTGGTGCGGCTCGGTGCCCTCGCGTCTCGAGGGGACGGTCCAGCTCCGCGCCCACGGCGACGAGCACCGCGCGGTGGTGGTGCGAACCGACCAGGGGGTCGAGGTCGAGCTGCTCGACCCGGCGTACGGCATCGCACCCGGCCAGGCCGCGGTGATCTACGACGGCACCCGGGTCGTCGGGTCCGCCACGATCGCCGCCACCCAGCGGGTCTCAGCATGACGATCGCCAGCGGCATCGGCTCGATGCCCGGCGACGACCAGGCGGCGTACGACGACGCGGTCCGCCTGGTCCTCGACCAGCTGCCGGACCTGCCGCACCTGCCGGAGGTCCCGGGCCGCGGGGCCATCGCGAACATGACCGGTCGCGCGCTGGCCGTGATGGCCGAGCTCGGTGCCGACCTCCAGCCGGCCGGGTGGCGGCTCACCGACGCCGCCGGCGTCGACCACCGGCGCGCGCGCAGCCTGCTCGGCCAGGACCTCGACACGCTCGAGGACCTGACCGACGGCTACACCGGCGCGTTCAAGATCCAGGTCGCCGGGCCGTGGACGCTCGCCGCGACGGTCGAGAAGCCCCGTGGCGACAAGGTGCTCAGCGACTTCGGTGCCCGGCGCGAGCTGGCCCAGGCGCTGGCCGAGGGCCTGCGGGTCCACGTCGCCGACGTACGCCGCCGGCTGCCGGGCGTGGACCGCCTAGTCGTCCAGGTCGACGAGCCGGCCCTGGCGGCCGTCCTCGGTGCGAAGGTCCCGACCGCGTCCGGCTTCGGCCGGCACCGGATGGTGCACCCGCCGGAGGCCTCGGAGGCGCTGGCGTGGGTGCTCGACGCCGTCACCGAGGCGGGAGCCGAGCCGTGGGTGCACACGTGCGCGTCCGGCACGCCGCTGCCGTTGCTGCGCACGTCGGGCGCCCGCGGGATCTCGGTCGACCTCGGCCTGATGACCGCCGCCGACCACGACGCGCTCGGCGAGGCACTGGAGGCCGGCGACACGGTCGCGCTCGGCGTCGTACCCACCCTCGACCCGGCGGCCGCCCCCACGGACACGGAGATCACCGAGCGGGTGCTGCGCTGGCTCGACATGCTCGGACTCGACCCGACGGAGGTGGGGGAGCGGCTCGTGCTCACCCCGACCTGCGGGCTCGCGGGCGCCTCGCCGGCGTGGTCCCGCCAGGCGCTCGAGCTGCTGGCGAAGGCCGCCGCTCACCTCACCGACTGACGCATCCCGGCGGACGCGTCGGGTACCGACCGGGCATGAGTGATCTCAACGGCAAGAAGGTAGCCATCATCGCGACCGACTTCTTCGAGGAGGCCGAGCTCGTCAAGCCGCGCGACGCGCTGCGTGCCGCGGGTGCCGAGGTGAAGGTGTACTCGACCGGGACCGACCCGATCCAGGCGGTCGAGGGCGACACGACGCCGACCCAGAAGGTCGACGTCGACGGCACGCTCGACGAGCTAGACGTCGGCTCCGTCGATGCGGTGGTCGTCCCGGGCGGCACGATCAACGCCGACCACATCCGGGTGGAGGAGCGCGCGCAGGACATCGTCCGCCAGGCGATGGCCGACGAGCTGCCGCTGGCGGTCATCTGCCACGGCCCCTGGCTGCTGGTCTCGGCCGGTCTCGTCCAGGGCCGTCGCCTGACCAGCTACCCGAGCCTGGCCGACGACGTACGCAACGCCGGCGGCACCTGGGTGGACGAGGAGGTCGTCGTCGACGGCAACCTCATCACCAGCCGCAACCCCGACGACCTGCCGGCGTTCATCCAGGCCATCGAGGACGCCCTGTCCTGAACGCACGAACGGGTCGTCCGCCTCACGTGGGTCTAGAGACCCTCGAGAGGCGGACGACCCGCTTCGGCAGTGCGTCCGGTCAGCCGACGTGGACCGGGACGTCCTCGGGACCGTCGGTGGCGAGCTCCTGGTGCTTGACGTTCAGGAACAGCCAGGTCGCGAGCGAGCCGAGCGTGATCAGGCCCGCGCCGACCAGGAAGGCCGCCGTCGCGCCGTTGGTGAACGAGCCCAGGTAGGCCAGCTGGCTCACCTGCTCCTTCGGCAGGCCCTGCTGGGTGAACGCGCTGGCCAGCTCGGACTTCTTGTCGGAGGCCGCGCTCAGGGCGACGGTGCTCAGGATCGCCAGGCCGAGGGCGCCGCCGACCTGCTGCATCGTGTTGAGCACGCCGGAGCCGATGCCCGAGTCCTCGGAGCGGAGGTGGTGCACCGCGGTGAGGGTGAGCGGCACGAAGACCGCGCCCATGCCGATCGACATCAGCACGATGAAGGGGAAGATCGACGTCCAGTAGTTGACGCTGTCGCCGAGGCTGCCGCCCTGCATCGCCGAGAGGACGCCGCCGGCCGAGTCCGGCACGGAGATCCGGGAGAAGCCCACCAGGGCGACCGCGGCCATCAGGGTGCCGACGCCGGCGATGTAGCGGGCGTCGATCCGGTTGACGAGGTTGGACGACAGGCCCGCGCCGATCACGATGCCGAACGAGAACGGCAGGAACGCGAAGCCGGCGTGCAGCGGGCTGTAGCCCATCACCAGCTGGATGAAGAGGCTCAGGAAGTAGAACATCGCGAACATCGCCGCCGGGACGACCATCATCACCAGGAAGCTGGTGGCTCGGGTGCGGTTGGCGAAGACCCGGACCGGCAGGAGCGGGTGCTTCACGCGGGACTCGACGAACGCGAACGCCGCGAGCAGCACGACACCGGCCGCGAGAGACGCGATGGTCCACGGGTCGTCCCAGCCGTGCGCGGCCTCGCCGGCGCGGCTGAAGCCGTAGACCAGGCCGAGCAGGCCGAGGGTGCCGGTGATGGCGCCGGGGACGTCGAGCTGGCCGGGGTGCGACTCGGACTCGTTGAGGAAGCGGGGCGCGAGCGCCGCCGCGATCAGGCCGATCGGGACGTTGATGAGGAACGTCATCCGCCATCCGTCGATGTCGACCAGCCCGAGGAAGCTGTTGGTGCCGGTCAGCCAGCCACCGAGGATCAGGCCGACGGCAGCGCCGGCGCCGGACATCGCGGCGTACACCGCGAAGGCCCGGTTGCGGGCGGGGCCGGCGGGGAACGTCGTGGTGATCAGCGCCAGGGCTGCGGGCGACGCGAGCGCCGCACCGAGACCCTGGAGACCGCGCGAGGCGAGCAGCAGGGCCTCGCTCTGCGCGAGGCCACCGAGCAGCGAGGCGATCGCGAAGACCGACAGGCCGATCATGAAGACCTTGCGGCGGCCGTAGAGGTCACCCAGGCGACCGCCGAGCAGCAGCAGGCCACCGAAGGCCAGTGCGTAGCCCGTGACGATCCACGTCAGGTTGGCGCTGCTGATGTTCAGGTCGGCGCCGATGTAGGGCAGGGCGATGTTGGCGATGGAGGCGTCGAGCACCACCATCAGCTGCGCCATGGAGATGAGCACGAGGGCCCATCCGAGGTTCAACTTCTTGCCCGAGGCCGTGTGGATCGCCTCGGTGCTGGCGACTTCAGTCATCAGTCTTCCTTTGGGTCGTCTGGAGCGAGGCCGGGTCGCGGGTGGCGGCCGGCAGGATGATTTGGTCGATCACACGGGTGATCACGTCGAGGTCGGGGACCTCGCCCATCACGAAGACGCGATGGAGGATGATGCCGGCGAGCGCCGGCTCGAGCAGGTCGAGGTCTGCGTCCGGGCGGAGCTCGCCCCGGTCGCGGGCGCGTTCCCAGAGCTTGCGGGAGACCGCGATCTTGGGGCCGATGACCTCGGTGCGGAACGCCTCCGCGAAGGCCGCGTCCCGGGAGATCGCGGTCAGCACGCTGGCGAAGGTCGAGATGGACGTGGGGTCGGAGAGACCGCCGACACCGCAGAAGACCTGCTGGAGGTCACCGCGGAGAGAACCCGTGTCCGGGATCTCCTGGGGTCCCTTGGTGTGCTGGAGCGCCTCGATCACCAGGCTGACCTTGTTGGTCCACCGCCGATAGAGCGTCGCCTTGGAGGCCTTGGCCCGCGCGGCGACGGCGTCCATCGTGAGCCGGTCGTAACCGACGTCCCCCAGCACCTCGAGCGTGGCGTCGAGGATCTCCTGCTCACGGTCACCCTCGATGCGGGGGCGTTCGCTCGGTGTCACGGGAGTCCTCCTCACGGTGTTCGGCAGCCGTTAACCTGGATGAAACGAAACGGTTTCGTTTCATCAGGAACAGCGTAGGTCGGTCGGTTCATTCCGGCCAAGCGGGTTTTTTCTCAGAATTTTTTTCGGGGCGTCCACCGGTCGTCGGCGGTGTCGGTACGGCGCGGCAGAATGCGGGCATGACCACCCCCTCCGAGCCCGCCGTGGATGCCCAGGTCGACGCCGCCTCCGTCGAGGCGCGCGAGGAGCACCGCCGGGTCGCCGAGGAGATCGAGGACGCGCGCTGGCGCTACTACGTGCTCGACAGCCCGACGCTCGACGACGCGGACTTCGACAAGCGGCTGCGCCGGCTGGAGGCGCTGGAGGAGGAGTTCCCCGAGCTGCGTACGCCGGACTCGCCGACGCAGAAGGTCGGCGGAGCGGTCTCGACGGAGTTCACCGCGGTCGACCACCTGCGCCGGATGGAGAGCCTCGACAACGCGTTCTCCTTCGAGGAGCTCGAGTCGTGGCACGCCCGCCTGGCCCGCGACGGCGTCGAGGCTCCCGCCCTGCTCTGCGAGCTGAAGGTCGACGGGCTCGCCATCAACCTGCTCTACGAGGGCGGCCGGCTCCAGCGGGCGCTGACCCGCGGCGACGGCAGCACCGGCGAGGACGTCACGCCCAACGTGCGCACGATCGAGTCGGTGCCCGACCGGCTGACCGGCAGCGACGAGTTCCCGGTGCCCGACCTGATCGAGGTGCGCGGCGAGGTGTTCCTGCCGGTCGAGGCGTTCGAGCGGCTCAACGACTCGCTGCTCGAGGCGGGCAAGGCGCCGTTCGCCAACCCCCGCAACTCCGCGGCCGGGTCGCTGCGCCAGAAGGACCCGCGCGTCACCGCGAGCCGCGCGCTCGACATGGTCTGCCACGGGATCGGCGAGCGGCGTGGCTTCGAGCCCCAGGCGCAGTCGCACGCCTACGAGGCGCTCCGGGCCTGGGGTCTGCCGGTGAGCGAGCAGGTCAAGGTGGTGCCGACCCTCAAGGACGTCGAGGCCTACATCGAGCACGCCGGCGAGCACCGCCACACGATCGTGCCCTACGAGATCGACGGGGTCGTGGTGAAGGTCGACGACGTCTCGCTCCAGCGCCGCCTCGGCTCGACCAGCCGGGCGCCGCGGTGGGCGATCGCCTTCAAGTACCCGCCCGAGGAGGTCAACACCAAGCTCCTGGACATCAGGGTCAACGTGGGTCGGACCGGCCGCGTCACGCCGTACGGCGTCATGGAGCCGACCCTGGTCGCCGGCTCGACCGTCGAGAACGCCACCCTGCACAACGCGCACGAGGTCAAGCGCAAGGACGTCCGCCCCGGCGACACCGTGATCCTGCGCAAGGCCGGCGACGTGATCCCGGAGATCCTCGGCCCGGTGCTGGCACTGCGGCCGAAGGGCCTGCGGCCCTGGAGGATGCCCACGACGTGCCCGTCCTGTCGGACCCCGCTGGCCGAGCAGAAGGAGGGCGACAAGGACCTCCGCTGCCCCAACCACGAGAAGTGTCCCGGCCAGGTGCGCGAGCGGGTGTTCTTCGTGGCCAGCCGCAACGCCTTCGACATCGAGGGTCTCGGCTACGAGGCGGCGGTCGCGCTGCTCGACGCCGGGGTGATCACCAACGAGGGCGACGTCTTCGACCTCACGCCCGAGCAGCTGCTGAAGGCGCCGCTCTTCACCCGCGCCCCGAAGAAGGGCGAGGAGGGACCGCAGCTCAGCGCCAACGGCCAGCGACTGCTCGACAACCTCGGTGCGCGCAAGGACGTCCCGCTCTGGCGGGTGCTGGTGGCCCTGTCGGTCCGACACGTCGGGCCGAGCGCGGCGCGGGCGCTCGCGCAGGAGTTCGGGTCGATGGCCGCGATCCGGGCGGCGACCGAGGAGCAGCTGGCCGCCGCCGAGGGCGTCGGACCGACCATCGCCGAGGCGGTGATCGAGTGGTTCAAGGAGCCGTGGCACGCCGCGATCGTCGAGAAGTGGGAACGGTCTGGGGTCTCCATGGAGGACGAGCGCGACGAGTCGATCGACCGCACCCTGGAGGGACTGACCGTCGTGGTGACCGGCTCGCTGGTCGACTTCAGCCGCGACTCCGCCAAGGAGGCGATCCTGTCGCGCGGCGGCAAGGCCGCCGGATCGGTGTCGAAGAAGACCGACTACGTCGTGGTCGGCGACAACGCGGGCTCCAAGGCCGACAAGGCCGAGCAGCTCGGCGTACCGATCCTCGACGAGGACGGGTTCAAGGCGCTGCTCGCCGATGGGCCGCCGCCGGCCGCGGAGTAGGACTCACCAGTTGACCGTGTCGGCCACCACGGGGTTGTCCGCCCCGACCTGGAGGGGCGTCGAGCTGCAGCCGCCGCCGTCCGCGTCGCACACGGACACGTCGTCCTTGGTCACCCGCACGAGGTCACCGTCGAGGGTCCAGCCGGTGGAGGAGCCCTCGACGTCGATCTCGACCCGCTTGTCCGTGGTGAGGTCGTAGACGAACGCCGTCGGAAGGTCGAAGGTGCACGCGTCGACGTCGCTGCAGGAGCGACGTGGCAGGGCGGCGACGTGTTGGCCGTCGGGCGACAGCTGCAGGTAGCGGTCTCCCTGGTCGTAGTCCATCAGGGCCTCGCCCGTGTCGATGTCGACCACTTCCGCATGGGCGTCCAGGTCGCCGCTGAAGAGGATCGTCAGCCCGCCGTCCACCGTCAGCGGCGTCTTCGCGGGCAAGGTGTCGATCGGCGACACCTGGCGCGTCGTCAGGTCCACGTCGACCGCGGTCTCGTCCAGGCTCAGGTAGACGTGGTCCCGGTCCACGAAGGCGTCCGGGACCCCGCCGTCGTCCGCCCAGCTGAAGGATCCGTCGACCCGGATGGTGTCCGTGACCTCGTTGGTGCGGAGGTCACGCACCACGACGTCCCACGCGGTGGGTGACCCGGTTGCCTCGACGTAGACGACGTACGGCTGGGACGGGTCGGTGTCGGTGAGCTGGTCCCCGACGTCGAGGGTGAAGTCGGAGGTGCTGCCGTCGGGCGCGATGACCGTCCATCGCGAGCTGCCACTCCAGGGCGCGCCGTCCTTGCCGTAGTTCACCAGCAGCCCGGCAGACGTGGAGAAGAGATAGCCGACCGGTCCGTCATCGAGGTCGATGACGGACCCCGAGCCGAGCTGGACGGTCGACCCCGACGCCACCGCCCAGTCCTTCGACTCTCCAGTGTGGGTGGGCGGAATCTCGTCCGCGCGGTCGCCTCCCGGAGCAGCGACGGCGGCGACGATCACAACGACCACCGCGACGACTGCGGAGACCGCAGCGGCGACGCGGACCCGGCGGTCGCGCTGGATCCGGCGACCGTTGCCGACCACGGCGACCGGGTCGACGGTGGGGACGCTGACCGAGGCGGCCTCGTCGCTTAGGACGTCGCGCAGTCGGGCCAGTGCGTCGGAGGTCTGGCTCTTGACGGTGCCCTCGCTGATGCCGAGGGCCTGGGCGACCTCGCGCACGGAGAGGTCGTCGTAGTAGCGGAGCACCACGACGGCGCGCTGGCGCGGGGCGAGAGTGGCGAGTGCGTCGACGACCGCGGTCCGCGTGGTGAGGTCGTGGTCGGTGCCGCTGTCGGGGAGGTGCTCCGTCGGGTGCTCGTTGCGCCAGCCACGGCGTCGGAACCAGGAGGCGGCGGTGTTGGCGAGCACCACCCGGGCGTACGCCGGGGCGGCGGCGGGCTCCTTGACCTGGCGCCAGGAGGCGTAGGTCTTGGCGAGGGACGTCTGGACGAGGTCCTCGGCGAGCTGGTGGTCACCCAGCATCAGGTACGCCGTCCGATAGAGCCCGGGCCAGCTGGCATGCACGAACTCCGCGAACTCCTCGTCCGTCAGCGTCCTGGGCGGTCTCGCCATCAATCCTCCTCGAGCGGGTCACCACGGTAGATGCGGTGACCGCCGGATCGGTTGGGTCAGCCCTCCGCGCGTCGGGCGCGCCTGCGGACCACCAGGCCGGCCGTGAGCGCCGCGACCCCGCCGACCAGCACGAACGGCGTCGGCGGGACGTCGGCCAGGGTGAACGCCACCACGACGCTGACGACCAGGGCGAGCAACAGGGCGAAGGCGCCGACCAGCAGCGCAACCGTCGTCCGCGGCTCCGGCACCCGCGGCGGCCCCGGCAGCCGTTGCTCCCGTTCCGCCGCGGGGTCCGTGAGCTGGGGGAGGAGGCGGGACCCGGCGAGCTCGTCGATCTCGGCGACCGCGCCGGCTCCGTCCCGCCAGTCCTGCGGCTGCACCGTCATGTTCAGCCCGTCCTGGGCGACGAGGGTCCGCGCCCCACCCGGGTGCGCGAGCACGGCGGCCAGCTGATCGGCCGGGAAGAACGGCCCGCCCCAGCCGTAGTCGAAGTGGACCCCGCGGCCGTCGACGCGCAGGTGGTGCTGCTCGTTGCCCCGGTGGCGATACCCCGTGCCCTCGCTGGGGGCGTGCTGCCACCCGGCCTCCGGGACGCCGAGCACGAAGTCGAGCACCTTCGGGTGGGCGCCGACGAGCAGGGTCTCGGCGAAGTCCGTCGCGCCCGGCAGGCCGACCTCGTCGAGCAGCAGGGGCCGTGCCTCCCGCCACCGGCTCGTCGTGCTGCGGGTCCGCCAACCGGCGACCACGAGGACCGCATGGTCGGCGTCGACCTGCTCGGCCCGCCACCAGGGCGCCTCCTCGCCGGTCCCGCCGACCTCCTCGCGCAGTGCGCGCGCCAGGTCCTCGCCCAGCGCGTCGGCCGCGTCCACCGGCACGACGCCGCTGGCGATCACCACGGACGTCCCGTAGGCGTAGCCGTGCGAGTACGCCGGGTCGCGGGGGATGCGCACCGCTGCCGGCGGTGTCCCCGCCAGGCAGCGCTCGACGTGCGCGCGCAGGGCATCGGGCGTCACCGAGCCCAGACCGGTCTCGCCGAGGCCCGCTAGACCCGGGCCCTGCGCGCCGTAGCGGACCAGGAGGGCGACCTCGACGGCTCCGACGTCGGGCGGGTCGGCGGCGAGCTCGCGGCGTACGGCGTCCAGATCGGTGAGGTCGGGAGCGTCGAGCCAGGCCCGGACCCGGTCGAGGCGCTCCGTGCTGCCGCGGAAGGTGGTCGTGACCAGGCCTACGTCGACCTCGACCCGCCCTGCGGCCCGAGCGGCGAGGGTCGCCACCAGGCGGGTCCAGCCTGCGGTGGCCACGGTCTCGTCGGCACGACCCTGCCTCAGCGTCAGGGTCGCGGTTGTCCGGCTCGTCGGCACGTCACCCGGTTTCCCGGGTGCTCGCCGGGGCAAACGGAGCCGGCTCGGCCTCGGCGACGGGGCGACGGCGGCTCGCCTCCATGGCGTACGCCGATGCGGCGGCCAGCACGGACGCGGCCGCCACCACCAGCCAGGCGGCGGTGAAGGTCCCGGAGGCCGGCCCCGAGCCGCCGAGCATGCTCACCAGGATGCTGACCCCGAGCACCAGGCCCAGCTGCCGCGACATCGAGATCACCCCGCCGCCGGTGGACGCCTGGGCGGGCGGCAGCGTGGACGTCGCTGCGGCGATCAGGTTGGGCATCACCAGTCCGACCGCGATGCCGACGACGGCCCAGCCCGGGAAGAACGTGGTCCAGTACGACGGCTGCTCGTCGAGCCGGACCGCCATCAGGGTCGCACCGGCCGCGGCGACCAGGGCGCCGACCGTGACGAGGAGGCTGGGGCGGGCTCGCGGGAAGAGCCGCTGCGACAGGATCGAGGTGACCGGCACGAACAACGGGCCGGCCGCGACCGCGAAGCCGGTGCGGAGCGCGGAGTAGTCCCAGACCTGCTGCATCCACAGGATGCCGGCGAGCAGGCTGATGCCGAAGCCGGTGT
The DNA here is from genome assembly GCF_039543825.1 of Nocardioides conyzicola. Lineage (NCBI taxonomy): Bacteria > Bacillati > Actinomycetota > Actinomycetes > Propionibacteriales > Nocardioidaceae > Nocardioides > Nocardioides conyzicola. Next base: position 305,629 of record NZ_BAABKM010000001.1, on the reverse strand, counting down.
TGAAGACCAGGGTCGCGCCGTTGGCCCAGGCGAAGGCGCGCACCCGCAGCAGCGCAGGGTCGACGACCGGCGACGGGTGGTGCGCGGTCTGCCACGCGAACGTCGCGAGCCCGATGGCGGCGACCGCGAAGGAGCCCAGCACCCCGGCGGTGCAGCCCCAGCTCGGGCCCTGGACGAGCCCGAGCACCAGCGCGCCGACGGCGACCGCAAGGACCAGGGCGCCGGTGAGGTCGGGGCGGGGCGCGCCGACGTTGTGGCGGACGTCGGGGACGTAGCGGATCGCGCCGGCGATCAGCGCGAGGCCGATCGGCACGTTGATCCAGAAGGCCCAGTGCCACGACAGCTGGACCAGGCCACCGCCGACCGCGGGACCGAAGGCCGCCGCGAGGGCGCCGGTCGTCGCCCACAGCCGAGCGGCCGGGGCCTTGCGCTCGGGCGGCAGCGCGGCCAGCAGCAGCCCCAGGCTGGCCGGCGTCATCGCCGCGGCGCCGACGGCCTGCAGCCCGCGGAAGGCGACCAGCTCCCAGACGTTCCCGCTCAGCGCGCACGCGGCGCTGGCCGCCGTGAACACCGCGATGCCGAGCACGAAGCCTGCCTTGCGGCCGTAGCGGTCGGTGAGCCGCCCCATCGGGACCAGCAGCGCGGCGAAGATCACGGCGTACGCGTTGAGGATCCAGCTGAGCTGGGAGAGCGTCGGCGGGTGCGCGGCGGCCGCGAAGTCGTGGCCGATCTCGTCGAAGGCGACGTTGACGATGAAGAGGTCGACCCCGGCGAGGAAGGCGGAGCCGACCAGGATCGCGGTCACCAGCGCTTGCCGGCGTACCTGACTTTGGTTGTTCATAGCCAGAACCCAAGCACCTGACTATGGAAAGGGCAAGCCAGGTCGTACGATGAGGTCATGCCACCAGTCCGGACAGCAGGCAGCCTCGCGGAGCGGGGAGACCGACCCCTGGGCGATCGCTGCCCGATCGACCGAGCCATGCAGGTCGTCGGCAACCGGTCCGCCGTGCTGCTCGTGCGCGAGGTCTTCTACGGGTCGACGCGCTTCGACTCGCTCGTCGCGCGGGTCGGGGTCACCGAGGCGGTCGCGGCCCGTTGGCTCAAGGAGCTGGTCGAGGCCGGCGTGCTCGCGAAGGTGCCCTACCGCGAGCCGGGCCAGCGCACCCGGCACGAGTACACGCTCACGGAGGCTGGACACGCGCTGATGCCGGTCGTCCTGGGACTCCTGGAATGGGGGGCCGCCTGGGCGGGGACGGGCGGCGGTCCGGAGGTCAGCCACCTCGGCTGCGGGGAGCCCGTGCACGTGGCCGTCCGCTGCGCCGCCGGTCACGACGTCGCCGAGGACGAGGTCGTGGTGACCGGCCGACGCGCCGATGCTGCTCTCTCCTAGGATTGGTTCATGCCCGAAATCACGCGCGACGAGGTGGCGCACCTGGCGGACCTCGCCCGGATCGACCTCTCCGACGCCGAGCTCGACCATCTCGCACCGCAGCTGTCGGTGATCCTGGAGTCGGTGGCGTCGATCAGCGCCGTCGCCAGTGAGGACATCCCGCCGACCTCGCACGCGCTGCCGCTCACCAACGTCTTCCGCGAGGACGTCGTCCGCCCCAGCCTGACGCCCGAGCAGGCGCTCTCCGGCGCCCCGGCCGTCGAGCAGCAGCGCTTCTCCGTGCCGCGGATCCTGGAGGAGGACTGATGTCGCTCATCCACCGCACCGCCGCCGAGCTGGCCGACGCGCTCGCCGCCGGTGAGACGACCTCGGTCGAGCTCACCCAGGCCTACCTCGACCGGATCGCCGCCGTCGACGGCGCCGTCCACGCCTTCCTGCACGTCGACGCCGAGGGCGCGCTCGCCCAGGCCGCCGCGTCCGACGCCCGTCGTGCGTCCGGCACGCTGCTGTCCGCCCTGGACGGCGTACCGATCGCGGTCAAGGACGTGCTCGCCACCGAGGGCCTGCCCACGACCTGCGGGTCCAAGATCCTCGAGGGCTGGATCCCGCCGTACGACGCGACCGTCGTGCGCCGGCTCCGTGAGGCCGGTCTGCCGATCCTCGGCAAGACCAACATGGACGAGTTCGCGATGGGCTCCTCCACCGAGCACTCGGCGTACGGCGCCACGCACAACCCCTGGGACCTCGACCGGATCCCCGGCGGCTCCGGCGGTGGCTCGGCCGCGGCCGTCGCCGCGTTCGAGGCACCGCTCGCGATCGGCACCGACACCGGCGGCTCCATCCGCCAGCCCGGCGCCGTCACCGGCACGGTCGGTGTGAAGCCGACGTACGGCGGGGTGTCCCGCTACGGCCTCGTCGCCCTGGCCAACTCGCTCGACCAGGCCGGCCCGGTGACCCGGACCGTGCTCGATTCGGCGCTGCTGCACGAGGTCATCGGCGGCCACGACCCGATGGACTCCACGAGCATCGACCAGCCGCTGCCCGACCTGGTGGCCGCGGCCAAGCAGGGCGCTACCGGGGACCTGACCGGTCTGCGGGTCGGCGTGATCAGCGAGCTCTCCGGCGACGGCTGGCAGCCGGGCGTGATGGCCCGCTTCCAGGAGTCGGTCGACCTGCTGGTCAAGGCGGGCGCCGAGGTCGTCGAGGTCTCCTGCCCGCACTTCGTGCACGCGATGGCGGCGTACTACCTGATCCTGCCGGCGGAGGCGTCGAGCAACCTCGCGAAGTTCGACGCGATGCGCTACGGACTGCGGGTCTGGCCCGAGGGCAAGCCCGACGCGAGCGCCGAGGAGGTGATGCGCGCGACCCGCGACGCCGGCTTCGGTGACGAGGTGAAGCGCCGGATCATCCTCGGCACGTACGCGCTGTCCAGCGGCTACTACGACGCCTACTACGGCCAGGCCCAGAAGGTGCGCACGCTGATCTCGCGCGACTTCGAGGCGGCCTTCGAGAAGGCCGACGTGCTGGTCTCGCCGACGGCGCCGACCACGGCGTTCAAGCTGGGGGAGAAGCTCGACGACCCGATCGCGATGTACCTCAACGACCTCGCGACGATCCCGGCCAACCTCGCGGGCGTGCCCGGCATCTCGGTGCCCAGCGGCCTCGCCGAGGAGGACGGCCTGCCCGCCGGCTTCCAGATCCTGGCGCCGGCGCTGGCCGACGACCGCTGCTACCGGGTCGGTGCCGCCCTCGAGGCCGCCCTGCTCGAGCAGTGGGGCGGACCGCTGCTCGACCAGGCCCCGACCCTCGAAGGAGCAGCCCGATGACCGACACCCTGGTGGGCTTCGACGACGTGCTGGCGTCGTACGATCCGGCGCTGGGCCTGGAGGTCCACGTCGAGCTCAACACCAACACCAAGATGTTCTGCGGGTGCCCCGCGGTCTTCGGCGGCGAGCCCAACACCCAGGTCTGCCCGACCTGCCTCGGCCTGCCCGGCGCGATGCCGGTGGTCAACGCCAAGGCGATCGAGTCGGCGATCCGGATCGGCCTCGCGCTCAACTGCGAGATCGCGGACTGGTGCCGCTTCGCCCGGAAGAACTACTTCTACCCGGACATGCCGAAGAACTTCCAGACCAGCCAGTACGACGAGCCGATCGCGTTCGAGGGCTACCTGGACGTCGACGTCGACGGTGAGACCGTCCGTGTCGAGATCGAGCGCGCCCACATGGAGGAGGACACCGGGAAGTCGCTGCACGTCGGCGGCGCGACCGGTCGCATCCACGGCGCCGACCACTCGCTGGTCGACTACAACCGCGCCGGGATCCCGCTCATCGAGATCGTCACCAAGCCGATCCGGGGGATGGGCGAGAAGGCGCCGGCCGTGGCCCGGGCGTACGTCTCCCAGCTGCGCGACCTGATCCTCGCCCTCGGTGTCTCCGAGGCGCGGATGGACCAGGGCAACCTGCGTGCCGACGTCAACCTGTCGCTGGCGCCGAAGGGCTCCAACGTGCTCGGCACCCGCACCGAGACCAAGAACGTCAACTCGTTCCGCTCGGTCGAGCGCGCGGTCCGCTACGAGATGCAGCGGCACGCCGCCATCCTCGACGCCGGTGGCTCGATCCTGCAGGAGACCCGGCACTGGCACGAGGACACCGGGGTCACGACGAGTGGTCGCGAGAAGTCCGACGCCGACGACTACCGCTACTTCCCCGAGCCCGACCTGGTGCCGGTCGCGCCGTCGCGCGAGTGGGTGGAGGAGCTGCGCGGCACGCTGCCGGAGAACCCGCTGCTCAAGCGGGCCCGCCTGCAGACCGACTGGGGCTACACCGACCTCGAGATGCGTGACGTCGTGGCCGCGGGCGCGGTCGGCCTGATCGAGGAGACGGTCGCGGCCGGCGCCTCGCCGCAGGCGGCCCGCAAGTGGTGGCTCTCCGACCTCGGTCGTCGGGCCAACGACGCCGGTCTCGACATCACCGACCTCGACGTCACGCCCGCCCAGGTGGCCGCCGTACAGGCACTCGTCGACAGCGGCTCGCTCAACGACAAGCTCGCCCGCCAGGTGTTCGACGGGCTGCTCGCCGGCGAGGGGACTCCCGAGGAGATCGTGGCGGCCCGTGGCCTTGCCGTCGTGTCCGACGAGGGTGCTCTCTCGGCCGCCGTCGACGCGGCGATCGCCGCCAACCCGGACGTCGCCGACAAGATCCGGGACGGCAAGGTGGCCGCCGCCGGCGCCCTGATCGGCGCGGTCATGAAGGAGATGCGCGGCCAGGCCGATGCCGGCCGGGTCCGCGAGCTGGTCCTCGAGAAGCTGTCCTGAGGGGCGCCTGCTGCGTCGAGTGACGCGGATTCGCCCTCAGCAGACCGTTCTGAGGGCCGATTCACGTCACTCGACGGGATCTGGCGGCGACCACAGGCTCCGGGAAGGGCCGGGTTATGCTGCGCGGGCACATCAACGCACGCCCGTGGCGGGGGAAGCCGGTGAGATTCCGGCGCTGACCCGCAACCGTGGGTCGTCGGTCCTTGGGCCGACGACGAGCCGGAGCACCCGACACGACGCGTCCTGATCACATCGCTGTCGTGGAAAGCAGCGGGTGGCGACCCGAGGAGCATCCTCGAGCACCTCCCGCTGAGCAGCGGGAAGGACACCATGCTTCGCTCCGTACGACGTGGGGCCGCCCTCGTGGCCGTCCCCACACTGGCCCTCGCGGCGCTCGCCGCCACCCCGGGGACCGCCTCGGCCGCCGGGACCGACCCCGTCGCCGCCGACTCTGCGGCCACCTGGCTCACCTCTCAGCTGAGCAGCGGGATCGTCCACAACGACCAGTACGACTTCGACGACCTCGGCCTGAGCGCGGACGTCGCGCTCGGCCTGCACCGCATCGGCGGCCATGACGCCACGGTGTCGGCCATCGCCGACGCGATCGAGCCGCGCGCCCACGACGAGTGGTACACCTCGACGTACGAGGGCCAGACGACGCTCTACGCGGGCTCGCTCGCGAAGGCGGCCGTGCTGGCCCAGGCGGCCGGCAGCAGCACCGCCGACTTCGGTGGGCACGACCTGATCGCCGAGCTCGAGAGCCGGGTGGGGTCGACCGCGCCGATCAACGGGCGCGTCGTGGACGAGAACAACGAGTACGGCGACACCAACGCCTTCGGCCAGGCCTACGCCGCGCAGGCGCTCGTCGCCGCCGACAGCCCCAAGGCCGGTGCGGTGACCAACTACCTGCTCGAGCAGCAGTGCGCCGCGGGCTGGTTCCGGCTGGACTTCCCGTCCCGCAGCTCGGAGATCCAGACCTGCGAAGGCGACGCCACGAGCCAGCCCGACACCGACGCCACCGCGATCGCCGTCCTCGCGCTGACCTCGCAGTCCGCGGACGTCGACGTGGCGGAGAAGCTGGCACTGGCCAAGAGCTGGCTCGAGTCGAGCCAGAAGGCCGATGGCTCCTTCGGAGGTGGCCCGTCCACCGAGGCGGCCAACGCCAACAGCACCGGCCTCGCCGGCACGGCGCTCGCCGCCCTGGGCGACACCTCGGCTGCCGCCAAGGCCGCCGTCTGGGTCCGCGCGCACCAGGTCACGAATGCCGGATCCTGCACGACGTACGCCGCGGCCGACACCGGGTCCATCGCGTACGACGACACCGCGCTGAGCGAGGTCGACACCACCCCGATCGCGGCCGAGACCGCGGACCAGTTCCGCCGAGCGACCGCGCAGGCGCTCCCGGTCCTGCAGTGGGCGCCGGCCGGCCCGGGCGTCTCCGCCCTCTTCACCGCCGAGTACGTCAAGGCCGGCACCAAGCCGCGCGTCGGCGTCGTCGGTGCCGCTCCCGGCGAGACCCTGTGCGCAGCCGCCGGCACCCAGAAGGTCGCCCGCGTGGCCGACGCCAACGGCGAGGCGCAGTTCCCGATCGCGCTGGGCGCGAAGACGGCCACGACCCGGGTCACGATCTCGACGGCTGGCGGCGTCGCTGACACGGCGACGATCAAGGCGCTCGGCGCGAAGAAGCTGCCGATCAAGCTCAAGGCCAAGGTCCGCAAGGGCACGACCCAGACCGTCAGGGTCACCGGGCTCGCGCCCGGCGAGACGGTCAGGGTCAAGCTGCTCGGCAAGACCAGGAGCGGCCAGGCCACCAGGAAGGGCGTCTTCGTCGCCTCGGCGAAGGCGACCGGCAAGTACGGCAAGCCGGGCACCTTCAAGGTCACCGTGGTCGGCGAGTTCGCCAACCGCAAGGGCAGCAAGACCTTCAAGGTCGTCCGCTGACCATGTCCCACGGCGTACGCCTCGCCGCCGCGTGCCTCCTGGCCGCGGCGGCGAGCGTCGTCCCTCTCTCGGGTGCCGAAGCCGCGACCTGCTCCACCGGCGACGGGGTGAGCGTGGTGGTGGACTTCCACGAGCTCGGCGGCGGGGTGCAGACGGCCTGCATCGCCGACGGTGGGGGGAAGGCCGCCTCGACGCTCTTCGAGGCCGGCGGCTTCGACCTGTCCTACGTCCAGCGCCAGCCGGGCTTCGTGTGCCAGGTGGACGCCAAGCCGAGCAGCTCCTGCGTCAACACCCCGCCGGCCGACGCCTACTGGGGACTGTGGTGGTCGGACGGGACCTCGGGCCAGTGGACCTACGCCACCCGCGGCGCCGGCTCCCAGACCGTCCCCGACGGCGGGTACGTCGCGTTCTCCTGGAACGGCAGCTCCTCGCGGTCCGCCCCCGGTGTCAGTCCGGCCGCGCACCACGCGGCGCCGACGCCGACCAGCAAGCCGACGACCAGGCCGAGCGTGAGGCCGACCCACCACGCGAGCGCCGCACCCACGAAGAAGCCCTCCAGCACGACGTCGGCGGCGCCGTCGGAGTCATCGGGCACGCCGACCTCTCCCAGCCCGTCGGTCACGACCCTGGCGCCCGGCAAGGTCGGCCAGCCGACGAAGTCGCCCGGCGGCGTGGACGGGGAGATGCTGCCCGAGTCGACGTCGACGTCGACGACCCCGTCGCCGCTCACCTCGACGGCCGCCGACCCCGCCGACCCCGCCGACCCCGCCGACGGCGGCCTGCCGACCTGGGTCGGCCCGGTCGTCGTGGTCGGGCTGTTCGCCGCCGGGGGCGCCGTCGCCGTCGTACGCCGACGGAGGAACCCGTCCCCGTGAGCCGCCCCCGCGACCTGCACCCGGTGGCCTGGTGGCTGTGGGCCATCGGGCTGGCGGTCGCCGCGTCGCTGACCACCAACCCGCTGGTCCTGCTGATGCTGATCGGCGTCGCCGCCCTCGTGGTGTCCCTGCGGCGCTCGGAGCAGCCCTGGGGCCAGTCCTTCCGGATCTACGTCTGGCTGGGCGTCGCGATCGTGGTGATCCGGGTGGCGTTCCGGATCGTCTTCGGCGGCTACTTCGGCGGCCGGGTGCTGCTCGACCTGCCGGCGATCCCGCTGCCCGACTGGGTCGCCGGCATCACCCTGCTCGGACCGCTCTACTCGCAGGCGCTCCTCTTCGCGCTGTACGACGGGCTCCGGCTCGCGACGATCGTGATCTGTGTCGGCGCCGCCAACTCGCTGGCCAACCCCAAGCGGCTGCTCCGCTCGGTGCCGCCGGCCCTCTACGAGATCGGGACGGCCCTCGTGGTCGCGGTGAGCGTGCTGCCGCAGTTCGCCGACAGCCTGCGCCGGGTGCGCGCGGCACAGGCGCTCCGGGCGGGGGAGACCGGCCGGGTCGCCTCGCTGCGCCGCCTGCTGGTGCCCGTGCTCGAGGACGCCCTCGAACGCTCCCTCGCCCTCGCCGCCGGGATGGACGCCCGCGGCTACGGCCGCGCCGGCGCAGCGACGCGCGCGCAGCGTCGTACGACCGGCGCCCTCATGCTGACCGGCCTGGTCGGCATCTGCGTCGGGACCTACGCCGTCCTCGACCACACCGCACCGCGCGTCCTCGCGCTGCCGATGCTCGGACTCGGGGTCGCCGCCGCCGTCGCCGGCCTGCGCAGCGCCGGGCGCCGCGTCGAGCGCACCCGCTACCGGCCCGACCCGTGGCGCTGGCCGGAGCTGGTCGTGGTCGCCTCGGGCCTCGTCGCCGGCGGCCTCGGCTGGTGGGTGAGCGGCCACCAGGTCGTGGTCGCCTACCCGCCCCTCGACGCGTTCCCGGCCCTCAGCGTCGCGGCCCTCGCCGTCGGGGTCGTCGCCCTCCTGGGTGCCCTCTGCTCACCGCCCGCGGCGCGCACCGACGTCGTCCCGGTCGTCCCCGTCCTCGAGGAGGTGGCGGCATGATCGAGCTCCGCGGGATCGCCTTCTCCTACGACGACGCGCCGGCCGTGCTGACCGACGTCGACCTGGTCGTCGACGAGGGCGAGCTGGTGCTGGTCTCCGGGCCGACCGGCGTCGGCAAGTCCACGCTCCTCGGCGTCGTGACCGGGCTGGTGCCGCGCTTCTCGGGCGGCACCCTCGACGGCGACGTGCTGCTGGACGGCGTCAGCATCGTGCGCACGCCGCCCCGCGAGCGCGCCCACGCGATCGGGTACGTCGGCCAGAACCCCGCCGCCGGCTTCGTCACCGACACGGTCGAGGAGGAGCTCGCCTACGGCATGGAGCAGCTCGGCCTGCCGCCGGAGACGATGCGCCGCCGCGTGGAGGAGACCCTCGACCTGCTCGGCATCGCCGAGCTGCGCCACCGCGACCTGCGCACCCTCTCGGGCGGGCAGCAGCAGCGCGTCGCGATCGGCTCGGTGCTGACCATGCACCCGCGGCTCCTGGTGCTCGACGAGCCCACCTCCGCGCTCGACCCGACCGCCGCCGAGGAGGTGCTCGCGACGCTGACCCGGCTCGTGCACGACCTCGGGGTCTCGGTGCTGCTGGCGGAGCACCGGCTCGAGCGGGTCATCCCGTTCGTCGACCGGATGTGCCTGCTCACCGGCGACGGCCGGGTCACCGTGGGGGAGCCCGGCGAGCTGCTGGTCACCTCGCCCGTGGTGCCGCCGATCGTCGAGCTCGGCCGGGCCGCCGGCTGGAGCCCGCTGCCGCTCAGCGTCCGCGACGCCCGCCGGTTGGCCCGCGACCTCACCGCCCGTCTAGGCCCGCCGCCCGTCCCGGTCGACGCGCCGGCCGCCACGGCGGTCGCCGTCCGCGGTCTCGAGGTCGTGCACGGCCACACCGTCGCCGTACGCCACCTCGACCTCGACCTCGGCTCCGGCCGGGTGACCGCGCTGATGGGCCGCAACGGCTCCGGCAAGTCGTCGCTGCTGTGGGCGGTCCAGGGCAGCGGACGGCGTACGGCGGGCCGGGTCGACGTCGCCGGGAGCGACCCCGCCGCGCTCGCCCCTGCCGGCCGGCGCGCGCTGGTCGGCCTGGTGCCGCAGAACGCCGCCGACCTGCTCTACCTCGAGACCGTCGACGAGGAGTGCGCCGCCGCCGACGGCGGCAGCAGCGCCTGCCGCGGCCTCCTCGACCGGCTGGTGCCCGGGATCCCCGGTGGCCAGCACCCGCGCGACCTCTCCGAGGGTCAGCGGCTGGCGCTCGCGCTCGCGCTGGTGCTCGTGTCCCGGCCCCCGGTGCTGCTGCTCGACGAGCCGACTCGGGGCCTCGACTACGCGGCCAAGCGTGTCCTCGCCGGCATCCTCCGCGGCCTCACCGCCGACGGGTGTGCCGTGCTCGTCGCCACGCACGACGTGGAGTTCGTGGCCCAAGTCGCCGACGACGTCGTCGTGCTGGCCGACGGCGAGGTCGTCTCGTCCGGCCCGGTGCGTCGCGTCGTGGCCGAGTCGCCGGCGTTCGCGCCGCAGGTGACCAAGGTGCTCGGCGCGCCGTGGCTGCGCGTCGACGAGGTCGTGGCGGCCCTGTGAAGCTCGATCACCACCGGGCAGCCGTCCGCATCTCGCCCCGCTCGGCCCTGGTGCTCGCCGTCGCGTCGGTCGCCGGACTGATGATGCTGTGCTGGCCGCTCCTGCTGCGCGCGGGCACCGGCGAGCGCGTCGACCCGCCGTTCGTCTTCCTCGCCCTGCTGCCGATCGTGATCGCGGTGGTGCTCGCCGAGCTCAACGAGGGGGGCCTGGACCCACGGGTGCTCGCCGTCCTCGGCGTGCTGAGCGCCGCCAACGCCATCCTGCGTGGCATCTCCCCGGGTACGGCGGGGGTCGAGCTCACGTTCTTCCTGCTGATCCTCGGCGGCCGGGTCTTCGGGCCGGGCTTCGGCTTCGTGCTGGGCTGCACCTCGCTCTTCGCGTCCGCCCTGATGACCGCCGGCGTCGGGCCGTGGCTGCCCTACCAGATGCTCTGCTCCGCCTGGGTCGGGATGGGCGCCGGGCTGCTGCCGCGCCGGCTCACCGGGCGTGCCGAGATCGCCGCGCTGGCGGCGTACGGCGTGGTCGCGTCCTACGCGTTCGGGCTGCTGATGAACCTGTCCGGCTGGCCGTTCATCGCCGGCATCGCGGTCGAGGGGCACGAGGGGTCGCTGTCCTACGTGCCCGGCGCGGAGCTGGCCGACAACCTGCACCGGTTCCTCGTCTACACGGTGCTGACGTCCACCGGGAGCTGGGACACCATGCGCGCGATCACGACCGCCGTCGCGATCGTGGTGCTCGGGCCGGCGATCCTGGCCACCCTGCGACGGGCGGCACGGCGCGCCACCGTGACCGGGGTCGTCAGGGCTCGATGACCAGGATCCGGTCGTCGCCGTCCTGCGGGTCACCGCGGCCGTCGGTGTTGCTGGTGGTCACCCAGAGCCGCCCGTCGGGGGCGACCGCGACGGTGCGCATCCGGCCGTAGGTGCCGACGAAGAAGGCCGTCGGGTCCTTCGCCCGGGTGCCGGTCACGTCGACCCGCCAGAGCCGCTCGCCCCTGAGCGAGGCCATCCAGAGGTGGCCGTCGAGCCAGGCGAGACCGGACGGCGAGGCCTCGTCGGTGTCCCAGACGAGCTCGGGGTCCTGCAGGGAGCTGTCCCCGTCGCCCATGCCCTCGACCATCGGCCAGCCGTAGTTGTTGCCCTCGCCGATCAGGTTGAGCTCGTCGTAGGTGTCCTGCCCGAACTCCGAGGCCCAGAGCCGGTCCCGGTCGTCGAACGCGAGGCCCTGCACGTTGCGGTGCCCGTAGGACCAGTACGGGTTGCCCTGCACCGGGTTGCCCGGCGCGGCCTCGCCGTCGGTCGTGATCCGCAGGATCTTGCCGGCGGGGGTGTCCTTGTCCTGGGCGAGCTCCCCGTTGCCGGTCTCGCCGGTCGAGGCGTAGAGGTAGCCGTCCGGGCCGAACGCGAGCCGGCCGCCGTCGTGGATGAAGCCCCGCGGGATGCCGTCCAGGATCGTCGTCGGCGTGCCGAGCCTGCCGTCCTCGAGGGTGGCCTTGACGATCCGGTTCTCCGTGGCGGTGCTGTAGTAGAAGAACAGCAGGTGGTCGGTCGCGAAGTCCGGCGAGACCGCGACGCCGAGCAGCCCGGCCTCCCCGCCCTGGTCACCGAGGCCCACGGCCTCCGACAGGGTGCCGACCTCGCTCACGTCGTACGACGGGCTCGTGAGCAGGAGCACCTTGGTCGTGTCGCGCTCCGTCACGATGGCGTCGCCGTCGGGCAGGAAGCCGATGCCCCAGGGTGCGGCCAGGCCGGTCGCGATCGTGTCGACGACCTTCGGGGGCGTCGTGTCGGCGGACGGCGACCCGCTCGTCGACGGGCTCGCGGGCGGCGACGCGCTGTCGGTGGTCTGCGTCGGCGACGATGCGGTCGCGCCGGGCGCGTCGCTGCCGTCGTCGCTGCAGGCGGTCAGACCGGTGGCGGCGAGGACCGTGGCGCTGGCCAGGGCGGCGAGGCGTCTCATGGCCCGACCCTAGCGAGTGCGGCTGAACCCACCGGGCGGCCAGGGAGAGGCAGGTCCCGCCCGGTGGGCTCAGCCGTGTGCAGCCTGGGCTGCGACCTCCGGCGCCGGGGAGGGGCCAGCTGCGGCCAGGAAGTCCTCGACGTCGTTGAGCTCCGCACGCCGTTGTGCGAGAGCGGTGGAGGCGATCATGGCGTTGCGACGGGAGCGCTGCTGGGACTCGACCGGCCACCGGCGTACGGCGTCCACGGCCCGTCCGACCGGACGAGCGGCACGACGCGGTAGCAGGTGCATGACGGGCTCCCCATGTGTGTCCCGAGTGACAACGTGCGCTCCACGCTAGGGGCCGGCCGCTTCGCTCGGGTCAACGTCGTGTGACGGTTGCGTGAACTCGGTCACGCCTCGGTCACCTCAGTCCGGGGCGGGCGCCAGGGTGCGCGACGAGCGGGTGGCGCCGACGGACGCGATGACGACGAACGTCATCGCCAGCCACTGCTCCCAGGTCAGGTACTCCTGCAGCACGACGATGCCGGCCAGGGCGGCGGCGGCCGGCTCCAGGCTCATCAGGATGGAGAAGACGGACGCCTTGATCGAGCGCAGCGCGACCAGCTCGCAGCTGTAGGGCACGACCGAGCTGAGCAGTCCGACGGCGGCGCCCAGCGCGAGGATGCGCAGGTCGAGGAGGTCGCCGCCGCCCTCGCCGATGGCCAGTGGCGTGAGCAGCACCGTGGCCACGACGCTGGCGAGAGCGAGCCCGTCGAAGCCGGGCCAACGCTGACCGGTCTGGCCTGCGAGCAGGATGTACGACGCCCACATCGCGCCGGCGAGGAGCGCGAAGAGGACGCCGGCCAGGTTGACGTCGCTGCCGCCCTCGAGGCCGAGCACCGCGACGCCGAGGCCGGCGAGCAGCACCCAGAGGAGGTCGCGCAGGCGCCGCGACCCGATGACCGCCAGCGTCAGCGGGCCGATGAACTCCAGCGTCACCGCGATGCCCAGCGGGATCCGGGCGAAGGCCTGGTAGATCGCCCAGTTCATCACCCCGAGGCAGGTGCCGAAGGCGAGCACGACCAGCCAGTCGGACCGGGAGCGACCGCGCAGCACCGGCCGGGCGATCGCCACGAGCACCACGGCGCTGGTGACGAGCCGCAGCCACACGATGGAGGTCGGGGCGATCTCGTCGAAGAGACCCTTGGCGATGCCGGCGCCGAACTGGACCGACAGGATGCCGATCAGCACCAGCCAGACGGGAGACACGAGCCGGCGCGATGAGTCTCTACCGGTCACCGGGTCAATCTAGAAGAATGACCGGAGGACCGAGGAGGCGGCATGGCAGACCGGACCCTGTTGATGGTCGGGACCCGCAAGGGCCTGTGGATCGGTACGTCGGACGAGGCGCGTGCGGACTGGGAGTTCACCGGCCCGCACTTCGACATGGAGGAGGTCTACTCCTGCCTCGTCGACACCCGCGGCGCCTCACCGCGGCTGCTGGTCGGGGCGTCGTCGAGCTGGCTGGGCCCGCAGGTCTGGCGCTCCGACGACCTCGGTGCGAGCTGGCAGGAGACACCCAACGGCGCCGTACGCTTCCCCGACGGCGCCGACGCCACCGTCGAACGGGTCTGGCAGCTCGTGCCCGGCGCCGAGGACGACGTGGTGTACGCCGGCACCGAGCCCGCCGCGGTGTGGCGCTCGTCCGACCGGGGCGAGACCTTCGCGCTCGAGCAGGCGCTGTGGGACCACCCGCACCGGCCCGACTGGGGTGCCGGCTTCGGCGGCCAGGCCTTCCACACGCTGCTGCCGCACCCGACGGATCCCGCGTCGGTGACGGCTGCGCTCTCGTCCGGCGGCGTCTACCAGTCCACCGACGGAGGCGGCTCCTGGGAGGCGCGCAACCACGGCATCCGCGCGGACTTCCTGCCCGAGGGGCAGCAGTACCCCGAGTTCGGCCAGTGCGTCCACAAGATCACCCGGCACCCGAGCCGCCCGGAGCGGCTCTACCTGCAGAACCACGGCGGCGTCTACCGCTCCGACGACGAGGGCCTGATCTGGAAGTCGATCGCCGACGGGCTGCCCGCGGACTTCGGCTTCCCGATCGTGGTGCACCCGCACGAGCCCGACACGATCTTCGTCTTCCCGATCAACGGCGGTGACAAGCGCTACCCGCCCGAGGCCAAGGCGCGGGTCTGGCGCTCCCGCGACGCTGGCGAGACCTGGGAGGCCCTCGGCGACGGCCTGCCCGACTCCTTCTACGTCGCGGTGATGCGCGACGCGATGTGCGCCGACGACCACGAGCGCACCGGCCTCTACTTCGGCGCGCGCAACGGCGCGGTCTGGAGCTCGCCCGACGAGGGTGAGACGTGGCACCAGGTCGTCGCGGACCTGCCCGACGTGATGGTCGTGCGGGCGGCGAGGATCTAGCGATGGGCTCCTACGAGGTCGCACGGACGACGACCATCGCCGTCGACCCGACGCGTGTGCACGCGCTGGTTGACGACTTCCACGAGTGGCCGGCGTGGTCGCCGTGGGAGGACCTCGACCCCGACCTGCAGCGCACCTACACCGGGCCCGACTCCGGCGTCGGCGCCCACTACGCCTGGCAGGGCAACCGCAAGGCCGGCCAGGGGACCATGGAGATCACCGGCTCGACGCCGGAGCGCATCGACGTCGACCTGGTGTTCATGAAGCCGTTCGACTCCGCCAGCAAGGTGACGTTCGAGCTGGTGCCGACCGACTCGGGCACCCAGGTCACCTGGCGGATGCGCGGCGAGCAGAAGGGCCTCTGGGGCGTCCTCGGCAAGGTCGTCTCCATGGATCGGCTCGTCGGCAAGGACTTCGACAAGGGACTCGCGCGCCTCAAGGCAGTGCTCGAGTCCTGACGTCCCGGCGACCGTCGCCTCAGAACTGCGAGCTCTGGTGCACCGTGGTCTCGGGGGCGTAGATCGGCAGCTCGCCGGTGTTGTCGAACTCCTCCGGCGGCAGGATCGGGTCGGGTACGCCGGCGGTGATCGTGCTGCCATCGGCGCGGGTGCCGCCGATGACCGGGTGGTCGCCGAGCAGCCCGTCGATCCGGTCGCCCTGGCCGTCGAGCTCGACCACGAGCGGCGCCGCCGCGGTGACGACGTACGACGTGCCGCGGACGCTGAGGTCGACGTCGGCCGAGTCGGGGTCGGGGAGCGAGAACGTGATCCGGTCCTCGGTCAGCTCGACCAGCACCCGCGAGCCCCGCCAGCAGAAGCGGAAGCGCAGCGCCGGCCAGGACACGGGCAGGCGCGGGTCGAAGCTCAGCAGCCCGGCGTGGTCGCGCATGCCGCCGAAGCCGAAGACCAGGGCGCTCCACACGCCGCCGGTCGACGCGATGTGGAGACCGTCGACGGTGTTGCCGTGCAGGTTCATCAGGTCGACGTACAACGACTCGTGGAAGTAGTGCAGTGCTGCCTCGTGGTAGCCCACCTCGGCGGCGATCACGGACTGCACGACGGCCGACAGGGTCGAGTCGCCGGTGGTGATCGGGTCGTAGTACTCGAAGTCGGCGCGCTTCTCCTCCAGCGAGAAGCGGTCGCCCTGCAGGAAGAGCGCGAGCACGACGTCGGCCTGCTTGAGCACCTGGAACCGGTAGATGACGAGCGGGTGGTAGTGCAGGAGCAGCGGCCGCAGCTCCGACGGCGTCTTGGACAGGTCCCAGACCTCGCGGTCGAGGAAGAAGTCGTCCTGCGGGTGGATGCCGAGACCCGTGTCGAACGGGATCGTCATGCCCTCCGCGCAGGCGCGCCACTCCTCGGTCTCCTCGTCGGACAGCCCGAGCCGGGCGGCCACCCGGACGTAGTCCTGCGGGTAGGCGTCGCGGATGCGCTCCACCGAGGCCACGGCCTGCTCGAGGTTGAAGCGCGCCATCACGTTGGTGAAGAGGTTGTTGTTGACGACGGTCGTGTACTCGTCGGGCCCGGTCACGCCGTGGATGTGGAAGGAGTCGTCGCCGTTGCTGCGCCAGAAGCCCAGGTCGGCCCACATCCGCGCGGTCTCCACGAGGATGTCGATGCCCTCGCGCACCAGGAAGCCCTCGTCGCCGCTCGCGCGGACGTACTTGATCAGGGCCCAGGCGATGTCGGCGTCGATGTGCACCTGCGCGGAGCCGGCCGCGTAGTACGCCGAGGCCTCCTCGCCGTTGATCGTGCGCCACGGGAACATCGCCCCGCTCTGCGCCATCTCCCGGGCGCGCTCGCGGGCCGCGGGCAGCATCACCGAGCGGAAGTGCAGCGCGTTGCGGGCCACCTCCGGCTGCGTGTAGGTGAGGAACGGGATCACGTAGACCTCGGTGTCCCAGAAGTAGTGGCCCTCGTAGCCCGACCCCGTCATGCCCTTGGCGGGTACGCCGAGACCGTCGATGCGGCCGCTCGCCTGGGCCAGGCTGAAGAGGTTGTAGCGGGTCGCCTGCTGGACCGCGCGGAGCTCGTCGGTCTCCCCGGCGATCTCGACGTCGGCCGCGGCCCAGAAGTCGGCGTACCAGGCCCGCTGGTCGGCGACGTAGTGCGAGAGCCCGTGCCGGGCCGCCCGGTCGAGGGTGCGGTCGCAGCGGTCGGAGAGCTCGCGGACGGGAACGCCGCGCGAGGAGTGGTAGGCGACCGTCTTCTGCAGCCGCATGGTGGTGCCCTGGGTCGCGTCGACCCGGTAGACCACCTTGGCGAGGTCCTCCTCGGCGCGGGACACGATCTCGAACTCGTCGCTGGTGTGGAGGGAGTGGTCGGCCGCGACCGCGATCGTCATGCCGGAGTGGGCGCACTGGTAGCCGAGCATCAGCCGGTCGTCGGTGGCGTAGCTCATCCGCGGCTGCAGCACCCGGGCGCCGAACGCCCCGGCCTTGCGCGGGTCGACGACCTCGCCGGTGGCCGACATCGGCATCCGGTACTCGTCGATGCCGTCCTGCCGGTTGAGGATCTGCGACGAGATCACGATCGGGGCGTCGCCGGTCAGCACCTCGACCTCGAGGGTCAGGATCGCGAGGTGCCGCTGGGTCATCGAGACCATCCGCGTCGAGTCGATCCGGACCCGCTTGCCGGACGGCGTGCGCCAGATCAGGCTCCGCCGCAGCACGCCGTCGCGGAAGTCCAGGCAGCGCTCGTAGTGCTCGAGGTCGGCGGTGCCGAAGGTCAGCGGCTCGTCGTCGACGTAGATCTTCATGACCTTGGTGTCGGGCACGTTGACGAGCGTCTGGCCGGTGCGGGCGAAGCCGAACGCCGCCTCCGCGTGCCGGATCGGCCAGGTCTCGTGGAAGCCGTTGAGGAAGGTCCCGTGGGCGTACGACGGCCGCCCCTCCTCGGGGTTGCCGCGCATCCCGAGGTAGCCGTTGGCGACCGAGAAGAGCGTCTCGGTCACGCCGAGGTCGTCGGGCCGGTAGCCGGTCTCGATCAGCGCCCAGGGCTCGATCGGGAAGCGGCCGCGGTCGAGCGGGTCCGGTCCCACGGCGTCGCCCTTCATGCTGCGTCTCCCGTCGGGACCAGCTCGGCCAGGTCCGTGACGACGATCGTCGCACCCGCCTCGGTGAGCGTCGCGGCGCCGACCCCTCGGTCGACGCCGACGACCAGGACGAAGCCGCCGGCGGCCCCCGCCCGCACCCCCGACACCGCGTCCTCGAGGACGACCGACGTCGCGGCGGTGGCGCCCAGCACCTCGGCCGCGTGCAGGAACGTGTCCGGAGCCGGCTTGCCCGGCAGGCCGAGCTCCGTGGCGACCGCGCCGCTCACCACCGTCTTGAAGCGGTCGGCGAGACCGGCCGCGGCCAGCACCGCCGGCGCGTTGACCGACGAGGAGACCACCGCGAGCGGCATCCCGAGGTCGCGCAGGTGGTCCAGCAGCAGCACCGAGCCGGGGTATGCCGTCACGCCGTCGCGCGCGAGCACGTCGTTGAACGCGTCGTTCTTGCGGTCGCCGAGCTCGACGACGAGGTCCTGCGGCGCGGGGATGCCGCGGGAGGTGAGGAAGTCGCGCACCCCGTCGTACCGCGGCTTGCCGTCGACGTGCGCGAAGTAGTCGGAGTCGTCGTACGGCGCGGTGTCGCCCGGCCCGTCGTACTCCTTCAGGAAGGCGTTGAACATCTCCGCCCACGCCCGCATGTGCACCTCGGCCGTCGGTGTCACCACACCGTCGAGGTCGAACAGGACTGCGTCATAGTCGCTCCACTGCACCCGGGTCACGGACCAAGGCTAGGGGTGCCGGCTCCGGCGCGCAGTGAGGTCTGCCTCTCGGGTGCCGGGCAGGTCGAGACGAGCGACCGGTCGGCGAATAGTCTGGTGGCATGACCGAGCCCGACATCAAGCCCCGTTCCCGCGATGTGACCGACGGTCTCGAGGCGACCGCCGCGCGAGGGATGCTCCGGGCCGTAGGCATGGGCGACGACGACTGGGTGAAGCCGCAGATCGGCGTGGCCTCGAGCTGGAACGAGATCACCCCCTGCAACCTCTCCCTCCAGCGCCTTGCCCAGGCGGTCAAGAACGGCGTCCACGCGGCCGGCGGCTACCCGCTCGAGTTCGGCACCATCTCGGTGTCCGACGGCATCGCGATGGGCCACGAGGGCATGCACTTCTCGCTGGTCTCGCGTGAGGTGATCGCCGACTCCGTCGAGACCGTGATGATGGCCGAGCGCCTGGACGGCTCCGTCCTGCTGGCCGGCTGCGACAAGTCGCTGCCCGGCATGCTGATGGCCGCCGCGCGGCTCGACCTCTCCAGCGTCTTCCTGTACGCCGGCTCGATCATGCCCGGCCAGGTCGACGGCCACGACGTCACCATCATCGACGCGTTCGAGGCGGTCGGCGCCTGCCTGGCCGGCAAGATCTCCCGCGACGAGGTCACCCGGATCGAGAAGGCGATCTGTCCGGGCGAGGGCGCCTGCGGCGGCATGTACACCGCCAACACGATGGCCGCGGTCGCCGAGGCGATCGGCATGTCGCTGCCCGGCTCGGCCGCCCCGCCGGCCGTGGACCGGCGCCGTGACGGCTTCGCCCACCGCTCCGGGGAGGCCGTGGTCAACCTGCTCCGCAAGGGCATCACCGCCCGCCAGATCATGACCAAGGAGGCGTTCGAGAACGCCATCACCGTCGTGATGGCCCTCGGGGGCTCCACCAACGCCGTCCTGCACCTGCTGGCCATGGCCCGCGAGGCCGAGGTCGACCTCACCATCGACGACTTCAACCGGATCGGCGACAAGGTCCCGCACCTCGCCGACCTCAAGCCCTTCGGCAAGTACGTCATGTACGACGTCGACAAGATCGGCGGCATCCCCGTCGTGATGAAGGCGCTCCTCGACGCCGGCCTGATGCACGGTGACTGCCTGACCGTCACCGGCAAGACGCTGGCCGAGAACCTCGCCGACCTCGCCCCGCCCGACCTCGACGACGACGTGATCCGCAAGATGGATCGCCCGATCCACGCGACCGGTGGCCTGACGATCCTCAAGGGCTCGCTCGCCCCGGAGGGTGCGGTCGTCAAGACCGCCGGCTTCGACGACTCGGTCTTCACGGGCACCGCCCGGGTATTCGACGGCGAGCGCGCCGCGATGGACGCCCTCGAGGCCGGCCAGATCCAGGCCCGCGACGTCGTGGTCATCCGCTACGAGGGCCCCAAGGGCGGCCCCGGCATGCGCGAGATGCTCGCGATCACCGGCGCGATCAAGGGCGCCGGCCTGGGCAAGGACGTCCTGCTGATCACCGACGGCCGCTTCTCCGGCGGCACGACGGGCCTCTGCGTCGGCCACATCGCGCCGGAGGCCGTCGATGGCGGCCCGATCGCCTACGTCCGCGACGGCGACACCATCACCCTCGACGTGGCCAACCGGCTGCTCGAGATCGAGGGCGTCGACGAGGACGACTGGGAGAAGCGGAAGGTCGGCTGGGAGCCGCTGCCCCCGAAGTACACCCGCGGCGTGCTCGGCAAGTACGCCAAGATGGTCCAGTCCGCCGCGCACGGCGCGATCACCGGCTGACGTGCCCGACCGAGCACCGGACAACCGCTGGCCGGTCCTCTGCCTGGTCCTCCTGGTGATGGTCGGGCTGATCGTCATCGCCTGGGGCGTCAACCACCCCACGGAGGTCGACGGTGCACCGCGGGCGGTCGACCCCTCTCCGCGGGTGGGCGAGCCCTCCCCGTCGGTGGTCGACCCGGTCGAGACCCCCGCGGCCCGACCGCCCACCGGGACCGACGCGCTGCCCGGTGGTGGCACGAAGGTCTTCGCCGGCCACCGTTTCCTGGTGGCCTACTACGGGACCGGGGGGACCGGGTCGCTCGGCGTGCTCGGCGAGACCGACCCCGACACCATGAACCGACGGCTGCACCACGCCGCCGCGTCGTTCCACCGCCCCGGCCGGCCGCTGCGCTACGTCTACGAGCTGATCGTGACGATCGCGGACGGCCACCCGGGCCCGGGCGGCGACTACAGCCACGACATCGCCCGCTCCGAGGTGCGCCGCTACATCCGGGCCGCCCACCGCAACGGCGCACTGCTGCTGCTCGACCTCCAGACGGGCCGGTCCACCTTCCCCGAGGTGGCCAAGCGGTGGGAGTGGGCGCTGCGCGACCCCTGGGTCGGCCTCGCGCTCGACCCCGAGTGGCGGATGGGCCCCCGGCAGGTCCCCGCTCACACCGTCGGGCAGGTCGGCGCGGGCGAGATCAACCGCACCTCCCTGTGGCTGGCTCGCCTGACCAAGCGCGAGGGGCTGCCCCAGAAGCTCTTCGTGCTGCACCAGTTCCGCACCGACATGATCCGCGACATCGGTCGGGTGAAGCAGCGGCCGGAGCTCGCCTCGGTCCAGCACGTCGACGGGTTCGGGACGCCGCGGCAGAAGCTGGCGACGTACCACGCGGTCGCGCGCCCGCAGCAGTTCACGATGGGCTTCAAGCTGTTCTACGACGAGGACGTACGCCGGCTCCGCGCGCCCGGCGTGCACGCCATCCGGCCGAAGGTCCGGTTCGTCAGCTTCCAGTGACGCCGGCGATCGTGAAGATCGCGCGGTGGGTGTCGCCCGGCTCCAGCGCGACCAGGTCGACGCCGGAGTTGAAGGCTCCAGGCGGCGCGGTCGTGGGCTCGACGGCCAGCGCCTCGCGCTCGCGGCCCTTGATCGTGTCGCCGGTGAAGACGTGCAGCCAGCCGATGCCCTGGCGGCCGGTCAGCGACACGCTGCGCCCGGTGTCGGGGTCGAGCAGGGTCGCCGTCGCACCGTCGGCGACGCCGCCGAACGGGTGGTCGAGGACCAGGTCGCCGATCGCGCGGCCCGCGCGGAAGTCGTACGCCGTGCCGTCGACCGGCTGCGCCGGCGAGGCATGCCCGCGCTCGCTCATCGGGCACCAGGTCGACGCCGGCAGGGTCAGCAGGCACTCGTCGACTCGGCGGCCGACGGTGAGGTAGGGGTGCAGCCCGGCGCCGTACGGCGCGGTGTCGGGTCCGACGTTGGTGGCCGACAGGGTCGTGGTCAGTCCGTCGTCGCCGAGCCGGTAGTCGACCTGCAGGTCGAGGGCGAACGGGTAGCCCGTCTGCGGCTGGAGCTCGTAGGTCAGCACCACGTGGTCGGTCGTGTGCTCGGCGACCTCCCAGGCGACCCAGTGGGCGAGCCCGTGGATGGCGTTGTGCTTGGCGGGCTCGCTGAGCGGCAGCTGGTAGGAGCGGCCGCCGAAGTCGTAGGCGCCATCGGCGACGCGGTTGGGCCACGGCATCAGGACCGCACCGCGCGCGCTGCGACACATCTCGCCGGGCTCGGAGCCGGCGACGAGGTCCACGCCGTCGCGGGTGAGCGTCCGCAGGCACGCCCCGACGGTGACGACCTCGGCCTCGTAGGGACCGTGGGAGAGAGGGAGCGGGAGGCCCGCAGCAGCACGCACGAAGCACACCCTGGCAGACGTTGACTAGGGTCTGCACCGTGCCTCTCGTAGCCGGTGTCGACTCCTCCACCCAGTCCTGCAAGGTCGTCGTCTGCGACGCCGACACCGGACACGTCGTCCGCAGTGGTCACGCGTCCCATCCCGAGGGCACCGAGGTCGACCCCGAGGCCTGGTGGGACGCCCTCCAGGCGGCGA
The DNA here is from genome assembly GCF_039543825.1 of Nocardioides conyzicola. NCBI lineage: Bacteria > Bacillati > Actinomycetota > Actinomycetes > Propionibacteriales > Nocardioidaceae > Nocardioides > Nocardioides conyzicola. The sequence goes on along the minus strand of NZ_BAABKM010000001.1, from coordinate 283,427 downwards.
TCGAGGTCGCCGGCGGCCTCGACGACGTCGAGGCCGTGGCGGTCGGCGGGCAGCAGCACGGCATGGTCTGCCTGGACGAGTCCGGCGCCGTCGTACGTCCTGCTCTGCTGTGGAACGACACCCGCTCCGCGCAGGCCGCGCTCGACCTGATCGACGAGCTGGGCGGGCCCCAGCAGTGGGTCGACGCGGTGGGCCTGGTGCCGGTCGCGTCGTTCACCGTGACCAAGCTGCGGTGGCTGCGCGACGCCGAGCCCGACAACGCGGCGCGTACGGCGGCGGTCTGCCTGCCGCACGACTACCTGACCTGGCGGCTGGCCGGGCTCCCCGGATCTTCGGGGCCGGGCATCGACGCGCTCGTCACCGACCGCGGCGACGCGAGCGGCACGGGCTACTGGTCGCCGGCGACGGGGGAGTACCGCCGCGACCTGCTCACCCTCGGCCTCGGGCACGACGCGGTCCTGCCGCGCGTGCTCGGACCCGCCGAGTCCGGCCTCCGGATGCCGTCGGGCGCGCTGCTCGGCCCCGGCACCGGCGACAACGCCGGCGCTGCCCTCGGACTGGGCGCCGTCGCCGGCGACGTCGTCGTCTCGATCGGTACGTCGGGGGTGGCCTGCGCCGTCGCGGACGCGCCCGTCGGTGACGTGACGGGTGCGGTGGCCGGCTTCGCCGACGCGACCGGGCGGTTCCTGCCGCTGGTCGCGACCCTCAACGCCGCGCGGGTGCTCGACGCCGCGGGCCGGATGCTCGGTGTCTCGCACGAGGAGCTGTCCGACCTGGCGCTGTCCGCGCCGGCCGGCGCCGGCGGCCTCGTGCTGGTGCCCTACCTCGAGGGCGAGCGCACGCCCAACAAGCCCGACGCCACCGGCGCGATCCACGGGCTCCGGCTCGAGACCGCCAACCCGGCGTACCTCGCCCGCGCCGCCGTGGAGGGCATGATCTGCGGCCTCGCCGACGCCGTCGACGCCGTCCGTGCCCTGGGCACGCCGGTGGAGCGGATCATCCTGGTCGGCGGAGCCGCCCGCTCCCGCGCCGTGCGCGAGATCGCGTCGGCCGTCCTCGGGCTGCCGGTGACCGTCCCCGAGCCGGGGGAGTACGTCGCGCGCGGCGCTGCCCGGCAGGCCGCGTGGGTGCTGTCGGGCGGTGCCGAGCCGCCGGTGTGGCCGCTGTCCGGCGTGGTCTCGACGGAGGTCGAGCCGACGCCGTCCGTGCGCGAGCGGTACGCCGACGTGCGTGATCTGACGGCCGTCCGGCCATGACCCATCCGCTGGACGACGCGGACCCGCTGGCGTCGTACCGCGACCGCTTCGTCGGCGCCTCCTCGGACCTCGTCTACTTCGACGGCAACTCGCTGGGGCGGCCGCTGGCGGTGACGGGCCCGCGGCTGGCGGCGTTCGTCGAGGAGGAGTGGGGCGGGCGGCTGATCCGCGGCTGGGATGAGCGCTGGATGGAGCTCCCGCAGGCGATCGGCGACGAGCTCGGCCGGGTGGCCCTCGGTGCCGCGCCCGGGCAGACGACGATCGGCGACTCCACCACGGTGCTGCTCTACAAGCTGATGCGCGCCGCTGTCGCCGCGCGGCCCGGACGCACCGAGATCGTGATCGACCGCGACAACTTCCCGACCGACCGCTACATCGCGGCCGGCATCGCGGAGGAGTGCGGGCTGACGCTGCGTTGGATCGACGTCTCGCTGGATGCCGGGGTGACGCCCGAGCTGCTGGCCGCTGCCGTCGGGCCGTCGACCGCTCTCGTGGTGCTCTCCCACGTCGCCTACCGGTCGGCGTGGCTGGCCGACGCTCCGGAGCTGACCGCCATCGCCCACGAGGCGGGGGCGCTGGTGCTCTGGGACCTGTGCCACTCGGCGGGCTCGGTCCCGGTGTCGCTGGACGAGTGGGACGTGGACCTCGCGGTCGGCTGCACCTACAAGTACCTCAACGGAGGCCCTGGCTCGCCGGCCTTCTGCTACGTCGCGTCCCGCCACCTCGCGTCGCTCACCCAACCCATCCAGGGTTGGCTGGGCTCCGCCGACCCGTTCCTGATGGGTCCGTCCTACGCGCCCGCCGCCGGCATCCGCCGCTTCACCTCCGGCACGCCGGCCGTCGTCGGCATGCTCGCGATGCAGGACATGATCTCGCTGATCTCGGACGCCGGGATCGACGCCGTCCGTGAGAAGTCGATCGCGCTCACGTCGTACGCGATCTCTGTCGGCGAGTCGGTCCTCGGTCCTCTCGGCGTGGTGCTGGCCTCGCCGCGGTCCGCTGCCGAGCGCGGCGGTCACGTGACCTTCAACCACCCCCGGATGCGCGAGGTCACCGCCGCCCTCTGGGAGCGCGACGTCATCCCCGACTACCGCGACCCCGGCGGCCTGCGCCTCGGCCTGTCCCCGCTGTCGACGTCCTTCGCCGAGGTCGAGCGCGGCATCGGGCTGGTCGCGGAGGTGCTCACCGGCGTCGCTGGCTGAGAACCTCGGCGGTCACCAAGCGGTCGCGAGCCAGACCGTCAGCCCGGCGAGCACGACGAGGATCAGGTTGAGGCCGATCACCTTGGCCTCGCCGCGTGACAGGTGGAGGGCGGTGGCGAGCACCTGGAGCACGAGGAAGCCGAGGGCGGCGACGATGGCGAGCCACGGGGCGATCCCGGTCAAGGGAGGCAGGACCAGGCCGACGGCGCCGAGGATCTCGAGGACGCCGACGGTCCGCACCAGCGGCATCGGGATGGTGTCGACCCAGCCCATCATGGGAGCGAGCTGCTCCTTGCTCTGCAGGACCTTCTTGCTGCCGGCGTACAGGTAGAAGACGCCGAGCAGGCCGGCCACGATCCAGTACGCGATCTCCACGACGATCTCCTATGGTTACGAGTTGTAAGTAGGCACATCGTGGGTGACGATCGGAGGGTCTGCAAAAGGCACACGGATGTGCGTGACGGACATCGAGAGGACGGGGGTCGAGAGTGTCGCGGTACGAGAAGACCTGCCTGATCCGGGGCGACGGCGGTCGCGCCATCCGCGGCATCCTGGACCGGGTCGGCGACAAGTGGTCGTTGCTGGTGGTGGCGACGCTGGACGGCGCGTCCCTGCGCTTCACGGAGCTGCAGCAACGCATCCCCGGGATCTCCCAGCGGATGCTGACGCGCACGGTGCGCCACCTCGAGCGCGACGGCCTCGTGACGCGCACGGTCTTCGCGGAGGTCCCGCCGCGGGTGGAGTACGAGCTCACCGCGATGGGCCGCACGTTGATCGGACCCGCGGTGGCGCTGGCGGAGTGGGCCGTGGACAACAACCCCGGCATCGAGGAGAGCCAGGCGTCGTACGACGCCGAGCACCCCTGAGCCGCTACTCGTGGATGTGGTCGCGCCAGTCGGCGGGCACGCGCTCGGCGGGACCGGGGACGGTCTGCTCCTCGGGGTGGGCCTGGGCATCGACCAGCGCGGGGCCGAGGAAGCCGGACTCGGTGGGGAAGTCCCAGAACCAGTCCTCGCCGGGCTCGAAGCTGGTGATCACCGGGTGACCGGTGGCGTGGAAGTGGGCGGTGGCGTGCTGGGCGGGTGAGGTGTCGCAGCAGCCGATGTGGCCGCACTGGGTGCAGCGTCGCAGGTGCACCCACCAGCCGCCGGCCTGCTCGCACTCCACGCAGCCGGTGCCGCTCGGGGGGATGGTCGGATCAATGCCAGCGCGTTCGGCCATGCCCCGACACTAGGGTGCGATCGTGCCCTCGACCAACGCCTTCGGCCAGCAGGTCGGCGACCTCGTGCCCGACTGGACCGTCAGGCCGCGGCCCGGGCCGGTCACGCTGGCGGGTCGGTACGTCAGCCTCGAGCCGTTGAGCACCGCTCACGCCGAGGCGTTGTACGACGCCCTCTGCAACCCCGGCGACGAGGAGCTGTGGACCTACCGGCCGACGGACCCGCCCGCCGGCGTACCGGCCATGTCCGCGTTGATCGAGCAGACGCTGGCGGCGGCCGAGCTGGTGACCTTCGCCCTGGTGCCGACGGGCCAGCAGGCGCAGGGCATTGCGTCGTACACCCGTATCGACCCGGCGACCGGCCAGGTCGAGATCGCGGGCGTCCTCTACGCGCGGACGCTGCAGCGCACCCGGGCCGCGACCGAGGCGATCCACCTGAGCATGCGCCACGCGTTCGACGAGCTCGGCTACCGGCGGTTCGAGTGGAAGTGCGACAGCCTCAACGAGCCGTCGCGGCGCGCGGCGGCCCGGCTCGGCTTCACCTACGAGGGCAGGTTCCGCCACCACATGATCACGAAGGGCCGCAACCGCGACACCGACTGGTTCTCCGTGACCGACGCCGAGTGGCCCGCCGTGAAGGCCGAGCACGAGCGCTGGCTCGACCCTGCCAACTTCGACGCCGACGGCGCTCAGGTCACGAGGCTCCGGGTCCCTCGTCCGGCGTCCTGAGCGATGTCGGCGGGCTGTGCCAAGGTGGAGGGCATGGACCAGCGGTTGAGCTTCGTGACGCTCGCGGTCCGAGACCTGGAGCGGTCCCGGGCCTTCTACGTCGACGGCCTCGGCTGGGAGGCCGCCCTCCAGGTCGAGGGCGACGTCCTGATGATCCAGGTCGGTGAGCACGTGGTGCTCTCGCTCTGGGTGGCCGAGCACTTCGAGGCCGAGGTCGGCCCGATCGTGCGTGGCGAGGGCGTCGCGCCGATCACGCTCTCCCACAACGTCGCGACACCGGCCGAGGTCGACACCGTGCTCGCGACGGCGCGGGCCGCCGGCGCCGACCCGGTGCACGACGCGGTCGAGCGCGAGTGGGGCGGCTACACGGGTTACTTCGGTGACCCCGACGGTTACCGCTGGGAGATCGCGACCAACCCCGGACCGATAGGACAGGTGGTGCTCCCATGAGCGACCCGAAGCAGAAGCTCCGTTACCCGCAGGTCGTGGCGGAGGATCTCGCCGACTGGCGCTTCTTCCTCGAGCGGATCCACGCCCGCTTCACGACGGGCAGCTTCGTGAAGGGCCTCGAGCTCGTCACCCGGATCACCGAGGCGGCTGAAGAGGCCAACCACCACCCCGACGTGGTGCTGACCTACCCCCAGGTCGACGTCGACCTGTACAGCCACGACGTCCACGGCGTCACCAGCCGTGACATCGACCTGGCCCGACGGATCTCCGCGATCGCGGCCGAGCTGGGCATCGACTCCGCTCCGCGCGACGTCTCGACCCTCGAGCTCGCCCTCGACGTGCCGGACGCCGCCGAGGTCAAGCCGTTCTGGTCGGCGGTGCTCGGCTACGAGGACACGCAGTACCCGACCGAGGTGATGGACCCCGGCGGCCGCAACAGCACGCTGTGGTTCCAGCACGCGCCCGAGGCCACGGGGGAGGTGCAGCAGCGCTTCCACCTCGACATCGTGGTGCCCCGCGAGGTCGCCGAGGAGCGGGTGCAGGCGGCCGTCGCGGCCGGCGGGACCCTGGTCAGCGAGCGGGCCGTGCCGGCGTACTGGATCCTCGCCGACGCCCACGGCAACAAGGTCTGCGTGTGCACCGCCGACGGCCGGGAGCCGTCCTCGACGGACGACGCGGAGTGAGACGGGCGTCCCGGATGCTGGGACGCCTGTCACACTCGGATGCGGTCGGGAGGGCGTGCGGTTACCGTGGTGCCATGCGCAAGCACCTTCTTGTACGCACGCGACGTGTGGGCTGAGTCCGAAACGACTCGAGCGCGCACGTCATCCCCTCGCCGCCCAACCGGGCCGAGGGGTTTTTTGTTGGGCAGGCACGGCAGGTCTCCAGGAGAAGGAACACATCGATGAGCGAGCAGATGACAGGCGCCCAGAGCCTGATCAGGTCGCTGGAAGCCGCAGGGACGACCGACATCTTCGGCATCCCGGGCGGCGCGATCCTCCCGGCGTACGACCCCCTCATGGACTCGTCGATCCGGCACATCCTCGTACGCCACGAGCAGGGTGCCGGTCACGCCGCGCAGGGCTACGCCGCCGCGACCGGGCGGGTCGGCGTCTGCATGGCGACCTCGGGCCCGGGTGCGACCAACCTCGTCACGCCGCTGGCGGACGCGCACATGGACTCGGTCCCGCTCGTCGCGATCACCGGCCAGGTCGGCGCCGCGCAGATCGGGACGGACGCCTTCCAGGAGGCCGACATCCGCGGCATCACGATGCCGATCACCAAGCACAACTTCCTGGTCACCGACCCGGCCGACATCCCGCGCACGGTCGCCGAGGCGTTCTACATCGCCAGCACCGGCCGCCCCGGCCCGGTGCTCGTCGACGTCGCGAAGTCCGCGCTGCAGGCGATGACGTCGTACGCCTGGCCGACGGAGCTCAACCTGCCCGGCTACCGCCCGGTGACCCGGCCGCACGCCAAGCAGATCCGCGAAGCCGCCAAGCTCATCCTCGAGGCGCGTCGTCCGGTGCTCTACGTCGGCGGCGGCTGCATCCGCGCCGGCGCCTCCCGTGAGCTCAAGGTGCTCGCCGAGCTGACCGGCATGCCGGTCGTCACCACGCTGATGGCCCGCGGCGCGTTCCCGGACAGCCACCCGCAGCACCTGGGCATGCCCGGCATGCACGGCACGGTCGCCGCGGTGGCCGGGCTGCAGAAGTCCGACCTGATCATCAGCCTCGGCGCCCGCTTCGACGACCGGGTCACCGGCAACCTCGACTCGTTCGCGCCCGGCGCCCGCGTGATCCACGCCGACATCGACCCGGCCGAGATCGGCAAGAACCGCGCGGTCGACGTCCCGATCGTCGGCGACTGCCGCGAGGTCATCAGCGACCTGGTCGTGGCCCTCACGGCCGAGGCCGACGCCGGCCACACCGGCGACTACGAGGCCTGGGTCGAGCTCCTCGCCGGGGTGAAGAAGAAGTACGCCCTCGGCTACGACACCCCCACCGACGGCGCGCTCGCGCCGCAGTACGTGCTCGAGCGGCTCGGTGCGATCGCCGGCCCCGAGTCCATCTACTGCGCCGGCGTGGGCCAGCACCAGATGTGGGCGGCCCAGTTCGTCGGCTACGAGAACCCCAACACGTGGATCAACTCCGGGGGTCTCGGCACGATGGGGTACGCCGTGCCCGCCGCGATGGGCGCCAAGGTCGGCATGCCGCACTCGACCGTGTGGGCCATCGACGGCGACGGCTGCTTCCAGATGACCAACCAGGAGCTCGCGACCTGCACGATCAACGACATCCCGATCAAGGTCGCGATCATCAACAACGAGTCGCTCGGCATGGTCCGGCAGTGGCAGACGCTCTTCTACAACGAGCGCTACTCCAACACCGACCTGCACTCGAAGCGGATCCCGGACTTCGTCAAGCTCGCCGACGCCTACGGCTGCGTGGGCCTGTCGTGCGAGAGCCCGGACGACGTCGACGCCACGATCAACAAGGCGATGGAGATCAACGACGTGCCCGTGGTCGTCGACTTCCGGGTGCACCGCGACGCCATGGTGTGGCCGATGGTCGCCGCCGGCACGAGCAACGACGACATCAAGTACGCCCGCGACCTGGCTCCTCAGTTCGAGGACGACGCCGACCTGGAGCTCCGCCCATGAGCACAACCATCAACACGAAGCACACGCTGTCCGTGCTGGTCGAGAACAAGCCCGGTGTGCTGGCCCGGATCGCCGGTCTCTTCAGCCGTCGCAGCTTCAACATCGACTCGCTCGCGGTGGGCCCGACCGAGCACCCCGAGGTCTCCCGCATGACGATCGTTGTCGACGTGGAGGACACCCCGCTCGAGCAGGTCACCAAGCAGCTCAACAAGCTGGTCGAGGTGATCAAGATCGTCGAGCTCGACGGCTCGAGCTCGGTCAACCGCGAGCTGCTGCTCGTGAAGGTCAAGGCCGACGCGGAGACGCGCGGGCAGGTCCTCGACGTGGTCCAGCTCTTCCGGGCCAAGGTCGTCGACATCGCCAGCGACGCCGTGACCCTCCAGGCGGTCGGCAACGCTGACAAGCTCGCCGACCTGCTGCGCGTGCTGGAGCCCTTCGGCATCCGAGAGCTCGTGCAGTCCGGCATGGTCGCCATCGGCCGCGGCTCCCGTTCCATCTCCGAGCGCACCCTGCGCCCGGTCACGATCCCAGCCCCGCCAGCTGCGGGCTGAAGCACAACAACACGAAGGAGAAGCCCCAGTGGCTGAGATGTTCTACGACGACGACGCTGACCTGTCCCTGATCCAGGGCAAGCACGTCGCGGTCATCGGCTACGGCAGCCAGGGCCACGCCCACGCGCTGTCCCTGCGCGACTCGGGCGTCGACGTCCGGATCGGCCTGCAGCCCGGCTCCAAGAGCCGCGCCAAGGCCGAGGCCGAGGGCCTCAAGGTCCTGACGCCGGCCGAGGCCGCGGAAGAGGCCGACGTCATCGTCATCCTCGCCCCCGACCAGCACCAGCGGAAGCTGTACGCCGAGGAGATCGCGCCGCAGCTCGCCGCCGGCGACACCCTGGTCTTCGGCCACGGCTTCAACATCCGCTTCGGCTACATCACCCCGCCCGAGGGCGTCGACGTCTTCATGGTCGCGCCGAAGGGCCCGGGCCACCTGGTCCGCCGCGAGTACGTCGACGGCCGCGGCGTGCCCGTGCTCGTCGCCGTGGAGAAGGACGAGTCGGGCACCACCTGGCCGCTCGCCCTGTCGTACGCCAAGGCCATCGGTGGCCTGCGTGCCGGCGGCATCAAGACGACCTTCACCGAGGAGACCGAGACCGACCTGTTCGGTGAGCAGGCCGTCCTCTGCGGTGGCGCGTCGCAGCTCGTCATGTACGGCTTCGAGGTGCTGACCGAGGCCGGCTACCAGCCCGAGGTGGCCTACTTCGAGTGCCTCCACGAGCTCAAGCTGATCGTCGACCTGATGTACGAGGGCGGCATCGCCAAGCAGCGCTGGTCGGTCTCCGACACGGCCGAGTTCGGCGACTACGTGTCCGGCCCCCGTGTCATCACGCCCGACGTGAAGAAGAACATGGAGGACGTGCTCGCCGACATCAAGAACGGCACGTTCGCCGAGCGCTTCATCACGGACATGGACAACGGCTCGCCCGAGTTCACCGAGTTCCGCAAGAAGGGTGAGTCCCACCCGATCGAGCAGACCGGTCGCGAGCTGCGCAAGCTGATGGCCTGGGTCAAGGGCCACGACTCCGACTACGTCGAAGGCACCTCCGCCCGCTGACCACCCCGAGTCGGCGCCAGTTTGAGAAAACTGGCGCCGACTCGGCATTTCAATCCATGTAACGCTGGGGCCATGTCGAGCGCTGTACGGGTCATGAGACACCTCACCGCGGCTACCGCGACTCTTCTGCTGATCGGTGCCGGCACGGCCGCTGTCTCGCCGGCGTACGCCGCGGTCGCGACCTGTCGAGGCCAGGCGGCGACCATCGTCGCCACCGCCGATGGCGAAAACCTCCAGGGCAGCGAGGACGCCGACGTGATCGTCGTGGGCAGCTTCGACCAGGTGCACGTGGACGGCAACGGCGGCGACGACGTCATCTGCGCGACGGCCGGACACGATGCGGTCCTCGACGGCGGACCCGGCAGCGACGTCCTCGAGGACCTGCCGAGCACGCGGAAGGTCGAGGACAACGAGCGGACGACCCTGCGCGGCGGTGACGCCGGGGACGACCAGTTCATCGGGGGACGCGACACCCAGCTGTCCTACGGGGACTCCGAGACGGGCGTCGCGTTCGACCTCGTGGCCGGCACCGTCGTCCACGCCGGGGGCACGGACACCGTGGACGGGATCCGGTGGCTCAGCGGCAGCGCGCACCCCGACACCTTCCGCGGTTCGTCCGGCCCGGACCTCTACAGAGCCGGACCGGGCGACCAGGTCGCGATGGGTGCGGGAGTCGACTTCGTCGACAGCTACGGCGCCACGGTCGACCTCGGCTCCGGCGACGACAGCGGGTCGGTCACCGGCGGAACGATGGACGGTGGGGACGGTGCCGACGTCATTTCGGTCAACCAGGGCGGCACTGCGGACGGCGGCGCGGGTCGCGACGTCGTCGCGGGCTTCGTGGACGTGGACGAGCTGAGCGGTCGAGGGCCGATCCTGCTGCGCGGCGGGCCGGGGAACGACGTGCTGTGGCCGCCCGTCGCGTACTCGACCGATGCGTCCTCGGGGGATGACCTCGGCGACTGTCCGGGGTTCTGCGCGCGGGGCGCCCTCGACGGAGGATCCGGGACGGACCGGCTGGACGTCGCCGGCGCCGGCAGCTCCGTGGTCGACCTGCGGTCCGGACGGGTCCGCTTCGTGGGCGGACGGTCCAGCATCACGGCCGTGGAGAACGTGCGGGGCAGCAAGCGGCGCGACATCATCCGCGGTGACGGGCACGCCAACCGGTTCGACGGCTACGGTGGCGACGACCTCCTGGTCGGACGAGGTGGTCCCGACCGCCTCCTCGGTGGCGCCGGCCGCGACCGGGCCGTGGGCGGCCCGGGCCATGACCACTGCGTGGCGGAGAGGAAGTCGTCGTGCTGAGCATCGAGCGGTGGACCCGGCGTGCGGCAGTCCTCGCCAGCGGCGTGCTGGTCGTGGCCGCCGGGGCGGTCGGGGCGGCACCTGCGGGCGCCGCCACCCGCTACTGCCAGGGGCAGCTCGTCACCATCGAGGCGACCGCGAGCGACACGACGGTCACTGGCACCGAGGGGCCGGACGTCATCGACGGGGTCGGCCGGGTGCGGCTCACGATCAACGGGCTCGGTGGTGACGACGTGATCTGCACCGGGCCAGGTCACCAGATCGTGGTGCACGGCGGCGAGGGCGACGACTCGCTGGAGAGCGAGATCGTCGGAGGCCTCGGCGGGCCCACCCAGCTGTACGGCGAGGCCGGTGACGACACCCTGCGGCTCGCCGGCGACCCGTCCGCCGGTGGTTACGCCGTGGACAACTCGAAGGCGTACGGCGGCGAGGGCGACGACCAGCTCATCTCCGAGGTGGAGTACGCCGACCTCACGCCCGGCCCCGGCGACGACACGATCGTGGGCTCGGAGCACACCCAGCTCCACTTCGGCGGGACCGCCGGAGTCCGCATCGAGGTAGCGGCCGGCACCGCCGACGGGGAGGGACACGACACGTTCACCCGCATCTGGCAGTTCACCGGGTCGCCGGGGCCGGACACCTTCATCGGCTCGGACGGCGCGGACCACTTCGGGCGTGGTGACGCCCCCGGATCGGCCCTCAACACGGATGTCGCCACCGGCGGAGGCGGCCGCGACAGCCTCGTGGTGGCGCGCGGCACCGTGGACGGCGGCGACGGCAACGACTCCGTGGGGGTCGTCGACGGCGGCACGGCCTCGGGTGGCGCGGGCAACGACCACGTCGGGGTCGGCGTCTCCGGCACGGCGCGAGGCGGGCCGGGCAACGACCACCTGAGCGTGCAGTGGCAGAAGAAGGAGGCCAGGGGAGCCGTCCGCCTCTTCGGCGACGGCGGCGCCGACCGGTTCGAGGTCCAGTTCATGGGGACGGACTGGGCCACGCCGTGCGCCGATCCCGGCACCTGCCGCACCGTCCTCGACGGGGGCACCGGCCAGGACGCGGTCGCGTTCACGACGTACCGCTTCGGGATGGTGGTCGACCTCCACGCCGGGCGCATCCGGCACGAGGACGCGCGAGGCAAGATCCGCGGGATCGAGGACGTCAGCGGCACGCGGTTCGCCGACAGGCTGCTCGGCGACGACCGCGCCAACGTCCTCCGAGGACACGACGGTGCGGATGTGCTGGTCGGACGTGGCGGTTCGGACCAGCTCATCGGCGGCTCGGGCAAGGACCGCGCGGTGGGCGGACCCGGACGGGACCGCTGCGTTGCGGAGCGGAAGTCGTCGTGCTGAGCGTCCGGACGTGGTCCACTGGGGCTCGACGACACGACGGGGTTGGCACATGAGGACTCGGACCATGGGCGCGATGGCGCTGCTGGCGCTCGGTGTGAGCGGGATCGCGGTGGCGACGACGCCCGCGCAGGCGGCCGGGGCGACCTGCCAAGGTCACGCCGTCACGATCGCCGCGACCGGCACCGGTCGTCCGGTCACTGGCACCGACGGGCCCGACGTCATCAGCTCGGTCGGGTTCACCGACGTGACGATCGACGCCAAGGGAGGCGACGACATCGTCTGCGCCGGCCGTGACTCGGTGATCGAGGGTGGGCCGGGAGCCGACAGCTTCTCGGGCGTGCGCTCGACGATGCTGGCCTACAACGTCGCGGCGGCGGGCGTCCAGGTCGACCTCGCCGCGGGCACCGTCGTCGACGGCGGCGAGACCGACACGGTCACCGGCATCCACGCGGTCATGGGGAGCAAGTACGACGACACGTTCGTCGGGACGGCCAGCAGGGACACCTACAACAGCGGCGACTACTACGTGGCGGCGTCCGAGGACGTGCTCGTCGACGGTGACCACGTCGCCATGGGCGCCGGCGACGACAGCGCGAGGGTCCGGCTCGGCTCGGTGGACCTCGGCGCCGGTGACGACGACGCGACGGTCGCGGGCGGCACCGTCACGGGCGGCGCCGGGGACGACGAGCTCTACCTGGTGACGAACGGCGTCGCGAAGGGTGGCCCGGGCGACGACAGCATCTACCCGATCGTGAGCACCGTGGACTTCGGGCTACCGCCGCAGGGATCCCGGCTGGTCGTGCACGGCGGGGCGGGCAGGGACGTGATCCTGCACCCGGTCGTCAACCGCGAGGGCGACGCCTGCTCGGCGGTCTGCGCCGTCGCGGACCTCGACGGTGGCGGCGGCCGCGACACCCTCCGGTTCGTCAACCGCGGCGTCGTGGACCTGGCGGCCGGACGGTCGCGCACCGAGCACGGCCGCGCGACGCTCCGCTCGTTCGAGGACGTGCTGGGGAGCAGCGGCCCCGACGTCATCCGCGGTGACGCCCGGGCCAACCGGCTCGTCGGCGGACGGGGGAACGACGTCCTGGTCGGCCGCGGCGGTCGGGACACGGCCATCGGTGGACCGGGACAGGACCGTTGCGCGGCCGAGGTACGGCGTACCTGCTGACGTCTGTCCGGCGCGGTCCTCCGCCCGGAGCTAGGTGAGCCTGCTGCGGAGCCCGGCGACGAGAGTGTCCACCGAGAACGACCAGACGTACTCGTAGTCGCTCACGTCCGTCGCGATCGACCGCACCAGGGGGAAGGACTCCTCCGGAAGGTCATCGAGCTGGGTCTCGAGCAGCTCGCCGCGGGCGACCATGCTCCGCTCCATGCCGATCATCAGGGCGAGGTACGACGCCGTCTTCACGGCAGCGAACGAGTCGGTGCGGCTGAAGCCGGCCTCCGCGAGCGCGGTGAGGGCGACCTCGAAGGACGCCGTGGCCCGCGCGCCCTGGACCGGCCGCTGCCGCAGGGCGTGGAACGCGCCGGGGTGCGTCGCGGCGATGCCGGTGACGCCCTCGACGAACTGGCGGATCCAGTCGTCCCAGGCCACCGGTCCGGTCGGGAGCTTCGCCTCGTCGAGCAGCAGCTCCACGATCCCGTCGGTGACGGCGTCCCGGGTGGGCACGTGGTTGTAGAGCGAGGTGACGTGGACGCCGAGCTCGCCGGCGATCTTGCGCAGCGTGACGGCGTCCGGTCCGTCCCGGTCCGCGAGCCGGACCGCGGTCTGCAGGATCCGCTCGCGCGTCAGTGCCGCCATCTCCGCCTCGTTCCCCTTGACAAACCTACGCTGTAGGTTAACAGTTACCTACACTGTAGGTACGCCGAGGAGGAACCGTGTCGCTCACCCAGATCGATCTGGAGAAGAAGCTCGCCGAGCTCATCGACCAGCACCGCGTCCCGGGGGCACAGCTCGCTGTGCTCGACGGGGACACGATCACCGAGGTGGCGGCGGGCGTGCTCAGCATCCGCACCGGCAGCCCGGTGACGACGGACGCCCTCTTCCTGCCGGGCTCCATCGGCAAGCTCTACACGGCGACGCTCGTGCTGATGCTCGTCGACGAGGGCCTGATCGACCTCGACCGTCCGGTGCGCAGCTACCTCCCCGACTTCGAGGTCCGCGACACCCACGCCCGTGACACCGTCACGGTCCGCGACCTGCTGCGCCACACGAGCGGCTTCGACGGTGACGTCTTCATCGACACCGGCCGCGGCGACGATGCCCTGCCGCGCTACCTGGACGCCATCCGCGACCTGCCGCAGATCGCTGCTCCCGGCTCGATCTGGAGCTACAGCAACAGCGGCTTCTCGATCCTCGGCCGGCTCGTCGAGGTCGTGGGCGACACGGTCTTCGAGACCGCCCTGCGTGACCGGCTGCTCGCTCCACTCGGTCTCCAGCAGTCGGTGGTCTTCGCCGAGGACGCGATCCCGCACCCGCTCTCGGTGGGCCACGAGCCCGACCCGGAGGACCCGGACTCGCACGTCGTCAGCAACCCGTGGGGGCTCTACCGCTCGTGCGGCCCGATGGGCGCGTCGCTCGTCGCCAGCGCGGGCGACGTCCTCCGGTTCGCGCTGCTGCACCTCGACGGCGGCGTCGCCGCCGACGGCACCCAGCTGCTCTCGGAGGAGCTCGTCGCCGCCGCCCAGGTGCCGCAGGTGTCCCTGGTCGACGACACCGTCCTCGGCGAGGCGTGGGGGCTGGGGTGGATCCTCGACCACTTCGGGGACGTCGCGGTCATCGGGCACGACGGCAACTCGCTGGGCCAGAACGCCTTCATGCGGCTCGCTCCCGAGCAGCGGTTCGGCTTCTGCCTGCAGACCAACGTCGAGAGCGCGCTCGCGATGTACCGCGAGCTGGCCGACTGGCTCTTCTCGCAGCGGCTCGGCGTGAGCCTGCGGCAGGACCCCGCAGCCCTTCCGACGCGGGTGGTCGACGACCCCGACCGGTACGTCGGCACCTACCGTCGCGAGGGCGTCAGCTTCGAGATCTCGGCGACGGGGGACGGGTCCCTGGTCGCCGGCCTCCACGTCACCCATGCGGCCGCGGAGATGCAGAGCATGCCGCCGATGGACGACCTGCCGCTGGTGCCCGTCGAGCGGTCCGACTCGTTCCTGCTGAGGGTGCCGATCGCCGACAGCGACCTGCTGGCCGTGTTCTTCAACCCGGACGACGCGACCGCGGCGCCGACGTACCTGCACTTCGGAGGCCGCGCCCACCAGCGCATCTGACCGGAGCACGTCGTGGCACCGATAGGTTCCTCGCGTGGCGTTCGACGAGACACGTCCTAGCAGCTCGGACCACACCGGCTGGTCCGACTCGTCCGCGCGCGCCGTGCTCCAGCTGATGGTGGAGTCCGTGGCCGAGCTCATCGGCTTCGAGATCGCGGCGCTGTCGGTGGTGCTCGACGGGGACCTGGTCACGGTCGCGTACACCGGGCCGGACGAGTACCGCGACTACCTGATGAACGCCGTGGACCCGGTCTCCGTGCTGGACCCTGTCCTGGAGCGGGCCGAGACGTGGGGGCGCTACCGATTCCTGGACGCGGACGTCGACCACGTCGAGCTCGAGGGGCACTGGGTGATGGTGGCGCCGGACCGCTCCGACCACCCCGACTCCTGGAACCCGGAGAACGTGCTGATCGGGCTGCTCGCCGGGGACGACGGTGAGCTGGTGGGGGTGCTGTCGGTCGACCAGCCGGTCTCGGGACGTCGTCCCGACGCCGCGCAGCGCGACCTGCTCGAGAGGTACGCCGCGCAGGCGGAGCGCGCCGTACTGACCGCGTTCGAGCGTGAGGAGCTCGTGCACCAGGTCGCCCAGGCCGATGCGGCACGCCGGCTGATCCGCTCCGCCGCGATGCCGGCCCAGGCCTCGGTGGAGGCGGTGCTCGTGCACACGCACGCCCCACTGGTCGAGGGCTTCCAGGCCAGCGGGTTGTGGATCGAGATGTTCGACGGGGACGAGCGGCACCGAGGACATGCTTGCGACCGGGAGCGGGAGATCATCGAGGTGCCCGACGCGATCGTCGAGCTCGCCCGCGCGATCGCTCCGCTGCTGTGGGCCGAGCAGCAGGTGTTCGTGATGGGCAACGAGCCCGCACCTGCGGCGGATGCGGTCCTGCCGGGCGACCTGGTCGACGAGGCCGTCCAGTACACGATGGCGGCCGACCTCGACCGGGTGCTCGCCGTACCTCTCGGTGCCGGTGCGGAGTGCCTCGGCCTGCTGGTGCTCACCCGCAACTTCGCGCAGCCGGTGTGGTCGTCGGTCGAGCAGGCGTCGGCGCTCGAGATCGGCCACGACCTCGGCGCCGCGCTCCTCACCGCCCGGGCGCTCGAGCGCGAGCGTGGCCTGGTGCGTCAGCTGCAGGAGCTCGACGACTACCGGAGCCAGCTCTTCGCGACACTCTCGCACGAGCTGCGCACGCCGCTGACGGTGATCTCCGGCAACCTCGAGATCGTCGGTGGGCTCGCGATCGACGACGGGGCGAAGGTCTTCCTCGACGCGATGGGCCGTGGCGCCGAACGGATGCAGAAGGTCGTCGACGACCTGATGCTCCTCGCGCGGGTGACTCATCCGCGGCACCCGTTGACGAGGATCTCGGTCGACCTGCGTGAGGTCGCGGAGGACGTCGTCACGCTGCTGGACTCGACGGCGATCTCGAAGGGGCTCACCCTCGACGTCCACCTCGACGACGGCCCGCTGCTGGTCCTTGGCGACCCGGCCGAGATCGACCAGCTGCTCGCCAACCTGGTGAGCAACGCCGTCAAGTACACCCCCTCCGGCGGCACCGTCACCCTGTCCGTACGCCGTCGCGACGACGACGTCGAGGTCCGGGTCGCCGACGACGGCCTCGGCATCGCCGAGGAGGACCAGGCGCGCATCTTCCGCGCCTTCTACCGCACCGAGAATCCCGAGGCCCTGAGCGAACCCGGTACCGGGCTCGGCCTCGCCATCGTCGCCACGGTCGTCGAGCGTCATGGCGGTCGGGTCGAGGTCGACTCCCACCTCGGTCAGGGCTCCATCTTCACCGTCACGTTGCCTGGTGCCTGACGGACACCGACTGGCAGTAGCCCGCGGGTCCGCTCGGGTTGGCCGCCGATAGGCAGTTACGCGGGTGCGGCGGGCGGTGGGTTGCGGTCGCCTCCCGGCTTTCCGGCCGCCTTCCCGTGGTCGAGATCGTGACCTTTTCGTGACCTGGATCCCTGTGGATAAGGCCCTCTGAGGCCTCTGACTGTCGGTGGCCAGTGCTTGGCTAGTCCCATGACAGCGATGACCACACCCCACCACCAGGTGGCCACGGCGACCGCGCGGATGCGCGCTGTTGCCGACGCCGTGGTGGACGCGTCGGTGTGGTCCATGTCCTCTGCCGAGGCAGCCTCGACGCTGGTGGAGCTGACTCGGTTGGAGGCGCAGGTTGTGGAGCTCCGGGCCCGGGTGGCGCGGCACGCCGACGAGCTGCAGGTCGGCACCGATGTCGGTGCGACGTCGACCGCGACCTGGCTCGCTCATCAGACTCGGCTCACGCGGCCGGCTGCGGCGGGGGTGGTGCACCTCGGCTACGACCTGGACACCCACGACGTGGTCCGGGATGCCCTCGCCGCCGGTGACCTCCGGCCCGAGCAAGCGGTCGTGATCCTCCGGGCGGTCAAGGAGCTACCGCAAGGCCTGGACCCGGACCTGGTGATCCGCGCGGAGCGGCACCTGGTCGACGCCGCGAGCGAGCACGACGCCAAGACGTTGCGGATCCTCGGCCGCCGGCTGTTGGAGGTCGTCGCCCCGGACCTGGCGGACCAGCATGAGGCCGACCTCCTCGAGAAGGAAGAAGCCAAAGCAGCCCAAGCGATGCGGCTCACCATGACCGACGACGGTCACGGGAAGACATGTGGCCGGTTCACGCTTCCGACGCTGCAGGCGGCGATGTTCAAGAAGATGCTGCTCGCCCTGGCCGCGCCCAAGCATCAGGCTGCGACCCACGGACCCGGGGTCGAACGCCGCCCGGGACCCGAGCGGATGGGACGCGCCTTCGCCGAGCTCATCGAACGCATCTCCGCCAAGGACCTCCCGAAGGTCGGCGGCACCGACGCCACCGTCGTCATCCACATCGACCTCGACGTGCTGACCGGGAAGCTGCAGAAGGCCGGGGTCCTCGACACCGGCGAGAAGATCAGCCCGAGCCAGGTCCGCCGGCTCGCCTGCACCGCCCGGATCCTCCCCGTCGTCCTCAACGGCAAGTCCGAGGTCCTCGACGTCGGCCGCGCCAAGCGCTTCTTCACCAAGGCCCACCTCACCGCCATGAGCATCCGAGACGGCGGCTGCGTCGCCGAGGGGTGCGACTGGCCACCCTGGCTCTGCCACGGACATCACTGGACCCGCTGGACCGACGACGGCCCGACGGATCTCGACAACGGCGGACTGCTCTGCCCGAGACACCACGCGAGAGCCCACGACCCGACGTACGAGACGACCCATCAACCCAACGGCAAGGTCAGGTTCCACCGTCGGCCCTAGGTCGACCCCTCGCGGGCCGGTGAGCAGACCAGCCCCCACCCGGGATGCCGCCCGGGTGCTGCCGGCTGAGCTCGTCGAGCCGCGCCTGGTCGGGATCGACCGGGAGGCCGGGCGTCGCGGACGGCACGAGCCGGTAGTCCGCGTAGACGAGGTACCCCAGCTCCGGCGGCCGGCTGAGCACGAGTGCCCGGAGGTCGTGGGCCGCGGCCTCGACGTTGACCTCGGAGGCGCCGTACATGATGGACACGAGGTCCGACCACTCACCTGGAGTCATCACGATCGTCACCGAGGTCGTGGACCCGTCGGGGCGTGGCGCTGTGACCTCGATCCGCCCGGCTCGGGGCTCGCTTGCGGTGCTCCACCGGTTGAGTGACGCGAGCAGCTCCGCCCATGCGTCGTCGTCGAAGCTCACAGCCCCGATGATGCCGCTACTCCGACTCCAGCAACACGGTGTCGGACTTGTGCGCCAGCGAGCGCCCACCGGCGTCCAGGTAGTCGAAGCGCACCCGGTCGCCCTCGTCCCCGGCCGGGACCTCGCCGGCAAACGCGCCGTCCATGACGGCGAAGGTGCGTGACCAGCCGGGGCCGGTGACCTCGACGGAGGCGACGTGGGCCGAGACTCCCGCGAACTCGCCGTACACGACGGCCGGCCCGTCCGGCGCGGTCTGCCAGTAGGTGCCCCGGCGCGGGTCGTGCTCGGAGCCGCCCCAGAGGGCGCAGCCGACGCCGAAGCCCTCGGGCTCCGTGACGGTGCCGGTCATGTCGCGGATCACGCACTGCCCGTCGGTGGTGTCGGCGTACCAGACGCGCGCGTGCTTGCCGTTGCTGAGCACGACGTCGGCGACCTGGCGCTCGTGGTCGATCGGGGAGGGCCAGGCGTCGTCGCCGGACCGCATCTGGTCGAAGCGCTCGGTCACGATGTGGGGGACCAGGCCGCCGGCGTACGCGCCACCGCCGGCGGCGATCGCGCCGCACAGGCCGGCGGCGGCGATCCAGCGGCCGCGGCGGCGTCGAGGGTCGGGAGCCGTGAGCACGGCGTCGAGCATCGCGTGCGACCGCTCCTCGGTGAGGTGCTCGGCACGGGGACGGAGGTCGTCGAGGACGGTCATGGGGTGCTCCTGATCAGGGGGAGAGGGGTGGTGGCCTCGATGCGGGCTCGGGCCCGGTGCAGGCGCATCCGCAGGGTGCCGGGACGGCAGCCCAGCACCTCGGCGGCCTGCTCGGTCGTGAGGCCCTCCCACGCGACGAGCAGCAGCGCCTCGCGCTCGCCGTCCGGCATCGCAGCGAGTACGGCGAGGGCGTCCGAGCGCTCGGCCGCCGTCGTGCCGGCGTCGGTCGCGGACGGGGTCGCGTCGTCGAGGAGGCGGAGCCGCTGCTCGAGGCCCGCCCGGCGTCGGTGCGAGCGGAGGTGGTTGCGGACGTGCCCGCGCGCCACGGCGATCAGCCACGGCAACGGCTCGGCGGGCACCGCGTCCCACGTCCGCCACGCGGTCAGGAACGTCGAGGCGGCGACGTCGTACGACGCATCGCGCCCGACGTGCCGCTCGGCGTACGCGCTGACGCGGCGGAGGTGCGCGTGCCAGCACGCCTCGAACTCCGCGACGTCCACCTGGTCTCCCTCGTGTGACCTCACACTAGGAAACGTCCGGCACCGATACCGGTGTCACACGCGGAGGCAGGAAAATCACCGCTCCGCTCGACGTTCAGCCGACGTGAAGATCGAGATCTGGAGTGACGTCGTCTGCCCGTGGTGCTTCGTCGGCAAGCGTCGTCTCGAGACGGCCCTGTCCACGTTCCCGCACGCCGACGAGGTCGAGGTGGTCTACCGCTCCTTCGAGCTGGATCCGACCGCGCCGCACCACGGCCACGAGCTGAGCACCGGCGTGATCGCGCGCAAGTACGGGCGCCCCGAGGCCGAGATGCGCCAGATGCAGCAGCAGCTGATCGACGTCGCGGCCGAGGAGGGCCTGGCCATGCGGCTCTTCGACACCGTGCACACCAACACCATCGACGCCCACCGCCTCCTCCACCTGGCCCTCGGCACCGGTGGCCCGGCGCTCCAGCGCCAGCTCAAGGAGGCGCTGCTCTCGGCGTACTTCGAGGGCGCCGCCGACGTCGGCGACCACGACGTCCTCACCGCCACCGCGACGAGCGTCGGCCTCGACGAGGCCCGCGTCCGCGAGGTCCTTGCGAGCGACGAGTACGCCGACGCGGTCGCGGCCGACATCGCCCAGGCCCGCGCGTACGGCGCGACGGGCGTGCCGTTCTTCGTCGTCGACCAGGCGTACGGCGTCTCCGGCGCCCAGCCGGCCGAGGTCTTCAGCCAGGTCCTCGACCAGGCGTGGACCGCGTCACACCCGACGCTCCAGATGGCCGGCGGCGACGCTGACGCGTGCGGCCCCGACGGCTGCGCGATCTGACCTCGGGTGAGGTAAGCCTCACGTTGCTTAGGCAAACCTAATAAAGCAGGCGTAGCATCGCGGCTTGTGCTTGCGAACTACCTGATCGGCCTGCGCGAGGGCCTCGAGGCTGCCCTGGTGGTCAGCATCCTGGTCGCCTACCTGGTCAAGACGAAGCGCCGCGGCCTGCTGCCGCGGATCTGGTTCGGCGTCGCGATCGCCGTGCTGGTCTCGCTCGGGTTCGGGTTCGCGCTCTTCTACGGTCCGCGCGGGCTGACGTTCGAGGCGCAGGAGACGATCGGCGGCACCCTGTCGATCGTCGCGGTCGTCTTCGTCACCTGGATGATCTTCTGGATGGCGCGCGCGGCCCGCTCGCTGAGCGGCGAGCTGCGTGGCCAGATCGACGACGCCGCCGAAGGACCCTGGTGGGGTCTCGTGCTGGTCGCGATCTTCGCCGTCGGTCGGGAGGGCCTCGAGACGGCCCTCTTCCTCTGGTCCGCCACCGAGGCGGTCTCCCGCGACACCGACTCGACCTGGCAGCCGCTGGTGGGCGCCGCGCTCGGCATCGTCACCGCCGTGGTGCTGGCCTACCTGCTCTACCGCGGCGCCATCTCGATCAACCTGAGCACGTTCTTCACCTGGACCGGCGGCTTCTTGATCCTGGTCGCCGGCGGCGTCCTGTCGTACGGCGTCCACGACCTCCAGGAGGCCGGTGTCCTGCCCGGGCTCCACCGCCTCGCGTGGGACGTCTCGGACACGATCGATCCCACGACCTGGTACGCCACCCTGCTCAAGGGCATCTTCAACTTCTCGCCGGCCACCACCGTCCTCGAGGCGACCGTCTGGGTCCTGTACGTCGTGCCGGTGATGTTCCTCTTCGTCCGCGGCGCCCGCCGGCGTACCTCTCCTCCTGCCCCTGCCCCCGTCCACAGCTGACCCGTCCCGAAGGAACTGAGACTCCGATGCGCAAGCCCTTGCTCGTGGCCGCACTGCTGGTCACCACGCCGTTCTTCGCCGCCTGCACCGAGAACGCCAAGGACGACGGCGGCAAGTCCGCCGACGGACGCTCGGTCTCGGTCACGTCGACCGACGACGAGTGCAAGGTCTCGACCGCCAAGGTGCCGGCCGGGACGGTCACGTTCAACGTCACCAACGACGGCTCGCAGGTCACGGAGTTCTACCTGCTCGGCGACGACGGCCTGCGGATCGTCGCCGAGGTCGAGAACGTCGGCCCCCAGCTCTCCCGCCAGCTGGTCGTCAACGCGCCGGCCGGCACCTACTTCACCGCCTGCAAGCCGGGCATGAAGGGCGACGGCATCCGGGCCGACTTCACCGTCACCAAGTCCGGCGACGAGCCGACCGTCTCCGCCGACGACCAGCAGCTGGTCGACACCGCGCTGGCCAACTACTCGGCGTACGTCCAGGACCAGTCCGACCAGCTGGTGGCCAAGACGCAGGAGTTCGTCAAGCTCTACAAGGCCGGCGACGACGACGCCGCTCGCACGCTCTACCCCGAGGCCCGCACCCACTGGGAGCGGATCGAGACCGTGGCCGAGTCCTTCGGTGACCTCGACCCGAAGACCGACGCGCGCGAGGCCGACCTCGAGCCCGGCGAGAAGTGGACCGGCTGGCACCGGATCGAGAAGGACCTCTGGCCCGAGCTGGCGAAGAACTACACCCCGCTCACGCCCCAGCAGCGCGCGACCTACGCTGATGACCTGATGAAGAACATCACCACCCTCGACACGCGCGTCCAGGGCCTCGACTACACCGTCGACCAGATCGCGAACGGCTCCCGCGGCCTGCTCGAGGAGGTCGCCTCGGGCAAGGTCACCGGCGAGGAGGAGTACTGGTCGCACACCGACCTGTGGGACTTCCAGGCCAACGTCGACGGTGCCCGCGTGGGCTTCGAGGGCCTCAAGCCGATCGTCGAGCAGACCAACCCGGCGCTCGCGAAGACGCTGACCACCCGCTTCGCCGACCTGCAGAAGCTGCTCGACGCGCAGAAGACCGCGACCGGCTTCACGTTCTACGACGACCTGACGCCGGACGAGGTCCAGGACCTGGCCAACGCCGTCAACGCGCTCTCCGAGCCGTTGTCGCAGCTCACCGCGGCGGTGCTGTCCTGACCGGAGTCTCCCGACGCGGACTGGTCGGCGGTGGCGTTGCCGCCGCCGGCCTCGCCGCGGGTGCGTACGCCGCCGGTCGCTCGACCGCCGCGGACGGTGCGCCGCACCCGGACGCCCGCGTGGAGTACGCGTTCCGCGGCGCCCACCAGGCCGGCATCACCACCCCCGCCCAGGACCGCCTGCACTTCGCCGCGTTCGACGTCACCACCGACTCCCGCGACGAGCTGATCGCCCTGCTGACGGCCTGGACCGCGGCCGCCGACCGGATGACCCGCGGCCTGCCCGCGGGCGAGATCGGCCCGACCCAGGGCTCGATCAACCTCCCGCCCGACGACACCGGCGAGGCGATCGGGCTGGACGCCGGCGGTCTGACGATCACGTTCGGCTTCGGGCCCACGCTCTTCCGCGACGACGACGGCAAGGACCGGTTCGGCCTCGCCGACCGGCAGCCGAAGGCGCTGCGCACGCTGCCGCACTTCCCGGCCGACGTGCTCGATCCCGACAAGTCGTACGGCGACCTCTGCGTGCAGGCGTGTGCCGACGACCCGCAGGTCGCGGTGCACGCGATCCGCAACCTGGCCCGGATCGGCTTCGGCACGGTCGCCGTCCGGTGGTCGCAGCTCGGCTTCGGCCGGACCTCGACGACCTCGACCGCGCAGTCGACGCCGCGCAACCTCTTCGGCTTCAAGGACGGCACGGCCAACATCAAGTCCCAGGAGAAGAAGGACGTCGAGAAGCACGTCTGGGTCGCTCCGGGAGCGGACGCCCAGGCCGACTGGCTGGCGGGCGGCTCCTACCTGGTCGCGCGCCGGATCAACATGCATATCGAGATCTGGGACCGGCAGTCACTGGGCGACCAGGAGGACTTCATCGGCCGCACCAAGGACACCGGCGCCCCGCTGTCCGGCGGCACCGAGTTCACCGAGCCCGACTTCGACATGCCGGGCAGCACCGGCCCGGTCATCGCCGAGGACGCGCACGTCCGGCTGGTCCACCCCGACTTCAACAATGGCGCCCGGATGCTGCGGCGCGGCTACAACTTCGTCGACGGGTCCAACCCGCTGGGCGGCCTGGACGCCGGGCTGTTCTTCATCGCCTACGTGACGGACCCGGACACGCACTTCATCCCGATCCAGAACACGATGGCCAAGCACGACGCGATGATGGAGTACCTCAAGGTCACCGGCTCCGCGCTGTTCGCCGTACCTCCCGGCATCGGCCCGGGGGAGTACGTCGGTCAGTCGCTCTTCGCCTGAGCAGCCCACTGCTCGCGGGTGATCGCGAAGTACGCCGACTCGCCCTCGTACCACCGCTCGACGATGCCCCGGTCCTCCATGCCGAGCCGGCGCATCACCGCCTGCGACGGGTGGTTGTCGGTGTGGCTGACCGCGATGATCTCGGACAGCCCGCCCGCGAACCCGTGCGCCAGCACGGCCCGCGCGGCCTCGGTCGCGTAGCCGTGGCCCCACGAGTCGGGGTGCAGGTGCCAGCCGATCTCGACGGCGCCGTCGTCGTCGTTGGGGAGGTGCACCAGGAGCGCGGTGCCGACGACGACGCCGTCGCTCCGCCGCTCGATCGCCCAGATCCCCAGCGGCGGGTTGTCGCGCGTGGTGTAGCGGTCGATCCGGGCGTGCGCCTCGTCGAGGTCCTTCATCGGCTGCGGCGGCCCGTCGCCGAGCCACTTCACGACCTCGAGGCGGCTCAGCAGGTCGAGCAGCCGGTCGGCCTCGTCGTAGCGCCACAGACGGATGATCAGTCGCTCGGTCTCCAGGTACACGCTCACACCCTCTCAGCCAGGTCGACGATGCGCTCGACCCCGATGTCCTCCAGGAAGGCCGGGTCGTGGCTGACCACGACCAGCGCGCCCCGGTAGGACTCCAGCGCCGAGACCAGGGCGTCGTACGACGCGAAGTCGAGGTTGTTGGTCGGCTCGTCGAGCAGCAGCAGCTGGGGCGGCGGATCGGCCAGCAGCAGCGCGGCCAGCGTCGCGCGGAAGCGCTCGCCTCCCGAGAGCTCGCCCACCAGCCGGTCCGCCGCGCCGCCCCGGAAGAGGAAGCGTGCGAGCCGGGCGCGCACCGTGTTGGGGTCCGCGCCGGGCGCCCGCCCGGCGACGTTGCCGACCACGGTGTCGTCGTCGTCGAGCAGGTCGAGGCGCTGGGGGAGCAGCGCCACCGGGACCTGGGCGTGGTCGACCAGCCGGTGCAGCAGCGTCGTCTTGCCGGACCCGTTGGGGCCGACCACCCCGACCCGGTCGGGTCCGCTGATGTCCAGGTCGTCGCTCTCGAGCACGACCCGACCGCGCGGGACCTCGGTGCCGGGCAGGTCGACCCGGATCTCGCGGTCCTCGCGCAGCCGGGACTCGGCGGCGTCGAGGCGTTCGCGGGCCTGCTCGAGCCGGGCGTCGTGCACGCCGCGCAGGCCTGCCGCCGACGCCTCGGCGCGGTTGCGCTTGTAGTTGATCTGCGCCTTGCCGAGCCCGGCGCTGGCCTCGGCCTTCTTGGCCTGCCGGCGTCGACCGGCCAGCTGCCGCTCGGCCTCGGCGCGGTCGTTGCGCTGCCGGCGGAGGTCGGAGCGCGCCGCGGTGACCGCGTGCTCCGCGGCCTCCTGCTCGGCCGCGACCTGGGCGGCGTACGACGAGTAGCCGCCGCCGTACCAGCGGACCGAGCCGCCGCGCAGGTCGCCGATCCGGTCCATCCGCTCGAGCAGGTCGCGGTCGTGGCTGACCACGAGCAGCGACCGGGTCCAGCCCTCGACCACCTCGTAGAGCCGGTGCCGGGCGTCGGCGTCGAGGTTGTTGGTGGGCTCGTCGAGGACGAGCACGTCGGGACGCTGGAGCAGCAGCCGCGACAGCCCGAGCTGGGTGACCTCGCCGCCGGAGAGCTGGCCGAGCCGCCGGTCGATGACGTCGCGGGGGAGCCCGAGACGGCCGAGCTCGGCGACGGCCCGGTCCTCGACGTCCCAGTCGTCGCCGATGACGTCGTACAGCTCAGGGTCGGTGGCGCCGCCCTCGACGGCCTGGATCGCCCGGATCACCGCGCCGATGCCCAGGAAGTCGACGACTGGTTGCTGCGCGTCGAGGTGGAGGTCCTGCGGCAGGTAGCCGACCGTGCCGTTGACGGCCAGGTGCCCGGACGTGGGCGTCAGGCTCCCGGCGACGAGGCGCAGCAGGGTGGACTTGCCGGCGCCGTTGACGCCGACCAGTCCCGACCGGCCGGGGGAGACGAGGAGGTCGAGGTCGCGGAGGACCGGGGTGCCGTCGGGCCAGGCGAAGGTGAGGCCGGACGCGGCGATGACTGAGGTGGGTGCGGGCATGGCGGAGCTCCTGAGAGGTGGTGGACGGACGGCACCTCAGAGCTTCAACGCGACCTGCCGGGGGGAGGGGATACGACCTCGCCAGGGTAGGCACCGACCCGGCCGGACGCCACCGCATTTCCCGACACCGGCGGGGTAGAGTCGCGGGACAGCACAGCGTCGTGCCCGGCCGGTCACCGGCCATCCGAAGCCGCACCACCGCTAGGACGAACAGCTGTGAGCATGCCCGTCGTACTCATCGCCGAAGAGCTGAGCCCCGCCACCGTCGAGGCGCTCGGCCCGGACTTCGAGATCCGCCACTGCAACGGCGCCGACCGGGGAGAGCTGCTGGCGGCGATCGTCGATGCCGACGCCCTGCTGGTCCGCTCGGCCACCAAGGTCGACGCCGAGGCGCTGGCCGCCGCGACCCGCCTCAAGGTGGTCGCCCGCGCGGGAGTCGGGCTGGACAACGTCGACGTACGGGCCGCGACCCAGGCCGGCGTCATGGTCGTCAACGCGCCGACCTCCAACATCGTCTCCGCCGCCGAGCTCGCCGTCGCGCTGATGCTGGCCGCGGCGCGGCACGTCTCGCCCGCCCATGCCGCGCTCAAGGCCGGTGAGTGGAAGCGCTCGCGCTACACCGGCGTCGAGCTCTACGAGAAGACCGTCGGCATCGTCGGCCTCGGCCGGATCGGCGTCCTCGTCGCCCAGCGCCTCTCGGCGTTCGGCATGAAGGTGATCGCCTACGACCCCTACGTCCAGGCCGGCCGCGCCGCCCAGATGGGCGTGCGCCTGGTCGACCTCGACACCCTGCTCGCCGAGGCCGACTTCATGTCGGTGCACCTGCCCAAGACTCCCGAGACCGTCGGCCTGGTCGGCGTCGAGCAGCTCGCCAAGGTCAAGCCGTCGCTGGTGCTGGTCAACGCCGCCCGCGGCGGCATCGTCGACGAGCCCGCGCTGTACGCCGCCCTCAAGGAGGGCCGGGTCGCGGCCGCCGGCCTCGACGTCTTCGCGTCCGAGCCCTGCACCGACAGCCCGCTCTTCGAGCTCGAGAACGTCGTCGCCACGCCGCACCTCGGCGCCTCGACCGACGAGGCGCAGGAGAAGGCCGGCATCTCGGTCGCCCGCTCGGTGCGGCTCGCGCTGTCGGGCGAGCTGGTCCCGGACGCCGTCAACGTGCAGGGCGGCGTGATCGCCGAGGACGTGCGTCCCGGCATCCCGCTCACCGAGAAGCTCGGCCGGGTCTTCACCGGCCTCGCGGGCGAGGTCGCCCAGCAGGTCGACGTCGAGGTGCGCGGCGAGATCACCGACTACGACGTCAAGGTGCTCGAGCTCGCGGCCCTCAAGGGCATCTTCGCCGACATCGTCGAGGACCAGGTCTCCTACGTGAACGCCCCGCTCCTCGCCGCCGAGCGTGGCATGGCGGTGCGCCTGGTCATCGACCCCGAGAGCCCCGACCACCGCAACCTGATCACGATCCGCGGCACCCTCGCCGACGGCTCCCAGGTCTCCGTCAGCGGCACCCTCGTCGGCATCAACCAGCGCGAGCGCCTGGTCGAGCTCAACGGGTACGACGTCGACCTCGAGCCCACGGAGCACCTCGCCTTCCTCACGTACGGCGACCGCCCGGGCATGGTCGGCACCGTCGGCGGCATCCTCGGCGAGGCGGGCATCAACATCGCCGGCATGCAGGTCTCCCGCGACAGCAAGGGCGGCCAGGCGCTGGTCGCGCTCTCCGTCGACTCCGCCATCCCCGCCGACGTGCTCGCGGACCTGCAGCACGCCATCGAGGCCGACTCGGTGCGCGCCGTCGACCTGGTCTGAGCCGGCCGGCTAGCCCTTGCGGGGCACGGCCCGGTACTCGGTCGCCGGGGCGCCGGTCTGCGGGTTCTTCCACTTCGCGCTGCCGCGGGTCTCGTACCACCCGCGCGCGAGCCCCTCCCGGAACGCGACGCTCAGGGTGGACCGGTCGTAGCCCACCCGCTTGGACGCCGCACCGGGCGTCACGAACTCGTCGAGCTTGCGCATGCGGCGGTGGATGAGCTCCATCGTGTCCTCGTCGACCATGACACGAGGATGCACCAGGACACCGACACTCGCCCAGGGGAGGGTCCCGCGATCGACCACGGGTGACCGTCGCGGACATTAGGGTGTCCGCACCGAGCTGGACATCCGACGGCAGCCTGCTGCCGACCCAGGAGGATCGATGCACCGTCTTGCCCTGGCCGTGGTCGCCGTTCTCGTCGCGTGCAGCGGTCTCGCCGTCGCGCCGGCAACGGCCGCCGGCGTCTACAAGGTCACCCTCGCCTCCAGTCGCAGCGTTGCCGACGTCGGGCAGGTGACCGTCCTGACGGGCAAGGTCTCCGGCCGCGGCGCGGGCAAGAAGAAGGTCGGCGTCGACGTGAGCACCGACGGCAGCGCCTGGAAGCGCCTCGGGACCACCACGACCACGAAGACGGGCAAGTACACGTACAAGGCCAAGGTCGCCAGCGCCGGCACCACCTCCTACCGGGTCGTCGTGCCGAGGAGCAAGACCGTCGGCAAGGGCACCAGCAAGACCGTCGCCCTGCAGTCCTGGCGCTGGCTCGACCTGTACGACCAGCCGTACCTGACCGGTGGCGGCGTCGTGGGCCGCGGTGCCTACGAGACCACGACCATCGGAGGTGGGAAGCCGCCCGCCCACACCTTCGCCATGGGCGAGAGCTCCTACCTCTACTGGAACCTCGCCCAGCAGTGCGACCAGGTCGTCGCCCAGGTCGGGCTGGGGGACGGCGACCAGGGCGAGACCCGCACCGTGCGTTTCGAGCAGAGTGGCGACAC
This sequence comes from Nocardioides conyzicola, assembly GCF_039543825.1. Taxonomy (NCBI): domain Bacteria; kingdom Bacillati; phylum Actinomycetota; class Actinomycetes; order Propionibacteriales; family Nocardioidaceae; genus Nocardioides; species Nocardioides conyzicola. The sequence continues at coordinate 254,458 of NZ_BAABKM010000001.1, read as the reverse complement.
CACGGACGTGGCGGTGACTGGCGGCGAGGCGCTGAAGGGTTTCGCCGACCTGGACGCGTCCGCCGCCAACAGCTTGTTCGTCTCCCGGCCCGACGATCGCTACGCCTTCCTGGTCCTGCCCCGCGCGCACTGCAAGGTCAACACGCTCCCCGTCGCCGCGGACTGAGCGCTGACGCCGGGCTGTACCCCGCTCAGGGCGTGAGCGCGGGGTCCAGGGCGGCGTACCGGTGGAACCACGGCTGTGCCTCCTCCAGCTGCGCCGCGAGCCGGACCAGCAGGCGGTCGGAGCCGAGCGGGCCGACGAACTGCACCCCGAGCGGCAGCCCGGACGTCGTCCAGTGCAGGGGCACCGAGATCGCCGGCCGGCCAGTGAGGTTGGCGAGCTGTGTGTAGGGGACCCAGCCGAGGTTGTCGGTGATGAGCTGGTCCAGGACGCCGGTCGCGTTGAGGAGCTTGCCGGCGTGCACCTTGGCGATCACCCGCGATGCCTTCTGCAGCAGGGGTGGTGTGTCGACGGAGCCGACCTTCAGCGGCGGCTTGGCCAGCGTCGGCGTGAGCAGGAGGTCGTAGCGGTCGTGGAAGTCGGCGAGCGCGCGGATGTAGAGGTTGACGTTGTCCAGCGCCTGGAAGAGCGCCCCGACACCGGCGGACCGGCCGATCTCGGCGACGGCGAGCGAGTCGGCCGCGAAGGCGCTGTCGGGAGAGCCGAGCCTGCGCTTGATCGCAGTGATCTGCCCGTGGAGCTGGGCGAACCAGATCGTCAGGAAGTCGCGCGCCAGGGCCTCGTCGTCGTGGGGCGGTGCAACCGGCTCCACCTCGTGACCGAGCTGGGTGAGGAGAGCGGCTGCCTTCTCGACGGCCGCGATCGCCTCCGGGTCCGGATCGGGGTTGATGGCCGAGGCGGTGGTGAACCCGATGCGCAGGCGCGCCGGCGCCTGGTCGAGTCCCTCGAGGAACGGCTCGGGCCTGGCAGCGACGTACGCCGCGTAGCGCGTCGGCGCACCCGCGACGGCGTCGAGCAGGCCGGCGGTGTCGCGGACCGTGCGCGAGACCACGCCCTGGGTGACCATGCCGAACATCGACTCGCTGGTCTGAGGACCGTACGGCGTGAGCCCGCGACTGAGCTTCAGCCCGACGAGGCCGTTGCAGGCCGCCGGGATCCGGATCGACCCGCCGCCGTCGTTCGCGCCTGCGGCCGGGACGATGCCGGCGGCCACCGCGGCCCCGGATCCGCCGGAGGAGCCGCCGGGGGTGTGGTCGAGGTTCCACGGGTTGCGCGCCCGCCCCAGCAGCTCGTCCTCGGTGATGCCCTTCGCGCCGAACTCCGGGGTGTTGGTCTTGCCGAAGATGACCGTCCCGGCGTCGAGCAGGCGCTGCGTGAGCAGGGCGTGCTCGTCGGCCACGTCGTGCTCCAGGGAGCGCGAGCCGCTGGTGGTCGGGAAGCCGGCGTACTCCTGGGCCAGGTCCTTGACCAGGAACGGCACGCCGGCGTACGGACCCTCCAGGGACTCCACTGCGCGCGCGTCCGCCACCTCGTCCAGCGTCCGGACGATCGCGTTGATCTTCGGGTTGACCTGGTCGGCGCGCTCGCGGGCGAGGGCCAGCAGCTCGGCGGCGGTCACCTCCTTGCCGGCCACCAGGCCGGCCAGCGTGGTGGCGTCCGCACTGAGGTACTCATCGAGTCGCATGGGCAGAGTGTAGGAACGTCTGTGCTCCCGTGTGACCGGTCTAGTCCCTCGCCCTCCTGGACCGCTCGCGCCGGCGGTGGCACCGTAGGTCCATGGACGCCCTCGTGGCAGCGGCCATCGGATTCGTCACTGCGGCTGTGCTGGCCATGGTCAACAGTTGGCTGTCCGGCCGTGAGCACGTCGCCGAGGGTGTACGCACCCAGCGCATGGCGACGTACCCCGCCGTCTGGAAGCGCACCGGCGTCGTCTCCCGCTGGCCGCGCACCGACGCCGGCCGCGAGGAGTTCCTCCGCCTCCACGAGGACCTGCGCACCTGGTACTACGGCGCCGGCGGCCTCTACCTGTCGAGTCGTGCCCGGGCCAGGTACGAGCACCTCCAGGTCGTCCTCGATGCCGTGCTGTCGATGGACGAGGAGAAGGCCGCGCAGCACTACCAGGCGGTCAGGGAGGCCGCCTCGTACTTCCGCACCGGCCTCACCGACGACCTCGAGACCCGCCAGCGCAGCGGCATCGTCGTCGCCGTCTCACGACGGCGTGCTGACGGGCGGGCCGACCGCAAGGCGGATGAACGCCTCCGTCGCGTGAAGTCCGCCGGGTCGGCTGGGACACCGCCGATCCGTGCGGTTGAGGCGAGCGACGAGGACTTGGCGGTCGGCCCGACGCCGACCGAATAGGTAGGTCGTGACGGAGCCGGTCCGCTTAGCGAGCTCAGAGCTCGCGGCTGTGCAAGGCTGGCGAAGTGGGTGGAGCTGAGCTCATCGAGTCGACGATGGCGACGGTCTTCAAGTCGCGCGGCTTCCGCAAGCGCGGACGCAACTGGTTCCGCACCACGTCTGCGAATCAGTACCAAGTGGTCAACCTGCAGAAGTCGTCCTGGGGAGGCGGCAGCCGCTACCTCAACCTGGGCTGGGACCCGCCGTGCCCGACAAAGGATTTCGTCCCGAGCACGAGTGCTGCCTGACGATGCGTGCGGAACAGGCCGACGTGATCCCGTCGATCCAGAGGATCCGCCCGGACGGGATCACGACAACCGAGATCCCGGGAATCAGCCTGCTCGACGCAGACATGTACGAGGCGATGTCGCCTGACGAGCTGATCGAGGAGGTGGCGGCAGTCATCGCGACTCCGGTCGCGGATCTCCTGGACAGCACCGTGTCGATGCTCGACCTGGTCCCGATGCTGACGGCCAAGCCGTGGCTCGCGACCCGCGCTCTTCGTGACTATCTGACGCCGCAGGGATACCACCTGCCGACCTCGTGGTGAGCCGCTCGTCGGCGGGTCGCACGTCCTAGAAGCGGCGGAAAGATTTATACGACCTTCTCAAACACCATGGTCGCCTGAATACGGTCCCCACCGCCGAGTCCCTTGCTGCCGGACGCGGCGGTGGTAATCGTGTGCAGCCGATACCCGAGAGCGGCTTGACGGTTCAGTACGCCTTCCAGTTCGGTGAGGTTGCCCGAGCCTGTGCCCCAGAGCTTCTCCTTGAGGATGACCTGGAGCACCACGTAGCTCGCGCCTTGCGCAGCGGGCCGGGGTTGGGCGCCAGCAACCGCGCTCTCTTGGATCCGGGTGACGACTCCAGTGATGCCACCGCCCTCGGCTGGCGCTTGGAGCTCGTCGCTCCAAGTCTGGCCGTCCCACCAGCGCTTTGCGCCCGTTCCCGAACCGTCGTCGTACCAGCCGGCTGGAGTGTTCGACATGTGCAACCCCTCTGTGTGCGCCTCTTGCGCTTGGTCAGGCTAAGACTGTTTGAGCCCGGTCGGACGCAAGGTGGACGTGTCGTGCGACGGGCGAGGCCGCGCGGGCCCGATTGTCAGGCGTACCTGGTGGTGTCACCGGGCACGGGTCGACCCTCCGCGCCTGAGGCTCGATCGCGACGATTTGACGTGCACTCATCCGGAACTCAGGCCACCATGACGCGGGTGGAGCGGCTCGACGAGGTGGGTCGCTCCCGGACGACGGACCACGCTGCCGCGAGCCGGCGTACGGCCTCGGTCATCTCGTCGACGGGGCGGGTCCAGGGGATGCGGACGAAGCGGTCGAGGCCGCCTTCGGCGGCGAAGACGGGGCCGGGGGCGATGATGACGCCGCGGCGTTCGGCCTCGGTGACGAGGGCGGTGCCGAAGGCGCCGGGGAGCTCGCACCAGAGGGCGAGGCCGCCGGTGGGGAGGCGGAAGGTCCAGTCGGGAAGCTGGTCGCGGACGGCGGTGACGAGGGCGTCGCGCTGGGCGCGCAGGCGGAGGCGGTTGGCGGCGAGGATCTCGTCGGCGTCGGCGAGGAGGCGGACCAGGACGAGCTGCTCGAGGACCGGGGCGCCGAGGTCCATGCTGACCCGGGCCTGGGTGAGGCGCTCCATCTGACCGCGGGGCGCGCGGATCCAGCCGAGGCGCAGGCCGCCCCAGAAGGACTTGCTGGCGCTGCCGATCGTGATCGCGTCGGGGGCGTACGACGCGAACGGGCGCGGCATCGGCTGCCCCTCGAGAGGGAGCGCCTGGTGGGCCTCGTCGACCACGGCGACGGTGTGCGCGCGGCGCAGGTGCGCGGCGTAGACCTCCCGCTGCTCGTCGGTCATCAGGTGCCCGGTCGGGTTCTGGAAGTCGGGGATCAGGTAGGCCAGCCGCGGCGAGGTCTGGCGCAGGGTGGCCGCGACGGCGTCGAGGTCCCAGCCGTCGGGGTCGACCGGGCTCGGCGTCAGCCGCGCGCCGGCGTGCCGCAGCGCGTCGGTCGCGTTGGGGTAGGTCGGCGTCTCGACCAGCACCCGGTCGCCCAGCCCGCTGAACGCCTGCGCGACGACCGACGCCGCGGTCAGCGCACCCGGCGTCACCATGATCTGGTCGGGCGAGGTGGGCAGGCCGCGGTCGTCGTACGACGCGGCGATGGCCGCCTGGAGGCTGGGTAGCCCGGCGGGGAAGTAGCCGTGCCCGCCGAGGTACGCCGGGAGGTCGGCCGCGGCGTCGGCGTACGCGTGGGCGATGCCGGGCGGGGCGGACGGGGCCGCGCAGTTGAGGTCGATCGCGTCGCCGTCGCCGGGCCGGGGGAGCAGCGCCCGGTCGTGGGCGCGGCTGCGGCCGCCGGGCACCCGGGTGAACGTCCCGGCACCGCGCCGCGCCTCGGCGTACCCGGCGTCGCGCAGCGCGGCGTACGCCCGGGTGACCGTGGTCCGCGAGACCGAGAGCGCCTCGGTCAGCTCGCGCTCGCTCGGCAGTCGGGTGTCCACCGAGATCCGGCCGTCGCCGATCAGCAGGATCAGGGCGTCGGCCAGGCCGGCGTACGCGGGGGAGCGGTCGAACTCGCCGACCAGGGTGGCTACCCGGCCGGCGCCGATGAGGCGGGTCATGCAGGCCACTCTTCCACGATTGGCTATTTCAGAGAAGGCCAATCGTGGTCACCATGGATGCGTGACCACGATCGCCACCGCGCCCCCGCAGCTCGCCGACCTCGGCCCGATCGCCCAGCTGCGCACCGGCCGCCTCGGCCGCCGGCTGCCGCAGCTGTACGTCGGCCTGGTGGCCTACGGCGTCTCGCTGGCCTTCATGGTGCGTGGCGACGTCGGGCTGGCGCCGTGGGACGTGCTGCACTCCGGGCTCACGCGCTACCTGCCGATCACCTTCGGCGAGGCGGTCGTCGGGATGAGCTTCGTGGTGCTGCTCCTGTGGATCCCGCTGCGCGAGAAGCCGGGCCTGGGCACGATCTCCAACGCGCTGGTCGTCGGGTTCGCCGCGGACGGCACCCTCGCGCTCCTCGACACGCCCGACTCGATGGTGCTGCGGGTCGCGCTGATGCTCGGGGGGATCGTGCTCTGCGGGCTGGCCACCGCGATGTACATCGGCGCCCAGCTCGGCCGCGGCCCGCGCGACGGGCTGATGACCGGGCTCGCGCGGCGTACCGGGCTCTCGCTGCGGCTGGTGCGGACCGGGCTCGAGGTCACGGTGGTCGTGCTCGGGCTGCTCCTGGGTGGGGGGATCGGCGTCGGCACCGTGCTCTACGCGCTGGCGATCGGTCCGCTGACCCAGCTGTGGCTGCCGGCGTGGACGATCGAGCCTCGTTCGACCAGCGTTGGGTCCCGCCGCCTCGGTTGATCTGACAGACTTCCGGTCACCACGATCGGGAGGGGACGGCATGACCGAGAACCAGGGCGAGGCCGCGGTCGCACCGCTGGCTCCGCCGGACGCGTCGTTGACACTGGTGGCCCCCGAGGCGCCGGCCGCGGTGACCACCACGCAGGCGCCCCGGATGGCCCCGCAGGTCTCGGCGGAGGCGCTGCCCGAGCTGGACGCGAAGGTCGAGGGCTTCATGACCGCGCTGAGCGCGACGGCCGTCAACAGCCCGGAGTTCGCGAAGCAGGCCGAGAGCGTGCGCACCATGGGTGATGCCGACATCCGCAAGGCCGCCGAGACCTCCAACCGGATGCTGCAGCAGCCCGTGCGAGCGCTCCAGGAGGGCGGGATCGCCGAGGGCTCGGCCGTCGGCAAGACGCTGCTCGAGCTGCGGCGCACGGTCGAGGACCTCGACCCGAGCCAGGCCACGGGCGCGCGCAAGTGGCTCGACCTGCTGCCCTTCGGCGACAAGGTCACCGACTACTTCCGCAAGTACCAGTCCGCGCAGAGCCAGCTCAACGGCATCCTGCACAGCCTGCGCAACGGCCAGGACGAGCTGACCAAGGACAACGTCGCCCTCAACCTGGAGAAGACCAACCTCTGGGCGTCGATGGGTCGGCTCAACCAGTATGTGTACGTCGCCGAGCGGCTCGACACCAAGCTGTCGGCGCGGATCGCCGAGCTCGAGCTCTCGGACCCCGAGGCCGCCAAGGCGTTGTCGCAGGACGTGCTCTTCTACGTCCGCCAGAAGCACCAGGACCTGCTGACGCAGCTGGCCGTCTCGATCCAGTCCTACCTGGCGATCGACATCATCATCAAGAACAACATCGAGCTCATCAAGGGCGTCGACCGCGCGTCGACGACGACGATCTCCGCACTGCGTACGGCGGTCATCGTGGCCCAGGCGCTGGGCAACCAGAAGCTCGTGCTCGACCAGATCACGGCGCTCAACACCACCACGTCCGGGATGATCCAGAGGACCTCCGAGATGCTCCGCGACAACTCCGCGGCCATCCAGGAGCAGGCGGCGTCGTCCAGCATCGGGATCGAGCAGCTGCAGGCGGCGTTCAGCAACATCTACGCGACCATGGACTCCATCGACGAGTTCAAGCTCAAGGCGCTCGACTCCATGTCCCAGACCATCGGCGTGCTCGAGACCGAGGTGGACAAGTCGAAGGCCTACCTCGACCGGGTCCAGGCGCACGACGCGCGCAACGCCGCGGGCACGCTGGACCTGTCTACCTTGCCGACCAGCTGAGAGCCGTGAGCCTGAAGTCGTGGTGGGGGCGCCTGCGTGGTGAGGGGGAGGCGGCCGGGACCGCCATCCCGTCCCCACCGACGGAGCAGGACATCCTGGCTGCGCTCAACCGGGTCAACGCGATGCTCGTCGAGGGCAATGCTCCGCCGGTCATCACCTCGCGGGTGCAGCGGATCGCCCGCACCGTCCGCGACACCCTGCCCCAGCTGCGCCACCTCGGCGTCGGCACCATCGAGAGCTACTCGGTGATGGCGACCGCGACCGACTACCTGCCCGAGGCCGTCGGCGGCTACCTGCGGCTGCCACGCGAGTGGGCGGACACGCGTCCGATCGACGGCTACAAGACCTCGCTGATGGTGCTGGTCGACCAGCTCGAGCTGCTCGCCTCGACGATGGACAAGATCCTCGACGCCGCCAACCGCGCCGACGCGCAGGCGCTGATCGCGCACGGGATGTTCCTCCAGGCCAAGTTCGGTACGCCGTCGGGGCCGAACCTCACGCTGGGACCCCCGGCATGAACCTCACCGAGGCGCTGGCCGCGCTCGAGTCCGCAGCAGCAGAGGCGGGAGTGGATCCCGCGGAGGCGCGCGCCGAGGGGGAGCGGCTCGCCGCGACCGTGGCCGAGCCGTCGCGAGGGGCGTACGTCGACTGGGTCGAGCAGACCGGCGGTGGCCGCGGTGACGGACGAGGCGCCGAGGACTTCATGGAGGCGGCGTCCAAGGGACGCCGCTACCGGTCCGCGCCGACGCCGGTGATGAGCGCACTCGCGCTGGCCGGCTCGCCGCACGCCGCGGCGTACGCCCGGGCGCTCGCGGACGTCGCCGTCGCGGGCAGCGGCCTGGGCGAGATGAACCCGCGCTCGGTCGGCAACGCCGCGACGGCGGCGTCGGCCCAGCTGGTCGAGGCGCCGACCGCCCCGACCCTGCCCACCGCGCCGACCTCCCCGACCGCCGCCCAGCCGCCGCCCGCGGGGACGCCGGAGCCGGAGAAGGCCCCCGAACCGGAGCCCAAGTCGGTCGAGGAGCTGCTCGCCGAGCTCGACGGTCTGGTCGGGCTCACCGAGGTCAAGGCCGAGATCCACCGCCAGGCGGCGGTGCTCCGGGTCGAGGGGCTGCGCGCCGAGGCGGGCCTGAAGGCGCCCACGATCACCCGCCACATGATCTTCAACGGCAACCCGGGCACCGGCAAGACGACCGTCGCCCGGCTCGTCGCCGGCATCTACCGCGCGCTCGGCCTGCTGTCGAAGGGCCAGCTCGTCGAGGTCGACCGGTCCGAGCTGGTCGCCGGCTTCCTCGGCCAGACCGCGATGAAGACGGCCGACGTCGTGAAGTCCGCCGAGGGAGGCGTGCTCTTCATCGACGAGGCCTACTCGCTCTCCGGCGACCAGTACGGCACCGAGGCGATCGACACCCTCGTGAAGGAGATGGAGGACAAGCGCGACGACCTGGTGGTCATCGTCGCCGGCTACCCGCTCCCGATGGCGGTCTTCATCGCGCAGAACCCCGGTCTCGAGAGCCGCTTCCGCACGACCATCGACTTCACCGACTACACCGACGACGAGCTGGCCTCGATCTTCGAGGTGATGGCGAAGGCCGCGGAGTACGACGTCGACGAGTCCGTCGTCGCCCGCCTGCGCGAGATCCTCGGGACCGTGACGCGAGGGCCGACCTTCGGCAATGCTCGCTACGTGCGCAACCTGCTCGAGGCAGCGATCGGCCGCCACGCCTGGCGGCTGCGCGACGTGGAGGTCCCGACACTGGAGCAGCTGCGCACGATCCTGGTCGACGACCTCGAGCCACCCGAGCCGGAGCCCGTCGAACCCGAGCCCGCCGAACCCGAGCCCGCCGAAGAGGAGACGCCATGATGCAGACCCAGGCGGCACCACCGGCGGTGGCCGCCCCACCGCCCGCGACCGTGGACGTGCCGCGGCTGCTCAGCCGCTGGCAGGCGATCGCCGTCCTGGCCTGCGTCCTCTTCGCGGCCCTGACCGCGGGGCTGCAGGCGCTGTCCTGGCACGCCAACCGGGCAGCCGCCGACAACACCGAGCAGCTGGTCCGGGTGCAGAACATCCAGTCCACGCTCTTTCGTGCCGACGCCCTCGCCACCACGTCGTTCCTCACGGGCGGGCTCGAGCCGCCGGAGCAGCGGGCGGCGTACGACGACGCGATCGAGACCGTCACCCGGCAGATCACCGACGCGGCCGAGGCCCAGCCCGCCGACCGCGCGGCGCTCTCCGACCTGAGCGCGGCGATCACCGACTACAACGCCGCCATCGCCCAGGCGCGGGCCAACAACCGCCAGGGCTTCCCGGTGGGGGCGGAGTACCTGCGGACCGCCTCGACCGGTCTCCGCGACACCAGCGTCAAGGGCTCCGCCATCCCGATCGCGCAGGCCCTGGTCGCCGCCAACAAGGAGCGCGCCGAGGACGAGCTCGGCTCCCAGCACCCCTTCCTGATCCTGCTGCCCGGGCTGGTCACGCTCGCGCTGCTCTGGTGGGTCAACCGCCAGCTGGCGCGCCGCTTCCGCCGGCGGATCAACCTCGGCGTCGCGGCCGCGTTCGTGACCGTGGCCGCGCTGACCCTGGTCGCCTGCGTGGTCGCCACCGTCCAGGCCACCAACAACGGCGACCTGCGCGACGGCAGCTACGCCACGTCCTACCGCGAGTCCACCGCCCGCACCGCCGGCAACGACGCCAAGGCCAACGAGAGCCTGCGGCTCATCTCCCGCGGCTCCGGGCAGGTCTACGAGGACCGCTGGGCCGTCGCCTCCCAGGTGGTGCAGGACAACGCGTCGCGCGAGACGTCCGGCCTCTGGGACCAGTACGCCGAGGTCCACCAGCAGGTCGTCAAGCTCGACGAGGGCGGCAAGTACGAGCAGGCGGTCGAGCTCTCGACGACGACCGACGCCGAGGGGTCGACCGCCAAGCTGGACGCGTTCGACACCCGGTCGCAGGAGATCATCAGCGACTCGGGCGCCCAGACGACCGACGCGCTGCGCAGCGGCAACACCGGCATCCTCGTCCTCGGGATCGTGACCCTGCTCCTCGGCCTGGCCGCCGCGGGCATGGCGGTCTGGGGCATCGGCCAACGACGCAGGGAGTACTCATGAAGACCCCTCGTACGCTCCGGCTGCTCATCTCCGCGACCAGCCTGCTCGTGCTGGCCGGGTGCGGCTACTCGGCGACGCCGGTCCCCGAGGCCGTCGTGCCCGAGCCGGCGACCCCGGCCTCGTCTGCGCCCTGCACCGACACCGGCAACCCGACGCGCTCCTACAAGCCTGTTGACGGCGGGCTGCCCGCACCCGGCGACCTCCCGGCCGGCTCCACGATGGCGAAGATCAAGGCCCGCGGTCACCTGGTCGCCGGGGTCTCCGGCGACAGCTACCTGTTGGCGTCGCGCAACCCGTTCACCGGGGTCGTCGAGGGCTTCGACATCGACATGGTCAACCAGGTCGCCGCCGCCATCTTCGGCACCGCGGAGGGTCACGTGCAGCTGCGGGTCATCTCCGCCGCCGACCGGATCCCGCTGCTGCAGTCCGGTGAGGTCGACATCGTCGCGCGCAACATGACCATCAACTGCGCGCGCTGGGACCAGATCGCCTTCTCGGCGGAGTACTTCCACTCCGGCCAGAAGGTCCTGGTGGCGAAGGGCTCCGGCATCGACAAGGTCTCGGACCTGGCCGGCAAGCGCGCCTGCGCACCGGCCGGCACCACGAGCCTCGACAACATCCAGGAGCTCGCGCCCGATGCCATCCCGGTCACCGCGGGCAACCACACCGGCTGCCTGCTGAAGTTCCAGAACGGCGAGACCGACGCCATCACCGGCGACGACACCGTGCTCGCCGGCCTGGCCGCGCAGGACCCGTACGCCGAGGTCCTCACCGGGGAGGCGCTGACCGACGAGCCCTACGGGATCGGCGTGAACTCCGACCACGTCGACCTGGTGCGCTTCATCAACGCGGTCCTCGAGCGGATGCGCGCCGACGGGTCGTGGCAGGCGTCGTACACGAAGTGGTTCAAGCCGTCGCTCAAGGTCGACGCGACCCAGCCGACCCCGGTCTACGGCCGATGAGACCTCGATGAGCACCGCATGAGCACCGCCCCCGCGCCACCGGGCGCGATGGGGGGCGCGCCCGAGCCGGCCGTGCTCCAGGTCTACCTGGACGCGCTGGACGAGTGGGTGCGCGGGCGCCGCGCCGAGCTCGACGAGCTCGACGCCGCCGCCCTCGCCGCGCAGCGCGGGGCCGACGTCGCCTCCGACATGGCGCTGTCCCTCGCGCTCTGGAAGGCGGTCGCCGACCGCTGGCAGCTGATGTGGGCGACCTGGGACGGCGGGCGCGTGGGCGTCACCGAGCGCACCAAGATCACCACCCTCATCTGGGGCCGCCTCGACAGCACCCTGCCCACCCAGGCGATGGCCGTGTCGCTGCCGGAGGCCTGCCGGCTCTCCGATGCGCTCGCCGGCCAGCTGCGGACGGCGCTCTCGCTGATGCCCGGCGCCGATGCGGCCGCCGCTCGGATCAAGGACCTGCGCGCCCAGCTCGAGCGGGTCCGCGACCAGGTGGGGCTCGAGCCCGCGGTCGCGCGCGACGCCGCCGTCGAGCGCCTCGCCGAGCTGCTCCAGCGGCTGGCCGACGTGACGGACCGGGCCCAGCGCGGCGCCGACGTCGGCGGGCTCCTCGCGCCGCTCGAGAGCGACGCCTCGACCTTCGAGCGCGACCTGATCGTCGGCAACGCCCGGCGCCGCGACGCCCGCGACCAGCTGGTCACCGCCCGGGAGCTGCGGTCCGACCTCGTGGCGCGGGCCGAGGCGCTGCGGGTGCTCGAGGCGACCTGCGTGCGCACGGTCGAGCCGTCGCCGCGCTACGCCGTACCCGACGTCGAGGCACTCGGCCCGATCCCCAACACACCCGAGCGCCTGGCGCCGTACCTCCAGCGCCTCGAGCGGGTCTCCCAGGCGCTGACGCTCGCCCAGCAGAAGTACGCCGACGCGATCGCCGAGCGGACCCAGCTCGCCGACCTGCTCGACGCGTACGTCGCCAAGGCCCGCTCGATCGGCGTCGCCGACCGCCCCGACCTCGCCGACAGCGAGCGCCGGGCGCGCGAGGTGCTCGCCCGCGAACCCGCTCCGATGGCGGTCTGCCGCCAGCTCGTGAGCACCTACCAGACCTGGGTCGACCACTCGAAGGAGTCCGCATGAAGTGCACCCAGCCCGGCTGTGGCGGCACCATCACCGACGGCTACTGCGACGTGTGCGGCATGGCCGCCGCGCCGGCGGCCAGCGCGCCCGCACCCCCGACCGACGGCACGAAGTGCACGCAGCCCGGCTGCAGCGGGTCGATCCTCGACGGCTACTGCGACGTGTGCGGGTCGCCCGCGACCGCCGCGCCCTCGGTCGCCCACGAGGCGCAGCCGCTCTCGGGCGGCGACGGCTCCGTCGCCACGTCCGCCAGCCGGGTGCAGTCCGCCGCGATCGGCTCCCGGCTCGCCCAGTCGACCGGCTCGACCTCGACCCGGCGTACCCGGTCCGGCTCCGAGCGGGTCCGCTCCGCGCGGCTCGGCGCCGGGCTCACCGTCGTACCTCCCGCTCCCGCCGTGGACGCCAGCAAAGCGATCAACCCCCACCCGGAGGTCCCCGAGGACAAGCGGACCTGCTCCAAGTGCGGCCACGCGATCGGCCGCAGCATCGACGGCAAGCCGGGACGCACGGAGGGCTTCTGCCCCCAGTGCGGCCAGGAGTTCTCGTTCACGCCGAAGCTGCAGCCGGGCGACCTGGTCGGCGGCCAGTACGAGGTGGTCGGCGCGATCGCGCACGGTGGCCTCGGCTGGATCTACCTCGCCAAGGACCGCAACGTCTCCAACCGCTGGGTGGTCCTCAAGGGCTTGCTCAACTCCGGCGACCCCGACGCGCTCGCCGCGGCGATCGCGGAGCAGCAGTTCCTCGCCCAGGTCGAGCACCCGCTGATCGTCGAGATCTACAACTTCGTGACGCACGAGGGTGCCGGCTACATCGTCATGGAGTACGTCGGCGGCAAGTCGCTCAAGCAGATCCTCAAGCAGCGGATGAGCGCCAACAACGGTGCCTACGACGCGCTCCCGGTCGACCAGGCGCTGGCGTTCATCCTCGAGGTGCTGCCCGCCTTCCAGTACCTCCACGACCTCGGGCTGGTCTACTGCGACTTCAAGCCGGACAACCTGATCCAGGTCGGCGACGCGATCAAGCTGATCGACCTCGGCGGCGTACGCCGCATCGACGACCAGGACTCCGCGATCTACGGCACCGTGGGCTACCAGGCGCCCGAGGTCGCCGAGGTCGGCCCGAGCATCGCCAGCGACATCTACACGATCGGTCGCACCCTGGTCGTGCTCTGCATGGAGTTCCGCGGCTACCAGGGGACCTACCTGCACGCCCTGCCGCCGCCGGAGTCGACGCCGCTCTTCGCGCAGCACGACTCGCTCTACCACCTGATCGCCAAGTGCTGCGCCCCCGACCCGGCCGACCGGTTCGCGTCCGCCGACGAGCTGCGGGGCCAGCTGCTCGGCGTGCTCCGCGAGGTGGTCGCGGCCCGCACCTCCGGCACCGCGCTGACCTCGGCCGCCTCCGTGCTCTTCGAGGCGCCCGCCGCGTCGGTGTCGGTGCTGTCCTGGTCCGAGCTGCCGGCCCTGCGCGCCGACACCACCGACGCCCAGCACGCCTGGCTCTCGAGCGTCGGCAGCGACGACCCGGCGCAGCGGCTCAAGGACCTGGCGGCGGCGCCCGAGGCGTCGGCCGAGGTGCTGCTCGCCCGCTCCCACGCCGCGCTCGAGCTCAAGGACCCGGCGGCCGCCCACGCGTACGCCGACGAGCTGCTCGGCCAGGACCCCTGGGACTGGCGCGCCCTGTGGATCGACGGTCTCGCCGCGATGCAGGAGGAGGACTGGGCGGCCGCGCAGTCGGCGTTCAACGCCGTCTACCAGCAGGTGCCGGGCGAGCTGGCCCCCAAGCTCGCGCTGGCCATCGCCTGCGAGAAGGGCGGCCTGCCGGACGTCGCCGAGGGCCTCTACCTCACCTGCGCGGCGACGGACGCGACGTACGTCGCCCCGGCCGCCTTCGGGCTGTCCCGGGTCCGCGCGCGCCGCAAGGACACCGCGGGCGCGGTCGCCGCGCTCGACCAGGTGCCGTCGACGAGCCGCGGCTACCCGGAGAGCCGGCAGCTGCGCGCCGAGGCGCTGCTTGCCGGCGGCGGCAGCGACCTCGCCGTGCTCGACCAGGCGATGCGCAGCATCGAGTCGGTCCCCATGGACGCGACCACCCGCCAGCGCTACACGGTGCGGATCCTCACCCAGGCGCTCGAGGTCGTCACCTCCGGCAACGCGGCCGCGCTCGGCGCCGCCTCCAGCCGGCCGGCGGCGACCGTGGGCAGCCACACCGCCACCGAGGACGGGCTGCGGGACGGTCTCGAGAAGGCCTACCGCGCCCTCGCCCGCGACGCCCCGCTCCGCTCCGACCGGGTGGAGCTCGTCAACCAGGCCAACGCCGTACGGAGCTGGACGCTGACATGACCGAGACCATCACCCCCACGGCCACCTGCCCGTCCTGCGGCGCCCCGGCCACGCCGGGCGCGAAGTTCTGCGAGAGCTGCGGCAAGCCGCTGGGCGATGCCGCGCCGGCCGCGCCGGTCGCCGCCGCGGTGCTCGACGAGCTCAGCCCGATCAGCGCGCCGACCCATCGCAAGTCCACCGACGAGGTGGTCGACACCGGCCCCCGTCCGTGCCTGGTCTGCCAGGGCGTCGTCGGCCCCGACGGCTACTGCGAGACGTGTGGTGCCAAGGCGCCGACCGAGCGCGACCACTTCCGCGAGACGCCGGCCGCCTGGGTCGCCGGGGTCTGCGACCGCGGCCTCGTGCACCACCGCAACGAGGACGCCATGGCGCTGCTCGCCTCGGAGACCCCGGGGGAGCGGGCCGTGCTGGTCGTCCTCGACGGCGTGTCCAACTCGACGGACTCCGACGTGGCGTCGCTGGCCGGCGCCAAGGCGGCCCGCGAGACGCTGCGGACGCCGTTCCCGCAGGGGATGGGCACCGCCGCCAGCCGGACCGGGGCGATCACCAAGGTCTTCGCGGACGCGGCCGCGGCCGCCAACGAGGCGGTCGTGGCGGTCACCGACCCGGCCTCGACCAACCCCGCGTCGGCGACGTTCGCGGTCGCGGTCGTCGAGCGGGGGCTGCTGGCCTACGCCAACATCGGCGACTCGCGCGTCTACTGGCTGCCGGACGCCGGACCCGCCGTGCAGCTGACCGTCGACGACTCGGCGGCCCAGCAGCAGATGGAGGACGGCGTACCCCGTGCCATCGCGGAGACGTCCCCCCAGGCGCACGCGATCACGAAGTGGCTCGGCCGGGACGCGCCCGACGTACGACCCCGCACCGGTCAGGTCGAGATCACCGCCCCCGGGTGGGTGCTGGCGTGCTCGGACGGTCTGTGGAACTACGCGTCCGAGCCCGACGCCCTGGCCGCCCAGGTCGCCGCCGCCGGGACGACGGAGCCGCTCGCGCTCGCGCTCGCCCTGGTGGCGTTCGCCAACGCCCAGGGAGGCCGCGACAACATCACCGCGGCATTGGCACGTGTAGAGCCCGCCGCGACCGTGCAGGATTCGGGGCAGAATGCCAGCGCACCCGCGCTCGACCACCAGGAGGAGCCCGATGGCTGAGTTCACCGCCAGCGTCTACCAGAACGAGTTCCTCCCGGACGGAGGCACCGACGTCAACGCGATCGTCACCGTGACCTGCTCCGGGGCCGGCACCGCGGGCCAGACGGGCGGGGGCGCGGCCGGCGAGATCATCATCGTCGACACGTCCGGCTCGATGGGCCCGGAGACGATGCAGGCCGCGCGGTCCGCGGCGCAGGCCGCGCTGGCCGAGATCGTGGACGGCACCTGGTTCGCGGTCATCTCCGGCTCCGACCACGCCGAGCTGGCCTTCCCGCCGGTGGCGTCGGGGCCGGGCATGGTCCGGATGGACGCCAGTGCCCGCGAGGCCGCCAGCGAGGCGATCGGCCGCTTCAGCGGCGCCGGCGGTACGGCGATGAGCACCTGGCTCGACCTGGCCGGCACGATCTTCACCTCGGTGCCGGAGGTGACGCAGCGGCACGCCATCCTGCTCACCGACGGCGAGAACCGCGAGCGTCCGGGTGCCCTCGACACGGCGATCGCCCGGGCCACCGGCTTCTTCCAGTGCGACTGCCGGGGCGCCGGCACCGACTGGGTGGTGCCCGAGCTCCGCCGGATCTCGCAGGCCCTGCTCGGGACCGTCGACATCATCCCGAAGCCCTCCGAGATGCAGGCGCAGTTCCAGGAGATGATGCGCGCCTCGATGGCGCGCGGCGTCGCCGACGCGCAGCTGCGGGTGTGGACGCCCCAGGGCGCCCAGATCCTCTTCGTCCGACAGGTCTCGCCGTCGGTCGAGGACCTCACCGACCGCCGCGTCGAGGTCAACCCGCTCACCGGTGGCTATCCCACCGGCGCCTGGGCCGACGAGTCCCGCGACTACCACGTCGGCGTCCGCGTCGCCGCCAAGGCGATCGGGCAGGAGCAGCTCGCCGCCCGGGTCCAGCTCGCGATCGGCAACGACGTCGTCACCCAGGGCCTGGTGAAGGCGACCTGGTCCGGCAACTCCGAGCTGACGGCGCGCATCGACCAGCAGGTCGCGCACTACACCGGCCAGACCGAGCTCGCCGCCATGATCCAGGAGGGTCTGGCCGCCAAGGCCGCGGGTGACGAGGCCACCGCGACGACCAAGCTCGGCCGCGCCGTACAGCTCGCTGCCGAGACCGGCAACGACGAGGCGACGTCCAAGCTGCGCAAGGTGGTCGACATCGACGACGAGAAGGAAGGCACCGTCCGGCTCAAGGCGGCGGTGGCCAAGGCGGACGAGATGGCCCTCGACACCGCGTCGACCAAGACCACCCGGATCAAGAAGTGAGCACCTGTCCCGCCGGGCACGAGACGACGGCGACCGACTACTGCGACGTCTGCGGCATCGCGATGGGTGCGGCGCCCACACCCGCGCCGACCGAACCGTCGACGACGGTGGAGTCGGCGGTCAGCGGCACCTGCCCGAACTGCTCGGCGGTCAACCCGGCCAACGCGCTCTTCTGCGAGGCGTGCGGCTACGACTTCACCACGGGGTCGATGCCGCGCCCGGCGGCGCCGCCGGCGCCGGTGGCTCCGGCCGCGCCCGATGCCCCGTCCGCGAACCCGTCCCCGCCGCTCGCCGACAAGTGGGTGGCTGAGGTCTGGATCGACCCGGACTGGTACACCGACCAGAAGTCGACCGACCCGCTCCCGTCGCCCGGCCTGCCGCTGATCGTGCCGCTGCGCAACAGCTCGGTGCTGATCGGCCGCCTCTCGCGCAGCCGCAACATCACCCCCGACATCGACCTGTCCTCCGACAACGGCATCAGCCGGCGGCACGCGCAGCTCACGACCGACGGCACCCGCTGGTGGGTCGAGGACCTGGGCTCCTCCAACGGCACGTACGTCGGCGGCAACGTCGGGGCCCTGCCCACCACGCCCCTCACGCCGGGCCAGAAGCAGGAGGTCTCCGCCGACGACCGGATCTACGTGGGCGCCTGGACGCGGATCGTCGTACGCCGGGCCGCCGACGGCGAGGCCTGACCCCCACGGGTCGAGTCGTGAGTTGTGACGCTTGAGTCGGGACTTTCGACGTACGAACTCCGGACTCGACCGTCACAACTCCCGACTCGACCGTCAGAGGTCCCGACTCGACCTCAGTGCTTGGTGGCGATGACCACGGAGGCGTCGGGGGCCACCATCACCTCGACCGCCGTGAAGCGGTCGTCGGTGAGCCACTGCTCGCGCAGGGTGTCGACCCGGCCGTAGGTGACCGGCGGCCACAGCTCGCACGGGTTGAAGTCGTCGAGGACGACGATGCCGCCGGGCTCCATGAGGTCCGCGATCGAGTCGACGCTGACCTCCGTCGGCTCGCCCGAGTCGAGGAAGAGCAGCGAGAACGGCCCCTGGTCGAGCAGCGTCGACCAGTCCGCCGAGCGCACCTCGACCTGCGGGTCGTCGTCGAAGATGACCGCGGCGGCGTCGCCGAGCTTGGCGTCGAGCTCGGCGCTGAGGATCTTCGCGTCGCCGCGTACGCCGGAGCGCAGCCACGCCGTACCCACGCCGCAACCGGTGCCGAACTCGGCCATCGTGCCGGTGCGGGTCGCCGCCAGGGTGGCCAGCAGCCGGCCGGTCTCGTTGCGGCAGAACGAGGCGTAGCCCGCCTTGCGTGAGACGTCGAACGCACGCTGGACGATCTCGGGGAGGTCGGGGGGAGCGCTCATGCCGTCGAGTCTTTCATTGCGGGACGACTGTCTCGCATGGCGAACACTCTGTGAAATCCGCTGACCGATCGGGGGAGGGCGCCGTACGGTGGCTTCACCATGCGGAGCGTCTTCGTACTTATCGAATACCGCGGCGGGGCCTGAGAGAGGCCACCTCGCCGCGGTGATTCGGCGTTGACGGCCTCTCGATACATCTGAATCGAAGACGCCTCCGCCGCGTGACCGCCCTTCAGTACCGCGCGATCCGCAGCTCTGCTGGTTCTCCTCCTCCCCGTGCGATCCATGGGGTCCCGGACTGATCACTCGTCCGGAGAGTCTTCGTTTCAGGTGTGTCGAGCCGAATGGATCACCACGAAACATCCACTGGAACAGACACAGGAAGCGACCTCCGATGTACGACATGTACCCCGAGTGGGGACCGGCTCAGCACAACCCCGACAACCCGCGCAGCCACGAGAACATCAGCCAGGCCGTCCAGGCCTCGCTCGACCTGCGGGACAACGGCGGCGAACGCCCGGACGACAACTAACCTCTCGCCTCATGACCACTGACTCGAATCCCGCCGGCACCGGCACGATCAAGCTCGCCGTCATCCCCGGCGACGGCATCGGCCAGGAGGTGACCGGCGAGGCCCTCAAGGTGCTCGAGGTCGCGTCCCCGGCAGGCGTGAAGTTCGAGCAGACCCGCTACGACCTCGGCGCCGAGCGCTACCTCGCCACCGGCGAGGTGCTGCCCGACTCCGTGCTCAGCGAGATCCGCGAGCACGACGCCATCCTCCTCGGCGCGGTCGGCGGCAAGCCCAACGACCCGAACCTGCCCCCGGGCATGCTCGAGCGCGGGCTGCTGCTCAGGCTCCGCTTCGAGCTCGACCACTACGTCAACCTGCGGCCGTCCCGGATCTTCCCGGGTGCGACGTCGCCCCTGGCCGACCCCGGCGAGGTCGACTTCGTGGTGGTCCGCGAGGGCACCGAGGGTCCGTACACCGGCAACGGCGGCGCCCTGCGCGTCGGTACGCCGGCCGAGGTCGCCACCGAGGTCTCGGTCAACACCGCCTTCGGCGTCGAGCGCGTCATCCGCGACGCCTTCGCCCGGGCCGCGCGCCGTCCGCGCAAGAAGCTCACCCTGGTCCACAAGACCAACGTGCTCACGAACGCCGGATCCCTGTGGTGGCGGCTGTTCCAGGAGGTCGCGACGGAGCACCCCGACGTCACGACCGACTACATGCACATCGACGCCGCGATGATCTTCATGACCACGGACCCCGCACGCTTCGACGTGATCGTCACCGACAACCTCTTCGGCGACATCATCACCGACCTCGCCGCCGCGATCACCGGCGGCATCGGCCTGGCGGCCTCCGGCAACGTCAACCCCGACCGGACGGCCCCCTCCATGTTCGAGCCGGTCCACGGCTCCGCGCCCGACATCGCGGGCCAGCAGAAGGCCGACCCCACCGCTGCGATCCTCTCCGCGTCCCTGCTGCTCGACCACCTCGGGTACGCCGACGCCGCCGCGACCATCGAGACCGCGGTGATCGAGGACCTGGCCGCCCGCCAGCCGGGCGCGGCCCGCCGTACCTCCGAGGTCGGCGACGCCATCGCCGCCCGAGTAACCGGCTGACCGCCCTTCGTCGACTCGCACCGACGGCCGGGCTCACCTTAGTGGGCCCGGCCATCGGCATTTACCAGGAAGGCCTACTAAGTTGTCCCCCATGGAGATCAGCACCACGCCGTCGACCACCGCCGTCGACGACGCCCGCCTCGCGGAGATCCTCGAGAACCCGGGCTTCGGCCAGCACTTCACCGACCACATGTTCACGGTCGAGTGGACCCCGGACGCCGGCTGGCACGACGCCCGGATCGAGCCCTACGGCCCGCTCACCCTGGACCCGGCGACGGCCGTCCTGCACTACGCGCAGGAGACGTTCGAGGGCATGAAGGCCTACCGCCACGGCGACGGCTCGATCTGGTCCTTCCGGCCGGAGGAGAACGCCGCGCGGATGGTCCGCTCCAGCCACCGGCTGGCGCTCCCGGTGCTCCCGGCCGAGGACTTCGTGCAGGCCGTCGACGCCCTGGTCGCGGTCGACCAGCGGTGGGTGCCCGACGCGACGTCGTCGGAGAAGAGCCTCTACCTGCGGCCGTTCATGTTCGGCTCCGAGGCGTTCCTCGGGGTCCGCCCGTCGCAGCACGTCACGTTCATGGTGATCGCCAGCCCCGCCGGCGCGTACTTCAAGGGCGGCGTGAAGCCGATCAGCCTCTGGCTCACCGAGGAGTACACCCGCGCCGGCCGCGGCGGCATGGGCGCGGCCAAGACCGGCGGCAACTACGCCAGCTCGCTCGTCGCCCAGCAGGAGGCCACCCAGCACGGCTGCGACCAGGTCGTCTTCCTCGACGGCCAGGAGGGCAGGTACGTCGAGGAGCTCGGCGGCATGAACATGTACTTCGTGTACGCCGACGGCCACATCGTCACGCCCGCGACCGGCACCATCCTCGAGGGCATCACCCGGGCGAGCATCATCGAGCTCGCCGGCAAGATGGGCCACCAGGTCGAGGAGCGGAAGTTCTCCATCGACGAGTGGCGCGACGGCATCACCAGCGGCGAGATCACCGAGATCTTCGCCTGCGGCACGGCCGCCGTGATCACGCCCGTCGGCGAGCTCAAGTGGGACGGCGGCTCCGTCCCGACCCCCGAGGGCGGGGGAGACCTGTGGCGCCGGATCCGGCAGCAGCTGGTCGACGTCCAGTTCGGCCGCGCCGAGGACACCTTCGGCTGGATGCACCGGATCGTCTGAC
This sequence comes from Nocardioides conyzicola, assembly GCF_039543825.1. Classification (NCBI taxonomy): domain Bacteria; kingdom Bacillati; phylum Actinomycetota; class Actinomycetes; order Propionibacteriales; family Nocardioidaceae; genus Nocardioides; species Nocardioides conyzicola. The sequence continues at coordinate 233,290 of NZ_BAABKM010000001.1, read as the reverse complement.
GCGATCGCGCGACCACCGGCTGGACCCCCGGTGGCGACGCCATCCGCAACCTGATTAAGGTAAGGCTCACCTAACAAGGAGAGCCGATGCGTCTGCGTTCGATCGTCGCCACCGCCGTCCTGGCCCTGCCGGTGCTGCTCACGGCGTGCGGCTCCGACGGTTCGCCCGCCGCGGACCGGTCATCCGGAGCGGACGAGGGCGGCGCGTTCCCCGTGACGGTGACCCACAAGTTCGGACAGACCGTCGTGCCCGCGGAGCCCCAGCGGGTCGTCAGCGTCGGGGTCACCGAGCAGGACGTGCTGCTGCAGCTCGGCGTCGTCCCCGTCGCCGTCACGGAGTGGTACGGCGAGCAGCCGGACGCCACCTGGCCCTGGGCGCACGACCTGCTCGACGGCGCGCACCCCGAAGTGCTGACGACCGACGACGGCTTCGAGTTCGAGAAGATCGCAGCCCTCGAGCCCGACCTGATCGTCGGCACCAACGCGGGCATGACCAAGAAGGACTACGAGCTCTTCTCGGCTATGGCGCCGACCATCACCAGCAGCAAGGACGCCAACGACTTCTTCTCACCGTGGCAGGACCAGGTGCTGCAGATCGCCCGGGGTCTGGGCCGCGAGGCCGACGGTCAGCAGGTCGTCGACGACCTCGAGGCCGACTACGCGCGGGTCGCCGCCGAGCACCCGGAGTGGGCCGACCTGACGGCGACGTTCTCCCAGGGCGCGCCGTACGACGGGATCCTCTACGTCTACCCGCCCGGGCTGAGCACCGACTTCCTGACCGAGCTCGGCTTCACGATGACGACCGGCTTCGAGGACTACGCGCCGAAGGGCTCGCAGGCCGAGATCTCCGCCGAGAACGTCGGCCTGATCGACGCCGACGTCATCGTCTTCGCGACCGAGGACCAGCAGGGCTTCGACGCCCTGCAGGACTTCGGCACCGTCGGCTCGCTCGCCGCTGTCGAGGAGAACCGCGCGGTGTACACCGACGGGACCCTCGCCGGCGCCATCTACTTCGACACCCCGCTCAGCCGCGCCTACGCGCTCGAGCACCTCACCCCGATGCTCGAAGGAGCATCCGAAGGAAAGGCACCTCGTGAATACCCGTCCTGACCGCCGACGCTTCCTGGCCGGCCTCTCGGTCCTGGCCCTCGCACCGGTCCTCGCCGCCTGCGGCAGCGACAGCGACTCCCCCTCCACCCCGTCCGGCGGTGGCTCCAGCAGCGCAGCGCCCGAGGAGTCGGCGTTCCCCGTCACCATCAAGCACAAGTACGGCGAGACCACGATCGAGAAGGCCCCCCAGCGGGTCGTCTGCGTCGGCCTCACCGACCAGGACACCCTGATGGCGCTGGGGATCGTGCCGGTCGGCGTCACGTACTGGTTCGGTGACGAGAAGCTCCAGGGCGTCTACCCGTGGGCCCAGGACCGCCTCGGCGACGCCGAGCTCCCCACGGTCCTCAAGGACACCGGCGGCGTCCAGCTCGAGAAGGTCGCGTCCCTCGCGCCGGACCTGGTCATCGGCACCTACTCCGGCCTGACCGAGCAGGACTACAAGAAGCTCAGCGCGATGGGGGTCCCGGTCGTCGCGCAGAGCGGCGACTACGCCGACTACGGCACGCCGTGGGACGAGGCGGCCCTGACCATCGGCACCGCGGTCGGCAAGCCGAAGGCGACCCAGCAGCTCATCGACGACGTCAAGCAGCGGATCTCGGACGAGGCCGCGGCACACCCGGAGTTCAAGGGCCAGACCGCGGGCGTCGTCACGCCGTACGAGGGCCTCTTCCTCTACGGCCCCGAGGACCCGCGGTCGCGGATGCTGCTCGACCTGGGCTTCGACCTGCACCCGCTCATCACCGACGCCGACGACAGCGAGTTCGGGGTCTCGCTGAGTGCCGAACGCACCTCGGACCTTGCCGACGCCGGCGTGGCCGTGTGGATCGACCTCGACGCCGACAATCAGGTGAAGAGCCTCTTCGAGAAGACCAAGGCGTACGACGATGGCCGGTGGTTCGACATCAGCCCGGCCAACGGCAGCTACTACGTCGCCCACAGCTTCGTGACGCCGCTGAGCATCCCCTACCTGCTCGACCGCTACGTGCCGCAGCTGGCCGCGGCCGCCGACGGCGACCCCACCACGGAGCCGCCCGCGGTCAAGGACTGACCCGGGGTCGGGGCGACCTGGGTAGCGTGCGGCCATGCGCCTCAAGCTCGGCCGCCCCGACATCGGCCAGTACGCCGACCGCTTCGACGTCCCGCCGGCCGCGGGGCTCTTCGGCGTCACCTTCCTCGGCGTCACGAGCCTGCTGCTCGACGACGGTGAGACGCGGTTGCTGACCGACGGCTTCTTCTCGCGACCCTCGCTCGGGAAGGTCACGCTCGGCAGGATCGCGCCTGACCCGGTCCGCATCGACGCCGCCCTGGCCCGCGTCGGCGCGGACCGGCTGGCCGCCGTCATCCCGGTGCACTCGCACTACGACCACGCGATGGACTCCGCCGTGGTGGCCGACCGGACGGGCGCCGACCTCGTCGGTGGCGCGTCCACGGCGTACGTCGGCCGCGGCCACGGCCTCCCCGAGGACCGGATCCGCGTGGTGACGCCCGGCGAGCCGATGTCGTACGGCGCCTTCACGCTCACGTTCATCGAGTCGCACCACTGCCCACCCGACCGGTTCCCGGGCGAGATCACCGCGCCCGTCGTACCTCCCGTGAAGGCGGGCGCCTACAAGTGCGGTGAGGCCTGGTCGATCCTGGTGGAGCACGCCGGCGGGCAGAGCGCGCTGCTGCAGGGGAGTGCCGGGTACGTCGAGGGCTCGCTGACCGGGCGGCGTGCCGACGTCGCCTACCTCGGCGTCGGCCAGCTCGGCGTCCAGAGCGAGGACTACATCCGGACCTACTGGGCCGAGACGGTCGCGGCAGTCGGCGCGACGCGTGTCGTGCTGACCCACTGGGACGACTTCTTCCGCCCGCTCGACCAGCCGCTGCGCGCGCTGCCCTACCTCGGCGACGACCTCGACGTCACGGTGCGGCTCCTCGAGGAGCTCGCCGCGGCGTCGGGCCTCACGGTCCACTTCCCGACCGTGTGGCAGCGTGAGGACCCTTGGTCGTAGGAGGCGGCCCTAGGCTCGGCGCATGAGCGATCAGACGATGGCGGGCCGCACGGTCCTGGTGACCGGTGCGAGCGACGGGATCGGCGCCGAGACGGCCCGGGTGCTCGCGTCCAGGGGAGCGACGGTGCACGTCACCGGGCGGTCGGCGGACAAGCTCCGGCCGGTCGCCGAGGCGGTCGGCACCGAGCCGCTGATCGCCGACTTCTCCCGGCTGGACGACGTACGCCGCCTGGCCGACGAGGTCGGCGAGCGGGTGGGGACGCTGGACCTGCTGATGAACAACGCCGGTGGGACGTTCGCCCCGTCGAGGAAGACCCACGACGGGCACGAGCCCAACTTCCAGGTCAACCACCTGGCGCCGTTCCTGCTCACCAACCTGCTCCGCCCGAAGCTCGCTGCGGCCGGCTCGTCGCTGGTCGTCAACACCTCCAGCATCGGCAACCTGATGGGCAAGATCGTGCTCGACGACCTCGACTACGAGCACCGGCGGGCGATGGAGCTGCGTGCCTACGGCACCGGCAAGCTGATGAACATCGCCTTCACCCGCGGCATCCAGCAGCGGTGGGCCGACGACGGCGTCGTGTCGGTCGCCGTGCACCCCGGCCCGGTCGGCAGCTCCTTCGGGCGCGACTCGTGGTTCATCGGGCTCGTCTACCGCTCGCCGGTCAAGCGCTGGGCCACGATCAGCGTCCCCGACGGCGCGGCGCCGCTGATCGCCCTCGCCGAGCGCGGCCCCGACCCCGAGTTCAACGGCCGGTACTTCGACCGCTTCAAGGCCGACGGCCGCGAGAACAAGCAGGCGCACGACCAGGCGATCATCGACGGGCTCTGGGAGCGGTCGGCGGCGCTGGTCGGTCTGGCCTGAGCGGTAGCGGCCGACCTACGAGACGACGTCCTCGTCGGTGCTCAGCCAGCCGGCGAGCTCCTTCATGTAGACCGTCTGCGACGGGTAGTCCATCGACGCGGAGTCCCACGGGTGGACCTGCCCGGCCTGGAACGCCGCCAGCCGGGCGAAGGTGGGCTGCTCACCGAGCTGCTTCAGCGAGTAGGAGTTGCGGGTCGCGTTGATCAGGACGTCACCCTCGTAGCGGTCGGCGTTCTCCCAACTGAGGATCTCCCAGTAGTAGTCCTTGCCGCCGATCTCGGTGAAGCTCACGCCGAGGTCCTGGTAGTACTTCAGCGCCGGGTCGTCGGGCGCCTTCGCGATGTAGAGGCCGTCGCCGTCCGCGTAGATCGGGATCACCGACAGACCGCTCTTCGCGGCCTCGGTCAGGTCGGCGGAGGCCGCCTCGAACGCCGCCTTGTCCTCGGCCACCTGGCTGCCCGCGCCGGTGTCGACGCCGAGCGACGCGACCAGCTCCTCGTTGGTCTCGATGACGTCCTTCATCGACCCGACCTGGGCCACGGCGACGACCGGCGCGATCGCCTTGATCTTCGCGAGCTGGGTCTTGTCCTTGAAGCCGTACATCTCGTCGGCGGTGTCGCCGGTGTACGACGTCGCGACGATGATGTCGGGCTTCGCGGCGGCCAGCTTCTCGAGGCTGATCTCGCCGTACGTCGAGCCGACGACCTCGGTGTCGCCGAGGTCGAGGCCGTCGAACATGGTGTCCTTCGCCGGGTCCATCCAGGTGAAGATCGCCACCGGCGTGATCCCGAAGTGCCACAGCGCGGCGGCGGCGTCGCCGTACGCCGCGATCCGCACGGGCGTCTTGTCCAGCTTGACCGTCTGGCCGAGGTCGTCGGTGTAGGACCACGGGCCCGAGCTGGGGGTGGCGCTGCCCACGGGTGCGGCGCTCGAGCCGGAGTCGCTGCCGCAGGCGGCCAGCACGGCCGCGGTGAGCAGGGCGACACCTCCCGCGAGGAGTCGGCGTCGGGGGGGGGTCAGGAGTGCGGCGCATCGGCGAGTTCTCTCAGCTGGGTGGTGGGGACGATGATCGGGAGCCCCGTGCGGGGGTCCGGCAGGATGTCGGCCGCGAGGCCGAACGTGGTGGCGAGCAGGGCCGGCGTGAAGACGTCGGTGGGGGCGCCCTGGGTGACCACGACGCCGTCCTTCATCACCACGATCGTGTCGCTGTAGCGGGCGGCGAGGTTGAGGTCGTGGAGCACCATCACGACGGTGCGGCCGCGCTCCCGGTTGAGCCGGGTCACCAGGTCGAGGATCTCCACCTGGTGGGCGAGGTCGAGGTACGTCGTCGGCTCGTCGAGCAGCAGCAGGTCGGTGTCCTGGGCCAGGGTCATGGCGATCCAGGCCCGCTGCCGCTGGCCGCCGGAGAGCTGGTCGAGCGGCCGGTCCCGCAGGGCGGCGGTGTCGGTCATCTCGAGCGCGCGGTCGACGATCTGCTCGTCCTCGGGCGACCACTGGCTGAACCAGCGCTGGTGCGGGTGGCGGCCCCGGCCGACCAGGTCGCGCACGAGCAGGCCGTCCGGTGCGATCGGGCTCTGCGGGAGCAGCGCCATCGTCCGGGCGACCTGGCGGGTGTGCACGTCGTGGATGGACTCGCCGTCGAGGTAGACCGTGCCGCTGGTCGGCCTGAGGAGCCGCGACATGGTGCGCAGCAGGGTCGACTTGCCGCAGCCGTTGGGCCCGACGATGGTCGTGACGTGGCCGTCGGCGAGGTCGAGCGACAGGTCGCGGACGACGGGGTCGCCGCCGTACCCGACGGTGACGGACTCGGTGCGCAGACGTGCATTCATTGCGGGGTCCCCTCGAAAGTGTGGGATGGAGGAGCGAAGCGGGGGAGGCCCGCAGTTTCGTGGGGTGCTCATGCCGACACCTTTCGGTTCCTACGGAGGAGCAGCCAGATCAGGTACGGCGCGCCGATCGCCGCCGTGACGATCCCGGCGGGGAGCGGGAAGGGGATGACCACGCGCGTCACGAGGTCCGCGCCCACGACCAGGCAGGCGCCGAGGACCATCGAGGCCAGCATCGGCGGCCGGGAGCCGGCCGTCAGGCGCAGCGCGATCTGGGGGACGACGAAGGCGACGAACTCCAGGGGTCCGACCGCGGAGACCGAGACCGCGACCAGGCCGACGGCCGCGACCAGGGTCATCAGCTGCGTCAGCTGGAGGCGTACGCCGAGGCCGCGCGCCGAGTCGTCGCCGAGCTGGAGGGCGTTGAGCGACCGCGCGAGCAGCACCGACACCGGCACCAGCACGACGAGCGCCCAGAGCAACGGCGTCGCCTGCTCCCAGCCGCGCCCGTTGAGCGAGCCGTTGAGCCACACCTGGGCGCTGGCGGCGTCCTGGATCCGGGCCTTCACCAGCAGCCACGACGTACCGGCCGAGAGGACGAAGCTGAGGCCGATGCCGATCAGGACCAGGCGCTGCCCGTCGATGCCGCGGCGCCACGACAGGACGTAGAGCAGCGTGGCGGTGAGGAGCGCGCCGGCGAACGCCGCCACCGGCAGCCCGACGGTCTGGAGGGTGCCGGCGACCAGGCCGCCGCCGTACCCGGAGCCCCCGGCGATCACGATCACCGCGACCGCGCCCAGGGCGGCACCCTCGGTGACGCCGAGGATGTCGGGGCTGGCCAGGGGGTTGCGGGCGAAGGTCTGGGTGAGCGCGCCGGCAAGGCCGAGGGCCGCGCCGACGAGGATGGCGACGAGGGTCTGCGGCAGGCGCAGCTCCATCACGATGAACCGTTCGCCGGCGTCGCCGCCCCCGAGCAGCGTGCGGAGCACGTCGCTCACCGGGATCTTGAAGTCGCCCATGGAGAGGTCGAGCGCGACCAGCACCCCCAGCACCACGAGGCCGCCGACGACGGTGATCCCGGCGCGCATCGGCACCAGCCACGACAGCGGGCCGACCCGAAGGGGCGTGCTGAGCGTGCTCATATCCGCACCATCCGGGTGCGGCGGACCAGGTAGATGAAGACCGGTCCGCCGACCAGCGCCATCACGATGCCGACCTGCAGCTCACCGGGGCGTACGACGACGCGCCCGACGACGTCGGCGAGCACCACGAGGAGGCCGCCGATGAAGCCCGAGTAGGGGATCACCCAGCGGTAGTCGACGCCCGCGAAGTGCCGGGCCACGTGCGGCACGACCAGGCCGACGAAGCCGACCGGACCGCACGCCGCCGTCGCCGCACCGGTCAGCAGCATCACGCCCAGCACGCCGATGGCCTTGTGCCGCATCGGGTGCATGCCGAGCGAGACGGCGACGTCGTCCCCGAGCTGCAGCAGGTTGAGGGTCGAGGCGCTCAGCACGGCCAGCACCAGCCCGACGACCATGAAGGGCAGGACCTCCCAGAAGACGTCCATGCCTCGCCCGGAGACCGAGCCGACCGCCCAGAACCGGTAGGCGTCGAGGGTGTCCACGTCGCGGAGGATGACGGTCTGCGTGAGCGCGGCCAGCAGTGCGCTCACCGCCGTACCGGCCAGGACCAGCGAGATCGGGTCCGGGCCGCCCTTGGTGGAGCCGATGGCGAAGACCGCGGCCGCCGCCAGACCGGCGCCGGCGAGCGAGAACCACGCGTAGCCGGTCAGGTCCTGGACGTGGAACACGTAGATGCCGATCACGACGGCGAACGCCGCGCCCGCCTCGACGCCGAGCAGACCCGGGTCGGCGAGCGGGTTGCGGGTGTGGCCCTGCATCAGGGCGCCCGCGATGCCCAGCGAGATCCCCACCGCGATCGCCAGGATCGTCCGCGGGATGCGCAGGTCGTGGACGATCGTCGAGGCGTCGGAGCCGTCGGGGTGCACCAGCACGTCGACCACGGTGCCGAGCGAGATGGGCCGGCTCCCCACCGCGAGGCTGACCAGACCGGCGAGCACCAGGAGCAGGGTCAGCACCACGAGCCCGCGCACCGAGCCCCGGCGCAGCGGGGCGAGCTGCCGCGTGGTCGGCGCGACCTGCTGCGGTGCGATCGAGGTCATGGGGTCCCCAGGAGACGGCGATAAAGGTAAGGCTTACCTTAGTCATATCGCCGACGCGGACTGAAGGGGGTGCCGGCCTGCCGGGTCGAGGGCTGGGTCACGGGTAGCCTCGGCCCGTGACGACCTCCTCCGCGAGTGCCGGGTCCGCCGGGTCGGGCGAGCGGCCCATGGTGGGCGGCTACACGCTGCTGGCCAAGCTCGGCGAGGGCGGCATGGGCGTGGTGCACCTCGCCCGCCGCGGTGACGGGGACCGGGTCGCGCTCAAGGTGCTGCGGCCGCACATCGTCGGCGACGACGAGGCCCGCCACCGGCTGGCCCGCGAGGTCGGCTCCCTCCAGCGCGTCAGCAGCCCCTGGGTCGCCGGCATCGTCGACTCGGACCCCTGGGCGCCGATCCCGTACGTCGCCACCCGCTACGTCCCCGGGCTGTCCCTCCACGACCTGATCGTGGAGGACGGTGCGATCGAGGGCCCCGACCTGTACTGGTTCGCCGCCGGCCTCGCCGAGGGCATCACCTCGGTGCACGCGGTCGGCGTGCTGCACCGCGACGTCAAGCCGTCCAACGTGCTGATGGAGGGCCGCACCCCGATCCTCATCGACTTCGGGCTCGCCCGGGTCGCCGACGACCCCAAGCTCACCCACACCGGCTGGCTCCTCGGCACCCCGGGCTACCTGGCGCCCGAGATCCTGTACGGCGAGGACGCGACCGCCGCGTCCGACGTCCACTCCTGGGCGGCGACGGTCGCGTACGCCGGCCTCGGCCATCCGCCGTTCGGGCGTGGTCCGTCGATGGCGATCATGGACCGCGTACGACGGGGTCAGTTCGACCTCACCGGGCTGCCCGACGACCTGCGCCAGGTCGTCGCCTCCGCGCTCGACCCGGAGCCGCGCAACCGGCCGACCTTCCCGCAGCTGCTGGCCTGGCTCCGGCCGCTGACCACGCGGCGCGACGCGCCGACGGTCGCCCCGCCGGTCGCGGTCGAGCACGACCCCTACACGGTGCCGCTCGCGCTGGCCGCCCAAGCCGGCGCCGACGACGAGACCGACGTGTGGCCCGGCCACAACACCCCCGAGCCGTACACCCTCGCCCTCCCGCCCGAGGGAGCGACCGCGCTCTACGAGGAGCCGCGGGCCACGCTCGGGGAGCGGGTCCGCCGCGGCGCGCTGCTGGTCGCCGGCGCGCTCGCGGCCGGCGCCGGGGCGGCGGCGTACCCCTGGCTCGTGGTCGGCCTGCTCCTCCTGCTGACCTGGCTCCTGCGCAGCATCTCGCTGGCCGCGTCGGCGCACGACCAGCGGCGGCAGTACCGCGGCCGCAAGTGGTACGACGGCATGCAGCTGCTCGTCGCTGCTCCGTGGCACCTCGTCCAGTCGATCCCGGGGGCGGTGCTGCTCGGGCTGTGGGCGCTCGGCCTGGCGTCCGCGGCGGCCCTGGTCTGCTACGCCATCTCCACGGGCATCGAGCTGGCGCTCTTCGTCTGCGGCGTCGTGCTCGCGGGCTCGCTGTGGTGGGGGCCGGGCGGCTCTCGCCTCCGTGGACCGGTCAACCGGATCGTCGTGCCCCTCGCGGTCGACGTACGCCGTTGGGCCGTCGCGCTCGTCGTCGTGCTCGCGATCGCCGCCGCGCTGGGCTTCCGCGCCGACGTGTCGGGGGCAAGCTGGGACCCCGCCGGTGGCGAGCCGCATGTCGAGATCCCTGGTCCATGATGTGGTCGCCGTGGCACGATGACGACGTGCATCACCACGTGATCATTATTTCCTAGCGCGTCGACGCCCACCGATCCCCGGGCACGACGCGCCAACCTCTCGTTCTCGAGGGGTTTTTTTGTTGCTCGAAACAGACTGAACAGGACCCCCGATGGACCTCCACGGCGACTTCCACGTCTACGACACGACCTTGCGCGACGGCGCCCAGCAGGAGGGCCTGAGCCTCTCGGTCGCCGACAAGCTGTCGATCGCGAAGCAGCTCGACGGCCTCGGCGTCGGCTACATCGAGGGCGGCTGGCCGGGGGCGAACCCGAAGGACACCGAGTTCTTCCGGCGCGCGGCCGGTGAGCTCGACCTGCGCAACGCCAAGCTCGCCGCCTTCGGGGCGACCAGGCGGGCCGGCGTACGCGCCGCGGACGACCCGCTCGTCGCCGCGCTGCGCGACAGCGGTGCGAGCGTGGTGACCCTGGTGGCGAAGTCGCACGACCGGCACGTCGAGCTCGCGCTGCGGACCACGCTGGAGGAGAACCTCGCGATGATCCGCGACACCGTCTCCCACCTGCGCGCCGAGGGGCAGACGGTCTTCCTCGACGCCGAGCACTTCTTCGACGGCTACCGCGCCAACCGCGACTACGCGCTCGAGGTGCTGCGCACGGCGTACGACGCGGGCGCCGAGGTGATCGCGCTCTGCGACACCAACGGCGGCATGCTGCCCGGCTGGGTCGGCGACGTCGTCCACGACGTCCGCGAGCACGCCCAGGTGCGGGTCGGCATCCACTGCCACAACGACACCGGCTGCGCCGTGGCCAACACGCTCGCCGCCGTCGACGCCGGCGCCACGCACGTGCAGGGCACGATCAACGGGTACGGCGAGCGCACCGGCAACGCCGACCTCGTCTCCGTCGTCGCCAACCTCGAGCTCAAGCTGGACCGGCGGGTGCTGCCGCCCGGCCTGCTCTCCGACGCGACCCGGATCGCGCACGCGGTCGCCGAGGTCACCAACTTCCCGCCCGCGTCGCGGCAGCCGTACGTCGGCAGCTCGGCGTTCACCCACAAGGCCGGCCTGCACGCGAGCGCCATCAAGGTCGACCCGGACCTCTACCAGCACATGGACCCCGCGGGCGTCGGCAACGACATGAGGCTGCTGGTCTCCGACATGGCGGGCCGGGCGTCGATCGAGCTCAAGGGACGCGAGCTCGGCTTCGACCTCTCCGGCGACCGCGAGCTGGTCACCCGGATCACCGACCGGGTCAAGGTCATGGAGAACACCGGCTACACGTTCGAGGCCGCCGATGCGTCGTTCGAGCTGCTGCTGATCGAGGAGGTCGAGGGCGCGCGCCCGACGTACTTCGAGGTCGAGTCCTGGAGAGTCATCACCGAGACGGCGCCGCACGGCGAGGCCGTCTCGGAGGCGACCGTGAAGCTCAAGGCCGACGGCGTCCGCTACGTGATGACCGGCGAGGGCAACGGCCCCGTCAACGCCCTCGACCACGCGCTGCGCGAGGCCATCGGCCGCGCCTACCCGGCGGTCGCGAAGTTCGAGCTCATCGACTACAAGGTGCGCATCCTCGACCAGGGCCACGGCACCGACGCGATCACCCGGGTGCTGATCGAGACCAGCGACGGCGAGTCGTCGTGGGTCACCGTCGGCGTCGGCGCCAACGTCATCGAGGCGTCCTGGGGCGCGCTGGTCGACGGCGTCACGTTCGGGCTGCGTCGCCAGGAGGCCTGAGCGGTCAGCGACCCACGATCCGGCCGGCGAGGTCGACCCAGCCGGCGTAGACCCGCTCGCGGTGGAAGCCGTCGACGCTGACCTGCTGGTCGAGGACCGGCGCCTCCAGCGGCGCCAGCAGCGCGACCGCGAGGAGCGGCAGGTCGCCGGTGACGCCGAGCTCGTGCAGCAGGTAGCGCACGTGCAGGACCGAGAACGAGTACGCCGCGTACGAGCGCGTGCCGGCGCGACCCGCGGCGCGGATCAGCTCCGCGTGCAGCAGTGTCGTCTCCAGCCGCGAGCGGCCGAACTCCAGCAGCCGGTCCCACGGCTCGGCGCCCGGTCCGAGGGGCGGCGGTCCGGACATCACCGAGGCCTGCCAGTCGGTCTCGGAATGGTTGAGCAGGGCCCCCATCAGCCCTTCGCGCGACTGGAAGCGCCGGAACACCGTGCCCTTGCCGACGCCCGCCTCGGCGGCGACCGCGTCCATGGTGACGCCCGTGGCGCCGTGCTGCGCGACCAGGCGCGCCGCGGCGTCGAGCAGCGCCACCCGGTTGCGCGCGGCGTCGCGGCGCTCCGGCGGCGGGGCGTCGAGGAGGGGGAGCAGGCGGCGTTCGGACATCTCGGCGCCACCCTAGTGAGCCAGCCCACGCGACGCGCGGGAATGTAAAGCGGACCGCAGTCCGTTTGAAGGGACATGACCACCTCCACCAGCATCGCCGTCCTCGTCGGCAGCCTCCGCAGCGACTCCGTCAACCGCAAGCTCGCCGAGGTCCTGCGCGACCAGGCACCCGACGGCGTCGACATCCAGATCATCGACGGACTCGGTGAGGTCCCGTTCTACAACCAGGACGTCGACAACGCGACCGACATCCCCGCCGCGGCCGCCCGGCTGCGCGAGCAGGTCGGCGGAGCCGACCGCGTCCTCGCCGTGACCCCCGAGTACAACGGGCGGATGCCCGCCGTCCTCAGCAACGCCATCGACTGGCTGTCGCGCCCGTACGGCGCCGGCGCCCTGGTCGGCAAGCCCTTCGGCGTCATCGGCGCCACCCCGACGCCGTACGGCGGCAAGTGGGCCCACGCCGACGCCGTCCGCTCCGCCGGCATCGCGGGTGCCCAGGTCGTCGAGGACGTCACCGTCTCGCAGTCGGCCCTCGAGGTCGACGTGCTGACGGACCCCGAGGTCCTCGCCCGGCTCGCCAACGCCGTGCGCCTCCTGGTCGACCACGACACGGAGACCGTGGCCGCCTGAGCGCTACCGTCGGGTCGTGGCCGAACTCCATGACCTGACCGCCCTCGAGCAGGGCGACCTGGTGCGACGCCGCGAGGTGTCGCCGCTCGAGCTCACCGAGCACTACCTCGAACGCGCCGACCGGCTGGACTCGGTCGGCGCGTTCGTCACGCTCACGCCCGAGCTGGCCCGCTCCCGGGCGGCCGGGCTCGACGTCGCCGCCGCGGCCGGCCCGCTCTTCGGCGTCCCGACCGCGATCAAGGACCTCAACCTGACCGCTGGCGTCCGCACGACCTTCGGCTCCGCGGCGTTCGCCGACTACGTGCCGGACGTCTCCGACGGCGTGACGCTCTCGATCGAGGCTGCCGGCCTGGTCAGCCTCGGCAAGACCAACGCGCCGGAGTTCGGCTCGCCCTGCTACACCGAGCCCGACGTCGCTCCACCGGCCGTCACGCCCTGGGACCGCACCCGCACCGCGGGCGGCTCGTCCGGGGGAGCCGCGGCCGCCGTGGCCGCCGGGCTGGTGCCGCTCGCCCAGGGGTCGGACGGCGGTGGTTCGATCCGGATCCCGGCGTCCTGCTGCGGACTCGTCGGTCTCAAGCCCACGCGGGGGCGGATCAGCGGTCACCCCGTGTACGGCGACCCGGTGGGTCTGGCCACGGCCGGACCGATCGCGCGGACCGTGGCCGACGCGGCGGCGATGCTCGACGTGCTCGCCGGTCGTCGGGTGGGGGATCCGTCCTGGGCGCCACCTCCTGCCGAGACCTTCCTGGCCGCCACTCGTCGCGACCCGGGGCGGCTCCGGGTCGCTCGCTTCATCACACCCGTCATCACCGACACCCCCGTCGACCCCGAGTGCCGGCTGGCGTGGGAGGACGCGTCACGGCTGCTCGAGTCGCTCGGCCACGAGGTGGTGGACGTCCCGGTGCCGCTGCCGTCCGAGGCGGTCCCGGTCTTCGAGACCTGCTGGGCGGTGCTGACCGCGCTCTCCGTCGTACCTCCCGACAAGGAGCACCTGCTCCGGCCGCTCACCCGCTGGCTCTCGGCCAGGGGCAACGCCGTGACCGGTCCCGAGTTCGGGCTGGCGATCGGTGCGATGCGGCGCTTCGCCGCCGACGCGCTGACCGCGCTCGCGCCGTACGACGCGGTGCTGACCCCCACCCTCGCGACCCCACCGGTCGCGGTCGGCGCCATGCGCAACGACGCGGACCCACAGGCCGACTTCGACGCCCAGAAGGCCTTCACCCCCTGGACCTCGGCGTGGAACGTCACCGGCATGCCGGCGGTCTCGCTCCCGCTGCACTGGACCCCCGACGGGCTGCCGGTCGGCGTGATGCTCGCAGCGCGGCCCGCCGAGGAGGAGCTGCTGCTCTCCCTCGCCAGCCAGGTCGAGGCGGCGGCGCCCTGGGCGGACCGGAAGCCACCGGGATGGTGAGTACCGTGAGCGCATGACTCGTCCCGTGATCCTGATCGTCGGCGCCGGCCCCGGGGTGAGCGGGTCCGTGGCCCGGCTCTTCGCGCGGGAGGGCTACGACGTCGGCCTGCTCGGCGTCGACGCGGAGCAGCTCGGCGCCCTCGGTGCCGAGCTCGAGGCGGCCGGTGCCAACGGCCAGGCGGCGGTCGTCGACGTCACCGACGTCGAGACGACGACCGAGGTGATCACGGCGATGGGCGAGGTCTTCGGCAGCATCGACGTGGTCCACTTCAACCCGAGCGCCTTCCGCGAGCAGGACCCGCTGGAGCTCACCGTCGCCGACCTGCTCGAGGACGTCGCGCTCGGCGTCGGTGCCCTCCTCACGGCGGTCCAGGCCGCGCGCCCGTTCATGGGGGCGGGAGGCCGGGTGACGGTCACCGGCAGCATGGCGGCCGACCAGCCCTGGCACCGGGCCGCGTCGCTCGGCGTGCAGAAGGCCGGCGTACGCAACCTCGTACACAGTCTCGACACGACGCTGCGGCCCGACGGCATCCGTGCGGTCTCCGTGACGGTCCGCGGCACCCTCGGCCGCGAGGGAGCGTTCACGCCCGACCGGGTGGCCGAGGCGATCTGGGACGCCGTGCACCAGGACCCGGACGACTGGCAGAGCGAGGTGCCCTACTCCGGATGAGCCCACGGTCGCGCAAGGCCAAGCTCCAGGACGTCCATGAGATCGCCCTCGCGATGCCGTACGTCGAGATCGCCGACGGCACGACCCCCGAGCGACCGGTCTACCAGGTCGGCAAGAAGTCGTTCGTGTTCTTCCGGACGCCGCGCCCCGACGCGTTCGACCCGGAGACGGGGGAGCGGTACGACGACGTGATCGTCTTCTGGGTCGACCCGATCGAGAAGGACGCGATCATCCTCGACGAGACCAACCCGTTCTTCACCACGCCGCACTTCGACGGCCACCCGTCGGTGCTGCTGCGCGGCAGCCGGATCGGCGAGCTCACCCGTGACGAGATCGCCGAGGTGGTGCAGGACGCCTGGCTCGCCCGCGCCTCCAGGCGGCGCGCTGCCGACTGGCTCGCCGCGAATCCGCCACACTGACGCCCGTGTACTCCCGGTGGCTGGCCCTGACGGCCGTGTCGTACGCCGTCCTCCACCACCTCGGCCTGCTCCCCGACGGCCTCGGCACCGGTCCCGACGAGACCCGCTGGGCGGACTGGCTCGACCTGCTCGTCCCGTGGCTGGTGCTGCTCCCGGCAGCACTCACGCTGCGCGCCGCCCGCGCCGAGGAGCGCACCTGGTGGCTCTTCGGCGCCGGCGTGCTCGCCTACGCCTCCGGCCACGGCATCCACCTGGCCGGCAACTCTGTGGGCAACTCCCACCCGAGCGACACCGCCCACCTGTGGGACGAGGTGGTCGGTCACGCGATCTGGTACGCCGGCGTCGTGCTCGTCCTGGTCGCCCTGACCCGCACCATGATCGGTCGCGACCGTCCCGGCCTCGTGAGCTACGTCCTCGCCGTCGCCGTCGGTCTCACCTGGGCCACCAACGCCGTCGGGGGCAACACGGAGGTGTTCTCACTGGTCGTCGCGCTGCTCGCGACAGCCGTCGGCTGGCGCCACCGCGGTGACCTGGCGGGTGTGCTGCTGGTCGGCTTCGCTCCTGCCGTCCCGACGGTGCTGCTCCTCTGGGCCAGGTGACCTCAAGCTCCCGTGGGCTTGGGTCCGCGGACCGGAGCGCCGGTCACTCGTCGCCGAGGCCGCGGGCGTGGAGCGCGTCACCGGTCTCGTGGGCCCGCGCGACGACGCGCACCACGAACGGCGCGAGGTAGGCGCGGGGATGGCGTACGCCGCGGGCCCGGGCGGCGTCGCGGGTCTCGACCGCCAGCGCGACCGTGCCGGGGAGCGCCTGGATCGCCAGGCCGATGGTGAGCGCGACGCGCTCGGGGTCGACGCCGATCGGCCGGAGGGGCGTGATCCACCGGATGAACGAGTCGAGCATCGCGTTGACGGGCGTCGTCGCCGAGACGACGACCGCCGCGATCGACAGGGCGAGCAGGTCGACGAAGGTCTCGATCGCCTTGTCGCGGCCGTACCACCACCACTGCAGCGCGCCGACGAAGACCGCGAAGAACAGCACCGTCCGGGCCGCTCGGGCGAGCGTGCCCAGCCGGACCCGCGCCAGCAGCGCCAGCGCCAGCGCGACCGCCAGGAACACCCACGCCCACGGCATGCTCCGCACCAGCACGATCGTCAGGCTCAGCACCATCAGCCCGCCGAGCTTCACGCCCACCGGCAGCCGGTGCAGCAAGGACGTCCCCGGCTGGTAGACGCCGACGAGTCCCGTGGTGCTCACGACGCGACCGAGGCGAGGTAGTCGTCGACGGCGGCGTCGGCCGCGCCGTCGTACCGCACCCGGGCGTCCTCGACCACCAGCACCCGGTCGCACCGGCGCGCGAGGTCGAGGTCGTGGGTGACCAGCACCAGCTGCTGGTCGAGCCCGAAGAGCAGGTCCGCGACGCGGCGGGTGTTGGCGAGGTCGAGCAGGGTCGTCGGCTCGTCCGCGACCACGATGGCCGGCTCGACCGCGAGCACGCCGGCCAGTGCGAGCAGCTGCTTCTGACCACCGGACAGCGCGTGCACGCTGATGTCGGCGTGCTCCGCCAGGCCGTAGCGGCCGAGCACCTCGAGAGCCCGGTCGTGCCGGCGCCCGGCGTTCTTCTCGTGCCGCCGCAGGGACAGCTCCACGTCCTCGACGCAGGTCGGCATCACCAGCTGGGAGGCCGGGTCGGTGAAGCAGAACCCCACCTTCCGACGTACGGCGGCGCCGTGGCGGGTCACGTCGACGCCGTCCACGAGCACCCGGCCGGCGCTCGGCGCGACCAGGCCGTTGATCATCCGGGCCAGCGTCGACTTGCCCGAGCCGTTGGCGCCGATGACCCCGATGCGCTGCTCGGTCAGCTCCGCGGTGGTCGGCTCGAGGACGACCCGGGTGCCGCCGGCGACCGGGACGGTCAGGCCGGCGGCGTCGAACGTGATGGTGGGCAACGTCAGCTGTCGACGCGCTGCATCCACGGGAACGCGCGGAACACCTCGGCGGCGATCAGCGCGACCAGCGTGGTCTTGAGGATGTCGCCGATCCAGAACGGCGTGTCGTAGGTGAAGGCGTCGTGCCACGAGACGTCGAAGTAGAGCTTCATGCCGAGGATGCCGAGCGGGTGGATGACCAGCACGCTGCCGGCGAGGGAGCAGACGAACACCCAGAGGGCGCGGGTACGCCGCTCGCGCGCGACGTACTTCACCAGGAAGCCGGCGAGCGCGGCCGCGACCGGGAACCCGTAGAGGTAGCCGGCGCTCGGGCCGCTGAAGACGCCGAGGCCCGAGGAGTGCTCGGCGAAGACCGGCAGGCCGATGATGCCGAGGAGCAGGTAGAGCGAGACGGCGAGGAACCCGCGGACGGGGCCGAGGACGCAGCCGGCGAGCATCACGCCGAAGGTCTGCAGGGTGATCGGGACCCCGGCGCCGCCGACTGGGATCGCCCCGACGTACGCGCAGGCCGAGATCAGCGCCGCGAACGCCGCGATCAGCGCGATGTCGGTGGTGGTGGACCGCCGGCGCGCGACGGGCGCCTCCGCGGTCTCGGGGGTGGTGGGGGTCTCGGCCATCGCCATGCTCGGTTCCTTCGGACGGACCTGAACGGTGTTCAGGTGAACGTCGTTCAGGTTAGGGTTCGGACCGAACCCGGTCAATCGTGACCGACCAGTAGTCCCACGGGAAGAGGTGTGACGTGCGCTACCACCGCGACGACGTCGTCGACCGGGCCCTGGTCGTGCTGGACGCCTACGGCCTGGCCGACCTGACCATGCGCCGGCTCGGCGGAGAGCTCGGCGTCCAGCCCAGCGCGCTCTACCACCACTTCCCCAACAAGCAGTCGCTGCTCGCCGCTGTCGCCGACGAGCTCCTCGAGCGGGGACGCCGTACGCCGCGGCCATCGGGCTGGGACGCGCGCGTCGAGGCGGTCTGCACCGAGCTGCGCGAGGCGATGCTGGCCTACCGTGACGGCGCCGAGCTGGTCGCCACGGTCCGTGCCTTCGGCCTCGGCGCGGGCACGCCGTACGACGAGCTGGTGGCCGCCCTCACCGACGGCGACCTCGACCCGGCCCTGGTCCCCACCGCCGCCCGGACGCTGCTCCACTACGTCTTCGGCCACACCGTCGACGAGCAGACGCACCTCCAGGCCGGCTCGGTCGGCGCGATCGAGGACGCGCCGCGCGAGGACTCCGACTTCGCCCTGGGCCTGCAGATCGTGGTCGATGGGATCCGGGCGCTCGCCGGGGCTGGATCGCGCTAGACGGCGCCGAGCACGTCCGGGTTCTCGCAGGCCCGGGCGAAGGCAGCGATCCGCGCCCGGATCTCGCGGCCCAGCAGCCACCGGCCGATCGGGTCGGCGACCGGGGCCAACCACCCGGGTCGAACGGACCAGGTGTACTTCCACACGGCACGGGTGCCGGCCACCCCGTCGCGTTCCTCGGGCGTGAAGCGCCAGCCGCCGCCGAAGGTCGCGAAGAACCACGGACCCTTCTCCATCGTCATGCCGACGGACGTCGGCGGACGGTAGGAGACGTAGCGGCTGATCATCGTCGGCCCGACGCGCGCCTTCGTGAGGGTGCGGACGTCCTTGCCCGGCCGGTCGGCGTCGATCAGGTGCTGGTGCCGGATGAACGGGTCCCAGCCGAGCCGTACCTCGCCGGTCGTCTGCGAGACGGCGAACGCGGTGTCCGGCACGACTGGGATCCACGCCTCTGCGGTGACCTGGGGCATGCGCTGCAGCATGTCACGGATCCGTCACGGTCCCGGATCACCCTTTTGGTGCGTTTGGCCCGCACGGCCACCGGGCACCCCTTGAGTGCGCCCACAGGCGCGTCGGGACGCGTCTCCGAGGTACCTATCGAGGTATCGCCGACGACGTCCCGAGACCATCGAACGGACGGAATCTCGCCATGTTGTGGACCATCCTCATCATTCTCGCCATCGTCGCCCTGGTGCTCTTCATCCTGGGCCGCGTCCGCGGGGGTCGCGGGGTCTGAGCCCCTCCGCACGAGACCGATCGCACCGGCTCCACCGTCACGGTGGGGCCGGTGCTGTCTGTCCGGGTCACGCCCGGTTGCGGGCGACCGCGTCCTTGATGAGCGCCACGAACGCGTCCTCGTCGAGGCTGTCGCCCTCGAAGAGATCGATCGCCCGGCGCGTGCCGGCGTCGAGGCTGGCGTTGAAGAGGCCGGCCGGGTCGTCCAGCGACGCCCCCTTCGCAAAGGTGAGCTTCACCTTGTCCTTGTAGGTCTCCGCCGTGCACACCAGGCCGTCGCACGAGAACGTCGGTACGCCGTCCGGGTTGGACGCCTTGCGCCACTTGGCCTCCTCGGCCATGTCGGGCTCCGCCGTCGTGATCAGGGTGCGGACCGTCTCGATCGTCTCGCTGCGCCAGTCGTTGCTCACATCGCGCGACACTACCTACGCAGGGCCGCCGCGCACGACCTCGTAGGTCAGGAACGCGAGTC
The DNA here is from genome assembly GCF_039543825.1 of Nocardioides conyzicola. Taxonomy (NCBI): domain Bacteria; kingdom Bacillati; phylum Actinomycetota; class Actinomycetes; order Propionibacteriales; family Nocardioidaceae; genus Nocardioides; species Nocardioides conyzicola. The sequence continues at coordinate 213,686 of NZ_BAABKM010000001.1, read as the reverse complement.
CGGAGCCGATGGTGCGGGCGCTCGTCAGCCGGACGGGCACCGGGCTCGCCGTCTCCCCGAAGAGCCGCCTGCCGTCGCCGAGCACCGTCGGGAGCACGATGAGCCGCAGCTCGTCGACCAGGTCGTTGTCGAGCAGCGTCTGCACCAGCTGACGGCTCGCGTAGACCACGATGTCGCCGTCGACCTCGTCGCGCAGCCGCTTGACGGAGTCGAGCAGGTCGCCGTCGAGGACGGTGGAGCCGTCCCAGACGAGCCCGTCGGACGAGGACGACACGACGTACTTGGGCACGGCGCGCAGCCGGTCCGCCCAGGGGCCGGATCGCTCCTGCCAGCGACGGGCGAACCAGTCGTAGCTGCGACGCCCCATCAGGATCGCCGCCGTCCGGTCCGCCTCCGCGGCCTCGACCTCCGCCCACGGTGCGCGGTCCTCGCCCATCAGCTCGTCGAACCAGCCGCCGCGGGCGAACCCCTCGTCGCCCGTGGGGTCCTCGACGACGCCGTCGAGCGTCAGGTTGGTGTTGATCACGATCGTGCCCATGTCCGCCTCTTTCGCCGGGGTGTGCTTGCACAGGCTTCGATCCCGGCGTACGGCGGAACTGGTCGGTCAGGCTGCGGCTAGGTCACTTCTTCTGTTGTGGCGTGAGCGCCAGGAGCGGTCGCGGCCAGCTCGCGGTGGACAGGCCACCGCCGACGGAGCGCTTCTCGAAGTGCAGGTGGCAGCCGTCGGGGGCGCCGCTGTCGTTGGCCCGCGCGAACATCGTGCCCTTGGCCACCACCTGTCCCTCGCGCACGTAGACCTTGCGGGTGTGGCCGATCACCAGGTCCCAGCCGAGCTTGCGGTTGCGCAGCAGCAGCGGGTGCTCGCCGTACGCCGGGCCGAGGCTGTCGTTGGAGACGACCTTGAACCGGCGGGCGGCGTACAACGGGGTGCCACAGGGCATCGCGATGTCGAGGCCGTGGTGGAAGCCGCGATGGCCCGAGCAGCGCGAGTCGGGGGAGTAGTACGGCGCGGTCGTGCAGCCGAAGGGCACCATGATCCGGTGCGCGCCCTTGAACCACGGGGACTCGTAGCGGGTCTTGTCCTTGCTGTAGAAGACCCACCGCGGGTCGGCGTGCACCGACGTCGTCAGGGAGCCGACGAGGACCAGTCCGAGCAGGGCGGCGAGCAGCAGGCGTCCGAGTCGCATGACGTCACGCTAACGCGAACTCGCCCGGAGCCAGGCTGCGCAGCACGCAGAACTCGTTGCCCTCCGGGTCGGCCAGCACCACCCACGACTCCTCGCCGCTCTGCCCGATGTCGGCCCGGGTCGCGCCGAGTGCCTCGATGCGCGCCACCTCGTCCGCCTGGGTGCCGTCGACGGGGGAGACGTCGAAGTGCAGCCGGTTCTTGACCTTCTTCGGCTCCGGCACCCGGCACAGGAAGATCGTCGGCGGCACCGGTCCGCGACGCACGGCGTCGAGCAGCTCCGCGTCGGACCGGCCGGCCGGTCCGATCTCGATCAGGCCGTCCTCCGCGTGGATCACCTCGTAGCCGAGCACCCCGCTCCAGAAGTCGGCGAGCCTCGCCGGGTCCGCGCAGTCGATGCTGATCTCTGTCATCCGGGCCGTCATGCGACTGGATTATGCAGGGTCAGACCGACAGCAGGCGCTCGCACTCATCGACCAGCCGCGCCCGCAGCGGCGCTCCGCGGGACGCGAAGACGCGCTGCGCCTCGGCGTACTCCGCCTTGCCAGCGGCGGTCTCCACGCGGATGGGCGAGAAGCCCAGGTCGACCAGGTCGTACGGCGCCGCGCGCATGTCGAGCTCGCGGATGTCGCGCGCCAACTCGAAGCAGTCCGCGACCAGGTCGGAGCCGATCATCGGCGTCAGCCGGAAGGCGTGCTTGTAGAGGTCCATGCCGGCATGGAGGCAGGCGGGCTGCTCGAAGTCGGGTCGGTCGAGCGACGTCGGGGAGAGCGTGTTGAGCGGTGCGGCCGCGGGCGTGAAGAAGCGGTAGGCGTCGAAGTGCGAGCAGGCGATCCGGTGCGACTCGACGACCTCGTCGGTCCCGGCGCCGCCGAGGCGCAGCGGCCAGTCGGCATGCCGGGTCTCGTCCTCGGAGAGCCGGTAGACCATCGCCCACTCGTGCATCCCGAAGCAGCCGAAGTTCGCAGGTCGCGAGGCCGTGGCCCGCAGCAGCCGCACCAGCGTCGTCAGGAGGACGCGTTGCGAGGACACGTACGACGCCGTCACCGCACCGTCGGCGTACCCCTTGAGGCCGTCGTACTCGGGCGCCTCGGCCAGGGCGACGCCGTACCCGGGGTGCCAGCGGCGCAGCTGGGCGGGCCGCTGCGAGTAGTAGGTGAAGAGGAAGTCGTGCACCGGGTGCTTCACGCTCTCGGAGCGGCGAGCCAGGTGCGGTGCGACGAAGCCGTCGACCCGGGCAGCGTGCGCGTCGGCCCGCGCGAGCCACGAAGCCCGGTCCATCACCTGCACCGGCTCAGCGTAGGTCAGCGCGAGCGGCTCAGCCCAACCCGTGCCGGGCGCCCGGGCCCACGTGGACGCTGGCGAGGAAGGCCACCATCGACGGCTCGTCCCAGCCCGCGCCGTTCGGGTACTGGATGCGTACGACGCCGGCGGGCTCGTCGTCGCGGGTATGCGTGGCGACGGTGGTGTAGCCGGAGAGACGTGCCGCGAGGGTCGTGCGCCCGGACGTGCCGGCGACCCAGAACCGGCGACCGTCGTGGTGCAGCACGCGTCCGTCCGGCGGGTTGGCATCGAACATGATCACCAGCTTGCCGACGAAGACGTCCGGGTCGTCCGACGTCGATCCGTCGTCGGGGACGATCGTCACGCCGGTCGGGTTCTGCGCCTGCACGGACCAGCCCTTGGGCGTCAGGTCGAAGGTGTACGGCGTCGCGTCGAGCTGCTTCGACACGAGTTCGACGCCGCTCGGACGAGGAGCGCTGACGGCCGGGTCCGTCGGCTCGCGGTCCAGCACGACCGCCGCACCGACGCCGAGCACGGCCACCGACGCGACGCCAGCCAGGCCGACCCGGAAGCGCCGACGGCTGCGGGCCCGTGCGGCCGCGACCGCCCTCGCCAGGTCGTCGGCCGGGTCGACCGCCGGCCGGCCGGACTCCGCGGCGGACTGCAGGGCCCGTTTGAGGTCGTGAGTGGGGGACATCAGGAGACCTCCAGGATCAGGTGGTGGTCGGCAGCGCCGAGGACGCCGCGCAGGTGGGCGAGCGCGCGTGCGTTCTGCGACTTCACGGTGCCGGCGGAGCAGCCGAGGATCCGGGCGGTCTCGGCGACGTCGAGGTCGTGCCAGTGGCGCAGCACGACGACGGCCCGCTGGCGCGGACCGAGCGAGGCGAGCGCGGCCAGGACGATCTCGCGGAGCTCGGGGTCGGTGCCGCCGGCAGCGGGTTCGGTGGGCAGTGCGTCGCTCGGGTCGGCGTACGTCGTCTCGCGCCGCCGGTGGGCCCGGCGGGCCTCGTCGATGAACGCATGGGTCAGGCTCCGGCGCGCGTAGGCGAGCGAGCTGTCGGCGCGGCGTACCCGCGACCACGACAGGTAGAGCCGGGTGAGCGTCGTCTGCACCACGTCCTCCGCGAATGCCTCGTCACCGGCGCACAGCAGCGTCGCCGTGCGCACCAGGTCCGTCCGATGGGCGCGCGTGAACGCCACGAACTCCGCTGACCGTTCGTCGTCGCGCACACCGCTCCTTCCACCTGGTTGACGGGTGCGGGCAGCAGCAGGGTTGCATGAACCCCACATGCAACCTCCGACGGTGCCGCACCCGTCAGCGGGGCGTGAGGACGCGTACGGCCGTGGCCATCTCGATCATCCTGCTGGCCACCGCCTGCACGTCCGCGGGCGGGCACCACGCCGCGCGTCCCGAGACTCCGGTCCAGAGCCCGGCCGCGATGACCGTCAAGGACGACGCCGCCCCACCACCGAAGCCGTTCGACCGCACGGCCCACTCGACCGTCGACCCGGCCAGCATCTGGGTCGTCGTGAACAAGAAGCACCCGATCGTCCCGGACTACCACCCCGACATCACGCTGGTCCGCGGCTACCAGGTCGCGACCCCGGCGGCGGGACCGCTGGCCGAGCTGCTCGACGACAGCGACGGCCGTGGGCTGGGCTTCAAGATCGCCAGTGCCTACCGCTCCTACGGCTACCAGGCGGGCGTCTACGGCAACATCGTCGCCGCCAGTGGCCAGGCGGCGGCCGACCGGGTGTCCGCCCGCCCCGGCCACAGCGAGCACCAGACCGGGCTGGCGGTCGACCTGGTCACGCCGGCCAGCCCGGGCTGCGACTTTGAGGCCTGCTTCGCGGGTACGCCGGGCGGGCGGTGGCTCGCCCGCAACGCCTGGCGCTACGGCTTCGTGGTCCGCTACCAGCCCGGCAACGAGGCGGTCACCGGCTACTCGCCCGAGCCCTGGCACCTGCGCTTCGTGGGCCGGCAGCTGGCCGCGGAGCTGCGGCGTACGCACGCCGACACCCTGGAGGAGTTCTTCGACATCAGCGGCGGCGACTACCCGTAGGGCCGGGGTCGATAGGCTCCATGGGTGCGTATCGCGAGATTCACCACGGGCGAAGACCCCATGTACGGCGTCGTCACCGGCGAGGTCGACCAGTTCGGCCAGCCCGACCCCGAGAGCGTGGTCGTCGCGCTGGCGGGAGACCCGCTGTACGTCGGGGTGAAGCTGCTCGACCAGGAGTTCAAGCTGGAGGACGTCCGCCTGCTGGCGCCGGTCCTGCCGCGCAGCAAGGTCGTCGGCATCGGCCGCAACTACGCCGCGCACGCGGCGGAGATGGGCAACGACGTCCCGACCGAGCCGCTGATGTTCCTCAAGCCCAACACCAGCGTGGTCGGCCCGGGCGACCCGATCTTCTACCCGCCGCAGACCAAGAACCTCCACTTCGAGGGCGAGCTCGCGGTCGTGATCGGCCGGATCTGCCGCGACGTACCGCCGGAGCAGGCGACCGACGTCATCCACGGCTACACGATCGCCAACGACGTCACGGCGCGTGACCTGCAGAAGAGCGACGTGCAGTTCACCCGGGCCAAGGGCTTCGACTCGTTCTGCCCGCTCGGCCCGTGGATCGAGACCGACCTGGACCCGGCGGACTTCGCCGAGGGCCGCGCCGTCCAGACCTACCTCAACGGCGACCTCAAGCAGGACGGGTCCACCAAGGACCTGATCTTCGACATCCCCACGCTGATCGCGCACGTCTCCAGCGTGATGACGCTGCTCCCCGGCGACGTGATCCTCACCGGCACCCCCGAGGGTGTCGGTCCCATGGAGGTCGGTGACGAGGTCGAGATCTCGATCGCGGGCCTCGGCACTCTCACGAACAAGGTGGCACAACGATGAGCACCCCCGTCCGCGTCCGGATGGCCCCCAGCCCGACCGGGAGCCCGCACGTCGGCCTGGTCCGCACGGCGCTCTTCAACTGGGCGTTCGCGCGCCACCACGGCGGCACGTTCGTCTTCCGGATCGAGGACACCGACAAGGAGCGCAGCACCCAGGAGTCGTACGACGCGATCCTCGACCTGATGCGCTGGCTCGGCCTCGACTGGGACGAGGGGCCGGAGGTCGGCGGGCCGCACGCGCCGTACAAGCAGAGCGAGCGCAGCGACCTCTACACCGACGCGCTGGCCAGGCTCGCAGCCTCGTCGTACACCTATGACTGCTTCTGCACGACCGAGGAGGTCGACGCGCGCCGCAAGGCGTCCGGCTCCAAGGTGATGGGGTACGACGGCTTCTGCCGCGACCTCGACCCCGCCCAGCGCGCGGCCTGGGAGGCCGAGGGCCGCAAGCCGGTCGTCCGGTTCCGGATGCCCGACGGCTCGATCACCTGGCACGACCTGGTGCGCGGCGACGTGACGTTCGAGACCCGGTTCGTCCCGGACTTCGCCCTGTGCCGCGCCAACGGCGACCCGCTCTACACGCTGGTCAACCCCGTCGACGACGCGCTGATGGAGATCACCCACGTCCTGCGCGGCGAGGACCTGCTCTCCAGCACGCCTCGCCAGATCCCGCTGCACGCGGCCCTGATCGAGCTGGGCATCGGCAAGGTGATGCCGGAGTTCGGGCACCTGCCGTTCGTGATGGGCGAGGGCAACAAGAAGCTGTCGAAGCGCGACCCCGAGGCGCACGCGCTGGCCTACCGCGACCAGGGCTTCCTGCCCGAGGGCATGCTCAACTACCTGGCCCTGCTGGGCTGGGCGATCGCCGCCGACCGCGACGTCTTCTCCCTCGAGGAGATGGTGGAGGCGTTCGAGATCGGGGACGTGAACCCCAACCCGGCGCGCTTCGACATCAAGAAGGCCGACGCCATCAACTCGGCGCAGATGCGGCTGCTGTCGGTGGAGGAGATCACCCACCGGGCGCTGCCGTTCCTCAAGCGGGCCGGCGTCGTCTCCGACCCGGTGTCCGACGCCGACGCCGAGCTGCTCGAGCTCGCGATGCCCCTGGTCGCCGAGCGGATCAACAAGCTCACCGAGGCCGTCGACATGCTCGGCTTCCTCTTCGTCGACGAGGCCGCGTTCGCGGTCGACGCGACCGACGCGGAGAAGCTGCTCAACGACGACGGGCGGGCCGTCGTGGCTCGGTCGCTCGCGGCGCTCGAGGCGCTGCCGGAGTGGTCCACCGCCGCCATCCAGGCCGCGCTGCAGACGGAGCTCGTCGACGGGATGGGACTCAAGCCGCGCAACGCCTTCGGCCCGATCCGGGTCGCCGTGACCGGCCGCCGGATCTCGCCGCCGCTCTTCGAGTCGATGGAGCTGCTCGGCCGGGAGCGCTCGCTGGCTCGACTGCAGAGCGCACTGGGCTGACATGACGGAGGTTCCGGGGGAGGGCCTGCCCTACCACCTCGTCCAGCGCGGCGGCCGGCCCGGCGTGTGGCGACCGATCGTCGGCGTCGTCGCGTTCGTCATCGCGTTCCTGCTCGTCGTACCCCTCCTCGTCCAGGTGCCGTTCGCCCTCGGGTTCGCCGTGTCCGGCCGGGACGTGGTCGACGGACTGGACCGGATCAGCGACTTCGACCACCCCACCCCGCTCGGGCTCGCCTACCTCAACATCGCCCTGGCCGGCGCGATCCCGGTCGCCTGGCTGCTCACCCGGGTGCTGCACGGCCTGCAGCCGCGCTGGCTCGCCTCGATCACACCGCGGATCCGGTGGCAGTGGCTGTTGATTTGCTTCGGGCTCGCCGTCGTCGCGCTGTTCGCGACCCTGGTCGTCTCGGCGATGGTGCCCGCCTCGGCCGACGACGCCCAGGTGGGCGGCCACCTCAACGACTTCACTAGCACGACGCGCGACTACTTGCTCGTCGTGCTCCTTCTGACGCCCCTGCAGGCGGCGGGCGAGGAGTACGCGTTCCGCGGCTACCTGACCCAGGCCTTCGGCAACGTGTTCGGCAAGGCCTGGGCCGCGGTGCTCTTCCCCGCGGTGGTGTTCGCCCTGGCCCACGGCAGCCAGAGCGCGCCGGTCTTCTTCGACCGGTTCGCCTTCGGCATCGTGGCCGGGCTGGCCGTCGTACTGACGGGGGGCCTCGAGGCCGGCATCGCGATGCACGTGCTGAACAACTGGCTCGCCTTCGGCCTGGCGCTCGCCTTCAGCGACATGGCCTCGACGCTGAACCCGACCGGCGACAGCTGGTGGACCATCCCGGTCACGCTCACCCAGTCGTTGGTCTACCTCGGCCTGGTGCTCTGGGTGGCTCGCCGCCGGGGCATCCGCACGACGACCGAAACGCCCGCGGGACCGGGCGTTTTGGTCGGCTCCAGACCTCGCGTGTAAGGTTTCTTCTCGGCCCGGAGACGGGCTGACACGGCCCTCTCAGAGGGGCCATTGGGATATGGTGTAATTGGCAACACGACTGGTTCTGGTCCAGTTATTCTAGGTTCGAGTCCTAGTATCCCAGCGAAGATCGCCGCTCACGGGCGGCGATTTTGTGCGTCACGAAGGCAAACGCTAGAGTTTCGCAGGTTGCTCGGGAGGACACTCCAGAGCGCAGGCCCCCGTTGTGTAGCGGCCTAGCACGCCGCCCTCTCAAGGCGGTAGCGCCGGTTCGAATCCGGTCGGGGGTACAGAACGACGAAGGCCCTGGTCGCAGCGCGGATGCGCTGAGACCAGGGCCTTCGTCGTTCTGTGTCTCCACGGAGTTGAACCAAAGCCGAGTCGGCGGTAGTTCACCCGGAGGAGCGAAGCGGGGGAGGGGTGAAATAGCGCCGACTCGGCGAGACCCGTCTGCCGTCAGACCGCGACCTCCAGCGGCAGCCCGTCGACCTGCTGGTCCAGCAGCCGGGCGTAGGCGTCGAAGGTGCGTTGCTCGCTGAAGCGCTGCCGCCGGCGGACGATGGTCTCGCCGTGCTCCTCGCGCTGCTCGAAGGCGGACGCCCAGGCGAGCGCGACCTCGGTGGGTTCCCGGGAGGTGACCAGCCGGGCGTCGCCGACCATGGTCGCCGCGTCGCCCACGTCGGTGGTCACCGGCACCGCGCCGCAGGCCATGCCCTCGAGCAGCGACAGCGGGGCGGCCTCGCCGTACGCGCTGGTCAGCACGACCAGGTCCGCGGCGTTGTAGAGCCGGGGCATGTCCGCGCGGATGCCGAGGAGGTGGACCTGGTCGCGCAACCCGGCCCACCGGCCGAGCGCCTCCTCGAGCTGCGCCACCAGGGCCGGGTTCGTCGGGGACATCCCGGCACCGCACAGCACCAGGTGGGCGTGCGGGTACGTCGCGGTGAAGGTGGCGGCGGCGCGAGCGAAGAGCGCGGTGTCCTTCATCGGGTCGAAGCGGGCGGAGAGCAGCACGACGGGCGCGTCGTCGACGGCACCCAGCTGCCGGCGTACGTCGAGGCGGACCGCGGCGTCCGGCCGGAAGCGGTGGAGGTCGACGCCGTTGGGGATCACCGGGAGGCGGTCGAGCGGGATCCCGGTGGCGGCGTGATAGGCGGCCTGGGTCGATCGGGCGCAGCACACCGCGGTGGTCACGATGCCCTGGTCGACCAGGGAGACGAGGGCGTCGAGGCCGGGGCCCTGGTGCTCGGGGTCGGAGCGGTGCAGGCAGGTGACGACCGGACGTCCGGCGGTGCCGATCCGGGCCAGCGCCGCGAGTGGCTGCTCCTTGAGCGAGAGCACGACATCGGCGCCGAGCACCGCGCGCTCGAGCGCCGCCCGGTGGCGCGGTCGGAGCGGCTGGGAGGAGACCCGGTCGAGCAGGGTGACCGGGACGCCGGCGCCGACGAGCCGGCGGTACCCCACGTCGGCCGAGGCCGGCTGGGTGGTGGACTCGCGCACGGACCGGTCGGTCAGGCTGAGCACGGTGTGGCGTTGCGCCGTCGTGGCGTCGAGATGCCGGACGACGGCGTTGTGCAGCACCCTGGCCCCGCCGGAGAAGATCCCGTCGTAGACCGACAGCACCCGGGGACCGTCACCGAGGAACGCCACGTCGCCCATCTCCACCACCTTCTCGCTCCCGGTCACGCCGTTGCGCGAAGGTAGACGCGCCCGGAGCGGCGACGGGGTCGCCCAGATGAGCGGCAGTCGACGCGCAGATGACGTTCCGGGACCGCCTGTCCGGCAGGGGCCGTCGCTCATCCAACGTTGGGCGACACGACACCCGCACGTCTCGGTCCGGCAAGCCGTCGCCAGTGACCTCGAGTCATGCCCCACGTCGGTAGGCGCTCGGCCCTCTTCGCAGGCGTCGGCGTCGGCGCCACGCCCGGACTCCTCGCCGCAGGCTGGCCCGGTCGGGCGCCCGGGCACGCACCCGGCCAGGTCCGGCAACGGCTCTCGCTCACCCACGGGGCGCGGTCCGGCGAGGTGACCACCGACTCCGCCGTGCTGTGGGCCCGCTCGTCGGGACGCGGCCGGATGTCGGTGCGCCTGGAGAGCAACGGACGGGAGCTGCGCTCACTGCGTGGCCCCCGGGTCGACGAGCGCTCCGACCTCACCGGGAGGGTGCAGCTGCGCGGGCTCGCGCCCGGGAGGCGGTACGACGCGACCGTCTCGTTCACCGGCGACGACGGCGTCGCCGGCCAGACCGAGCGGGTCAGCTTCAGCACCGCTCCGGTCCACGCCGCACCGACCTCGCTGGTGTGGTCGGGCGACACCTGTGGCCAGGGCTTCGGGATCAACGAGGAGCTCGGCGGGCTGACGACGTACGCCGCCATCCACCGCACCCGGCCCGACCTCTTCGTGCACTGCGGCGACACGATCTACGCCGACCTCGAGATCCCCGCGTCCTTCCAGGAGGAGTCGGGCCACGTCTGGCGCAACCTCGTCAGCGACGGTGTCGAGAAGGTGTCCGAGACCCTGGAGGAGTTCCGCGGTCGTCAGCGCTACGTGCTCCAGGACGAGAACGTCCGGGCGCTGTACACCGACGTGCCGACCATCGCGCAGTGGGACGACCACGAGACCTGCAACAACTGGTATCCCGGCGAGGTGCTCGACGACGACCGCTACACCGAGCGCCGCTGCGACGTCCTCGCCGCGCGCGGGCGCCGGGCCTGGCAGGAGTACATGCCGGTGCCGGTGTCCACGTTCGTCGAGCGGGGCGGGGACGGCTACGCGTCCGGGCGGATCTACCGGAAGGTCCCGCGCGGTCAGCACCTCGACCTGTTCGTGCTCGACATGCGCTCCTACCGGGGCACCAACGACACGTCGACGCACGCGTCGCAGGGCATCCTCGGCCCGGCCCAGGAGAAGTGGCTCACCGAGTCGGTGATCGCCTCGCGCGCGACGTGGAAGGTGATCTCGGCCGACCTGCCACTCTCGATCCCCTCCACCCACGCAGACGACCTCGACGGACCGTCCAACGGCGACGACGGTCCGCCGACCGGTCGGGAGCCGGAGCTGGCCCGGATCCTCTCCGCGTGGAAGCGGGCCGGCGTCACCGGCGTCGTCTTCATCACCGCGGACGTGCACTACACCGCCGCGCACCACTACGCGCCCGACCGGGCCTCGTTCTCCGACTTCGACCCCTTCTGGGAGTTCGTGTCCGGCCCGCTCGCGGCCGAGACCTTCCCGCGCAAGGACGGGCTGCTCGACCAGACCTTCGGGCCGGAGGTCGTCTTCTCGAAGGGGAACGACACGGACCTGCGGCAGTCCCCGCGCGACGGCAACCAGTTCTTCGGGCACCTCGAGACCGACCCGGCGGGGGCACTCACCGTGACCCTGCACGAGGGGTCAGGCGCTGCCCTCTGGCAGCGGACGCTCGAGCCCGCCTGACCGGGCGGCGACCCACCAGCCGGCCGCCATCAGCGCGTCGGCGGCGGTGTGCACGACCCTGGCCAGCAGGGCCAGGGCGGTGGCGTCCGCGACGCCGAGCAACGGGGTGAGCAGCAGCACCAGCAGCGCGTCGCGGGCGCCGACGCCGGCCGGCGCCAGGACGATCACCACGCCGACGGCGTACGCCAGCGCGAACGCGCCGCCGAGGGCGACGAGGTCGGGCCAGGGGAAGCCGGGCGCGAGCAGCACGAGGGCGGCGGCGTACGACGCCCAGGTGACGGTCATCAGGGCGAGCGTCACCAGGGTGTCGGTCGCACCGACCGACACCGACCGGCCACCGACCCGGGCGCCGGCGCGGCGGACGACGGCGGGGAGCTGGCCGGCCAGCGCGCCGACGAGCAGCAGGACCGACAGCCAGGACGGCCACGGCGACTCCAGCCCGCCGAGGAGGAGCACGGTGGTGCCGACGACGACCGCGGTGGCGACGTGGTAGCCGAGGAAGAGCAGGCCCGCGGTGACGGTGGCGCGCGGGGGGACCGCCCGGCGTCCCGCCATCTGGGCCTGGGCGCCGATCGACCACACCGACCCGGGGATGTACTTGCCCAGCTGGCCGACGAAGAACGTCGCGAGCCCGTCGGTCACCGGCAGGTCCGCGCCGACGGCCGCCATCAGCCGGCGCCACAGCACGCCGGTGGCGAGCAGGCCCCCGAGCACCAGCACGAGGGCGCCGGCCAGCCCGGCGCCGGAGGTGGAGCCGAGCGCGGTGCCGACCTCGTCGAAGCGGCCGCGCAGCCCGAACCAGGCGAAGGCGACCACCGCGCCGAGGAACACCACGCGCAGCGCCGGCAGGTAGCGGGAGTCAGGCACGGCGCCTCACTAGAGCGGTGCGGGTGGGGTAGGGGAGAGCGGGGGTCAGCCCACGGGTCCACTCGACGTCGACGTCGACGGGGGACGACGCGATCGCGTCGCGGTAGCGCTGGCGGTCCACGTTGTCGAAGACCAGGACGCCGCCCGGCGCCAGCCGGCTGACCGCGCGACGGAAGCACGCGTTGCGGGCCCGGCCGTCGACCACGACGAGGTCGAAGGTGCCCTCGGTGTCGTCGACCGCGGCGACGTAGTCGCCGAAGTCGAGCCCCTCGAAGCCGTCCTTGGCCGACAGCTCGCCCGCGCCACCCGCCGCGGGGACCGGCGGCACCACCCGGACGACGGTGTTGCCGGGCAGCACCGGTCCCACGACCTCGGCCCACGCGGCATCGTGCTCGATGGAGGTCACCGTCCCCGCGCGCCGGGACAGCCACACCGTCGACGCCCCCGACCCCCACTCGAAGACCCGGGCCCGCGGCCGCGTGGCGAGGAAGTCGGCGACCCGGTCGGAGGCCTCGAACGTCCACCACGGCACGTCGTACGCGAGGAGGTCCTCGAGGTCGTAGATGGACAGGAGGGACCGCAGCCACAGCCCGGTGCGGGACCGGGCCGCCCAGCGGTCAAGGAGGCCGAGCAGCCCGATGGCGGCGAGGGCCCGGCGCAGCGCGCGGACCCCGGAGACGTACGTCCTCTTCATGCCTGTCCCTTCGTCGTGCGGGGGGTGAGCGAGATGCCGGTCATCGACACCGGCGGGCCGTCGGTGTCGTGCGTGAGGGTCACCCAGACGTCGTCGGCCGCCTGGGCCGCGGTGACGTCGATCGTCAGCAGACCGGGGTGGTCGCGGGTCACCGGCACCGGGGCGCCGTCGACCGTCGCGAGGAGGTCGTCGGGGCCGGCACCGGCGATCGCGAGCGTGCAGCCGGTCGCGCAGGCGGAGTCCGGGCGGAAGGCGATCTCCGCGACCGGCACCGAGGAGGTCAGCTCGGTCCGGGCGGGCCACTGCAGCCACCCGCTGACGGCGTAGAGCCACAGGTCGCCCGGCGACGTCGTGCCCAGGGCGGGGTCGTCGGCGCGGACGCCGCCGGCGGTCAGCGGCGCCGGGTCGACCCGGCACCGGCCCAGGGTGCTCAGCACGACGCCGAAGCCGTGCCGCCAGCGTCTGACGTCCTCCCGCGCCGTGCAGTTGGTGGGGAGCGGGCCGATGAAGACGGCGTCGTACTCCGTGCTCGGCAGCTCGCGCACGACGGGCAGCCGCACCGGCGCGAGGGGGCCGTTGGGCTCCTCCCTGCAGTCGGTGCTCCGGCTGGTGGAGAAGGCCTCGCCGCCGTTGGCGAAGGGGTAGGCGAGGTCGGTGTCCGGGTCGATGGTCGCCTTGCACAGCAGCTGGTGGTCGAGGGTGGCGCGGGCGGTCAGCTCGGGGATGCTGACGCGCCAGTAGTCGCCACCCGGGCGCAGGTCGTCGGCACGGCTGCCGACGAGGACGTCGGTCGCGAGGTTGACGTACGTCGTCTGGTAGGGCTGCAGGGTGACCTGGTCGACGGTCGGCAGCACCAGCGCCAGCCCGGCGACCAGCACGACCGCCCGCGGGCTCAGCCGGGGGCGCTCGCACAGCCAGGCGACGCCGTACGTCGCCAGCACGGCGAGCGCCGGGATCGCGAAGAGCAGCTGACGCAGGCCGTGGTAGAGGTCGGAGCCCAGCACGACCGCGACCACGGGCAGGGTGAACGCCTGGGCGCCCACGACGGCGAGCCGCGCGGTGCGTACGCCGTCGCCGGGTCGCCGGCGCAGCAGCGCCCCGACGGCCAGCGCCGACCCGAGCAGCGCGAAGAGCGTCAGCAGCGTGGGCAGGTCCTCGACGAGGTGACGCGGCACGTAGAGACGGTCGGACCTCTCCCCGGCCATGAAGCTGGAGGACGACTCGCTGGTGCGCGGCAGCGCGCGCAGCGGCGAGGCGAAGAGATGGGGGTAGATGGCCACGAGGGCCGCCGCGGCGAGGACGCACGTCCCCGCGACCTCCGTCAGGGCGACGGCAGCGACGCGCCTGCTGGCGGAGACCACGAGGATCCCCACGACCGCGACCGCGAAGGCGACCGACAGGCCCGACCACATGCCCGGTCGGGTGCCGAGGGTCAGCACCAGTCCCGCCGCCAGGCAGCCGGCCCGGGCGACCCGGCGCAGCCGGGACGCGGGCACGTCCCGCAGGTGGAGCAGCAGCCCGAGCGTGACCAGGGTGTGCCCGGTGGCGACGGGGACGTCCTTGACGTTGAACATCTCGTGCCCGGTCCAGAGGGGGGTGGCGGCGAGCACGGCCGCGGCGACGACGCCCCAGCGCCAGCTCCCGAGCACCAGGCGGCCGATCGCCGCGACGGCGGCCACGCCGACGAGCCCGATCACGACGACGCCGAGGTGGCGTACGTCGTACGCGTGCGAGGTCGTGGAGACGTCGTGCCACCCCTCCACGCCCCAGAGCACCGACCAGGCGTGCAGCACCAGCATCGTGACCGGGGCGTAGACGTAGGTGTTGGTGCCGTCCCCCCCCGGGCCGGCGCCGCCGAAGTCCCAGTCGAGTGCGTACCAGCCGGTGTCGAAGAAGTTCCGCAGCCGCATCACGTGGATGGGCTCGTCCGTGGTGACCCCGGCCCGGAGGGCGCCGAGCACGGCGAGCACCGTGGTGGTGGCGAGGACGACCACGCCGACCGCGACCAGGATCCGGGGTGGTTGCCTCACACGCGCTCGCGCTGCCGCGAGTAGACCTGGAGCTCGGCGAGCAGGCCGAACAGCACCAGCTGGAGGCCGCCGAGCGCGAGGACCACGGCGGCGATCAGCAGCGGGCGACCGCCGATGGCCGCCCCCGACACCTTCTCGACGAAGAGGTACGCGAGGGCCAGACCGCCGGCCGCCATGCTCGCCAGGCCCAGCCCGCTGAAGAGGTGCGACGGCCGGCTCTCGTAGGTCATCAGGAACCGCACGGTGAGCAGGTCCACGAAGCCGCGCCAGAAGCGAGCGAGGCCGTACTTCGTCTTGCCGTGCAGCCGCTCGTGGTGCTGGACGCTGACCTCGGCCACGCGGTAGCCCAGCCAGTGGGCCACGACGGTGAGGTAGCGGTGCAGCTCGCCGTACAGCATCGGCGAGGCGTGACGGGCCACGTCCGCACGCATCACCTTGAAGCCGGAGTTGAAGTCCTTGCCCGGGGCGCCGGAGAGGCGTGCCGTGGCGGCGTTGTAGAGCTTGGACGTGTTGCGCTTCACGAAGCGGTCGTTGCGCACCGTCCGGGCGCCGGTGACGAGGTCGGCGCCGTCGTCGAGCCGGGCCAGGAGGAGCGGCAGCTCGGCGGGGTCGTCCTGGCCGTCGGCGTCCATCATCACGACCACCTCGGCGCCCTCGGCGAGCGCCTCCTCGAACCCGCGGCGCAGGGCGGTGGCCTTGCCCATGTTGCGACCCAGGGAGACCAGCCGGACCTCGGCGTGCCGGTCGGCGAGGTCCGAGACCACCTCACGGGTCTTGTCGGTCGACCCGTCGTCGACGACCAGGACGTGGCCCTTCACGTCGAGGAGCACCAGCTCGTTGAGGATGCGCGGCACGACCACCACGAGGTTCTCGGCCTCGTCGAGGGCTGGGACGACGACCCAGAGGTTGGTAGACATTCGATGTCTCCTAGCCGGTCCCGGAGGGGACCGCTCGCATGCTGCGGACCCGGAGACCGAGTGGCGCTCCGGACGTGCTCGTGAAGGTGACCCAGGTGTCGGCGGTGCCGGACGGGAGGACGACGCTGACGCCGCCGCGGTCGACGTCGACCGCGGCCGGCATGTCGTTCACGGCCGCACCGAGGTCGGCGGGCGCGTCTGCGTCGAGGACCAGCGCGCACGCCGTCTCGGCGCACGCGGACGGTGCCCGGAAGGTCAGGCTCGCGGCGTCGGCGGCCGCGTCGATGGCCGTCGCGCTCTCGCGCATGACCCACCCCTCGGGGGCGTAGGCCCACAGCCGCGGCAGCATGTTCTCCCCGTCCGCGTGGGTGAACGCCACGGTCCCGACGAGGGGCTGCGGAGCGAGGCGGCAGCGGGCGACGTACGTCATCGCGACCGTGCGCCAGTGCCGGTGACGGGTCACCGCGGCGATCTCGGCGCAGTTCCTCGGCAGCGGGTGGTCGCGGTCGATGACGACGTAGAACTCGTCGTGCGGCAGCAGGTCGTCGACCGGCAGGCCATCGGCACGCCAGACGGGCGCCAGCGGCCCGAGCGGGTCCGTGCGGCAGTCGACGCTGCTGTCGGAGGAGTACCGGCCCGCCAGCATCGCCTCCGCACCGACGCCACGTGCTCCGGGGCTGCCGGCCGGCGCCCCGAGCTGGGTGGACCGCGTCGGCCCGCAGACCAGCTGACCATCCGTCGGGATGCCGGGCAGGAGCTCGGGGACGCTCGTGCGCCAGTAGTCGGTCTGGGCGTGGCCCCCGGTCGCGTCGAACGCGACGTTGAAGTAGCTGTACTGGTAGGGGAAGAGCGTCGCCTGGTCGGCCATCGGCACGAGGAGGGCGACGGCGGCCAGACCGCCGACCAGTCCCGTACGGCGACGCAGAGCGCCCCACGCCAGCAGGTGAGCCAGGCCGATCGTCACCAGGACCGCCCACGCCGGCGAGGCGAAGAGCAGCTGGCGCAGCCCGTTGTAGAGGTCGGAGTTCTTCGCCACGGCGACGAGGGGCAGGACGGTGACCTGGGCCACGACGAGCGCCAGGCGGGTGGCCCTCGCGGGATCGACGCGCCGGCTCCGCGCGATGACGGTGACCGCCGACCAGAGCCCGACGACGAACAGGGCCTGGAGGAGCAGGGGGAACTGGGTGGCCAGGTGGAACGGGACGTAGGTGTAGCCGGAGGCATCGTTGTCGCGGAAGCTCGCCGACTGCCGGACCGACCCGAGGAGCAGGAGGGGATGCAGGAAGACGTGCGGGTAGACGACGGCGAGCAGGGCGCCCGCCATGGTGGCACCGGCCACCGCCTCGCCGGTCGCCGGTCGCTGTCCACCGTGGGAGCGAGCGAGCAGGGCGCCACCGACCAGCAGCGCCACGGCCACCAGGACCGCGGACGCCATCGCCGGGCGGGTGCCGACCATGAGCGTGATGCCGGCGACGAGGCCGGCGACGCGCAGCAGCTGACGGCCGGGCGCCGGGGAGACCATGGCGACGAGGGCCAGCGTCATCAGGGTGTAGCCGGTGGCGACGGGCACGTCCTTGACGTTGAACATGAGGTGGCCGGTCCACATCGGCAGCGCCAGCAGTGCCGCAGCCGTCAGCACGGCCCAGCGCCACGACCCGAGCAGGACCCGCGTGATCCCCGCCGCGGCGGCCGTCCCGGCGAGACCGATCAGGACGACGCCGAGGTGGCGCACGTCGTACGCCGTCGGTGTGGTCGAGACGGTGTGCCAGCCGTCGACGCCCACGAGGACGCACAGGCCGTGCAGCAGCAGCATCGCGACCGGCCCGTAGACCAGCGTGTTGTTGTCGCCCGCGGTCGATCCGCCGGTCTCGGTGGACCAGTCGACGCTGAACCACCCGTGCTCGAAGAAGTTGCGGAGCCGCATCACGTGGAAGGGCTCGTCCCAGGAGACGCCGGTGCGCAACGCGCCGACCACGGCCATCACGGTGCCCGCGACCACGAGCCCGACGCTGACCCACACCAGGAAGCGGGGCGGTGCAGCCACGCGCGGAGTCGCCGCGCCAACCGGGACCGGGTCCGGGGCCTGCCGGGTCCCCGTCAGCAGCGACTCACCGACTGCCAGCACACCAGGGACTGTGTCGAGACCTGGGGAACACCGGGGAAATGCCGCGCCAACGGACAGCCGAGCGACTTGTGAACAGTTCGCCCTCGGCGGGGTCAGCTGGTCGGGTGCGATCTAGGGACGAGCGAGCTCGAGCGAGAAGAACGCCAAGGCGGCGCGCGTCTTGGTCTGTTGCTCCGCGGTCAGGTCGATCCCGTGCGAGATCAGGAACGCCTTGGCCTCCGCCGCGGCGGCGAAGGCGTCACCAGGAGCGCACTTGGTGGACAGCTCGAGGGTCCGACCGCCGTCAGGGAAGAGCCACAGCTCGGCGACGAATCGACGGCTGACGTCCGGCGGCCTCCACTTCAGCTTCATGATGGTGATGGGACCCAGGACGCTGAGCCGATCGAGCCGAGGTCCGTCGTCGCCGACGTGGGCGGCGTACAGGCGTCGTTGGGGTCGGGAGAGCAGCGTGCGGACGGACTGGGCACCCTGCATCACGGACCGGACGTCGGCGTCGGTCGCGTGGTGCCGCATGGAGCCGGAGCAGGTGAACCCTCCTGGTAGCGCGTCGACCTCGAGCGAGAAGCCGGGCTCGTCGCGGAGGGCCTGCGGCACCGCCTCGGGCTGGATCGGACGGATCTTGACGACGGTGTCGCCGGGCTTGTCACGGATCCGCCGGGCTCGGAGGACGACGCCGCACCGGTCCAGCGCCAGGTCGGCGGTGTCGAAGAACACGGCCTGCCGCAGCTCCGCCTGCAGCGGATCGAGCCGGAGCGCGGCCACGGCCGACCGTCGGCCGCCGTCCGGGACGCAGAGCTTCAGCTCGACGCTGTCGACGGCAGGGAGCATCGCGACCAGCTCGACCAATGCCTCGTCGGACAGCGTGGCACTCGTAGGCGTCGGGTCCATGGCTCATGGTCGCGTCGGTCCGGGTGGGCCGAGACCACCCTGCGCAGGGTGAGGCGGCGCCACCCCGGCCCGGAGAATCGTGGTGGGGTCACCAGAACGCGAGCGGGGGAGACCCGATGAGCCAGACAGCACCCGGCACAGGAACCACCGGAGGGGTCCGTACGTCGCGGTCGGCGCGCGTGGACCCGGCCGAGGGGTTCATGACCGACCTCGTCAGCGTCTTCGCGGGGGTGATGCTCCTGATCAGCGGTGCCTTCGGCATCCTCCAGGGCGCCTCGGCGATCGCCAACGACGACCTCTACTCGGCCGGCAGCGACTACCTCTACAAGTTCGACATGGATGTCTGGGGCTGGACGCACGTCGTGATCGGCGTGCTGTGCGTCGTGGTCGCGATCGGCATCCTGCGCGGATCGTCGTGGGCGCAGGTCTCCGGCATGATCATCGCGGGCCTGTCGGCGGTCGCGAACTTCGCCTTCCTCCCGCGCTACCCGCTGTGGGCGATCACCGTCATCGCCGTCGACATCCTCGTCATCCATGCGCTGTCCACGCAGCTGAAGCGTCGTTGAGGTCCCTGCTGCCGAGGGTCAGCGGAAGTCGCGCCTCCCGGCTCGCGCCTGCAGGTCCCGCACGGCCGCGCGGAGCACGGCGGGCGCCTCGCCCGGGAGCTGGGCGTGCATGAGGACGACATCACCTCGGGCGAGGCCGCGTTCGACCACCGGTCGGACCTGGTCCAGGTCCGCGTGGCTCGAGAGCACGAACAGGGCCGACGTCTCGGGGTGGAGCTGCGCCACGATCTCCTCCAGGAAGAGCTGGTCGATACCCGTCCCGCGCAGCTGCTGGGCCAGTGCGGGGATACCCGCCGCGGCGTCGCTCGCCGAGCGGAGGAGCAGCTCGACGAGCCCTCCCAGCACGCTGCGGGCCGCGACCGCCGACGTCTCGCGCCGCAGGTGGCCGATGCGCGGTTCGTGCACGCCGGGCATCCACGAGACCGTGATGGCGTCGTGGACGCGCAGGGCGGCTCGGTCCCGGAGGTTCTTGAGCCGGACCTCGCCGGCGGCGGCGCCCAGGGCCGAGTCGTAGATCCAGACCGTCAGGGACGCGGTCGCGGCGCGATCCCTCGGTGTGCCCGTTGCGCCTGGTCGGTCCGACATGTCGGTGTGCTCCCCTCACGGTGCCCCGTGGCTCAGTGCAGAGCCACCTTCAGGAGCGCGACCAGGACCCCGACGCAGGCTCCGGCCGCTGCGCTGGTGATCCGGCCACCCAGGTCGAGACCGCCGCGCGCGCCCGCTGCGTAGCTGTACACCGCGAGCAGCCCTATCGTCACCGCCAGCGCGGTCCAGGCAGAGCCGCTCAGGCTGGCCCCGGCCAGGCGGGTCACCAGGAGGGCGACCAGCGGGATGATGGACGCAGCGGCCACGGGCAGGGTCTCGACCAGGGCGTGACGCAGTGCCTCGAGCGGGTGATGGCCGTGGGTGAGGGAGCTGCCGATGGTGACGGCATGCAGGTGGGCGACCCAGTACACGCCCACCGTGGCGACGATCGCGACGCTCAGGTGGGCGGTCGACTCGGCGTGCCCCACGCCGTACGCGATCACCGCGGCGCAGACCACGGTGCCGGTGATCGCACCCTCGCCGCCGGAGACCAGGCCGAGCGGATCGGCGCGACGCACGTCATCCGCCACCGAAGGTCTCCAGCAGCGTGGCGCGCTCCGCCTCGGTGAGGTTGGTGCTGACCAGCCTGCTGTCGCGGCCTCGGAACCTCTCGCCGAGCCGGTCCATGTCGGCGTTCTCGGTGACCAGGAAGAGGGCCGAGCTCCCCGGGCCGACCTCGGTCCGGATGCGTTCCAGGTCCTCCTTCGTGATGCCGGTGCCCGCGGTGGCCTTGGCCAGGGCCCCGATCCCGGCCCCGAGCGCGAGTCCGGCGACCGGGATCGCGAAGAGGGCGCCACCGAGGATCCCCCACAGCGCTCCCCAGGCCGCGCCACGCTTCGGGCTGTCGTGGTGATGGTGGAGCACCGGCTGGTCGGCGCCCTCGGGCCAGCTCATGACCGCATGGTCGACGATCGTGACCAGACCGTCGTCCGCTCCGGACCTCAGCGCGGTCTCCGCCTGCGCGGCACCGTCCGGGTCGTCGAACTTCCACACCGTGAAGGTCGTCATGTCTCACTCCGTTTCGAACTGCTGTCGGCCTGGCCGGGCGGTCAGGTCACGAGCGCGGTGACGCCGAGACCGACCACGCTCAGGACGACGAGCGACGCGAGCAGCGGCCAGACCCAGCGCAGGTAGGTGCCGTAGGGCACGCGGGCGATCGCCAGCCCGCCCATGACGACCGCGGAGGTCGGGATGAAGAGGTTCATGATCCCGGAGGCGCTCTGGAACGCGGTGACCACGAGCTCGGGCGGCACATCGACGAAGAGGGCCAGGGGAGCCATGATCGGCATCGCCACGGTGGCCAGGCCCGAGGACGACGGGATCAGGAACGAGAGGGGCAGGAACAGCAGGAACATCACGATCGCGAACCCGGACTGGCCGACGTCGCCGAGCGCCTGCTCCGCCCAGTTCAGGACGGTGTCGGTGATCTGCCCGTTGTTCATCACGACCGTGATCCCACGGGCGATGCCGATGATGAGCGCGACGCCGAGGAGGTCGCGGGCACCGTCGACGAACGAGCCGGTCAGGTCTTCCTCGCTCAGGCCCCCGATCAGGCCGATGACGACGGTGAAGAGGATGAACGACGCGGTCATCTCGGGGAACCACCACCACAGGGTCGGCAGCGGGACGTTGAGGTCCTCCCAGGGGATGACGCCGTACATCATCACGCCGAACGCCAGGGCGAACACGATGAGGATGAGCTGGTGCCGCCCGGTGAGCTCCGCGTCGGTCCCGCCCGCCCCGGCACTGAAGTACTGCTCGTTCTCCGCGCGGAGGTCGGCGACGATGGAGCGGGACGGGTCGGCCTTGACCCGGTCCGCGTAGCGGAGCACGAAGAAGATCCCGACGACCAGCGCGACGACGAGCATCACCACACGCAGGACCAGGCCGTCGCTGATCGAGACCCCGGCGAACCCCGACGCGATGCCGGTGGCGAACGGGTTGATCGTCGAGCCGAACGTGCCGATGCCACAGCCGAGCAGGACCACCGCAGCACCGGTCATGGCGTCGTACCCGGCGGCGATCATCACCGCCACGATGAGCGAGTAGAACGCGAGGCTCTCCTCCGCCATCCCGTACGTCGTGCCGCCCAGTGCGAAGACCGTCATCAAGATGGGGATCATCCAGCGCTCGCGGCCGCGGAGGCGCTGCACCAGGCGGCCGATGCCGTTCTGGATCGCGCCGGTGCGCATGGTCACGCCGAGGAAGCCGCCGATGACGATGATGAAGAGCGCGACGTCGATCGCCCCGAACAGCGAGCCCGAGTTGTAGTAGCTGATGGTCCCGGCGTCGTCCTCGATCCCGTAGAGCCCGTTGATCGGAGCGGTCAACGAGTCGACGAGGATGCGGGCGGGGTGCGAGTCGACGCCGTGGTAGGTCCCGGGGATCGGGCTTCCGTTCTTGTCGAGCTCGTAGACGCCCGCGGGCACGACCCAGGTGGCCAGCGCCATCAGCACGATCAGCGCGAAGAGGATCGTGTACGCCGAGGGGAGCTTGAACCCGCGGCGCGTCGCGGGTGCGGTGGTGGTCTCAGACATGCACGTCTCCTCGGGGTACGACCGGCAGCGACGCGGTCCTGGCGTTGTCCTCCCAGGGCTCGTCGGCCTCCGGCACCTTGAAGCCCAGGTAGCCGTAGAGGATCTCGAGCAACGGACTGAGCAGGTTGAAGAAGCAGAACGGCAGGTAGGCGATGGTGGTGACACCCAGGACGCCGGACATGTAGGCGCCACAGGTGTTCCACGGGATCAGGGGCGAGGTCACGGTGCCGGAGTCCTCGACGGCTCGGCTGAGCACCTGCGGCGCCAGTCCGCGCCGGGCGAACTCGGCCCGGAAGGACCGTGCCGGCAGGACGTCGGCGACGTACTGGTCCCCGGCGATCAGGTTGAGCCCGACCCCGCTGCCGACGACGGCCGTGATCAGCGATCCCCGACGTCGGGTGCGGGCCGCCAGTGGCTGGAGCAACCGCTGGAGGAAGCCGGCGTGCTCCATGACCGCGGCGAACGAGAGCGCACCGAGGACCAGCCAGATCGTCGTGAGCATGCTGGCCATCCCGCCGCGGGAGAAGAGGTCGTCGACGGCCGGGAAGCCCGAGTGGCTCTCGAACCCGGTCGCCATGGCGGCGTACCCCGCCTCGATGGCGGTCGCGACGCGGCCCAGGCTCGGGTCGTCGACGAACGCGACGACGGCGTCCCACTGCAGGAACGGGGCGAGCACCGCGGCGAAGAGGGCGGAGCCGAGGATCGACAGGAACGGAGGCATCCGCAGGGCGGCGAAGACCACCAGCAGGACCAGCGGCAGCAGGTTGAGGACCGAGATGTCGAAGGCCGACGCCAGGGACGCGCGGGCATCGGCGACGGCCGCGTCGGAGTCACCGCTGGCGGAGCGGCCGAGCACCAGGAAGATCACCAGGCTGACGAGGAGCGCCGGGACCGCGGTCCAGGTCATGTTCCGCACGTGCTCGCCGACCGTGAGCCCCCCTCCCACCAGCTGGGGGACGAGGATCGTGGTCTCGGAGAGCGGTGTCATCTTGTCGCCGAAGTAGGCGCCGCAGATGACGGCCCCGGCGGTGATCGCCTCCTCGAGGCCCAGCACGTTGCTCATCCCGACGAAGGCCACACCCAGGGTGCCGGCGGTGGTCCAGGAGCTCCCGGTGACCATGCCCACCAGCGCGCACACGGCGGCGGCGGTGAAGTAGAACCACGTGGGGCTGACGATCCGGATGCCGTAGTCGACGACCGTGGGGATCGTGCCGGCCATGTTCCAGGTCCCGATCAGGGCGCCGACGGCGAGCAGGATGAAGACCGCGCTCATCGCCGCGGTGACGCCGGCGACCGCGGCGTCGGCGACGGTCTGTATCGAGTAGCCGTTCTTGAAGGCCACCAGGCTCGCGAACGCCGCACTGAGGAGCAGGGCCACCTGCAAGGGGCCGTCGGTGGCGCTGACGCCGAAGAGGTAGATGGTCAGCGCGAGCAGCCCGATGAGCACCACGATCGGCGCGAGCGAGTCGACCAGGCTGGGGGCTCGAGGCTGCGGCATGGCGGTCCGGCTACCTCACGGCGACGTGCGCGGAGGAGCCGACCTCGTCGCCGTGGTGGTGGGAGTCACCGCGCGCCCAGATGATGAGGGCCAGGATGAGCAGGATGTCGAAGACGACGACGGCCCACCGCACGGGCGCGTTCACAGCGCGTCCCGCTCGAACGGGCACGTCATGCAGTGGCCGCCCCCACGGCCCTTGCCGAGCTCGAAGCCCTCGATGGTGATGACCTCGATGCCGGCCGCGCGCATCTTCGCGATCGTGTGGGTGTTGCGCTCGTAGGCGATGACCACCCCTGGCTCGAGGGCGACGACGTTGTTGCCGTCGTCCCACTGCTCGCGCTCCTGCTGGTAGGCGTCGCCCCCGGTCTCGATGACGCGGAGCTCCGGCACCCCGAGCGCGTCGGCGACCGTCGAGAGGAAGTCCTTCTCCTCCGTCACGTGGAACGGTGCGCCGTTGATCCCCGGGCGCAGGCTGATCGCCCGGACCTGGTCCATCACGCGGGGGTACAGGGTGACCGCGTCCCGGTCGAGCATCGTGAAGACGGTGTCGAGGTGCATGTGGGCGCGATCCTTGGTCATCACGACCGCCACCACCCGCTCCGCGGCGCCCTGGGAGAAGAGCGCTCGGGCGACCTGCTCGATCATCCGTGCCTGGGACCGCTCGCTCATCCCGATGAGGACCGTTCCGTTGCCGATCGGTTGCACGTCGCCGCCCTCCAGGGACGCCCGTCCGAAGTCCTCGATGTCGAACCGCGCGTCGTCACCGAGCGCGGGGTACCAGAACTCGAAGTCGGCCTCGGCGAACATCGGGTGGTAGCGGTAGATGGCCGCCACGTTGTACGCCTCGAGCCGGCGGGCCGGCCAGAACATCGGGTTGATCGAGACTCCGCCGTACATCCAGCAGGAGGAGTCGCGGGTGAACAGCGTGTTCGGCAGCGGGGGCAGGACGAACATGCTGTCGTCGTCGATGGCAGCCGCGATCACCGAGCTGGACCGCAGGCGCCCACGGTCCAGCCCGGACTCGGCCACGGTGAGGCCGCCGATCAGGTGGGTCGCCAGTCGCGTCGGCTCCATCTCCCAGAGCAGTGCCCGGACCTCGTCGACCATCGACAGTCCGACGGTGAAGGGGGATGCGGTGACCTCGATCAGGCGCCTGCGGCCCTCCTCGCTGGCCGCGAGCGCCTCGCCGAGGAGGTCCTGGAGCAGGAACACCTCGACCCCGCGCTCGCGCATCCGGGCGACGAACTGGTCGTGCTCGTACTGCGCGCGCTCGACCCAGAGCACGTCGTCGAACAGCAGGTCGTCGTGGTTGGACGGGGTGAGCCGCTGCAGGCTCAGCTCGGGTCGGTGGACCATCACCTTGCGCAGCCGGCCGACCTCCGAGTGGACTCCGAACGTCATGGCTCCTCCGTTCCGGGCACCACCTGGGTGCCAGCTTCTCCGTCGACGATCTGCTGGATCTGGTTGAGGGAGCCGATGGCGGACCGGCCGCCGGTCGCCTCGACGAAGCGACAGGCCGCCTCGACCTTCGGTCCCATCGACCCGGCAGGGAACGTGGTGGCGCGCAGGTCGGCGGTCGTGACCCGGCCGAGCGCGCGTTGCTGCGGGGTGCCCCAGTCGGCGTACACGGCGTCGACGTCGGTGGCCATCACGAACAGGTCGGCGTCCACCTCCCGCGCGAGCAGCTCGCTGGCGAGGTCCTTGTCGATGACGGCCTCGACGCCGACGAGCGTGGTCTCCGCCGCAGGCAGGAACATCGTCGGCACGCCACCGCCGCCCGCACAGATGAGGACGACGCCGTGCTCGAGCAGCCAGCGGATCGGCCGGATCTCGAAGATGTGCCGGGGTTGCGGGGACGGCACCACCCGCCGCCAGGTGTCGCCGTCCGGCTTGAACACCCAGCTCTTCTCGGCGGTGAGCCGGTGGGCGTCGGCTCGTGAGTACACGGGTCCGACGAACTTCGTCGGGTCGAGGAACGCCGGGTCGGCCGGGTCGACCTGCACCATGGTGAGGATGGTGGCCAGCGGCACGTCGCGGGGCATCACGTTGCCCAGCTCCTGCTCCAGGACGTAGCCGATCATCCCCTCGGTCTGGGCGCCGAGGACGTCGAGCGGGTACGGGTCGACGTCCTCGTACGCCGCCGCCTGGAGGGCCAGGAGGCCGACCTGCGGGCCGTTGCCGTGGGAGAGCACCAGCTGGTGCGCCTTCGCCACGGAGGCGAGGGCGGGGGCGGCACCTCGCACGTTGGAGCGCTGGTTCTCCGCGGTCATGGGTTCCCCGCGCCTCAGCAGGGCGTTGCCACCGAGCGCGACCACGACCCGCACGGCAGGTCAGTCCCCGAGGGTGGCGACCATGATCGCCTTGATCGTGTGCAGGCGGTTCTCCGCCTGGTCGAACACGATCGAGTGAGGAGACTCGAACACGTCGTCGGTGACCTCGAGCCCGTCGAGCCCGAACTCCTGGAAGATGTCCTCGCCGACCTTGGTCTCGCGGTTGTGGAACGCCGGCAGGCAGTGCATGAACTTGACCCGCGGGTTCTTGGTGCGTTCGATGACGTCCGCGTTGACCTGGTACGGCGTCAGCAGCTTGATCCGCTCGGCCCACACCCCCTTCTCCTCACCCATCGACACCCAGACGTCGGTGTAGAGGAAGTCCGCGCCGACGACGCCCTCGTCGACGTCCTCGGTGAGCGTGAGCCTGGCCCCGGTGTCCTCGGCGATTTCGCGGCAGGTGTCGATCAGCTCGTCGCTCGGCCAGAGATCGCGTGGCGCACAGAGCCGAACGTCCATGCCGTACTTGCAGCCGCCGACCATCAGCGAGTTGCCCATGTTGTTGCGGGCGTCGCCGAGGTAGCAGAACGCGATGTCGCCGAGGTGCTTGTCGCAGTGCTCGGTCATCGTCAGCACGTCGGCGAGGATCTGGGTCGGGTGGAACTCGTCGGTCAGCCCGTTCCACACCGGCACCCCGGCGTACTGCGCGAGGACCTCGACGTTCTCCTGGGCGGAGCCGCGGTACTCGATGCCGTCGAACGTGCGGCCGAGCACGCGCGCCGTGTCCTTCATGGACTCCTTGTGACCGATCTGGGAGCCGCTGGGCTCCAGGTACGTGACGTGGGCGCCCTGGTCCTTGGCGGCGACCTCGAAGGCAGTGCGGGTGCGGGTCGACGTCTTCTCGAAGATCATCGCGATGTCCTTGCCGGCCAGGCGGGGCTGCTCGTAGCCGGTGTACTTCGCGGCCTTGAGGTCGGCGGACAGCTTGAGGAGGAACTTCAGCTCGCCCGGGGTGAAGTCAAGCTCCTTGAGGAAGCTGCGGTGACGGAGGTTGAACGACATGGTGGCTCCCTGTTAGGCGATGGCGGGGGTGTCGGCGTGGGGCCGGACGAAGAGCTTGACGAGCTCCTCGACCACGACGATCGAGGCGGCGATGCCGATGCAGATGCACCACTGGTTGAAGCTGAGTCCCGTGGTGCCGAAGATCCGCTCGAGGAAGTCCAGCGCGGTGATCGCCACGATCGCGAGCAGCGAGACGGCGTAGCGGCGGAGCTGCATGGCTCCCGGGAACGTGTCGCGGTCGAAGATGGTGCGGGTCTGGTCGCGGCTGAGCAGTGCCCCGAAGAGGTGGAACAGCGACAGCGTGGTCAGCAGCATCGTCCCGGCGACGACGGCGCCGCCCTGGTCGTCGCCGATCTGGTAGGCGACCAGGGAGCCGATGGTCATGACCGCGCCCTGGACGCAGAGCCGGACCCAGTTGCTGCGCGACAGGACCGGCGCCCCGACCGGCCGCGGAGGACGCGCCATGAGTCCGCGGGCCGGTTGGTCGAAGCCGAGGGCGATCGCGAGCGGGATGTCGACGACCATGTTGAGCCACAGGATCTGCAGCGGGTTCAGCGGCGCGCCGTCGGCGATGCCGATGACGCCGGCCCCGATGAAGATCGCGATGTACGCGACCAGCGTCGACATCTGGAACCGCAGGTACTTGAGCAGGTTGTCGTACAGGCTGCGGCCGTAGGAGACGGCGCCGACGATGGTCGCGAAGTTGTCGTCGGTCAGGATCATGACCGCGGCCTCCTTCGAGACCTCGGTCCCCGTGATGCCCATCGCCACGCCGATGTCGGCGGTCTTCAAGGCCGGCGCGTCGTTCACGCCGTCGCCGGTCATCGCGACGACGTTGCCCTTCTCCTTGAGCAGCCGGACGAGGCGGACCTTGTCCTCGGGCGCCACGCGCGCGATGACGCCGATGTCGTCGAGCTCGCCGACCAGCTGGTCGTCGCTCATCGCGGCGAACTCGGCGCCGGTGATGGCGCGTCCCTCGATGCCGAGCTCGCCGGCGATCGCGGCGGCGGTGGTGGCGTGGTCGCCGGTGATCATCCGGACCCGGATCCCGGCGTCGTGGCACTCGGCGATCGCGGCCTTGGCCTCCGGCCGCGGCGGGTCGACGATGCCGACCATGGCGAGCAGGGTGAGGTCCCGGACCTGGCCGATCAGCTCGCCGTCGGTCCGGACGGCACCCGGGTCCAGGTCGCGCTGGGCGACGACCATGACGCGTTCGCCCGCGTTCGCGATCTGGTCGTTGGCCTCCAGGGCGAGGTGCCGGTTGTCGTCGGTGAGCGGGACCAGCGTGCCGTCCGGTTTGCGCAGCGTCGTCGCCCGGGCGATCAGGACGTCGGGAGCGCCCTTGACGTAGCACCGCACGACCGAGCGCCCGTCGTCGGCGGTCATCTCGTGGAAGGTGGCCATGAACTTGTAGTCGGAGTCGAACGGGACCTCGGCGACCCGGGGGAGTGCCGACCTGGTCTCGTTGATGTCGAGCCCGCCCTTCGCACCGAGCACGATCAGGGCGCCCTCGGTCGGGTCGCCGATCAGGGCCTCCCCGTCGAGCACGGCGTCGGCGCACAGCACCATCGGCAGCAGGTAGGGATCGAGGTCGTGGCGCTGGCCGCCGACGTGGCTGATCTCACCAGCCGTGCTGTAGCCCTCGCCGGAGACCGTGTAGCGGTTCTGACCGGGGATCACGATCTCCCGCGCGGTCATCTTGTTGAGCGTCAGGGTGCCGGTCTTGTCGGAGCAGATGGCGGAGGTCGACCCGAGGGTCTCGACGGCCGGCAGCCGCTTGACGATCGCGTTGCGTCGCGCGATCTCGCGGGTGCCCATCGAGAGCAGCGCCGTCACGACGGCCGGCAGACCGGTCGGGATCGCGGCGACCGCGAGCGCGACACCGGTGATGAAGAGGGTGTCGAAGGACTCGCCGCGGGCGAGGCCGAGCAGGACCACGATGACGAGGGCCACCGCGGCGATCGACGCGATGATCTTCGAGAGGGAGTCGAGCTGCTGCTGCAGTGGCGTCTTGCTGGTCCCGGTGTTGGCGAGCATGTCGGCGATGTGGCCGATCTCCGTGTCCATGCCGGTGGCGGTCACGATGATCTCGCCGCGGCCCCGGGTGACCGAGGTGTTCATGTAGGCCATGCAGAGCCGATCGCCGAGGGGTACGTCCTCCCCGGGCACCGGGTCGGTGTGCTTGCCGACGGGGAGGCTCTCTCCCGTGAGCGCTGCCTCCTCGATCTCGAGCGTCGCCGCCACGCACACCCGGCCGTCGGCCGGGACCCGGTTGCCCGCCTCGACCAGGACGACGTCGCCGGGGACGAGCTCCTCGGCGTCGATCTCGACGGCCTGGCCGTCGCGGCGGACCCGCGCGATCGTCTTCATCATCTGCGAGAGCGCCTTGACGCTCTCCTCTGCCTTCGCCTCCTGCCGCAGCCCGATGACCGCGTTGAACACGGTCAGGCCGGCCAGCACGACCGTCGTACCCGTCTCCTGCGTCACGAGCTGGTTGACCAGGGCCGCGGCCAGCAGGATCACCTGCATGAAGTCCTCGTACTGACGGACGAAGGCCCGCCAGGCGGGCTCCTTCTTCCCGCCGGCGAGCCGGTTGGGACCGTGGGAGGCGAGGCGGGACCCGGCTTCGGCGGAGGACAGTCCGGCGGCCGGGTCGACGCCGAGGTCGCCGGCGACGTCGACGGCCGGTCGGCCGACCGGGTCCTGGGGGCGCTGGACGACGGAACGACGGGCGTCCTGTGTCGTCATCGGTCCTCCGAGTCGGGGCGGGGCGGGGCGGGGCGGGGCGGTGCACGGTCCCGTCGATCGTCATCACGCGCCGGGTGGTGCCGCCTCACCCCAGGTGGGGTGGGGCGGGGAGACGGTCGAGCGGCTGCGCGCTGGGTCGGGGCGCTGCCCGCCGGAGGGCACCTCCCGAGGACTCCGTGGGATCCCACCCTCGGCGGTGTGGTGCGGGGGCTTGGGGGCGGTGAAATCCTCGAACCATTCGAGACGACTGCCGATGCGATGAGGAGAAGGCGGATGACGGACCGTGACGTAGGGCCGATCGACTACCTGGCCGTCGAGTTCCCCGGCGCGAGGCTCGAGGGTGACGGCCTCGCCGCTCTCGTGGACCTCACCGATCGGGGCATCATCCGGATCCTCGACCTGGTGGTGGCCAAGGTCGAGGAGGACGGGACCTTCGCCGTGGTGACGCTCGCCGACCTGGACGGTGACGGCTCGCTCGACCTCGCGGTGTTCGAAGGCGTGCAGTCGGGACTCCTTGATCCGGATGACGTCGCGCAGAGCGCGGCGCTGGTCAAGCCAGGCAACGCGGTCGGCCTGCTGCTCTACGAGAACACCTGGGCCGGGCCGTTCGTGAGCGCGATGCGCGACGTCGGCGCGGAGGTCATCGCCAGCGGCAGGATCCCTGCCGCCGACGTCGCCGCGGCGTTGGACGCGCTCGAAGCAGCGGAATCCTGAGAGGAGCGCGGACATGGGACTCATCGGAGGAATGGCACGGACGGCCGTCGTCGCGGGGACGGCGACGGCGGTCTCGAACCGCGTGTCGAGGCGCCAGGCGGGACGGTGGCAGGCGCAGGCGGACGCCGAGGCGTACCAGCAGCAGCAGTACCAGCAGCCGGCGTACGCACCACCGCCGCCCGCGCCGCCTGCGCCATCGAGCTCTGACGACCTGATAGGGCAGCTCCAGAAGCTGGGCGCGCTGCGCGACCAGGGAGTGCTCACCGACGCCGAGTTCCAGGCGCAGAAGGCCCGGCTGCTGTCAGCCTGAGCGGGATCCTCGTCCCGACATCACCTCAATCGGGGGAGGGGCTGCGGCAGGTTGCGCGATAGCGTGGATGGCTGCCCACTCACTCGGAACGAGAGGCAACCCGCAGGGGACGCGCATGGCTGACGGCGGACGTGGTTCAGGACAGGCGCAGAGGGGCAGCTTCGACTCGCCCTTCTTCCGGTCCAAGTTCCGCGTGCCCGTGACTCCACGCCACTTCGTGCGTCGACCGCGCCTCGTGCAGCTGCTCGACGACCTGGTGGAGTATCCCGTCACCGCGCTCGTCGCGCCGGCCGGAGCTGGCAAGACCATGCTCGCGGCCGACTGGATCCGACATACCGGTCGACGTGCGGCGTGGCTGGCGCTGGACGACGCCGACCGTGAGGCGCGACAGCTGACGATGGCGCTCGCCGTCTCCGCCGACCAGCTGGTGCCGGGGAGTGCCGAGGCCGCCATGTCGGTGCTCCGGCGTCCGCGCGATCCCGCGGAGGCGGTGCACACCCTCGTCGAGGAGCTGGAGGACCTCGGCACCCAGCCGACGGTCCTGGTCGTCGACAACGTTCATCTCGTCGACGGCGACACCGTGGCAGCCGGGTGCCTCGCCACCTTCGTCGAGCACCGGCCCGCCTGGCTCGACCTGGTGCTGCTGAGTCGGCGCCGTCTGGCGCTTCCCGTGGACCGCCTCCGCGCCGACGGCGCCCTCGCCGACGTCACCT
Organism: Nocardioides conyzicola; assembly: GCF_039543825.1. Classification (NCBI taxonomy): domain Bacteria; kingdom Bacillati; phylum Actinomycetota; class Actinomycetes; order Propionibacteriales; family Nocardioidaceae; genus Nocardioides; species Nocardioides conyzicola. The sequence continues at coordinate 181,939 of NZ_BAABKM010000001.1, read as the reverse complement.
TCGACGCGCTCCGGTTCTCCGACGCCGAGGCCGCGGCGATGCTCACGGGCCTGTGTCCCGACGTTGCTTCCGAGGAGCTGCCCGACGTCACCGAGTGGGCGGGTGGATGGGCCGCGGCGCTCCAGCTCGCCGCCCTGGCCGTCCGCTCGCAACGCGCATCCCCGGTGAAGGAGTCGGGCGAGCAGTCTGACGCACCAGCAGCCGGCTCGGGACGCCTGGTCGACGAGTACCTGTGGCACGAGGTGCTCACTGCCGAGCGCCCCGAGATGATCCACCTGCTCCTGTCGGTCTCGGTCGTGGACCGGGTGAACTACCCGCTCGCGGAGATGCTGACGTCGCGCCCCGACGCCGGCGACCTCCTCGCCGAGGCGGAGGGGCGCGGTCTCTTCGTCACCGGGCTCGAGTCCGGTGGGTGGTTCGAGGTCCACGGCCTGGTCCGGGACATGCTGCGCGCCGACCTCGAACGCAGGTCGCCTGATCGGCTGCGGGAGCTGCACGGCCTGGCCGCCCGCTGGTTCGAGGCGGCCGACGACAGCCTGACAGCGGTCGATCACTGGATGGCCGCAGACCGGCCGCGCGAGGCGGTGCGGCTGCTGGCCGCCCTGGCCGTGGACCTGCTCGACAGCGGCCGGGAGGCCGCCATCCGGCAGACGATCGGCAGGCTCACGCCCGACCTCGCGACCGCAGGCCCCGACGAGCTGGTCGACTTCGCCTGGTGCCAGCTGCTGGTCGACCGGACCTCGTTCGTGGCCGCGTCCGCCGCCGCTGAGAGCACGGCGCCCTCGGAGACCGGTGATGGTGCGGCCCGGTTGATGGTGCTGCGCGCCACCGCCGCACTGCTGTCAGGGGACTGGCGCGGCTGCGAGGAGCTCGCCCGAGAGGCCTTGTCCATGATGGAGAGCCCGGCCTGGCTCGACCCCATCGCGCGCTACGGCTGGAGCCTGGTCGCCCACGGGATCGCACTCGACGAGCGATGGCTCGACGGCGGCGAAGCGGTCCTGGCGGTCGCCAACGGTGTCAGCAACGACGCCCAGCGCTCGATCGCGCTCGAGGGCACCCGGGCCTTGGGCCTCGCCCTCGCGGGGCATCCGCTCGACGCGGTGCGGACGGCGGCCGCCGTGCGGCAGGTCGCCGAGCAGGGCGAGCTCAGCACGCTGCGCGTCGAGCTCGACCTGGCCGAGGCCCTCGCGATGCGAGAGCTCGGCGACCACGACCAGGCCCGGCAGCTGCTCGAGTGCCTGTCCGCGCACGCGTCGTACCCCCTCACCTTCGTGCAGCTCGTGGCCCAGCTCGAGCTCGTCGAGCTGCACCTGGCGGACGGGGAGGTCGGCCTCGCGGAGACCATGTTCGCCCGGGCGACCGAGACCAGCGAACGCGAGCACAGCGCGGGCAGCGCCGCGAGCTCCGTCGCGCGCCGCGGCGTGCTCGTCGGCCTCGCCCGTCGTGACCAGGACTCGGCCGCACGCTGGGCGCTGCGGGTCGACGATCCGTTCTGGGGTGCGCTGAGCGGTGCGCAGGTCCTGCTCGCCCAGCACCGTCTGCCGGAGGCAGCCGAGTCCGTCTCGGAAGCCGTCGCGCGCTGCGCGCGGCACCAGGTGCTCCGCCACCTCGTCCTCGCCCGGGCCCTCCGGGACGGAGAGCGGGAGCGCGCCGAGAAGGAGGTCGCGACCGCGGCCGAGATCGCTGCGGAGCACGGGATGGTCGAGACCGTCGGCTCGGTCGGCCGGGACCTCCTCGACCTGCTCGAGCTGGCCGCGTGGCGGGTGCCTGACGGATGGATGAACCGGCTGCGCCACGTCGCGGTCGGAGGCGACCTCGCGGTCGCCGCGCCCGGAGCGCTGGTCGACGAGCTCACGGCTCGCGAACGCGACGTCCTGCGGCTGCTCCCGACGCGGCTGACCGTGCGGGAGATCGCCGACCAGCTCTTCGTGTCCCACAACACGCTGAAGTTCCACCTGCGCGTGATCTACCAGAAGCTCGGCGTCAACTCGCGCGCTGAGGCCGTGGCGACGGCCCGCCGTCTCGGGCTGCTGCGCACGTTCTAGCTGCGCCACGGGGCCGGGCCGGCGGCCGAGGCGCGGCAGCTCCTCAGGACCTGGACCTCGAACTCCTCCTCCGAGAGCAGCCCCGCGTCGACCAGACGGAGGAGCCGACGGACCACGTCCGCGGTGCGCTGCGCCGGGGGGTCGGCAGGCGAGTCGACCATCGGATCCAGCGGGGGCCGGGTACGGAGCACCCCGAGGTGGTCGTGTCGCAGACCAGGGACGCGCCTCACGTCGGCTCACCCCCAGGTCCTGCAGGGCCGCTCTGTCGGGCGTGGCGAGCCTGCTCGAGGCGGTGTCGCGGGATCCGCTCGCCGCCGACGATCTGTCCGCCGCCGGATCGGGCCGCGTCCGCGAGCTCCTGGGCCCAGAGGTCCTCTGCGACCAGGATGAGCGCCGAGGAGCCCGCCCGCAGCGCCCGGCACGCCAGCGCGATGTCGTCGTCGCTGAGCAGGCCGCCGACCTCGCCGTCCACGCTCCGCAGGTCGGCCAGTGCCGCGACCAGCTCCGGCTCCGCGACCGTGTACCGCCCCTCGGCGTCCGTGACCACGCCGACCAGGTCCAGGATCCTGATCCTCGACGTCTCCACCAGGCTCCGCAGGGCCTGGGCGACCGTCAGTGACGATCCCAGGTCGGGCAGGTTGATGACGACGTACTCGACGAGGTCCAGGTCGGGGACGAAGCGTTCGGGGCGGCCACGTTCGCCGCCGCTGGCTCCCCGTGCCATGGCGCGACCTCATCCGTCGTCGGCGGTCATGCGAGCAGCTTGGCCTTCGCCTGTTGGAACTCGGCATCGGAGATGGTGCCGCTGCGCTGCAGCTCGGCGAGGCGCTCGATCTCCGCGGCCGTGCTGGTGCCGGCGACGCTCTGGATGTAGTCGCGTCGCTGCTGCTCCTGCATCGACGCATCCCGAACGGCGTGCTGCCCCATCTTCTTGCCTCGGGCGACGAGGTAGACGAACACCCCGAGGTACGGGAGCACGATGACGAAGATCGTCCACAGGGCCTTGCTCCAGCCGGAGAGGTCATCGCTGCGGAAGACGTCGGCGAAGACCGAGATCAGCAGCCAGATCCAGATGAAGAACAAGAAGAACCAGAGCATGGAGAGGAAGACGTCTCCCGGGCTGTACTCCCACACGGTGACCACGCTGTGCCTCCTGCCGAGTTGCTGCGCGTGGTCGTCCTCGACCGGCGCCTGCTGTTGGGTTCGTGCACCATCGTCGGAAGGACTCGGGTGGTCGGGCACCACCCTGGACGGGGTAGATAGCGCTACCGCTCCTGATGCGTCCGCAGTGCGGCGACCGGTCGGGGCCGGCGGTCCGGGTAGGACGGCAGCTGGAGCTGCACGCACAGGGCCCAGACGACGAGGACGTCGAAGCCGATGATGAACGCGCTCCACACGGGATACACCGGCAGGAACACGAAGTTGGTCAGGATCCCGATGGTCGCGGCGCCAAGACCCGCGACCTGGGCCCACGTCGTGCGCCGCAAGATCCCAACAGCGACGACGACGCCGGCGGCGCCGATCCCGAGGTGGACCCAGCCCCACACCGTCAGGTCGATCTCGTACAGGTATTGCTTGCCGGGCGTGAACAACTCGTCGTCGGCGACGGCCGACAGTCCCTGGAGGATGTCGAACAGCGACGCGATCATCAGCAGGAACGCGGCGAACGTCGCCGTGGCCGCCGCGAACACGCCAGGTGCCGAGCCGTCGACGTCGGAGCCGACCTGAGCGCCCATGTTGCCTCCCACGGTGCCGTGAGCGTGAGCGTGGCGGCGGCCCGGCCGGTGCGCCCCACCCCGACCAGGGTGGAAGTCCTGCGGTGTCCGCCGCCGACGACGTCAACCGAAGGCCGCCCCACCCGGGGCGGCCTTCGACTCGGGCTCGGGCAGCCGGACCGCGCGGAACGAGCTGACCAGACCGGCGAGAGCCGCCAGGATCGGCACCGTCAGCGCCACCTGGAGGGCCAGCGGGCGCGCCTCGGTGTTGATCCGGAGGACCTCGTCCTGGACGTCCGGGGGTTGGTCGGCGAGCAGGGTCTCCAGGTGGGTGTTGCTCATCAGCTCCGCGTCGTCCTGGAGCGTGTCGGCGATCCGTTGCTGGTCGTCGGGCGGAAGGACCGAGCTGCCCTCGGCCTTGGCGGTGAACGTCACGGAGAGAGCGGCCAGCATGATCGCGCCGGCGAAGGCCAGGCCGAAGGAGAGCCCGAACGACCCTGCGGCGGAGTTGATGCCAGCGGCCTCGCTGACGCGCTCCTCCGAGATCGGTCCCAGTGTGTAGTTGTTCAGCTGCGACACGAGCAGGCCGAGACCGCAGCCGGCCACGACGAGGGGTACGACGAGCGCCCACCCGGAGTCGGCGCGCGGCACGATCGGCAGCAGGGCTGCCATCCCCACCGCCAGCAGGAGGAATCCGACCCGGACGATCCCGCTCGCGCGGCGATCGCCGGCGGCACGCCCCGCGACCACAGCGACCGCGAACATGCTGAGCGACAGAGGGGCCAGCGAGAGGCCGGCCTGCATCGCGTCGTACTCCAGCACCATCTGGAGGTAGATGGGGAGTGCGATCATCGCGCCGCCGAGGGCGATCTGCTGCAGCATCTGCTGCGAGATGCCCAGTCGGAACGTCGGGATCGCGAACAGATCTGGGTCCACGAGTGCGGGGCGGCCGGCCCGCTTGCGGCTCCGGAGCCACATGACCAGAGACCCCAGGGCGACCGCGCCGACCGCCATCAGCAGGAGGACGAACTCGCCGCCCTCCTGCCACACGAGGATGCTGAGCACGAGCCCGCCCATCGCCAGGACGGAGAGCAGGGCGCCGACCGGGTCGACGGTCCGCGGACCGGTGTACGGCGCGTCGTGGACCAGGCGGATCCCGGACAGGACGACGGCGATGATCACCACCTCCATTCCGAACGCGACCCGCCAGGAGAGGTACGTCGTGATGAACCCTCCCAGCAGAGGCCCCACGGCCGCGGCGATCGCGGCGGCGGCGCCCACCAGGGCGTAGGCACGACGCTGCGCCGCGCCTGTGAAGTTCCCGTGCACCAGCGACTGCATCGCCGGCAGCAGCAGGGAGGCGCCGAGCCCGCCGATGACGGCCCAGAAGACGATGATCGCGGTGAGGTCCCGCGCCAGCGTCATGGCGACCGCCCCGGTCGCGTAGCCGAGGAGTCCCAGGACGTACGCGCGCCTGCGGCCGATCAGGTCGCCGACCTTGCTCCCGATCAGGATGAACGCCGCCGAGACCAGGGCCTCGAGGGCGATCGCCGACTGCACTCCGCTGACGGTCGTGTCCAGGTCGCGGACCACGGCGCTGATCGACACGTTCATCAGCGAGGTGTCCACGACCAGCACGAACATCGCCATCGCGAGCAGGATCGCCAGCCGCGTGTCGCCGGCGGACATCTCGACCGGGTCGACGTCCCGCTGCTTGCTCACGCTGCACCACCTCGCGACCCGCGCCGCACCTACGGTCGTGACCACGCTAGGGCGGCCTTGGTCCGGTGCAACCACCCGAAGCGGGGTGGGGTGCGGCTACGCGCCCTCCGGCCAGCCGTGCTGCTCGGTGAGCCGGGCCTCGACCCGGGCGATGTCCTCGGGGCTGGGCAGCGCGTCGGTGATCTTGGTGATGTGGACGGCGATGTCGGCGGTGTCGGCACCGTCGGCGCTCGCGATCTCGCCCGCGATCGCGCGCACCTCGTCCTCGGACAGCCGTCGCCGCAGCAGCGCCAGCAGGGGGATGTAGTCCTTGGGCGGTACGCCGGCGGGGTAGCCCTCGCGGAGCCAGTCGAGGATGCCTCGCCAGCGCCCTGACGGGTCGGAAGTCATCTCAGCCCTCCTTCGCCACGATCGTGGGGTAGCCGTGCTCGAACGAGACTTCCTTGCCGAAGCCGGTGGCCGCGATGATGGTGATGCCGAGCGCCACGCCGGCGAGCACCACGGCGAGGCACAGGCCGGCGAGCAGCTTGCCGACCGGGTTGCCCGCCGCGCCGCTGACCTCGGCCGTGCCGCCGGCGCCCCAGGCGAAGGAGCGGATCCCGAGGGCGAAGACCAGTGGGAGACCGGCGCCGAAGACCAGGCCGACGAGCAGGACTCGCCACGCTCCGTCGAACGCGTACTGGAGGTTGTCCATCATGCTGGCGCGCCTTCCTTGGACCGGGCCGCCTTCGGCGTACCCGTCCATTCGTCGTTGACGTTGTCGGCCGACACCGGTTGGAGCGTCGATCGGAAGTAGAGGAACCCGGAGGTCGCGAGCAGGATGGCGACGATCGCGATCGGGCCGGCGTACCCGCCCAGGAGGTCGCCGAGCCACCACATCGCCGCGCCCACGAGGCCGGCGGCCGGGAGGGTGAACAGCCACCCGACGACCATCCGTCCGGCGACGGCCCAGCGGACCTGGGCGCCGGGCTTGCCGACGCCGCTCCCGATGATCGACCCGGTCACGACCTGGGTGGTCGACAGCGCGAACCCGAAGTGGCTGGAGACCAGGATGACGGCGGCCGACGAGCTCTCGGCCGCCATGCCCTGGGGCGACCGCAGCTCGACCAGGCCCTTGCCGAGGGTGCGCATGACCCGCCACCCGCCGACGTACGTCCCGGCCGAGATCGCCAGAGCGCAGCTGAGCTTGACCCAGAAGGGCACCGAGCCGGTGTCGCTCCACTCGCCGCCGGCGATCAGGGCGAGGGTGATGACGCCCATGGTCTTCTGGGCGTCGTTGGTGCCGTGGGCGAGCGAGACCAGGGACGCGCTGCCGACCTGGCCCCAGCGGAAGCCGGTCTCGGTGAACCGCTCGGCGACACCCGCGACCACCCGGAAGATGAGCCAGGTGCCGACCGCGGCGACGACGCCGGCGATCACCGGTGAGGCGACCGCCGGGAGGAGCACCTTGCCGATGACGCCGTCCAGCTTGCTGCCGTCGCCGTTCCAGTTCACCCCGCTCATGCCGAGGGCGGCGATGGCGCTGCCGATGAGGCCGCCGAAGAGCGCGTGCGAGGAGGACGACGGGAGGCCGATGACCCAGGTCGCGAGGTTCCACACGATCCCGCCGACGAGCCCGGCCAGGATGATCAGCAGGAGGGCGTACCCGCCGTCGGACGTGAGGTCCGACTTGGGAGCACCTGACGAGTCCTGGATCTTGATCACCGAGTTCGTGACGGTCAGCGCGACCTCGACCGAGAGGAAGGCGCCGACGAGGTTGAGCACGGCGGAGAGGGCGACGGCGATCTTGGGTCGCAGGGCACCGGTGGCGATCGAGGTGGCCATCGCGTTGCCGGTGTCGTGGAAGCCGTTGGTGAAGTCGAACGCCAGGGCGGTCACGATGACCAGGACGAGGATGAGGGTTGCGGCTGTCACGACCTCACAGTGCGCCGTCGGGGAGCCTGCCGAAACGCCTGGCCGGACGAGTTCGTCCGACGTTCATGCTCTCGTCGCCCAGCCGGCCCGGCGGTGAACGGGGCATTTCGCGCCTTCGTCTGACAGCGGAACAACCGGTGTCTACCGTGGGCGGCGGGTGTGACGAAGGGTGCGCAAGGGTGCGGTGGGGTGCAAGGGTGCTGCCTGCCGTCGTGACGGCGGCTGGGCTGCTGGTGACGACGGCCGCTGTGCTGCCCGCTGCGGCCGCGCCGCCGTCGGCCGTCCGGGACGCGAGTGCCGACTCGGGTCGCCAGGTCCCGGCGTACCGCGCCAGCTCCGACCCCCGTCGGGTGGTCCGGGTCTTCTCCGTGACGTTCTGGGCCCGGGCCGGCGAGCGCCGCTACGTCGCCGCGCAGGTGATCGCGCGGCAGTCGCGGTCGACCTCCGACAGCCTGCTGATGGCGTCGGCGTCGATCATCTGCTCGCCGGACAACGGCAAGGTGGTCAGGGCGAGTGCGACCGAGAACCTGCGGCGCGGGACGTCGGCGACCTTCAAGCCCCGCTTCGTGTACGTCGTGCCGCGCACCGGCATGGTCGAGTGCGTCCTCCTCGCCAGCGGCCTCCGACCGCGGCCGTCGTCCCACGGGTACCGGTCGAGCAACGTGTGGTCCGTCGCCGCGGGCTCGTCGCTCTCGGTGAGCGAGCCGATGAGCTCGTGGGCGCGGTCGGTCGAGACGGATGCACGGTCCCGGGTGCTGGACGGCCAGGAGCGGTGGACCCCGATCGCGACGGTCGCCAGGGTGCACGCCCGTCGCTCCTTCGAGCTGACCAGCGACCACAAGGTCACCACCTGCTCGGCCGTCGGGGGGAGCCGGGACTCCACGACGATCGGGCGGGAGCTCTGCTCGTCCCGGGTGAGCACCCAGGGCACCGTGGTCCGGCTGACGGTCTCGGCGGTGCAGCTCGACGCCCGGGGCTCGCCGTGTGCGAGGACCCAGGTGTTCTCCCAGCTGCGGCGGGTGACCGCCGCCGTCCACCACGCCATGGTGTTCAGCAAGTCCGTCGTGCGCGTGAGCAGGGCGCGGTCGTGCCGGCCCGCGTTCGCGATCCGCGGCAGCCTGGAGCACGTGCGGGGCGCCGACGTGGTGGTGCACGCTCCGTCGGAGCTGACCTCGATCGTGTCGGACTGACCCGGCGTCAAGGGACCAGCTGGGCGCCCGCCGCGCGGGACAGGTGGTCGACGAAGTCGGTGGCGTGACGCGTCCAGTCCAGGTGCTCGAGCGCGTAGGCGTGCCCGCTGGCCCCCATCCGCAGGCGGGTGGCGCGGTTGGCGTCGAGCGCGAGGACGGCGTCCGTGACGGCGACGGGATCGGCCCGGCCGTCCACGAACGGCACCACGACCCCGGCACCGGTCCGCTCCACCAGGTCGGTCGCCTCCGGGAGCGGCGTGGTCACGACGGGTACGCCGTGCGCGACGTACTCGACCACCTTGGTCGGCCGCGAGACCCGGTAGTTCTGCTCGTCGTGGAGCAGGGACAGCCCCGCCGTCGCGCCGGAGAGCAGTCGCATCGCCTCGGCGTACGGCCGGAAGCCGAGCCACTCCACCCCGGGCAGGACGCCGGCGAGCAGGTCCGTCGCCTCTGCGTCCGCGTGGCCCACGAGCTGGACCCGCAGCCGGCCGTCGGAGCGCCGGTGCAGGAGTGCGCCGGTCTCGACGAGCTCGACCACGCCACGCGCGCGGCTCAGGTGCCCGACGTAGACGACGCGCGGGTCATCAGGCGTGACGAACGACGCCGGCACCCGGGTCGTGTTGGGCACGACGGGGTGCGGCCGCCGGAACCGGTCCTGGTAGCGGTCCTCGGCGAGGAGCAGGTGGAAGCGCCGCTCCGCGTGCCGCTCCAGCCGTCGTACGGCGTGGGCCGCCGGCGCTGCGAGGACGGACGGGAGCCAGGGCTTCATCGCCATGCTGGCGGCCGCGTCCTCGTGGACGTCCCAGACGACGGCCGGCAGGTCGACCCGCCAGGTCGCGAGGAGCAGCTCCGGGTCGTGGAGCAGCACGACGTCGTGGCGCGGACCCTCGGTGCGGAGCAGGGTGCGGGCGGCGCGCAGGGCGCGGACCCGGCGGCGGCCGCGGGCGCGGGGGAGGTCGACCGTCGTCAGCGCCGGGTCGGTGGCGGACGCCGCCGGGTAGCCGGAGAACGGCGCCGCGTAGGTGACCTGCCACCCGGCGTCGAGGAGCGCCGCGATCTGGCGGTGCCGGATCCGCGCGTCCTCCGGGTGGTGAACGACCGTCACGACGAGAGCACGGAGCCGGCGGCTCACGACACTTCCTGGGTACGCCGCGGCGTGGGCCGGGCGGTCGGCCGCCCGGTGCGCGCGGAGTACTCCTCGAGCACGTCGACGGTCGGCCCGTCGGCGACCAGGCGTCCGTGGTCGAGCCACAGCACCCGGTCGCACATGCTCCGGATCGTCGACATCGAGTGGCTGACCAGGATGACGGTCCCGGCCTCGCCGACGATCTCGTCGATCCGTTCGCGGCTCCGCTGCTTGAACTCGGCGTCGCCGGTCGCCAGGGCCTCGTCGATGAGGAGCAGGTCCGGGCGGGCCGCCGACGAGATCGCGAACCGCAGCCGGGCGCTCATGCCGGAGGAGTAGGCCCGCATCGGCAGGTGCAGGAAGTCGCCGATGCCGGCCAGGTCGACGAGCTCGTCGTGACGCTCGGCGATCTCGGCGGGGGTCAGGCCGAGGGCGAGGCCGCCGAGCACGATGTTGCGGTGGCCCGACAGGTCGCGCATGAGGGCGGCGTTGACGCCGAGCAGGGCCGTGGAGCCGTCCGCCCAGATCGCGCCGGACGCGGTCGGCAGGCCGCCGGCGATCGCCCGCAGCAGCGTGCTCTTGCCGGAGCCGTTGTGCCCGATGACGCCGATCGACTCGCCGTGGTGGGCGACGAAGGAGACGCCCCGGACCGCCTTGACGAGGTCGACCGAGCCGACGTGACGGCGTACGGCGCCCATCCACGACGACCCGGTGGGACGTCGTCCGCCGAAGGTCCGGTAGTGGATGTGGACGTCGTCGACCACGAGGGACGGGCGCTCAGCCACGGGCGTACTTCTCCTCTGCGTGCCAGAAGTAGACGAAGCCGCCGACCACGGCCACGGCGGCCCAGCCGATGCCCCACAGCCACGTCGCCGGGCTCAAGGGTACGTCGGCGAGCAGCGCGCCCCGGCCGAGCTCGAGGTAGACCGCGATCGGCTGGCGCTGCAGCACCGAGACGACCGCAGGGTTGCCGACGTAGTGGTTGATCGAGAAGAAGACGCCCGAGCCGTACATCAGCACCCGGAGCCCGAACGGGACCAGCCGGGCCAGGTCACGGGTCTGCGCGACCGCCCGCGCCAGCACGAACGCGACGCCGGTGCCGAAGATCCACATCAGGCCGACGGCCACCGGCAGCAGCAGCCAGGACCACTGCACCGGGTCGCCGGTGACCGGCACGATCACGGTCAGGACCAGGAGCGACGGCAGCAGCGTGAAGAGCTCGGCCAGCACCGCGGAGATCGGCAGCAGGGCGCGCGGGAACTGGAGCGAGCCGATCAGCTCCATGTTGTTGGTCACCGCCTTGGAGCCGCTCTGGATCGACGCGGAGCCGAAGTGGAAGAGGAACACGCCGATGACCAGGAACCCCGGGTAGTTGGCGACCCCGCGGTCGGTCTGGAGGACCACCCCGAACATCAGCAGGTAGACCCCGGCCCACAGCAGCGGGGTGAGCACGGCCCAGACCTGGCCGAGGTAGCTGCCCTGGTTGCGGGCGTACGCCTTGGAGCCTGCCAGGGCCACCGCGAAGTGGCGGCGCACCCAGACCTGGCGGACGTAGTCGGGCAGGCTCGGGCGGACGCCGACGCGGACCAGTCCGTGCTCGGCGGCAAGCGCGGAGAGGCTGCTCGTCGGAGGGGTCGTCACAGCCGGTGGGCCTCGTCCCCGGTGGTCACACCGCGGGTGTCGAAGAACAGCCGCGACTGCGCAGCCAGGGCGGGTACGTCGTACTCGCTGTGCGCCTGCACCAGGACGACCAGGTCGGCGAACGCCAGCGCGGTCGGGAGGTCGGTCGCCCGCGACACCGGGACGCCCGCGTCCCAGGCCTCGACCCGCGGGTCGTGGTAGACCACGTGCGCGCCGAGCTGGTCGAGCTGTCGGGCGAGCGGCACGGCCGGGGACTCGCGCTGGTCGGCGATGTCCGGCTTGTAGGTCACGCCGAGGAGCAGCACGGACGCGCCCTGCACGGCCTTGCCGTGCTGGTTGAGCAGGTTCTGGGCACGGTGCGCGACGTACGACGGCATCGTCGCGTTGATCTCCTCGGCGAGCTCCACGAAGCGGAAGGGGTAGCCGAGCTTGGCGCGGACGCTGTGCGACAGGTAGTTGGGGTCGATCGGGATGCAGTGCCCGCCGACGCCTGGGCCGGGGTAGAACGCCTGGAAGCCGAAGGGCTTCGTCGAGGCGGCGCGGATCACGTCCCACAGGTCGATGCCGAGCTCGTGGCAGAAGCGGGCCATCTCGTTGACCAGCGCGATGTTGATGTGCCGGTAGGTGTTCTCGAGCAGCTTCGCGGTCTCGGCCTCGCGGGTGCCGGCGGCCTCCACGATCGTGTGCACGAACTTGCCGTAGAACCCCGCCGCCCGTGCGGTCGAGGCGGCGTTGACCCCACCGACGACCTTCGGGGTGTTGGCCAGGCCCCAGGTCGCGTTGCCCGGGTCGATCCGCTCCGGGGAGAAGGCCAGGTGGTAGTCGATGCCGGCGGTCAGCCCGGTCGCCTCGTCGAGGATCGGCTGGACGACCTCCTCGGTCGTGCCGGGGTACGTCGTGGACTCGAGCACGACCAGCTGGTCGCGGCGGAGGTGCTGGGCGACCGCCCCCACGGCCGAACGGACCGCCCCCAGGTCGGGGCCGCCCTCGGCGCCGAGCGGGGTGGGCACGCAGATCACGATGGTCTCCGTGTCGGCGAGCGCGCCGGCGTCGGTCGTCGCGCGGAAGCCGCCGGCGACCATGGCGGCGATGTCGTCGTCGCTGAGGTCGTCCACGTGCGAGCGGCCGGCGTTGAGGCTCGCGGTGAGCGACTCCGTGACGTCGAGGCCGACGACGCGCAGGCCGGCCCGGGTGGCCTCCTGCGCCAGCGGCAGGCCGACGTAGCCGAGGCCGACCACGACCAGGTCGGTGCTGAAGGTTGCGGTCACGGGTTCTCTCCTCGGGTCAGGGCGTAGATCTGCTGGTAGCGGGTGGCCGCCGCCTCCCAGGTGCGTGTCTCCGCCACCCAGTGTTGCGCGGCGGCACCCAGCGTGCGGCGTAGGTCGGGGTCGGCGAGTCCGGCGAGCGCGGCGGCGAGTGCGCCGGCGTCGCCCGCCGGGAAGAGGATGCCGCGGTCCTCGCCGACGAGCTCGCGCAGGGGCGCGAGGTCGGACGCGACGACCGGGATGCCCAGGGCCATGGCCTCGACGGGCTTGAGCGGTGGCACGAGCCGGGTCACCGGGAGGTCGAGGCGCGGCAGGCAGAAGACGTCGAGCCGGGCGTAGGCCGCGCGCACCTCGGCGTACGGCACGCGGCCCGTGAAGGTGGCCGCGTCGCCGAGACCGCGGTCGGCGGCGAGGCGGACGAGGTCCGCGCGAGCGGCTCCGTCGCCCACCACGAGCAGGCGTACGTCGCTGCCGGCCGCCCGGCGCGCGGCGACCGCGTCGACGAGGACGTCCAGGCCCTCGTAGGCGTTCAGGGTGCCGACGAGCCCGACCGTGAGGGTCTGCCGGCCGGGGGAGGGCTCGGCGACCGGGTGCTCGAGCCAGGACCGGTCGACGCAGTTGGGCACCACGTGGACGCGCTCGGCCGGCACCCTACGGGCGACGACCTCGTCGCGCAGTGCCTCGTTGAGCACGACGACGACGTCGGCGGCCCGCATCACGGCGGTCTCGGCCGCGCGGTTGAGCCGGTAGAAGTCGGAGGCGGCGGAGTGCCGGCCGTCGCCCCGGCTGAGCCAGGTCTCCTCGAGCAGGCCGCGGACCTCGTAGACCAGCGGGATGCCGAAGCGGCTGCGCAGGGCGAGCCCGACCTGGCCGTTGACGTGGTTGCTGTGCGCGTGCAAGACAGTCGGCCGGAGCCGCTGGACCAGGCGGGCGGCGCCCTCGATGTCGGCGCGCAGCGCGACGTCAGCGCGGAACGGGAGGCGGACCGGGAGCATCCGGTGGTGGGGGACACCGTCGACGACCACCTCGGCCTCGGCCGCGAGGTGCCCGCGGGTGACCGGGAAGCCGACCTGGGTGACGACGTGGACGTCGTGGCCGGCACGTTGCTGCGCGCTCGCGATTCCCTGTGTCCGCAGGGTGTAGCCGGCCACGATCTCCGGCAGGGCGCTGGACACGAGGTGCAGCACGCGCGTGGTCCCGGGGGCTGAGCGGGGCGCCAGGGTCCGGGGGCCGTCGGGCACCGTCGGGCTCAGCGTCCCGAGCTCGCCGTCGACGAGGTGGCCGAGGACCCGGCCGGCGAGACCGGCGCGCGCGGCCCGGTCGCGCGCGAGCATGAGGTCGCCGTCCCGCAACGCCGACTGGGCCGAGCGGTAGGCCTCCCGGCCGAGCCACGGCTGCGGGACGGTCTGGACGTGGTCGCTGCCCCGGGCCAGGTGACGGGTGGCGACGGTGACGGCGGCGGGTCCGTTGCGCAGCGCGCGCGCAGCACGCAGCGCCCGGCCGGACGTCGTTCCTCTCATCAGTTCCCCTGGGGTTCATCCGTGCGACGTGAGGCGCGCCGATGATCGATTATGTGGTCGGGGTCAATCTATAGTAAACAACTACAGTTACCTCAATTGATCACCGTGTCGTCGCTCGCAGAACGAAAGGTCGTGCGCATGTCTCCGTTCCAGCGCCGCCGGCGCCGACCTCGGCTCGCGTCGTACCCCCTGCCGGTGACCGCACCCACCCGTCCGGAGCTCACGGTGGCGGTGATCCTCGACCCGTTCTCCGAGCTCGCGCTCGGCTACGAGTGGGCCCAGGTGACCTTCGGTCCCGACGACTGGGAGCGGGTCCTGGGCCGGCAGCGGCCCGACCTGCTCTTCGTCGAGTCTGCCTGGCAGGGCAACGACGGCCGCTGGCGCCTCCACATGACGCGCGAGGACCAGCCCAGCGACGAGCTGCGCGCGCTGGTCGCGTGGTGCCGGAGCGAGGGGATCCCGACCGTCTTCTGGAACAAGGAGGACCCGCCCAACTACGACAAGTTCCTCGAGACCGCCCGGCTGTTCGACCAGGTCTTCACCGTCGACGCCGACCGGATCCCGGACTACCGGCGTGATCTCGGCCACGACCGGATCGAGCTCCTGCCCTTCGCGGCCCAGCCGCGGATCCACAACCCGGTACGCCGCCTGCGCGGGCGCCCGTACGAGGTGGCCTTCGCCGGCACCTGGTTCGCGCAGAAGCACCCCGACCGGCGGGCCCAGATGGAGTACGTCCTCGGGCCGGCGATCGAGCACGACCTGCACATCTGGTCGCGCATGCAGAAGGGCGACCGCCGCTACCGCTTCCCGCGCCCCTACCGCCAGCACGTCGTCGGCTCGCTGCCCTACGAGCGGATGCTCGCGGCGTACACCGCCTACAAGGTCTTCCTCAACGTCAACTCGGTCACCGGCAGCAAGACCATGTGCTCGCGGCGGCTCTTCGAGCTCTCCGCCGCCCAGACCGCGGTGGTGTCGGCCCCGGCCGCGAGCATCGAGCCCTTCTTCGGCAGCACGGTGACCGTGGTGGAGGACGCCGGCCAGACCCGCGCCGCCCTCGACCTGCTGCTCGGCGACGACGACCTCCGGGACCGGACCGCGCTCCAGGCGCACCGCCGCGTCTACGACGAGCACACCTACTCGCTGCGGGTCGACACCGTCCTGCGGTCGGTCGGGATCGAGCCGCTGGCCGCCGACTCGCGCACCACGACGGTGAGCGCCGTCGTGCCGACCCGACGCCCCGAGCAGCTCGACCACGTCCTGCACGCGGTCGGCTCGCAGTCGCACCGCGCCCTCGAGCTGGTCCTGGTCACCCACGGCTTCGTCCTCGACGAGGAAGACGTACGCCGCCGCGCCGAGGCCGCCGGCGTACCGGCCGTGACGCTGGTGCCGGCGGACGCCGATCTGACGCTCGGCGCATGCCTCAACCTCGGCGTGGACGCGGCCACCGGCGACCTCGTCGCCAAGATGGACGACGACAACTTCTACGGCACGCACTACCTGACCGACCTGGTCCGGGCGCTCGACTACTCCGCGGCCGACGTGGTCGGCAAGTGGGCCCACCTGGTCCTGCTGGAGGGCAGCGGCGAGACGCTGCTCCGGTTCGGCCACGCCGAGCACCGCTTCGTCGAGCAGGTGCAGGGTGGCACGCTCCTGATGCGGCGCACCCTCGCCGAGCAGCTCCGCTTCGAGGACCTGCCGCGCGCCGTCGACACCACGTTCCTGGCCAAGGTCCGTGCGGCCGGCCTCACCGTCTACGCGGCCGACCGGTTCAACTTCGTCTCGGTCCGCCGGGCCGATCCCACCGGGCACACCTGGACGATCACCGACGACGAGATCAAGGCGCGCTCGTCGCAGGTCCTCGACGTCGCCGACCCCTACGCACTCGCGGAGGTCTGAGATGACCCTGACCGTCGACCGTGGCGCCGACCGCGCCACGCCACCCGACCCGGCGAAGCCGGGGAGCCCGCCGGACGCCGGATTCGGCAAGGCGCCTCGGGGCGGCCGCATCCGACGGGACATCGAAGGCCTGCGGGCGGTCGCGACCTTCCTCGTGCTGCCCTACCACGCCGGGCTGATGCTCTTCCCCGGCGGCTTCGTCGGCGTCGACGTCTTCTTCGTGATCTCCGGGTTCGTGATCACCGGTCAGCTGCTCAAGGAGGTCGAGCGCGACGGCAAGGTCTCGCTGCTCGGGTTCTACGCACGCCGGGCCAAGCGGCTGCTGCCGGCCAGCGCCGTCGTCCTCGTGGCCACCGCGGCGATGACCTATCTGTGGGTGCCCCGGATCAAGTGGGACGTGATCGGCGGCGACATCCTCTCGTCGTCCCTGTACTTCGTGAACTGGCGGCTCGCCGACCGCTCGGTCGACTATCTCGCCGAGGACGTCACGCCGTCCCCTGTCCAGCACTACTGGTCGCTGGCGGTGGAGGAGCAGTTCTACTTCCTGTGGCCGCTGCTGCTGCTCGCCGTCGTGCTGATCGCGGCGCGCACCGGCATCCGCCGCAACGTGGTGCTCCTGGCCGGCCTCGCGGCCATCGCCGTGCCGTCCCTGCTCTGGTCCGCGCACCAGGTGGCGGTCCAGCCGGAGCGGTCCTACTTCGACACCTCGGTGCGGATCTGGGAGTTCGCGATCGGTGCCTTCGTCGCGATCCTGATCGCCCGGCTCGACCGGATGCCGCAGTGGCTCGGCGTGGGGCTGGCGTGGACCGGGCTGGTGATGGTGCTGCTCGCCGGCCGGCTCTACAGCACCGACATGACCTGGCCCGGCCCGCCCGCGTTGCTGCCGACCGTCGGCGCCGGCCTGATCATCGCGGGCGGCACCGCCGCCGGCCGAGCGGGTCCCGTCCTGCTGCTGGGCAACCGGGTGATGATGTTCTTCGGCTACCTGACGTACTCGCTCTACCTCTGGCACTGGCCCCTGCTGATCGTCGCGCGTGAGCACTTCGACGGCATCTCCGTCCCCGTCGGGATGGGGATCGTCGTGTTCTCGATCATCCCGGCCTGGCTGACCTACCACCTCGTCGAGAACCCCATCCGCGGCTCCGAGCGGTTGCGCGACTCCCGCATGGCGCTCAGCGTCGGCGCCAATGCCACGCTCGTCGGCGCCGCCGCCGGGCTGGTCCTGGTCGCGCTCTTCGCCCAGGCGAGCACCACGAGCGCCGTCGTCGGCAACGCCCGCGGCGCGGCCGTGCTGTCGGACCACCCGGCCTCCGACGCCGCCGGGCGCCCGGTCGCCCAGGTCACCGGCGGCATCACCCCGGACCCGCTGAGTGCCCCGAAGGACGTCCCCGACCTGTACGCCCAGGGGTGCCAGGCCGCCGTCGAGTCGGCGGAGCCGGTCTCCTGCAGCTACGGCGACAAGGCCGCGGACACCACGATCGCGGTCGTCGGCGACTCCAAGGCCGCGCAGTGGGTGCCCGCCTTCCAGCTGCTGGCCAAGCAGCACGACTGGCACGTGGTCACCTACACCAAGTCCGCCTGCCCGTTCGTCACGATCGAGACCTCGATGAACGGCGACGTCTACCAGACCTGCCGGGAGTGGACCGACAACGTCATGGCCAAGCTCACGGGCCCGGGCCACCCCGATGTCGTGGTGACGGTCGGCCAGCGCAGCGAGGGCGTGGTCGGTGGCAGCGACGGCGACCTGGAGCTCAGCGGCGACGCCATGCAGCAGGCGCTCGTCGACACCTGGGGCGAGCTCGACCGGGCCGGCGTGAAGGTGATCTCGCTCGCGGACACGCCGCAGACCTTCATGGACGTCTACGCGTGCGTGGACGAGCACTCCGACGACCTGACGGCCTGCACCTACGACCGCGACCGCGGCATCGCCGCGAGCGGTGCACCCACCCAGGAGGCGGCGGCGAAGAAGGCCGACGTGCCCTTCATCGACCTGACCGACTTCATCTGCCCGACCAGCACCTGCGCGCCCGTGATCGGCAACGTGCTCGTCTACCGACAGGGATCCCACATCACCAAGACCTACATCGAGACGCTGGCCCCGCGGCTGGACTCCGCCCTCGAGCGAGCGGGGGTGTCGTCGTGAGTGCTCTTCGAGATCGGGTACGCCGGCTCCGCCTCGTCGCCGAGCCCACGCCGAGCTGGCAGGTGCCACCCGCGCCTGGCGTCGCCCGCCCTGACCTCGGGGTCGCGATCGCTGCGTCGGACCGGCTCAGCGCGGGCCTCGCGGACCAGTGGCGCCAGCGGCCGGTCACGCCGGACGCCGTCGCGTTCGGCAGTGCCGACCTGCTGCTGGTCGAGCTCGTCGACGGTGTGGTCCCGGGCTTCGGCCCGCCGGCGGAGCCCGAGGTGGTCGCCCTGCTCGCGGCCGCCGACCGGTCGTCGGTCCCGGTGGTCCTCTGGATCACGTCCGGCCGGCCGCCCAGCGGCGCCGACCGCACCGCTGCCGTGGCGGGGCTGATCGAGGCGGCGAGCGTCGTCTTCGTCGCCGACCTCCTCGAGGCCTGGCAGGAGCTGGTCCCGCACGCCCGGCTGCTCGCGCCCGCGGCCACCGCCCGACGCCTCGCCCGTGACCACCGGGCCGGCGACGGTGCCGAGCCGCGGGCCGTCCTGGTGTCGGCCGGGCCCCCGGACGCCCTCGCCGCCGGTCTCGTCGCCACCGCCGTCGCCCCGGCGCTCCGGCCGCTGGTCGATCAGCTCGACGTGCTCCTGCTCGACCACGACCTGCCGGCACGCGGCGTGCTGCCACGCCCCCTCACGGAGCTGGCCCACACCACCCGGCACACGGGCGTCGTCGACGCCATCGCCGCGGCGGCGGTCGTGGTCGACGGGCCGCGCCGTACGCCCGGCGACACCTGGACGGTCCTCGAGGCCGCCGCCGCGGGCACGCCGGTCGTCTCCCTGGCCGGCCTGCACCTGCCCGAGGGCCTGGTTGCGGCCACCCCCGGCGGTGCCACCGAGGTCCGCGCCGAGGTCGTCGCGCGCCTCCACCAGCCCGAGCTGGCGGACCGTGAGGCGCTCGTCCAGCGTCGTGCGGTCCTCGAGCGCCACACGTTCGCCCACCGGGCGGGCGAGCTGCTCGCGGCGGTCGGTCGACCGGAGCCGACGGCGGCCGAGTCCACCGTCTCGGCGGTCGTCCCCACCAACCGGCCCCACGAGATCGACAACGTGCTCGCGTCGATCGGGCGACAGGCCCACCGCTCCGTGGAGCTCGTGCTCGTGCTGCACGGGATCGAGCTCCCGGCCGCCGAGCTGCGCGCCCGCGCCCGCGACCACGGCGTCCCCGACCTCCAGGTCGTCGAGGCGCCGAGCCACCTGACGCTCGGTGCCTGCCTCAACCGTGGCGCGCAGGTCGCCGGTGGCGACCTGATCGCCAAGATGGACGACGACAACTACTACGGGACGCACTACCTCACCGACCTGGTCCAGGCGCTCGAGGCGCAGGGCGCCGGGATCGCCGGCAAGTGGGCGCACTACGTGTGGCTGCGCAGCACGGGAGCCGTGGTGCTGCGCTACCCCGACTTCGAGAGCGCCTGGGCCCGTCGGATCCAGGGCGGGACGATGCTGTTCACCGCCGACGTGCTGCGCGACCTCGAGTTCGCCGACCTGCCGCGGGCCGTGGACTCCGACATCCTCGACCGGGCCATCACCGCCGGCGTGCCGATCTGGTCCGCCGACCGGTTCAACTTCGTCAGCGTCCGTGGCGACGACCGCACCACGCACACCTGGACGGTCGAGGACGCGACGTTCTTCACCGCATCGGGTCGGCTGGCGTTCTACGGCGATCCTCGAACCCACGTGGAGGTGTGACATGTCCGTGCGCATCCGGGTGAAGCGGGCCGTACGCCGGCGGGCGGCTGCCGTCTCCGTCGTCCTGCCCTCCGGCCAGGGACCGCTGTGGGCGCAGTCGCTCGTGGGCCGCGCCCACGTCGCCGAGGCTCGCCGCAAGCTGGTCGCCGACCGCGACCCCGACGGGGCCCTGGCACTGGTCGCGCCCTACTTGGACGGCTCGCCCGTCGCCTCGCAGGCATGGGTCCTCTCGGCCGAGGTCCACGAGCGCGCCGGCAGCCTGGGTCAGGCCCTCGCGGCGGCGCGGCTCGCCGCGCGCGGTGACGGGAGCTTCGGTGCTCGTCTCGTCCTGGCCCGGCTGGCGCTCGCGGCCGGCGCGGACGACGCCGCCTCCGCGATCGCGTCGCTGGTCGACACGAAGCCGCGCAACCGGGCCGAGGTCGCGGCCGTCCTGACGGTGCTCCGCAGCGCGGAGCACGCCGACGTCGCGCGCTTCCGTGCCCATCTCCTGGAGTGGGGCCTGCCCGGCTTCGACGAGGAGATCTCGGCAGTGCACGCCGAGCTCGAGATCGTGGCGGCGTCGACCGACGACGTCGACGCCGTGCTGGCGCGCACGACCGACCGTCTCCGGCAGCCCCTGCCGGTCGTCGCGCGTGGCCTGGACCGGCGCCGTGACTGGCAGCGGCTCGCGGACTACGCCGACCGGCGGATCGCGGCGGCGACCTCGATGTCCCAGCGGCGGGCGGCGGCGCTCGAGCTGCGCCGGGCCGCCTCGCGCGCGCTGAGCGCCGGCTACACCGAGCCCGCCCTGCGGCTCGCCGGCCAGGCCCTGGCGCGCTACCCGGACGACCGGTTCGCCCAGGAGACCTGGGCCAACGCCCACGACCAGCTGCGCGTGGAGCGCGAGGGCTGGGCCGCGCCGACGCCGGCCGCCCGGCCGCGCTTCGAGCCCCGCCCGCGTGCGGTGCTCTCGGTGCTCGCGCAGTCGCTGCCGCACAAGTCCGGCGGCTACGCGACCCGCTCGCACGGCATCCTGACCGGGCTGGCCGGCCTCGGCTGGGACGTCGAGGCCGTCACGCGCCTCGGCTTCCCGTACGACCGCTGGTCGAAGTCGGACCCCCGGCGGGTCGCCGACCACGACGTCGTGGACGGGATCCGCTACCACCGCGTCCTCGACGCGAGCGTGCCCGGCCCGTATCCGCAGTACCCGCTCACGTCGTACGTCGACCGGTACGCCGCGGCGCTCGTCGCCCATGCCCGGCGGCACCGCCCGGCGCTGCTCCACGCCTCGAGCTTCCACGTCAACGGGCTCGCCGCCCGTCAGGCCGCGGCCCAGCTCGGGGTGCCGTACGTCTACGAGATGCGCGGGCTCGAGTCGCTGATGAAGGTCTCCCGCGACCCGGCCTTCGCCGGCACCGACCGCAGCCGCTTCCTCGAGACCGTCGAGCTCGCGTCGTGCACGGGCGCCGCCAAGGTCTTCGTGATCACGGAGGCGCTGCGCCGCGAGATGGTGGCGCAGGGCGTCCCCGAGGACAAGCTGGTCGTCCTGCCCAACGGTGTCCACACACACCTCTTCCAGCCGCGCGAGCGCGACGCCGATCTCGAGCGCGATCTCGGCGTGCGCGGCAGGACCGTGATCGGGTACGCCGGGGGACTGGTGGACTACGAGGGCCTCGAG
This sequence comes from Nocardioides conyzicola, assembly GCF_039543825.1. Taxonomy (NCBI): domain Bacteria; kingdom Bacillati; phylum Actinomycetota; class Actinomycetes; order Propionibacteriales; family Nocardioidaceae; genus Nocardioides; species Nocardioides conyzicola. Next base: position 160,381 of record NZ_BAABKM010000001.1, on the reverse strand, counting down.
CTGCTCCTCGAGGCGGTCGCGCTGCTCAAGGCGCGGCGCGGGGGAGACGGCGCGCCGGACTTCCACCTGGTCGTGGTCGGGGACGGCCCGCACGAGTCCACCGTCCACGCCGCCGCCGACCGGCTCCGGTTGGGCGACGTGGTCACGTTCACCGGACGCGTGCCCCACGAGGAGGTCGGTCGGTACCTGTCGCTCTTCGACGTGACGCCGTTCCCGCGCCTGCCGCTCCCGGTCTGCGAGCTGATCTCGCCCATCAAGCCGTTCGAGTCGATGGCGATGGGCAAGGCGGTCGTCGTGTCCTCGGTCGCGGCGCTGACCGAGATCGTGTCGGACGGCACGACGGGCCTGGTGTTCGAGAAGGGTTCGGCCGACGATCTCGCGCGCGTCATCGAGCGTCTGCTCGACGACGCCAGTCTGAGGTCGAAGCTCGGCGAGTCGGCCAGGACCTGGGTCCAGAACGAACGTGACTGGTCCTCGCTGGTCGAGATCGTCGGCTCGACGTACGACCAGATCCTGGGGTGAGAGCGGTCACCCGTCGGCCCGTCGGCCTGTCGGTTGTCCGGGACGCCTCAGCGTATGTACAGTAAGTACATAAGATCAGTACAGAAATCGTCGGACCGGGTGCACGGAAGGAATGCAACGTGAGCAGCTCCGTGATCAGCCAGGCCCTTCCGGAGCCGCGGAAGGAACCCGCGCACCGGGTCCGCGTAGCCACGCCCGTGTCGGTCGTCATGCCGGTGCGCGACGAGGAGCGCTACCTCGAGGAGTCCGTGCGCCGCGTGCTCGACCAGGCCTACGAGGGCGAGATCGAGATCGTCCTGGCCGTCGCACCCGGCAAGGACCGGACCGCGGAGATCGCCGCGTCGCTGGCCGCTCGCGACCCGCGCATCATCCTCGTCGACAACCCCGATGGGGGCACCCCCCACGCGCTGAATGCCGCGATCGCGGCGTCTCGTCACCCGTACCTGGTCCGCGTGGACGCCCACGGCCTGCTGCCACCCGGCTACCTGCACGACGTCGTCCACCTGCTCGAGACCACCGGGGCCGCCAACGTCGGCGGCATGATGCGTGTCGAGGGCGAGACGCCGTTCGGCAAGGCCGTGGCCGCCGCGATGTCCTCCCCGCTCGGGATCGGCGGGTCGAAGTTCCACGTCGGCGGTCAGCCCGGCCCGGCGCGCACCGTCTACCTGGGCGCCTTCCGCCGCGACGTCCTCGTCGAGCTGGGGGGCTTCGACGAGCACTACCGCCGCGCTCAGGACTGGGAGCTCAACTACCGCATCCGACAGGCCGGCCACGTCGTCTGGTTCACCCCCGAGCTGGCGGTCACCTACCGGCCGCGGCGCGACTTCGCCGCCCTGCGGCGCCAGTTCTTCGGCTCCGGGCAGTGGCGCCGGCAGATCGTCGACGAGCACCCCGACACGGCGAGCTTCCGCTACCTCGCCGCGCCGGCCGTGACCGCGATCGTGGCGCTCGGCACCCTGCTCGGGCTCGTCGGTGCCGCGACCCTCGCCGGCGACCTGACCGTCTTCGCGTGGCTCCTCGCCGGGTTCCTGGCGCCTGTCGGCTACGCGCTCGGCGTCCTGGGGGCCAGCACCCTGATCGGGCGCGGCCTGCCGTGGCGGGTCCAGGCGCTCCTCCCGCTCGTGGTGATGACCATGCACCTGTCCTGGGGCACCGGGTTCCTCCGGTCCGTCCCCCGGCCGCAGCGCCGGCTCCGGGTACGGCGCCGGCTCGCTCGCGCAGACAACGCCTAGGAGCAGAGGCCGTTGGTGGCTGCCTCTGCCTTGGAGCCGCTCTTGTTCTGACCGCTGATCGCACCCTTGCCCAGGGTGCCCAGCGGCTCGTCCTTCTTCACCTTCGCCCACAGCGCCGGAGCGGCGTCGGTGAACTGCAGGCGGCCCCAGTTGGGGTCGTCGATCGGGAAGTCCGTGGTGGGCGCGGTCACGAACCGGATCTTGTCCAGGTTGGCGCCGCGCAGCGACAGGCCGAGCTTGTAGAGCTTGCTGACGCTGGAGAGCTCGGGGCTGGTGGTGATGGACCCGGCGAAGGCCTTCGCGAAGTTGTAGACCTTGGTCGGGTTGGTCAGCGTGCCGGCCGACGTCACCTTCGACAGCATGGAGGCGATGAACGCCTGCTGGCGCCGCATCCGGCCGATGTCGGAGTTGGGCGTCGAGCTGCGCTGGCGGACGTAGGCGAGCGAGTCCTCGCCGTGCAGGGTCTGGGTGCCGGCGTCGAGGTGGATGTTGTGCTCCGTGTCGTCGACGGCGGCAGGCAGGCACACCTCGACGCCGTGGATCGCGTCCACCATGTCCTTGAACCCGGCGAAGTCGATCACGAGGTACTCGTCGATGTAGACGCCGGTCACGGCCTCGACCTGGGCGGCGGTGCACGCCGGTCCGCCGACGGCGAGCGCGTCGTTCCACATGACGCTCGTGGCCGCCGGGACCGCGGTGCCGTCCTCGGCGGTGCACGCCGGTCGGTCGACCAGGGTGTCGCGGGGGATCGAGATGCCGTACGCCGACTTCCGGCCCTCGGCGACGTGCAGCAGGATCGTCAGGTCGGAGCCGCCCTTGCCGGACTCGTGGTCGATGCCGCAGCCGGCGCACGAGCGGGTGTCCGTGCCGAGGACCAGGATGTTGAGGGCACTGGTCGGGAGGGCACGCTTCTTCGGCGGGGCCACCTGGTGGACGATGTCGTCGCCCGTGTCGATCCGGTTGTCGACCTTGTTGTACGCGAACACCACGGTCGCGCCGGTGAGGAGCGCGATGACGAGCTCGGTCACGAGGATGACCCGCAGCACGTTGCGCCGTTGGTGGCGGGTCGCCTTCGACAACTGAGGTCCTTCCAGGGAGTGTCCCCGAGACACTGTGCGCTCAGCCTACGGGGACGGGTGTAGGTCCTGACTGTGAACGGTTGAGAGCACCCGCACGGCGATGTCCGATTCCCGCCAGATGGTGTCGGTGGGGTGGGAGAGGATGGGGTCATGTCGCCGACCCTCGAGACGCGGACGGCTCCCCAGATGGATGGCGAGTCCTGCTACCGCGCGGTGAAGTCGCGCGACCGTCGCTTCGACGGCGTCTTCTACACGGCGGTCCGCACCACCGGCATCTACTGCCGTCCGTCGTGCCCGGCCCGGACCCCGGCCTTCCACAACGTCACCTTCCACCCGAGCGCGGCCTCGGCCCAGGCCGCCGGCTACCGCGCCTGCAAGCGCTGCCTGCCCGACGCGACGCCGGGGAGCCCCGACTGGGACGTCGCCGCGACCGCGGCCGGTCGGGCGATGCGGCTCATCGCCGACGGGGTCGTCGACCGCGAGGGCGTCGAGGGCCTGGCCGACCGGGTCGGCTACACGTCGCGCCACCTCGGCCGCATCCTCAGCGCCGAGCTCGGCGCCGGTCCGCTGGCGCTCGCCCGGGCCCGGCGGGCGCAGACCGCGCGGGTGCTCATCGAGACCACCGACCTCACGTACGCCGACGTCGCGTTCGCGGCCGGCTTCTCCAGCGTGCGGCAGTTCAACGAGACCGTCCGCGAGGTCTACGCGTCCTCGCCCACCGACCTGCGGGGGCGGCGCGGCGGTCGGCCCGCCACCGGGACGGTCGTGATGCGGCTGGCCGTGCGGACGCCGTACGCCGGACGGGCGCTGCTCGACTTCCTGGCCCTGCGGGCCGTGCCGGGCGTCGAGGCGGCGGGGGAGGGCTGGTACGCCCGGACCCTGGCGCTGCCGCACGGGTCGGGCACGGTGCGGCTGGAGGTCCCCGACGTGCCCGAGCCGGGGCAGACCGCCTTCTTGACGGCGTCGTTCGCCCTGGAGGACCTGCGCGACATCGGCGCCGCGACCGAACGCGTCCGGCGCCTCCTCGACGCCGACTGCGACCCGGTGGCCGTCGGCGACGCCTTCGCCGGCGACCCGCTGATCGGCCAGTTGGTGCGGGAGTGGCCGGGGCTGCGGGTGCCGGGTCACGTCGACGGCCACGAGGTCGCGGTCCGCGCGGTGTTCGGCCAGCAGGTCAGCGTCGCGGGCGCGCGCACCGTGGCCGCGCGGCTCACCGCGCTCCACGGCCGGCCGATCGCCCAGCCGGTCGACGGACTGACCCATCTCTTCCCGGACGCCGCGACCCTCGCGTCGCTCGATCCCGAGGACCTGCCGATGCCGCGGGCGCGTGGTCGGGCGCTGATCGCGCTGTGTGCCGCGCTGGCCTCCGGCGAGATCGCCCTGGACCGCGGGCCCGACCGCGACGACGTGCGACGTGCGCTGCTGGCGCTGCCCGGCATCGGCCCCTGGACGGCCGACTACGTCGCGCTGCGCGCGCTCGGTCATCCCGACGTCTTCCTGCCGACCGACATCGGCATCCGCGACGCGCTCGTCCGCCTCGGCCGGGACCCGACCGACGCGGCCCGGCTCGCCGACTCCTGGAGCCCGTGGCGGTCCTACGCCCAGCTCTACCTCTGGCAGACTCACACCCCGAAGGAGCACTGACATGTGGACCGAGATGGAATCCCCGATCGGCCCGTTGCGCATCGTCGAGCAGAACGGTGCGATCACGGCGATCGAGTTCTCCCCCTACCGTGACTCGACCGGACGGGTCCGCGGTGCGGAAGCACCCGACGACCCGGTCCTGGCGGAGACGGTGCGGCAGCTGACGGCGTACTTCGACCGCGACCTCAAGGAGTTCGACCTCCCGCTCGGCCCTGTGGGCACGGACTTCCAGCGACGCGTGTGGGACCAGCTGCTCGAGGTCGGCTGGGGCGAGACCGCGTCGTACGGCGAGATCGCGAAGCGGCTCGGGATGACCAACGCCGCCTCACGCGCGGTCGGCCTCGCCAACGGCAGGAACCCGATCCCGATCGTGATCCCGTGCCACCGGATCATCGGCGCCAACGGCACCCTCACCGGGTACGCCGGCGGCCTGCCCCGCAAGCAGCTCCTGCTCGAGCTCGAGCAGGATGCGCTCTTCTGACCTCGACGAGCTACTCGGCCGCAGCCCGCCGCAGCGACTCCGACAGCCGCTCGGCGGCGGCGAGCACGGCGGGGGCGTGCATCCGGCCGGGCTGACGGGACAGGCGCTCGAGCGGCCCGGAGACCGAGACGGCGGCGATGATCTTGCCGCCGGGGGAGCGGACCGGCGCCGAGACCGACGCGACACCCTGCTCGCGCTCGCCGACCGACTGGGCCCAGCCGCGACGACGGATGCCGGAGAGGGCGGCGGCGGAGAAGGCCGAGTTCTGCAGGCCTCGGTGCATCCGCTCCGGGTCCTCCCACGCGAGCAGGACCTGGGCGGCGGAGCCGGCGCGCATGGTCAGCTGCGAGCCGACCGGGATCGTGTCGCGCAGGCCGCTGGGCCGCTCGGCGGCTGCGACGCAGACGCGGTGCTCGCCCTGGCGGCGCCAGAGCTGGGCGGACTCGCCCGTGATGTCGCGGAGCCGGGCGAGCACCGGTCCGGCGGTGGCGAGGAGGCGGTCCTCGCCTGCGGCCGCGGAGAGCTCGGCGAGACGCGGCCCCAGCACGAAGCGGCCCTGCATGTCGCGGGCCACCAGGCGGTGGTGCTCGAGCGCCACGGCCAGCCGGTGGGCGGTCGGGCGGGCGAGGCCGGTGCCGGCGACCAGGCCCGCGAGGGTGGCGGGTCCCGACTCGAGGGCGGTGAGCACGAGGGCGGCCTTGTCGAGCACGCCCACTCCGCTGGTGTTGTCCATATGGCAATACTGGCGTCTCAGATCATGGGATGCAAGCGGTACGCTGTGTGACGTACCAGCAACGCACGAGCACCGAGGGAGTCAGTCATGGGCAAGACCCTGGCCGAGAAGGTCTGGGACGAGCACGTCGTCCGGTCCGTTGACGGAGAGCCGGACCTGCTCTTCATCGATCTGCACCTCATCCACGAGGTGACCTCCCCGCAGGCGTTCGACGGCCTGCGCCTCGCCGGCCGCCAGGTCCGCCGCCCCGACCTGACCCTCGCCACCGAGGACCACAACGTGCCGACGGTCGACTGGGACAAGCCGATCGCCGACCCGGTCTCGCGCACGCAGGTCGAGACGATGCGTCGCAACGCCGAGGAGTTCGGCGTACGCCTGCACCCGCTCGGTGACATCGAGCAGGGCATCGTCCACGTGGTCGGTCCGCAGCTCGGCCTGACCCAGCCCGGCATGACCATCGTCTGCGGTGACAGCCACACCAGCACCCACGGCGCCTTCGGCGCGATCGCCTTCGGCATCGGCACGTCCGAGGTGGAGCACGTGCTCGCCACGCAGACGCTGATGCAGGCCCGGCCGAAGACGATGTCCGTGACGATCAACGGCAGCCTCCCGCCGGGTGTCACGAGCAAGGACATGGTCCTCGCGCTGATCACCCACACCGGCACGGGCGGCGGCCAGGGCTACGTCGTCGAGTACCGCGGCCAGGCCATCGAGGAGCTCTCGATGGAGGGCCGGATGACGGTCTGCAACATGTCGATCGAGTGGGGCGCCAAGGCGGGCCTGATCGCCCCCGACCAGACGACGTTCGACTACATCGAGGGACGCCCCGAGGCGCCGAAGGGCGCCGACTGGGATGCCGCCGTCGCGCACTGGAAGACGCTGCGCACCGACGACGACGCCTTCTTCGACAAGGAGATCGTGCTCGACGCGGCCGACATGACGCCGTTCGTCACCTGGGGCACCAACCCCGGCCAGGGCGTGCAGCTCGGTGGGACCGTGCCCGACCCGGCCGACTTCGAGGACGAGCAGGACCGGGTCGCCGCCGAGAACGCGCTGCGCTACATGGACCTGGTCGCCGGCACCCCGATGCGTGAGGTCAAGGTCGACACGGTGTTCGTCGGCTCCTGCACCAACGGCCGCATCGAGGACCTCCGCCTCGCCGCCAGCATCATCGAGGGCCACCACGTCGCCGCCGACACGCGGATGCTCGTCGTCCCCGGCTCCGCACGCGTGCGCCTGCAGGCCGAGGACGAGGGGCTCGACGTCATCTTCAAGCAGGCGGGTGCCGAGTGGCGCGGCGCGGGCTGCTCGATGTGCCTGGGCATGAACCCCGACACGCTCGCCGTCGGCGAGCGCAGTGCCTCGACGTCCAACCGCAACTTCGAGGGCCGGCAGGGCAAGGGTGGTCGCACCCACCTGGTGTCCGTGCCCGTCGCTGCGGCCACCGCCATCCGCGGCACCCTCTCCTCGCCCGCCGACCTCGCGCCTGCCACCGTTGGGAGCAACTGACCATGGACAAGTTCACCAGCCACACCGGCGTCGGCGTGCCCTTGCGGCGCAGCAATGTCGACACCGACCAGATCATCCCGGCCGAGTACCTCAAGCGCGTCACGCGCACCGGCTTCGAGGACGGCCTCTTCGCCGCCTGGCGCAACGACCCCACCTTCATCCTCAACAACGAGGCGTACGCCGGCGGCTCGGTGCTGGTCGCCGGCCCCGACTTCGGCACCGGGTCGTCCCGTGAGCACGCGGTCTGGGCCCTGCAGAACTACGGGTTCCGGGCCGTCATCTCGCCCCGGTTCGGTGACATCTTCCGGGGCAACTCCGGCAAGGCCGGACTCGTCGCCGCCCAGGTCGACGAGAAGGTCGTGCAGCGGCTCTGGGACCTGCTCGACGAACGCCCCGGTGCGACCGTCACCGTCGACCTCGAGACCCGCACCGTGCGCGCCGGTGAGGGGGTCGATGCCATCGAGGACTCCTTCGACATCGACGACTACACGCGGTGGCGGCTGCTCGAGGGCCTCGACGACATCGGAATCACGTTGGGCCACGACGAGGACATCGCCGCGTTCGAGGCCTCCCGACCGACGTGGAAGCCGGTGACGATCCACGCGGGCTGACGCCCTTCGGACATCTCGCTGATGCCGAGAATCTCCAACCCTGGTTGGAGATTCTCGGCATCAATGCATTTCGGGTCGAGATCGAAAGGTGCACGCGCACAGCCCGGAATGCCTGTCGCTGAGCCAATCTGGCCCGTTATGCCGTTTCGGGCGCCAGGAAAAACACTCGGCAAAACGCCGCGCGGTGATTGTGACTGCAGCCGCGTTTACCTAGCGTGCATTGAAGAAAGTCGGGCATCGGCCCGACCCCATGGTTCATTGGAAGGGAAGACAGTGAACAAGTCAGAGTTCATCGACGCACTCTCGTCACGTTTCGACGGGAACAAGAAGGCCGCTTCACACGCACTGGAGTCCGTGCTGGACACCATCACGCGCGAGGTTGCCAAGGGCGAGAAGGTCGCGATCACCGGCTTCGGATCCTTCGAGAAGCGGATTCGCGAGGCGCGATGGGTACGTAACCCGCAGACCGGCGCGCGGATCAAGGCGAAGAAGACGGCGGTGCCGAAGTTCACCGCCGGCGCCGATCTCAAGAACGTCGTGTCGGGGGCCAAGAAGCTGCCGAAGCTGACGCTGGCCGCCGCGCCGGCCGCCGCGAAGAAGGCGACCGCCGCCGCGAAGAAGGCGGCTCCGGTCAAGAAGGCCGCTCCGGCGAAGAAGGCGGCTCCTGCCAAGAAGGCGGCTCCGGCGAAGAAGGCAGCGCCCGCCAAGAAGGCCGCACCGGCCAAGAAGTCGGCGCCCGTGAAGAAGGCCGCTCCGGCCAAGAAGGCACCTGCGAAGAAGGCGCCGGCCACGAAGGCCGCTCCGGCGAAGAAGGCGGCACCCGCCAAGAAGACCGCTCCGGTCAAGAAGGCGGCTCCGGCGAAGAAGGCAGCACCCGCCAAGAAGGCCCCGGCCAAGAAGGCACCCGCGAAGAAGACGGCCAAGAAGGCCTGACGCCACCGCACCCACGAGCGGGCCGTCACCCCATCGGGGTGGCGGCCCGTCGTGCGTCAGGGCGTGGGGTTCGCGGCGAGCAGGGCGACCGACGTGTGCGGGCCCACGCCGAGCTCGACGGCGGCGGCGAGGTCTGCCGGGTCGTCCACGTCGCGGCGCACGGACGCCGGGACCCCGGCGAGCTCGCGTGCGCCGGCGTCGAGGTGGGCGTCGCGCGAGCCGGGACCGAAGTGCGGGTCGAACTCGTCGTGCGCAGCGACGTACATGGTGGTCCCCACGCCGGCAGCGTCCGGAACGAAGCTCGGCCGTCCGGTCTCGAGCACGCCGAGCACCGCGTCGAGGTCGTCCGACCGGAGCGCCGGGAGGTCGGCGCAGACGGCGACCGGGACGAGGTCGGGCCAGCGACGGTGCGCCTCGGCCGCGGCCTGACGCAGGGTGGCGTTGAGGTCGCCGGAGACGCCGTCGGGGATCGCGGTGCAGCCGAGCGCCGACAGGACCTGCGAGAACCTGGCGTCGTCCGTCACGACGAGCACCTGCCGCACCGTCTCGGCCCGCAGGCAGGCGAGCACGGTGTCCTGGGCGAACGCCTCCGCCAGCCGGCGGCGGGAGGCGCCGGCGTCGAGCTCTGCGAGGCGCGACTTCCCCACGGCCGGCGGCTTGACCGGCACGAGGACGGCGTAGCGGGTGGTGGGCTCCTGGTCGGACATCGGTCCGATCCTGTCAGGCTCGCCGTAGGTCCGAGGAGCAGGGTCGCGAGCGAGTAGCCTGCGCAGGTGGTTGTTCGGAAGCTGACACAGAGACGAGGCTGGGCGTGGTGGATCGCGGTGCCCATCGTGCGGCCCGCGTTGCTCGCCACCACCACCCACACGTGGATCGGCGGCGAGAACATCCCGTCGACCGGGGGCTTCATCCTGGTGCTCAACCACGTGTCGCACGTGGACCCGCTGACCGCCGCGCACATCGTCTATGACCACGGGCGGCTGCCGCGCTACCTGGCGAAGTCGGGCCTGTTCAAGAACAAGGCGCTGGCGTTCTTCCTCAGGGCCGCTGGCCAGATCCCCGTCGAGCGGATGAGCAAGAACGCCGCGGGCGCCTTCGACGCGGCCGTTGCTGCCGTCCGAGCGGGGGAGTGCGTGGTGGTCTACCCCGAGGGCACGCTGACCCGGGACCCGGACGGATGGCCGATGACGGGGAAGTCCGGCGCGGCGCGGATCGCGCTCGAGACCGGTTGCCCGGTGATCCCGGTCGGGCAGTGGGGCGCGCAGGCGATCCTGCCGCCGTACGCGAAGAGGCCGGACCTCTTCCCCCGCAAGCCGATCACGATGAAGGTCGGCACCCCGGTGGACCTCACCGACCTGATCGCGCAGGAGCGGACCCCGGCGGTGATCCAGCAGGCGACCGACCGGATCATGGCGACCATCACCCACCTCGTCGAGGAGGTCCGCGGCGAGAAGGCGCCGGCCGAGCGGTTCGACATGAAGAAGCTGGGCGTGCAGCAGATCGGCAACCCCACCAAGAAGAAGACGTCGCGAAGGGACACAGCATGAACAAGGTCGCGGTCTTCGGTGCCGGCTCGTGGGGTACGGCGTTCTCGATCGTCCTCGCCGACGCCGGCAACGACGTCACCCTGTGGGCGCGCCGCGAGGAGGTCGCCGTCGCGGTCAACGAGCGGCGGGAGAACGCCGACTACCTCCCCGGCGTCGAGCTGCCACCGGCGATCCAGGCCACCCACGACGTCGAGAAGGCGCTGCACGGTGCCGATGTGGTCGTGCTGGCGACGCCGTCGCAGTCGTTGCGGGAGAACCTCACCCAGTGGGCGCCGTACGTCGAGCCCGGGGCGACGTTCGTGTCCCTGATGAAGGGCGTCGAGCTCGGCACCCTCGAGCGGATGAGCCAGGTGATCGCGGAGATCACCGAGGCCGGTCCCGAGCGGATCGCGGTCATCAGCGGACCCAACCTGGCCAAGGAGATCGCCCGCCGCGAGCCCGCCGCGTCGGTGGTGGCCTGCGAGGACGAGGACGTCGCGAAGATGCTGCAGGCCCGCTGCCACTCGCCGGCGTTCCGGCCCTACACCAGCGTCGACGTGCTCGGCTGCGAGCTGGGCGGCGCCTACAAGAACGTGGTCGCGCTGTCGGTCGGGATGGCCGTCGGCCTCGGCTTCGGCGACAACACCACGGCCTCGCTGATCACTCGCGGCCTCGCCGAGACCGCCCGCCTCGCCATGGCCCTCGGCGCCAACCCGCTGACGCTGATGGGTCTCGCCGGGCTCGGCGACCTCGTCGCCACCTGCTCCTCGCCGCTCTCCCGCAACCGGACCTTCGGCGAGAAGCTCGGGCAGGGGATGACCACCGCAGAGATCTACGCCTCCACGCGGCAGGTCGCCGAGGGCGCGAAGTCGTGCTCCTCCCTGCTCGCCCTGGCCGAGCGGACCGGGGTGGACGCGCCGATCGCCCACCACGTCGACGCGCTCGTCGACGGCCGGATGACCGCCGAGGAGATGATGGACGCGTTCATCGCCCGCGACACCAAGGCTGAGACGGACTAGCCCACCAGGTCGTCGAGAGCGGTCGCGAGGTCCCGCCACAGGTCCTCGACGTCCTCGATGCCGACCGAGAGCCGCACCAGGCCGTCGGGGATCGTCGCGGGCTCGGCCTTCCAGCGGCGCCGTCGCTCGAGGGTCGACTCGACCCCGCCGAGCGACGTCGCGTGGATCCACAGCCGCGTCTTGCGGCACAGCAGGTCTGCGGCCATCGCGCCCTCGGCGAGCACGATCGAGACGATCCCACCGAAGCCGGGGTAGCGGACCTCGCCGATCGCCGGGTGCGCGGCCAGCCGCTCCGCCAGGTCGGCGGCGTTGGCCTGCGCCCGCTCGACCCGCAGGTGCAGGGTACGTACGCCGCGCAGGGTCAGCCAGGCCTCGAACGTGCCGGGGATCGCGCCCAGCAGGTCACGCCGGCCCTTGAGCACGCCGTAGACCTGGTCGTCGTTGGTCATGATCGCGCCCATCTGGACGTCGCTGTGGCCGGCGAGGTACTTCGTCGCCGAGTGCACCACGATGTCGGCACCCATCTCGAGCGGCCGCTGCAGCAGGGGAGTGGCGAACGTGTTGTCCACGACGACGACCGCGCCGGCCTCGTGCGCGGCGGCGGCGATCGCGGGGATGTCGGCCAGCTCCAGGGCCGGGTTGGTGGGCGACTCGAACCACACGAGCGCCGCGTCGTCGCACGCGGCGGCCACGGCCTCGGTGTCGGTGATGTCGACGAGCCGCGCCTGGATCCGGCCGCGCGCCTCCAGGTCGGCCAGCTGGAGCAGCGTGCCCGTGTAGGAGTGGGCCGGCGCGACCACGATGCCGCCCTGGGCGACCAGGTCCAGGACGGTCGCGACCGCCGCCAGCCCGGACGCGAAGGTCAGGCAGCGGCCGCCCTCCAGGGCGCCGAGGACGTCCTCCAGTGCCGTCCACGTCGGGTTGCCGTACCGGCCGTACTCGAGGTCGCCACCCGCGACGTACGTCGCCGCCATCGTGATCGGCGCGTTGAGCGGCTGGTCCGGCTCGTGGGGCGGCCGCCCAGCCGTGACGGCGACGGTGGCGGGGCGCAGGTCCTCGGTCATGCCACGAACCTAGACGGATAGGGTCGTGCCGATGAACTCCCCATCCCACAAGCCCCGGGTCGCCGTCGTCTTCGGTGGTCGGTCCAGCGAGCACGCCATCTCCTGCGTCACCGCGGGCAGCGTGCTCGCGGCCATCGACCCCGAGAGGTACGACGTCGTGCCGATCGGCATCGCCGTGGACGGCCGGTGGGTGCTGGAGTCCGGCGACCCCGAGCGGCTGCGCATCGAGGGGCCGGACCGGCTCCCCGCCGTCGACGGCGACCGCGCGACGATCGCGCTGGCACCGGAGGCGACCTCCACCGGACTCGTCGTCACCGAGCCGTCCCAGCCGCCGCGCACCCTCGGCGACGTCGACGTCGTCTTCCCGCTGCTGCACGGCCCGTGGGGCGAGGACGGCACGATCCAGGGGATGTTCGAGATGGCCGGGGTCCGGTACGTCGGAGCCGGCGTGCTCGCCTCCGCCGTCAGCATGGACAAGGCGTACATGAAGGTCGTGCTCGCCGCCGCCGGGCTGCCGGTGCTGCCGTCGATCACCGTGACGGCCCGCGAGTGGGAGCGGGACCCGGCCGGCTGCCGCGAGCGCGCGGCGTCCATCGGCTACCCGCAGTTCGTGAAGCCGGCCCGGGGCGGGTCCAGCTTCGGCATCTCCAAGGTGCACGACGCCTCCGAGCTCGACGCGGCGATCGAGGAGGCGGTCCGCTTCGACCCCAAGGTCCTCGTCGAGACCGCCGCCGTGGACGCCCGCGAGATCGAGTGCGGCGTGCTGCAGGCGCTCGACGGCACGCCCGAGACCAGCTCCCCGGCGGAGCTGCGGGTGGGTGGCGACCACGAGTTCTACGACTTCGAGGCGAAGTACCTCCCTGGCCAGGACACCGAGATCGACATCCCGGCCGACCTGCCGCCCGACGTGACGGCGCAGGTCCAGGAGCTCGCCGTACGGGCCTTCGAGGCCGTCGGGTGCGAGGGGCTGGCCCGCGTCGACTTCTTCGTGCTGCCCGACGGCCGCGTGGTCGTCAACGAGATCAACACGATGCCGGGCTTCACGCCGACGTCGATGTACCCGCAGATGTGGGCGGCGTCCGGCGTCGACTACCCGGCGCTGGTGGACCGGCTGATCCAGCTCGCCCTGGCCCGCGGTACCGGCCTGCGCTGAGCGGCACCGCTCACAGGCAGCGGCCGACCTTGGTGAAGTGGCGCTGCACGAGGGGTCCGATCGTCGCGATCGAGTCGGAGAAGCCCTCGGGCCGGTAGCGGCCCGGGATCAGCAGCGCGACCCGAGGACTGAAGTTGAGCTCCGTCGTGGGCACGTCGGCCGTCTGGTCGCCGTCGACGGTGGTGGCGAGCACCGAGTCGGGCACGTACCAGCCGGTCCGGCCGACCTGGACGCAGGTCGATGCGTCCGTGCGGCCGGCGGGGTCGGCGGCACCGCAGACCAGCACGATGGCGGGGTCGCCCCAGGCGGCGGCGTACGCCGTGTCGCCGGTGACCTCGCGTCGCTGCAACCCGGCGAGGGTGTCGGGCAGGTCGGCGACGAGGTCACGGCACGCCTGCGCGTCCTCCGCGGACGGTGGGGGGCCGGCCAGCTCGACGGACTGGCCGGTCGAGCAGCCCGCGAGCAGCACCAGGGCCGCGCACGCGACGACGCCCCGGGTCCGTCGGGAACCGAGGCGTCGGGAGCGAGCAGGGTCAGACACTCAGATGTGCACGACCGGGCACGTGAGCGTGCGAGTGATGCCATCGAGGTTCTGGACCTTCGAGACGACGAGCTTGCCCAGCTCGTCGACGTTGCGGGCCTCGGCGCGCACGATCACGTCGTACGGGCCGGTGACGTCCTCGGCAAGGGTCACGCCCTTGACCTGAGCAATGGCAGTGGCCACCTCAGCGGCCTTGCCGACATCGGTCTGGATCAGGATGTATGCCTGGACGACCATCGAGCTCTCCCTGGGGGTTCGAGTTCAGCAAACTGCCGTCGGCCAACCTACCGTGCGGCTGCTACGACCGCATCTGGTGGGATGGGCCTCATGTCGTTCCCACCTGATGCCACGCTCGCCGACGCGGGGGAGTTCGGCCTGATCAGCGAGCTCGTCGCCCTCTTCCCGCAGGGCGACCATGTCCTGATCGGCCCCGGGGACGACGCGGCCGTGCTGCGCGTGAAGTCGGGCCACGTGGTGGTCTCCACCGACCTGATGGTCGAGGGCCGGCACTTCCGCCGCGACTGGGCCAGCGCCGCCGACGTCGGGCACCGGGCCGCCGCGCAGAACCTCTCCGACATCAACGCGATGGGCGGTCGCGCCAGCTCGCTGACCGTCGGGCTCGCCGCCCCGGCCGACCTGCCGGTGCAGTGGGCGCTCGACTTCGCACGCGGCTTCGCCGAGGAGTGCGCCCTGGTGGGTGCCAGCGTCGTCGGCGGCGACGTGACCCGCGCGGACCAGGTCGTGATCGCGGTGACGGTGCTCGGCTCGTGCACGCAGGCCCCGGTCGTCCGCTCGGGCGCGCGGGCGGGTGACGTGCTGGCGATCTGCGGCCGCCAGGGCTGGGCGGCCGGAGGGCTCTCGGTGCTGGGCCGCGGCTTCCGCTCGCCGCGCGTGCTGGTCGAGGCCTACCGGCGCCCGGAGCCGCCGTACGACGCGGGCCGGGTCGCCGCCGAGGCAGGGGCGACGTCGATGATCGACATCTCCGACGGCCTGCTGGCCGAGGCCGGGCACCTCGCCGATGACTCGGGTGTCGCGATCGACGTCCAGGCGTCGGCGTTCGAGGTCCCCGAGCCGCTGCAGGCGGTCGGCGCCGCGCTCGGCGCCGACCCGATGCAGTTCATCCTCGGCGGCGGCGACGACCACGCCCTGCTCGCGACCTTCACCGGGCGCGCGGCGGTGCCGGACGGCTGGACGGTCATCGGCGCGGTCACCGAGGGCTCCGGAGTCACGGTCGACGGCGCGGCGTACGAGGGCCCGACCGGCTGGACGCATTTCTAGACCCGGGTCCGGGCATGCGAAAGGCCCCGACCGCGGAACGGTCGGGGCCTCTCGGGAACGCTAGATCAGCGCGAGACCTTGCCGGCCTTGAGGCAGCCGGTGCAGACGTTGAGGCGCTTGGGGGTCCCGTTGACGGTGGCCCGCACGCGCTGGATGTTGGGGTCGAAGCGGCGCTTGGTGATCTTGCGCGACCACGGCCGGTTGTTGCCGAAGCCCGGCTTCTTGGCGCAGATGTCGCAGACGGCAGCCACGAGGTACTCCTGAACGATCGAAGGTCTTGAGAACGAAGGGGCCCGCGAACGGGCAACCGCACAAGAGTATCCGACACGGCGCCGAGGCGAAAATCGTGCGAGTGGCACTAGCCTGTGGCACTCATCTCCCCGAGTCTCCCCGGGCCACGGCCCGCCATTCTCCACGATCGAGGACGCGATGATGGAAGTACCGATCGAGGGCCGCATCACCCTCGCCGTGGTGCTGCGCTTCGTCGACGTCGCCACGGACGCGCTGGCCGAGGCCCGCGAGGAGATCGACGCGCTCAACGTCTACCCGGTGCCCGACGGCGACACCGGCACCAACATGTACCTCACCGTCTCGGCCGCGCGCGACGCCGTACGCGCCCAGGTCGCGCAGGACCCCGACGTCGACCTCCGGACGGCGCTGGACACCTTCGGCCGCGGCGCGCTCCTCGGCGCGCGGGGCAACTCGGGCGTGATCCTCAGCGAGATGCTGCGGGCCATCGGACGCCGGATCTCGCAGGCGCGGCCCGACGAGCGGAGCGCCGCGGTGATGGCGGCCGCCCTGGTCTGCGCCACCGACGCGAGCTACGCCGCGGTCGGCACGCCCGTGGAGGGCACGATCCTCACCGTCAGCCGCGCGGCGAGCGAGGCGGCCGCCAAGGTGGCTGCCGACCCGGGAGCCCGTTCGCGGGACGTCTTCACCGCAGCGGCGGCCGCCGCCCGCGACGCATTGGCGCGTACGCCGGAGCTGCTGCCCGTGCTGCGCGACGCCGGTGTCGTGGACGCCGGTGGCCGTGGGCTGAGCGTGATCCTCGACGCCGCGGAGACGGTGCTGACCGGGCGCCGTCCGATGCCGGTGACCGCGCCGCTCGGCAGCCACCAGATCCCCGTGCCGATCCCGTCGCCCGCCGGCGACCTGACACCGGACGGACCGGCCTACGAGGTCATGTACCTGCTCGACGCCGAGGACGACGACATCCCGCCCCTGCGGGTGACGTTGGCAGGCCTCGGCGACTCCTTGGTGGTCGTCGGCGGCGACGGGCTCTGGAACGTCCACGTCCACGTCGACGACGTGGGCGCCGCGATCGAGGCCGGCATCGAGGCCGGGCGGCCGCACCGGGTGCGGGTCACGCACTTCGCCGAGCAGGTCGAGGCCGCCGGGAACCGGCCGTCCGCGCGCAGCGGTCGCCGCGTGATCGCGGTGGCCGCCGGCCCGGGCCTCGCGGCGCTCTTCGAGGAGGCGGGTGCGGTGGTCGTGTCCGGCGGACCCGGCCGGCGACCGTCGACGGGGCAGCTGCTGGAGGCGATCACGTCCTGCGGGGCCGCCGAGGTCATCGTGCTGCCCAACGACGCCGACTCCGTCCGGGTGGCCCAGGTCGCGGCGCGCACGGCGGAGGCCGACCTCGGCGGGTCGATCCGGGTGGCCGTGATCCCGACCCACGCGCAGGTGACGGGGCTGGCCGCGGTCGCCGTCCACGAGCCCGGGCGCGCCTTCGACCAGGACGTGCTCGAGATGACGGCGACCGCCCGGCACGCCCGCCAGGGCGCGGTCACGATCGCGGCCAAGCAGGCGATGACCATGGCCGGCCCGTGCGAGCCCGGTGACGTGCTCGGTGTCGTTGCTGGTGACTTCGCGGTCGTCGGGCAGGACCTGTACGACGTCGCGACGGCCGTGGTCGAGCGCCTGCTCGGCGGCGGTGGCGAGCTGGTCACGATCGTCGGCGGGGAGGACGACGCCGAGGGCGCGCTGGCGACCAGGTGCGCGGCGTACGTCGAGGAGCACCACCCCGCTGTCGACGTCGTGGTGTACGACGGAGGTCAGCCGCGCTACCCGCTGCTCATGTCCGCCGAGTGAAGGCCCGCTCATGATCACCCTCGACTCACCGGTCGCCACCGTCCTGGGCGACCAGAAGAAGAAGCGGGACGCCATCGTCGAGCGCCTCGGGCTGCGCACGGTGGCCGACCTCCTGCACCACTTCCCGCGGCGCTACGTGAGGACCGGCGAGCTCACCAAGGTGGACGAGCTCCACGAGGGCGAGATGCTGACCGTGAGCGGTGAGCTCGGCAGGCCCTACGTGAACACCTACCAGGACCGGCGCACCGGCCGGCCGGCGTACCGCGTCGACACCGTGGTCCGCACCGACGGCCCGGAGCTGCGGATCTCCTTCTTCGCCAAGTCCAAGGGCACCGCGGAGTGGAACGCCAACCGGCTCAAGGAGGGCCGCCGCGGCATCTTCCTGGGCAAGGTGGGGAAGTTCCGGAGCGACTGGCAGCTCACCAACCCGCAGATGGTGCTCTTCGGCGACCCGGACGAGGACGCCGCCCAGCTCTCGCTCGAGACGCTGCGGGCGTTCTACCCGATCTACCCGCTCACCAAGGGCGTGGACTCGTGGGACCTCCAGCGCGCGATCGCCTTCGCGCTCTCGGTGGTCGGCGAGGTGCCCGACGTGCTCCCGACGGTCACTCGCGAGCAGTACGACCTGCTCGACGCCCGGCGGGCGCTCGAGCTCATCCACGCGCCCGACCACTACGCCGAGATCACCGACGCGCAACGGCGCTTCCGCTTCGAGGAGGCGCTGGTCACCCAGCTGGTCCTCGCGCGCCGGCGCCGCGCCGTGCGCGAGCTCGGTGCCCAGGCGCGCACCGGCGACCAGGGGACCCTGCTGGCGGCCTTCGACGAGCGGCTGCCGTTCGAGCTGACGGCCGGCCAGCGGGAGATCGGCGCCCAGATCGAGGCGGACCTCGCCGAGCCGCACCCGATGAACCGCCTGCTCCAGGGCGAGGTCGGCTCCGGCAAGACCCTGGTCGCGCTGCGCGCGATGCTCCGGGTCGTCGACTCCGGCGGCCAGGCCGCGCTGCTGGCCCCGACCGAGGTCCTCGCCCAGCAGCACCACCGCTCGATCACCGCGATGCTCGGCGACCTCGCCGCCGGCGGGATGCTCGGCGGCGCGGCCGACGCGACCAACGTCGAGCTGCTCACCGGCTCGATGACCAAGGCGCAGCGCACGGCACCGATGTCGCGGATCGCCACGGGCGAGGCGGGCATCGTCATCGGCACCCACGCGCTGCTCGAGGAGCGCGTGATCTTCGACGACCTCGGCCTCGTCGTGGTCGACGAGCAGCACCGCTTCGGCGTCGAGCAGCGGGCCGCGCTCACCGACAAGGCCGGCACCCCGCCCCACGTGCTGGTGATGACCGCGACGCCGATCCCGCGCACGGTCGCCATGACGGTCTTCGGCGACCTCGAGGTCTCGACGCTGACCGAGCTGCCGGCCGGCCGCGCGCCGATCCAGACCAACGTCGTCCCCCTCGCCGAGCACCCCACGTGGTTCGGCCGGGTCTGGGAGCGGGTGCGCGAGGAGGTCGACAAGGGGCACCAGGCGTACGTCGTGTGCCCGCGCATCACCGGCGACGAGCAGGAGCAGGGGGAGAGCGACCAGCTCGAGCTCGACGAGGACGGCAACACGGTCACCCCCGAGCGGCCCGCCGGGGGACTGGCCGCCGTCGAGGAGGTCGCCGCGCAGCTGACGGCCGGCCCGCTCGCCGGCCTGCGGGTCGAGAAGCTCCACGGCAGGATGCCGCCCGAGGACAAGGACCGGGTGATGCGGTCCTTCGCGGCGGGCGACGTCGACGTGCTCGTGGCGACGACCGTGATCGAGGTCGGGGTCGACGTCGCCAACGCGACCGCGATGGTGCTCATCGACGCCGAGCGGTTCGGCGTCTCCCAGCTCCACCAGCTCCGCGGACGCGTCGGCCGGGGCGGCCACCCGGGGCTGTGCCTGCTCGTCTCCCGCGCCGAGCTCGGCAGCCCGGCGCGCGACCGGCTGACCGCGGTCGCCGGCACCACGGACGGCTTCGAGCTCAGCCGCGTCGACCTCGAGCAACGTCGCGAGGGAGACGTTCTCGGCAAATCCCAGTCGGGATACCGTTCGGGACTGCAGAATCTGCGGGTGCTCCGCGACGAGAAGACGATCGTGCAGGCGCGGGAGGCCGCGGTCGGTCTCCTGGACGCCGACGCCGACCTGGCGCACGCCCCCGACCTGGCCGTCGCGGTCGCGCGCCTCGAGGAGTCGGTCCAGTCCGACTTCATGGAGAAGTCATGAGGATCCCGGCATGACGCGGATCATCGGGGGAGCGGCCGGCGGACGCCGCCTCACCACCCCGCGCGGCGCGGCCACCCGTCCCACCAGCGACCGGGTCCGGGAAGCGCTGTTCTCCGCGGTCGAGTCGTGGTGCGGCTCGCTGCACGGGCTCCGCTTCCTGGACCTGTACGCCGGCTCGGGCGCCGTCGGGCTCGAGGGCTGGTCGCGCGGCGCGGGGGTGGTCACGCTCGTCGAGCAGGACCGGCGCACCGCCGCGCTGATCACCGAGAACGCCCGGGCCATCGGCTTCCCGAAGGCGACGGTCGTCGCGGGCTCGGTCGCGGGCACGCTGCGCAAGCCGCCCCACGCGCCGTACGACGTGGTGTTCCTCGACCCGCCGTACCCCCTCGCCGACGAGGACGTCGCCGCCGACCTCGCCCTGCTGGTCGAGCACGACTGGCTGGTGCCGGGGGCGCTGGTGATCGTCGAGCGGTCGGCGCGCAGCCCCGAGCCCAGGTGGCCCGAGGGGTTCGTCGACACCCGCGCGAAGAGGTACGGCGAGACCACCCTCTGGTACGCCGAGTCCGGCTCGGCGGGCCGGTAGCGACGCGGTAGCCTCCACGCCATGACCCGCGCGGTGTGCCCCGGTTCGTTCGACCCGGTGACCAACGGTCATCTGGACATCTTCAGGCGGGCCGCCGGCCTCTTCGACGAGCTGGTGGTCGCGACCGGCACCAACCAGTCGAAGTCGCGGCTCTTCGACCCGGACGAGCGGCTGGAGATGCTCCGGGCGGTGTGCGCGGACCTGCCCAACGTCACCGTGATGGGGTTCACCGGGCTGATCGTGGACTTCTGCCGCGAGATCGACGCGCAGGCGATCGTCAAGGGTCTCCGGGGCGGCAACGACTACGAGTACGAGCTGCCGATGGCCCAGATGAACTCCCACCTGACCGGCGTCGAGACCGTCTTCGTCCCGACCAACGCCGCGCTCGGCTACGTCTCGTCGAGCCTGGTCAAGGAGGTCGCCTCGCTCGGGGGCGACGTCTCCGCCCTGGTGCCGCCGTCCGTGCACGACCGACTGGTGGCCCGGCTGGCCGAGCGCTGAGGCGCCGGGTTTGGTCGCATCTGCGACCGACCGGTACGCTTCTCGCTGATCTGTTTGTGCCTGAACCGGAAGTAGAAACCTGAGCAGCCTGGACCCGAGAGCGCCGCTCGTGCTCGACACCCGCGAGCTCGGCCGCCGCCCGGGGTCCCAGCGACAGGTGACGCTTACTGTTCCGGCGCCCGCAGATCTGGGCATCGAAGTCCTCAGTGTCCCCGAAGGTTCCCAGGTCGAGCTCGACCTGCGGCTGGAGGCGGTCATGGAGGGTGTGCTGGTCAC
Organism: Nocardioides conyzicola; assembly: GCF_039543825.1. Taxonomy (NCBI): domain Bacteria; kingdom Bacillati; phylum Actinomycetota; class Actinomycetes; order Propionibacteriales; family Nocardioidaceae; genus Nocardioides; species Nocardioides conyzicola. The sequence goes on along the minus strand of NZ_BAABKM010000001.1, from coordinate 139,357 downwards.
GGGCTCCGCCACGGCGGTGCTCGAGGGTGAGTGCGCACGGTGCCTGGAGCCGATCTCCGACCAGTCGGAGTTCACGTTCCAGGAGCTGTACGTCTACTCGGACCAGGACTACTCCGAGGAGGACGACGGCGCCGTCAGCAAGCTCGACAAGGACCTGCTCGACCTGGAGCCGCTGCTGCGGGACGCCGTGGTGCTCGCACTACCGTTCCAGCCGCTGTGCGAGGACGACTGTCCCGGTTTGTGCGTCGAGTGTGGCGCCCGCCTGGCGGACGACCCCGACCACGCGCACGAGGAGCCGATCGACCCGCGCTGGGCGGGGCTCACCGCCCTCCAGCCCGAGCAGGACCAGTAGCACCCGGCACGATCCCCGTACGACCTAGAATGACCACGCACGACCGGTTCGTCCGGTCCTGGTAGAGGAGAAAACAGTGGCTGTCCCGAAGCGGAAGATGTCGCGCAGCAACACGCGCCACCGTCGCTCGGCCTGGAAGGCCGTCCCGGCCAACCTGGCGACCTGCGCGAACCCCGCCTGCGGTGCCAAGCACCTCCCGCACACGGCGTGCGGTGAGTGTGGCCAGTACGGCGCGCGCGCCGACCGTCGTCAGGTCCTCTGACCGGTCCGGTCCGCTGACCAACTACGCCGCGCTGCGAGCAGCACTCGGGGACCCGGAGCTGGATCCCGAGCTGCTCGAGCGCGCGCTCACGCACCGCTCGTACGCCTACGAGAACGGCGGGCTGCCGACCAACGAGCGGCTCGAGTTCCTCGGTGACTCCGTCCTCGGCGTCGTCGTCACCGAGACCCTCTACCGCACCCACCCGGACCTCTCCGAGGGCCGGCTGGCCAAGTTGCGGGCGGCCGTGGTCAACGCCCGCGCCCTGGCCGAGGTCGGCCGCGGCATCGGCATCGGCGAGCACGTCATGCTCGGCCGTGGCGAGGAGGCGACCGGTGGCCGCGAGAAGGCGTCGATCCTCTCCGACACCGTCGAGGCCGTGATCGGCGCCGTGCACCTCAGCGGTGGTGGCTTCGAGGTCTCCGCGGTCGTCGTGCACCGCCTGTTCGACCCGCTCATCGAGGCCGCGTCCGCGATGGGCGCCGGCCTCGACTGGAAGACGTCCCTCCAGGAGCTCTCCGCCGAGCACGGGCTCGGCGTCCCCGAGTACGTCATCGCGGACGAGGGCCCCGACCACATGAAGACCTTCACCGCCCAGGTTCGCGTCGGCACCGGCCTCTACGGCAACGGCGTCGGCCGGTCGAAGAAGGAAGCCGAGCAGGCCGCCGCCGAGACGGCGTACGGCGAGATCGTCGCCGCGCTCACTCCGCAGGCCTGATCGCTCCCGGTGCCCGAGCTGCCCGAGGTCGAGGTCGTCCGCGCGGGCCTCGAGCGCCACGTCGTCGGCGCGACGATCACCCGGGTCGAGGTGCTGCACCCCCGTCCGGTGCGCCGTGACCCCCGCGGCCCGTCCGGGTTCGCCGCCGCGCTCGTCGGCCGCCGCATCGAGTCGGCCCGCCGGCGCGGCAAGTACCTCTGGCTCCCGCTCGACAGTGGCGACGCCCTCCTCGGCCACCTCGGCATGAGCGGCCAGATCCTGGTCCAGCCGCCCACGGCGCCCGACGAGCGGCACCTGCGGGTGCGCTTCGGCCTCGAGGGCTCCGACGAGGGCCGCGAGATGCGGTTCGTCGACCAGCGCATGTTCGGCGGGCTGTCGATCTCGACCGGGGGAGCCGACCTCCCCGCCGAGATCGCGCACATCGCCCGCGACCCGCTCGACCCGGAGTTCGACGACGACGCGTTCGTGCGCACCGTCCGCAAGCGGACGTCCGGCGTCAAGCGCCAGCTGCTCAACCAGAACCTCATCTCGGGCGTCGGCAACATCTACGCCGACGAGGCGCTCTGGCGCGCCCGGATCCACGGCGAGCGACCGGGGGACCGGCTCACCGCGACCCAGGCGCGCGAGCTGCTCGGCCACGCCCGCGAGGTGATGGTGTCCGCGCTCGGCCAGGGCGGCACGTCGTTCGACGCGCTCTACGTCAACGTCAACGGCGAGTCCGGCTACTTCGACCGGTCCCTGCACGCCTACGGCCGGGAGGGGGAGCCGTGCGAGCGGTGCGGTACGCCGATCCGGCGGGTCGCGTTCATGAACCGGTCGTCGTACTTCTGCCCGGTGTGCCAGCCCGCGCCACGCAGGCGCCGTACGACGGCCACCCCAGCGTCACCCGTCCCAGATTGACCGGTGGGCCCGACGGTGGGACTCTTGAAGACGGCCCGCCACCGCGAGTCACCCCCTCCATACCCCGGAAGGCTCTTTCATGGCCAAGGCGCTGATCGGCTACATGAACAGCGACCTGCGAAGCCCCGCCCTCGCCGCCGAGAACGCTCGGCTGCGTGCGCGTGTGGGTGAGCTCGAGGCGCTCGCTGGGCGTCTGTCCGAGGAGAACGACCGGCTGGCCCAGGCACACGCCGCCGCCCTCCTCGAGATCGAGACCTCGCACCTGCAGGAGATGCAGCCCGCCTGACCGGCCGGCTGTAAACCAGTCGCGACCGACCGGTCCCGACGGTAGCGTCGCGCCCTTGTGAGCCGCCTCGTCGAGATCGTCGCGCCCCGCCGGTTCGGCGCCGGGTTCCGGTGGCTGCTGGCATCGTCCTGGGTCTCCAACCTCGGCGACGGCATCGCGCTCGCCGCCGGCCCGCTCCTCGTCGCGTCGATGACGCACGACGCGATCCTGGTGGCGCTCGCGGCGCTGCTCCAGTGGCTGCCGCCGCTGGTCTTCGGGCTGTACGCCGGCGCCCTCGCCGACCGCCTGGACCGCCGGCTCATCATCGTCACCGTCGACCTGCTGCGCGCGGCGGTGCTCGTCCTGCTGACGCTGGCCGTCGCCACCGACGTGGCGTCGATCTGGCTGGTCCTGGTCGCGATGTTCCTGCTCGGCACCGCGGAGGTGTTCGCGGACAACACGTCCTCCACGCTGATGCCGATGCTGGTGCAGCGCGACGACCTCGCGCTCGCCAACGCCCGGCTGACGACCGGGTTCATCACGGTCAACCAGCTGGCCGGGCCGCCGATCGGGGCGGCCCTCTTCGCGCTGGGCCACGCGGTGCCGTTCGCGACCCAGGCGGTGGTGGTCGCGCTCGGTGCGCTGCTGGTGGCGCAGGTGGTGCTGCCGCCGCACCGCCGCGAGCGCGCCGCCGCCACCCACCTGCGGCACGACATCGCCGAGGGGTTCCGCTGGGTGCTCCACCACGCCGCCGTACGCACCCTCGTGCTGACGATCTTCGTCTTCAACATCACCTTCGGCGCCGCCTGGTCGGTCCTGGTGCTCTACGCGACCCAGCGGCTCGACATGGGTCCGATCGGCTTCGGGCTGCTCACCACCGTCTCGGCGGTCGGTGGCCTGCTCGGCACGCTGTCCTACGGCTGGATCACCCGTCGCATCACGCTCGCCGACATCATGCGGATCGGGCTGGTCTTCGAGACCGTCACGCACCTGGCGCTGGCGCTCACCACCACGCCGTGGGTGGCGATGGTGATCTTCTTCGTCTTCGGCGCGCACGCCTTCATCTGGGGCACCACGTCGCTGACCGTCCGCCAGCGGGCCGTGCCCACGGAGCTCCAGGGCAGGGTCGGCAGCGTGAACCTCGTCGGCGTGTACGGCGGCCTCGTCGTCGGGGCCGGCATCGGGGGCGTCCTGGCCCAGCACTGGGGTGTGACCGCGCCGTTCTGGTTCGCGTTCGCCGGGTCGGCGGTCTTCGTGGTGCTGATCTGGGGCCAGCTCTCCCACATCGCGCACGCCGACGAGGCGGTCACGCCCAGCGTCGGGTGAGCTCCACGGCGTCGTCGAAGAGCGCGGCCTCGGCCGGGGTCTGGTGCGGGTTGGCGCGACGGAACGCGACCGCCTCCGGCAGCTCCGCGGCGTACGGCGTGGCGACCCGGACGACGAACTCGGCGAGGAAGCCGAGGAGCACGTCGCGCAGGTCGTCGTCGGCCAGGCCGACCTGGGCGATCGTCAGCACCGTGACCGCAACGTCGAGCCCGGGCCGGCCCTCACGCGCGTTGGTCCAGTCGATCAACACCGGTCCGCCGCCCGTCATGATCACGTTGAGCGGGTGCAGGTCCAGGTGCACCAGGCACTCGCCCGGTGCGGCACCGGGCCACGGCAGCGCATGCAGGCCGCGGTGCAGGTCGGCGAGGATCGCCGCGCCCTCCTCGGCCGGCCGCGTGCCGGCGAACAGCTCGGCCCCGAGGGTCGGGCCGTCGACCCGCTCCATGACCATCTCCGGTCCCCTCACCGAGTGGACGCGGGGGAGCGGATAGCCGAGGCCGGCGAGCCGGACCATCAGCGCCCCTTCCCGCTCGCTGCTGCGCCCGTCGCGGTTGCGCCGCAGGACCAGGCCGTCGTCGTACGCGAAGACGTCCGCGTCCCGCCCGGTGCCGATCAACTCCATGGCAGGACCCTAAGGCGGACGAGACCCGCGCCCCCGGATGCCACCGATCGGGGGTGGCTCCGGGTAACGTGAGCCCCGCTGAGCTTCCCCCACGGCCGGCTGCGAGGATGCAGCGTTCGTATCAGTACCTCGATACCGATGAGCTGGGAGCCCGCGTTGTACCTGAAGAGCCTGACCCTGAAGGGGTTCAAGTCCTTCGCCTCCTCGACGACGCTCCAGCTCGAGCCCGGGATCACCTGCATCGTGGGTCCCAACGGCTCCGGCAAGTCCAACGTCGTCGACGCGCTCGCCTGGGTGATGGGTGAGCAGGGCGCCAAGTCGCTGCGCGGCGGCAAGATGGAGGACGTCATCTTCGCCGGTACGTCGGGGCGCCCGCCGCTCGGGCGCGCCGAGGTCGTCCTGACCATCGACAACTCCGACGGCGCGCTGCCGATCGAGTACTCCGAGGTCACGATCACCCGCACGATGTTCCGCAGCGGTGGGTCCGAGTACGCCATCAACGGCAGCTCGTGCCGTCTGCTCGACGTCCAGGAGCTGCTCTCCGACTCCGGCATCGGCCGCGAGATGCACGTGATCGTCGGGCAGGGACAGCTCGACACGATCCTCCACGCGACGCCCGAGGACCGCCGGGGCTTCATCGAGGAGGCGGCAGGCGTCCTCAAGCACCGCAAGCGCAAGGAGAAGGCGCTCCGCAAGCTGGACTCCACCGAGGGCAACCTGACCCGGCTCAACGACCTGCTGGTCGAGATCCGGCGCCAGCTCAAGCCGCTCGGTCGTCAGGCCGAGGTCGCGCGTCGGGCGCAGACCGTCCAGGCCGACGTCCGCGACGCCCGCGCCCGCCTGCTGGCCGACGACCTGACGACGGCCCGGATCGCGCTGCAGCAGGAGATGGCCGACGAGTCGATCCTGGTCGCGCGCCGCGAGCAGGTCGAGGCCGAAGTCGCCCGCCGCGCCGAGCAGGAGACGGCGCTGGAGGCCGCCCTGCGCGAGGACCTGCCGGCGCTAGCCCGGGCCCAGGAGGTGTGGTTCGCCCTGTCCGGGCTCCGTGAGCGTCTGCGCAGCACCCAGTCGCTGGCCGCCGAGCGGATCCGCAACGCCGCCGGCACCGCCGACGTCGAGGAGGCACGCTCCGGGCGGGACCCCGAGCAGCTCGAGGCGGAGGCCGGTCAGGTCCGCGAGCAGGAGCAGCGGATCACCGCCGAGGTGGACGCCCACCGGGTCGCGCTGGAGGAGGCCGTCACCGGCCGCCGCGCCGCCGAGGACGCCGCCGCCGAGGAGGACCGCAAGATCGCCGCGCTCCAGCGCGCCGCCGCCGACCGGCGTGAGGGCCTCGCCCGGCTGCACGGCCAGGTCAACACCCTGCGCTCGCGCGCGACCGCCGCCGACGAGGAGGTCGGCCGCCTCGGGCTGGCACGCGAGGAGGCCGTGGCCCGCGCCGACCGCGCCCAGCGCGACTTCACCTCGCTCGAGACCCGGGTCGCCGGCCTCGATGCAGGCGAGGAGGGGCTCGACGCCGAGCACGAGGCCGCCACGGCCGCGCTCGACGACGTCGAGGACCGGCTCGCCAAGGCCCGGGACGAGGCGCTCCAGGCCGACCGGGACCGCACCGGGCTCGCCGCCCGCAAGGACGCGCTCGAGCTCGGCCTCAACCGCAAGGACGGCGTCGGCGCCCTGCTGGCCGCCAGCGAGGAGATCTCCGGCCTGCTCGGGTCGGTCGCCGCGCTGGTCACCGTCCGCTCCGGCTTCGAGACCGCGATCGCCCAGGCGCTCGGCTCGGCCGCCGACGCGGTGGCCGTCGTCGACGCGGATGCGGCCGTCGGCGCGATCGCCCACCTCAAGAGCGCCGACCTCGGCCGCGCCGGGATGCTCCTCGGCGGTGGCACCGCCCCGACGCACGACCCGGCCCGCGACTGGCCGAGCCTGCCCGCAGGCGCGACGTACGCCGCCGACGTCGTCGAGTGCCCGGACACCGTCCGCGCGGCCCTGACGCGGCTGCTGTCCAAGGTCGCCGTCGTCGACGACCTCGACGCCGCCCGTGCCCTGGTGGCGTCGCTGCCCGACGTCACCGCCGTGACCCGCGAGGGTGACCTGATCGGCACCCACTTCGCGTCCGGTGGCTCCAGCTCCCAGCCGAGCCTGATCGAGATCCAGGCGGCGGTCGACGAGGCGTCGGAGCAGCTCGCCGAGGCGATCGCCTCCTCGGAGCGGCTCGGCTTCGACATGTCCCGGCTCGAGAGCGAGCGGCTCGACGCGCGCAAGCGGGTCGACGTCGCCCTCGCCAAGCTGCACGAGTCGGACGCCACCCTGGCGGCCGTCGCGGAGGAGCTCGGCCAGTACGGCTCGCAGGCGCGCGCCGCCCGCGGCGAGGCCGACCGCCTCGCCCAGGCGATCGAGAAGGCCGAGGAGGCGCGGGTCCAGGCCGTCGCCGGTCTGACCGACCTCGAGGCCCGCCTCGCGGCGGCCGAGGACGCGCCGGAGGCCGAGCCCGACACCACGGTCCGCGAGCAGCTCGCCGAGGCGGCGCGCACCGCCCGCCAGGCGGAGATGGACGCCCGCCTCGCGCTGCGGACCTCGGAGGAGCGCTCCCGTGCGCTGCACGGTCGCGCCGACTCGCTGCTGCGGGCGGCCGAGAAGGAGCGCGACGCCCGCGCGCGCGCCGCCGAGCGCCGCGAGCGGATGATCCGCGAGGGCCGTGCCGCCGAGGCGGTCGGCCTGGCGGTCGGCTACGTGCTGAGCCGCCTCGAGGTCTCCGTGCACCGGGCGGCCGAGGCCCGGACGGCGGTCGAGCAGTCCCGCAGCGGGCGCGAGCAGGAGCTCCGCGAGGTGCGTGCGGCGATGCGCGAGCTCGGCAAGGAGCACGACGAGCTGGTCAACTCGGTCCACCGCGACGAGATGGCCCGCACCCAGCAGCGGATGCGCATCGAGCAGCTCGAGGAGCGTGCGCTGGAGGAGCTCGGCCTCGACGGCGACGGACTCGTCGCCGACTACGGCCCCGACCAGCTGGTGCCCTTCAGCGGCGAGGTCGCCGAGGGCGAGGAGACGCCCGCCCCGGCGCCGTACGTCCGCGACGAGCAGGCCAAGCGGTTGCGCCTCGCGGAGCGGTCGCTGCGCGAGCTCGGCCGGGTCAACCCGCTGGCGCTCGAGGAGTTCTCGGCGATGGAGGAGCGGCACAAGTTCCTCACCGAGCAGCTCGAGGACCTGAAGCAGACCCGCAAGGACCTCCTCGACATCGTGCGCGAGGTCGACTCGCGCGTCGAGCAGGTCTTCACCGAGGCGTACGCCGACGTCAGCAGGGCCTTCGACTCGACCTTCTCGCGGTTGTTCCCGGGCGGCGAGGGCCGCTTGGTGCTGACCACGCCGGACGACATGCTCAACACCGGCATCGAGGTCGAGGCCCGTCCGGCCGGCAAGAAGGTCAAGCGGCTCTCGCTGCTGTCAGGTGGCGAGCGGTCGCTGGTCGCCGTGTGCTTCCTGGTGGCGCTCTTCAAGGCCCGCCCGTCGCCGTTCTACATCCTCGACGAGGTCGAGGCCGCGCTCGACGACACCAACCTGGGCCGCCTGCTGGAGATCTACGAGGAGCTGCGCGAGAACTCGCAGCTGCTGGTGATCACCCACCAGAAGCGGACCATGGAGGTCGGCGACGCGCTCTACGGCGTGACCATGCGCGGCGACGGCGTCTCCGCGGTGATCAGCCAGCGGCTGCGCGAAGCCGAGTCGGCCTAGTGGGCGATCGTCCCACCCGGTCCGACTACGTGGCGTGGCGGACCGTCACCACGCGCTGGCGCGACGACGACGCCTACGGCCACCTCAACAACGCGACCTACTACGAGCTCTTCGACACGGCCGTCAACGCCTACCTCTACGAGGCGACCGGCGTCGACGTACGCCGGCTGCCGCAGATCGGCGTCGTGGCCGAGACGTCGTGCCGCTACTTCCGCGAGCTCGGCTTCCCGGCACCGATCGAGACCGGCCTGGTGGTCGACAAGGTCGGCCGCTCCAGCGTGATCTACCGGATCGGCCTCTTCCAGGGCGACTCCGAGGAGGCCGCCGCCGAGGGCCGGTTCGTGCACGTGTACGTCGACAACACCGACCCGGAGCGGCCGTCGACCACGATGCCCGACGTGATCCGGGCCGCGGTGGAGCCGCTCCTCACCGGAAGGTGAGGAGCGCGGCGCCCTTCTCGAGCGGGACCCGCTCGAGGGTCAGCCGGTCGCCGTACTCGCTGCGCCAGCGCTTGACGACGTCGCGCTCCTCGGCGCGCTGGAAGTCGTCGAGGACGACGTGCGCGCCCGGTGCCAGGCGCTCGGAGAAGAGCGGCAGCGACGGGTAGCGGGACTGGGGGGAGAGGCTGCTGGGTGGGCCGTCGACGAAGAGCAGGTCCACGGCGGTCAGGTCCTCCCACGCGGCGCGGGCGTACCAGACGGCCGAGCCGTCGCCCACCTCGACGGTCTCGATCGGGGCCGTGCGCACCTCCGCGAGGTCGGCCACGCCGTGGCGCTCCAGGAGCTCGCGCGTCTGGGCGGCGTACTGCTCGAGGTGCTCGAGGGCGATCACCTTGCCGTCGATCCCGTAGCGGCGCATCGCGAGGGCGAGGCACAGGGTCGAGAGGCCGCTGCCGCACTCCACGACCAGCTGCGGCCGGTGCCGGTCGACGAGGTCGACCAGGAGGAGCAGCAGGTCGGGCGAGGCGGGCCAGCCCCGGGAGGCGGGCAGCGCGTGCTCGAAGTCGATGATCGCGTAGAGGTTCTGCAGCGCCTCGGTCTGGCGGAACGTGCGCTTGAGGTCCTGGTCGACGGCGCGGGCGACGGCGCTGGCCACCTGGGCGAGCACCTGCTCGTCCAGGGTCGCGGCGACCTTCGCGTCGGCGGGCGGCGGCGGCGGGATCGCCTTGATCACCCGGCCCGCCGCGCTCGTGATGCGAGGGGGGATCGAGACCACGAAGACCAGCCCGGCGATCGTCATCAGGCCGAGGGCCGCGAACAGCACGGCGCTCGCCGTACCGAGGTCGGACACGAGGGCGACGACGACGACGAGGGCCAACCAGCACGTGCCGGCGCCGAGCGCGAGCCAACGCATTCTCATCGGGGGATCTTCCTGTCGCTGAGGGGATGACGTCCGTCGGGGAGCGGTCACCGAGTCACCCGGGGATCGTAGGGCACGGGCGCGGCGAAGCCGGGCCTTCGGGGTCCGTGTGGCACGGTGGACGAACGGGTAGTCGTCTGACAGCCGGTTCTCTCGGGAGGTAGTGCACGTGCTCGCAGTCGTGGTCGTCATGGTCGTCATCGTCGTGATCGCGGGTCTGGTGGCGGCGTACGTCGCCTATCCCCACCGGGGTGAGCAGATGCCCGGCACGCCGTGGCTCGGGGACGCGATGGCGAAGGCGGCGGACGCCGCCCCGCTCCTCCCCGCCGAGGACGACGAGATGTACGACCTGCGCGGCGACCTCGAGGAGTCCGAGCGTCGCCACTGACGCCTCCAGCCACCGCCTCTGGTTGGATTGAGCCATGTCATTGATCGTGCTGCTCGTGCTCGCGATCGCCGTCGTGGCGGTCATCGCCGTCGCCGTCGGCGTCGGGCTCACCGTCTCGGGTCGCCGACGCAGGTCCGCTCCGCCAGCGGCCCCTGCGCCGGAGGTCGTCAGCCCGCCCCCCACCGGGGTGGAGACCCCGGTCGAGGCCGAGGCCCCGGTCGCCACGCCGACGCTCGAGCGGCCCGAGGGCACGGCCTCGCGGCTGGTGCGCCTGCGGCAGCGCCTGGCGGGCTCGCAGAGCGGCCTCGGCCGCGGCCTGCTCGCCCTGCTGTCGCGTGACCGCCTGGACGAGGACACCTGGGAGTCGATCGAGGACACCCTGCTCACCGCCGACGTCGGCGTCGCCCCGACCCAGGAGCTGGTCGACCGACTGCGCACCCGCCTCCGGGTCGAGGGAGGAGAGGACCCCCGCACCGTCCTGCGCGAGGAGCTGCTGACGCTCGTCGACGGGGGCATGGACCGTCGGCTGCAGGTCAGCGGCGCGGACGGCAAGCCCGGTGTCGTGCTGGTCGTCGGCGTCAACGGCTCCGGCAAGACCACCACGGTCGGCAAGCTCTCGCGGATCCTGGTCGCGGAGGACCACACGGTCGTGCTCGGCGCTGCCGACACCTTCCGCGCGGCCGCGGTGGAGCAGCTCGCCACCTGGGGGGAGCGGGTCGGCGTCGACGTCGTCCGCGGGCCCGAGGGCACCGATCCCGCCAGCGTCGCCTTCGACGCCGTCAGGACGGGCGTCGACGCGGGTGTCGACACCGTCATCATCGACACGGCCGGCCGCCTGCAGAACAAGGCGGGCCTGATGGACGAGCTCGGCAAGGTCAAGCGGGTGATCGAGAAGCAGGCGCCGGTCACCGAGGTGCTGCTGGTCCTCGACGCCACCACCGGTCAGAACGGTCTGATCCAGGCGCGCGTCTTCGGCGAGGTCGCCGACGTGACCGGCATCGTGCTCACCAAGCTCGACGGATCCGCCAAGGGCGGCATCGTCGTCCAGGTCCAGCGCGAGCTCGGCGTGCCCGTCAAGCTCGTCGGCCTGGGCGAGGGAGCCGACGACCTGGCTCCGTTCGAGCCCGGCGCGTTCGTCGACGCGTTGCTGGGCTGACAAACGTCGTTCGGGAACTCGTAACACCGAAGTAACAAAACGGTGCGTCTCGTTTCCTGACCGCAACACGCGACAACGCAGGTCGAAACCTCCGGCTTCGAAGGTGTCTGGCAATGGGGCGGGACCCCGGAGCCGACAGTGCGGTCGCCTCCCAGAGCCGCCCTCCCGAGATGTGATCCCTGGAGGTTCTGTGGACGGCTATTACGCCTTCATGCTGGTGGCGACAGCCCTCGTCCTGATGATGACCGTTCCCGCGCTCGCCCTGTTCTACGGCGGCATGACGCGGGCCAAGTCGGTCCTGAACATGATGATGATGTCGTACGTCGCCTTCGCGGTCGCGGCCATCGTCTTCGTGCTGTGGGGCTGGTCGATGGGCTGGGGTGGGGACGGTGCCGGCAACGGCAACGGCAAGCTGATCGCCAACCCGTTCGACATGTTCGGCCTGGACGGCGTGTCGCACATCAACTACATCTACGTGGTCTTCCAGCTGACGTTCGCCGCCATCACGGTCGCGCTCATCTCGGGAGCCATCGCCGACCGCGTCAAGCTCGTGTCCTGGGTCGTGTTCGTCCCGCTGTGGCTGACCGCCTGCTACTTCCCGATCGCCCACAACGTGTGGGGCGGCGGCTGGCTGGCCGGACAGCTCGCCAAGGGCTCGACGTTCGCCCAGGACTACGCGGGCGGCACGGTCGTCCACATCAACGCCGGTGTGGCGGGCCTCGTGCTCGCCCTGGTCATCGGCAAGCGCGTCGGCTTCATGAAGGAGCCGATGAAGCCGCACAACCTGACGCTCACCATGATCGGCGCCGGCCTCCTGTGGTTCGGCTGGTACGGCTTCAACGTCGGCTCGATCGTCTTCACCCCCGACTCGCTGGCCGACCCGGACGCGTTCTCGGCACAGTTCCAGGGTGAGACCGGCGTGACGTTCCTGAACACGACGATCGCGACCTGCGCGGCCATGCTCGCCTGGCTGGTCATCGAGCGGCTCCTGCACGGCAAGGCCACCTCGCTGGGTGCCGCCTCCGGCATCGTCGCGGGTCTCGTCGCGATCACGCCCGCCTGTGGTGCGGTCAACCTGGTCGGGGCCATCGTCGTCGGTGCCGTCGCCGGTGGCGCCTGCGCCGCCGCGGTGGGCCTGAAGTACAAGGTCGGCATGGACGACTCGCTCGACGTCGTCGGCGTCCACCTCGTCGGTGGCCTCGTCGGCACCCTGCTGATCGGCCTCGTGTCCACCAAGAGCGCTCCAGGTGGCATCGACGGCCTCTTCTACGGCGGCGGCTTCTCCTCGCTCGGCGACCAGGCCCTCGCGGCCCTCTTCACGATCGTGTGGACCGGCGTCCTGACCACGATCATCGCGTTCGCGATCAAGTTCACCATCGGCTGGCGGGTCTCCGACGAGGCCGAGGTCGAGGGCATCGACAGCGACCAGCACAGCGAGTCGGCGTACGACCTGGGCACCAGCATCAGCGGTGGCCTGCCGTCCACCGGCGTCCTGGCCGGCTCGACGGTCACGGAAGGAGTCAACGCATGAAGCTCGTGACTGCGGTGATCAAGCCGCACAAGTGGGAGGACGTGCGGGAGGCGCTCGAGACCTTCGGCGTCACCGGGATGACCGTCAGTGAGGTCAGCGGCTACGGCCGGCAGAAGGGCCACACCGAGGTCTACCGCGGCGCGGAGTACGACATCGCGCTGGTCCCGAAGATCCGCATCGAGATCGTCGTCGACGACGACGACGCCGAGGACGTGGTCGGCATCGTGGTGAAGACCGCGCAGACCGGCCGCATCGGCGACGGGAAGGTCTGGGTCAGCCCGGTCGACACGGTGGTGCGGGTCCGCACCGGTGACCGTGACTCGTCCGCGATCTGATCCCTGAGGTGCAGTCCGGCCCGGCTCCCCGGCGGGGAGCCGGGCCGGTCCCGTCCTGCCCGAGACCACAGTCCGGCATGATCGGACCACGTCCCGACCTTGAGGAGTCCTCGTGAAGCTCATCACCGCCGTCATCAAGCCCCACAAGTGGGAGGACACCCGCGCCGCGATCGAGGCGGCGGGCGTCACCGGGATGACCGTCAGCGAGGTCAGCGGCTACGGCCGGCAGAAGGGTCACACCGAGACCTACCGGGGCGCGGAGTACGACGTCGCGCTGGTCCCGAAGATCCGCATCGAGATCGTGGTCTCCGACGACGACGCCGCCCCGCTCGTGGAGGCGATCTCCTCCGCAGCCCGCACCGGCAAGATCGGTGACGGCAAGGTCTGGGTGTCTCCGATCGAGTCGGTGCAGCGTGTGCGCACCGGCGACCAGGGCGAGGCAGCCCTCTGAGCGCATCCGACCGCACGCGCCGAGCCGACGAGGCCGACGCGCTCTGCGCCGAGGCCTACCGCGACAGCGGCGGCCCGGAGTCCGGGGCCGCGCTGGTCGCCGTCGGCGGCTACGGACGACGCGAGCTGGCTCCCTACTCCGACCTCGACGTCGTCCTGGTCTCGGACGACGGGGTCGACGTCCGGGCGGTCGCCGAGAAGGTCTGGTACCCGCTGTGGGACTCCGGCGCCCGGCTCGACCACTCGGTGCGCACGATGAGCGAGATGGTGAGTGCCGCCGACGCCGACCTGAAGGTCGCGCTCGGTCTGCTCGACGTACGCCACCTGGCCGGCGACCCCCACCTCACCCTGCGGCTGCGCACGACGATGCTCGCCAGCTGGCGCCGGACCGCCAAGGAGCGGCTGCCCGCCCTGCAGGCCATGGTCCGCGCCCGGCACGAGTCGGTCGGCGAGGTCGCCCACCTCTCGGTGCCCGACATCAAGGAGGCCGAGGGCGGCCTCCGCGACGCGACCGTCCTCAAGGCCCTGGTCGCGACCTGGATGGTCGACGTGCCGCACGTGGAGCTCGAGCGGGTGCGCCTGACCATGCTCGACGTGCGCGACGCGCTGCAGGACACCGCGGGCCGGCCGACCGACCGGATCAACCCCGAGCAGTGGAGCGACCTCGGGCACGCGCTGGGGCTGACCGACGCACGCGAGGCCCAGATCCACGTGCGCGAGCTCGGTCGCCGCATCACCCACCTCTCGCACCTGACCTGGCGCCGGGTCGACGCCGCGCTGGCGCGGCCGGCCCCCAACCAGCGCGCGCGGCGCCCCGAGCTGACCCCGCTGGCACCCGGCGTCGCGCTCTCCAACGGTGAGGTCGTGCTGGACCGGTCCGCCCGACCGGCCGAGGACCCCGTCCTCCTGCTGCGAGCGGCGGCGGCGGCAGCCGAGCACGACGTGGTCCTGGCTCCCGCGACCGCGGCCCGGCTGGCCCGCGAGGGCGTCCCGCTGCCGACTCCGTGGCCCGCCGAGGCACGGCAGCTGCTGGTGCGGCTCCTCGCCTCGGGCCGCGGCCTGCTGGCCGTCTGGGAGACGCTCGAGGAGACCGGCGCCATGAGCCGGGCGCTCCCCGAGTGGGACCGGATCCGGATGCTGCCGCACGCGTCGGCGATCCACCGGTTCACCGTGGACCGGCACGTCGTCGAGACCTGCATCGAGGCGTCCGCCCTGATCCGCCACGTGGCCCGGCCCGACGTGCTCATGGTCGCGGCGCTGCTCCACGACATCGGCAAGGGGAGCCTGACCGAGCACAGCGTGGCCGGCGAGCCGATCGCCCGCGAGGTCGCCACCCGGATGGGCTTCGCGCCGGACGCGGTCGACCTGATCGCGCGGCTGGTGCGGTGGCACCTCGTGCTCGCCGAGACCGCCACCACCCGCGACCCCGACGACCCCGCCACCGTCGAGCTCATCACCGACCGCGTCGGGTCCGTGGAGGCGCTGGACCTGCTGCTCGCGCTGTCCGAGGCCGACGCGAAGGCGGCCTCACCGAAGGCCTGGTCCGCCTGGCGGTCCGGCCTGATCAACGACCTGGCGCGGCGCGCGCGGGCCGCCCTGGACTCCGGGGTGGCGCTGCCGCCGATCGTCACCGACGACGTCCAGATCCCCAAGGAGGTACGCCGCGGCTCGGCGGCGATCACCGTCGAGCACGACGAGGACGGCACCCGCGTCACGGTCATCGCACCCGACCGGGTCGGCCTGCTGGCCGACTTCGCGGCCATGTTCGCGCTGCAGCGCATCCCCGTGCGCGCCGCGCGCGCCTGGGCGCAGGAGCAGTACGGCGTCTCCGTCTGGGAGGTCGGCGTGCCCGACCTCGACGCGGCCGTGCTGCGGCAACGGTACGAAGCGGTCGTCGCCGGCCGGGTCGAGGCCTCCAAGCGGCTCCGCCGGGCGTCCGCGACCGACGCGCTCGAGCCGACCGTCGCCGTACGTCCGGAGGCGTCGCAGCAGGCGACGGTCCTCGAGGTCCGGACCGGCGACCGGCCGGGGGTCGTCTACCTGGCCTGCGCGGCGCTGGCCGACCTCGACATCGCCGTCCGGTCGGCCCACGTCGACACCCTGGGACCGCAGGCGGTGGACGTCTTCTACCTGCAGGAGGCGCACGCCGGGGTGCTCAGCGACCAGCGTGCGGCCGAGGCCGCGCACGCCGTACGGGCCGCTCTCACTGCGGCGGCCGGGGGATCTTGACGGTCCCGCGGCGCAGGTCGACCTTCCACACCGGGTGGTCCTCGTCCTCGTCGGGAGTCGGTAGCACCTCGGTCTGGTTCGCCTTGTCGTCGATCTCCTCGCGGGCCCGTCCCGCACCGGGGTCGAACATGCCCAGGCCGGAGCCGATCCCGGCGCCCACGGCGCCCGCGGCCGGGTCGGGGTGGGCCACCATGTTGGTGCCGATCCACACGATGACGCCGAGCAGCAGCACCGATGCGACGCAGATCGCCAGGATGACCATGCCGCCAGCGTACGGCGTACCAGGGCGTCCCGGTTAGGCTTGGCACCTCTCATCGACCGTCGCTGACACCTCAGGACCACGAGTAGGACCACGACTTGTTCGCCACACTTTCCGACCGGCTCGCCGACACCTTCAAGAACCTCCGCGGGAAGGGCCGGCTCTCCGAGGCCGACATCGACGCCACCGCGCGCGAGATCCGCATCGCGCTGCTCGAGGCGGACGTCGCGCTGCCGGTCGTCAAGGAGTTCGTCGGCGCGGTCAAGGAGCGCGCGCGCGGCGAGGAGGTCAGCGGTGCGCTGAACCCCGCCCAGCAGGTCGTCAAGATCGTCAACGAGGAGCTCGTCGCCATCCTCGGCGGTGAGACCCGGCGGCTGCGCTACGCCAAGACCGGCCCGACCGTCATCATGCTCGCCGGCCTCCAGGGCGCCGGCAAGACGACGTTGGCCGCCAAGCTCGCGCTGTGGCTCAAGGAGCAGGGCAAGAGCCCGCTCCTGGTCGCGGCCGACCTCCAGCGCCCCAACGCCGTCAACCAGCTCCAGGTCAACGGCGAGCGCGTCGGGGTCAAGGTCTTCGCACCCGAGCCGGGCAACGGCGTCGGCAACCCGGTCACGGTCGCCCGCGACGCCGTCGAGGAGGCCAAGCGGACGCTGCACGACGTCGTCATCGTCGACACCGCGGGCCGCCTCGGTGTGGACGCCGAGCTGATGAAGCAGGCCGCCGACATCCGCGACGCCGTCCAGCCCGACGAGGTGCTGTTCGTCGTCGACGCGATGATCGGCCAGGACGCCGTCAGCACGGCGCAGGCCTTCCTCGACGGCGTCGGGTACGACGGCGTGGTGCTCACCAAGCTCGACGGTGACGCCCGCGGCGGTGCCGCCCTGTCGATCGCCTCGATCACCGGCAAGCCGGTCATGTTCGCCTCCAACGGCGAGAAGATGTCCGACTTCGACCTCTTCCACCCCGACCGGATGGCCTCGCGCATCCTCGACATGGGCGACATGCTCACCCTGATCGAGCAGGCCGAGAAGACGTTCGACGCCGACGCCGCGGCGAAGGCCGCCGCCAAGCTGACGGGGCAGGGCGGCGAGTTCACCCTCGATGACTTCCTCGAGCAGATGCAGCAGGTCCGCAAGCTCGGCTCGATGTCCAAGATCATGGGGATGCTCCCCGGGATGGGGCAGTTCCGCGACCAGCTCGAGAACTTCGACGACCGCGAGATCGACCGGATCCAGGCGGTCATCCAGTCGATGACCCCCGCCGAGCGGGCCAACCCCAAGATGATCGACGGCTCCCGCCGGCTCCGGATCGCCCGCGGCTCGGGGCGGCAGGTCTCCGACGTCAACCAGCTCGTCGACCGGTTCTTCGAGGCCCGCAAGATGATGCAGTCGATGGCCAAGGGCGGCGGGATGCCCGGCATGCCGGGCATGCCCGGCATGGGTGGTCCCAAGCGCGCGAAGGCCAAGCCCCAGGCCAAGAAGGCGAAGGGCGCCAAGCGCTCCGGCAACCCCGCCAAGGCCGCCCAGGAGGCCGCCGCGGCCAAGCAGAAGGCCGCCGCCAGCCCCGCCAACCCCTTCGGCACCCCCGCCGGCGCCGAGCCCGTCGACTACGAGCAGGCCGCGGCCGCGCTGAACCTGCCGAAGGACTTCTCGAAGTACCTCAAGTGACCGCGCACCGGTCCGCCACTCGTGGGTAGTGATAGAACGGCGAGGGACGACGTCGTCCTGGGAACTCGAGGGAGCCACTGATGCCTGCAGCAACGCGGATCGTGACGGGATGCGCGGGCCTCGTCCTCGGGCTCGTCGCAGCGATGGTGCCAGGCGGCGCGTGGGCAGCGGACCGCGGGCACATCACCGGGACGGTGATCGGCGCGGATGACGCACCGCTCGCCGGCGTGACTGTGACCGCGTACACCTGGAACGACTTCGGCACCCAGCTCCTGGGACCGGTGGTTGTGACCTCGGTGCAGACCGACGCCTCCGGGGCCTACGACGTCAGCAACCTGCTCACGGACTCCTACGCGGGCGCCGACCACCGTGACTACTACCTCCGGTTCTCCGACGGTGTCCATGCGTTCGAGTACTACGACAACGCGACCCGCATCACGGTCAGCGGTGGCGGGCCGACGGACGCGGTCGCGATCCACGTCCCCTACGGCACGACCGTCTCGGGCATGGACGTCCAGCTCGGTCCGGCATCTCACGTCACCGGGGCCGTGACCGATTCGGACGGGGCGGCTCTGGCCGGCGCGGAGGTGACGGCGTACTCGTGGATGACGGAGGGCACGACGGAGCACACCCCGTGGGGCGGTGGTGACGAGCGGTTCAGCTGGCAGGCCGTGACCACGGTCGCGGCCGACGCCTCCGGGGCCTACGACCTCGGCGGTCTCGCGGCAGGCGCCTACCGGATCAGCGCACATGATCCGTCCGGTGCCCTCGACGACGAGTACTTCGGCGGTGCGTCGTCCGTGGACCAGGCCGACAGCGTCACGGTGGGTGCCGGCGGCACGGCAGCGGGTGCGGACATCCAGCTGGGGCATCAGCTGCCGCCGCCCACGACCATGCCGCAACACCTCACGCTCCGCGTCGGCGCTCTCCGGCATCGCAGTCGGCTGTTTCTCAACGTCAATCCCAACCGAGCCTCCGGGTCCTGGAAGTTCCGCGTGCAGCGTCGGGCCATGTCGGGGGCCTGGCACACCCGCCCGGGTGTTCTCCACACGCGGGGACGAGCCGAGACCCGCACCCTCGACCTGCCGCGCGGCACCTACAGGGTCGTGCTCGCCCATCAGGGCGGCCGACTGGGTGCGGTGTCGGCTCCGGTGCGACTGCAGCGGTGACATCGGTCCTCATCGTCGACGGCGCCAACGTCGTGGGCAGCCGCCCGGACGGGTGGTGGAAGGACCGCGCCGGTGCGGCCCGGCGCCTGCACGAGGGGCTGCTGGTCGCGGACACGCCGTACGACGAGGTGGTGCTGGTCCTCGAGGGCCAGGCCAAGGGCGGGGTCAAGGCGGGGCGTGACGGCCACGTGCGCACCGTCCACGCGAAGGGCGCCGGCGACGACACGATCGTCGAGCAGGCCCGGGTCGCGGCCGCTCGCGGCGACCGGGTCGTGGTGGTGACCGCCGACCGGTTCCTGCAGGCCCGGGTCGGGGGAGTGGGCGCCCAGGCGCTCAGCCCGTCCTGGCTGCTCGACCAGCTCTGACTGCGCCCTTTCGCGTCGAGTGACGCGAGATCGCCCTCGGACAAACCTGAAAAGGGCCGTTTCGCGTCACTCGACGACCTCGGCGGCAGCCGAGCACTCAGCCCGCGGCCACCCGCGCGATCGCGAGCGACACCGCGCCGACGACCTCGGCCCGGTCGCCGAGCTCGCCGGCGACCACGCGTACGGCCGCGGCGGTGTCGGGCTGGGCGTAGCGGTCCACCGCGGCGCGGACCCCCGCCGCGAGGGAGGTCGACGTGCCCAGCGAGCCGCCCAGGACGATCGCCTCGGGGTTGAGGCTGTTGCACAGGTCGGCGAGGGCGCGGCCGACGGACCGACCGGCGTCGCTGAGCACCCGTCGTACGCCGGCGTCCCCGGCGTCGTCGAGGTCGAGCACGCTCTCCACGGTGAGCTCCTCGTCGTACGCCGGCTGCAGCAGCGCCACCAGCCGCGGCGCGGAGACGGCGGTCTCGAGGCAGCCGCGGTTGCCGCAGCGGCAGACCTGGCCGTCCTCGCCCACCTGGACGTGGCCGATCTCGCCGGCGATGCCGGTGGCGCCGCGGTGGAGTCGGCCGCCGAGGACGATGCCGGCGCCCAGGCCGCTCGCGACCTTCACGTAGAGGACGTCGGCGATGCCGCGGGCGGCACCGTGACCGAGCTCGGCGAGCGCGCCGAGGTTGGCGTCGTTGTCGGCGAAGACGGGGGCGTCGAGCCGGCGGTGGAGCTCGTCGCCGGGGGAGAGGTGACGCCAGCCCGGCATGATCCCGGTGCGGATCCGGGCCGAACGCCGGTCGAGCGGCGCCGGCACGCACATGCCGACGGCGTGCAGGTCGCTGCGCGCGATCCCGGCCGCGGCCAGCCCGTCGCGGACCATCCGGGCGGCGCGGTCCAGCGCGTCCACGCCGTGCTCGTCGACGTCGAGGACGTCGCTCTCCTCGGCGAGGACGGCGCCACCGCGGTCCGCCACCGCGACGCGGACGTGCCCGTGGCCGATGTCGACCCCGGCGACCACGCCGTGCGGCGTGCTCAGTGCGACCAGGAGCGGTGGCCGCCCGCTGCCGCCCTTGTGAGGTCGGCCGCGGTCGGCGGTCTCGACGATGTCGCCGCTGCCGATCAGGTCGGTGACCAGGCTCGAGATGGTGGTCCGGGAGAGACCGGTGCCACGGGCCAGGTCCGCCCGGCTCATCGGTCCCTCGCCGGCCAGCAGCCCGGTGATCGCCCGGCGGTGCGCCTCGCGCAGGCGCTCCAGCGCCCCGGTCGTGACCATCGGGCGAGCGTAGAGCCATTCATCCGGGAAGTGAACAAACAAGACGCCCGTCACCGTTCTTTACGCATTGACCCGGACGAACGTCGGTTCCTAACGTGACGGGCGTCACCCCACCCTTGATCTCGGCAAGGAGAAGGCATGTCCAGCAACCCCTCTTCACGGCGGCGGAGCTCACTGCTCGCCGTGCTCGCGGGCGGCGCCCTCGCCGTCACGCTCCTCCAACCGTCGTCCCCGGCAGCAGGCGATGACCCGCTGCCCTACCAGGACCCGTCCCTCCCGACCGCCCAGCGCGTCGACGACCTGCTCGGCCGCATGACGCTGGCCGAGAAGATCGGCCAGATGACCCAGGCCGAGCGCATCGACGTCGACGCCGACCCGTCGCTCATCACCACCAACGCCCTCGGCAGCGTGCTCTCCGGCGGCGGCTCCGTGCCCACGCCCAACACGCCGGCGGCCTGGGCCGACATGGTCGACCGCTACCAGCAGGCCGCGCTCGCCACCCGGCTCGGCATCCCGCTCATCTACGGCGTCGACTCCGTGCACGGCCACGGCAACCTCCAGGGCGCGACGGTCTTCCCGCACAACATCGGCCTGGGCGCGACCCGCGACCCCAAGCTGGTCGAGAAGATCGGCCACATCACCGCCGAGGAGACCCGCGCGTCCGGTCCGCAGTGGGCGTTCGCGCCCTGCATCTGCGTCGCCCGCGACGACCGCTGGGGCCGTACCTACGAGAGCTTCGGCGAGTCGCCCGCTCTGGTGCGGTCGATGGAGACCGTCATCGACGGGCTCCAGGGCAAGAAGGGCCAGCTCGACCACGCCGACCGCGTCCTCGCCAGCGCCAAGCACTTCGCCGGCGACGGACTCACGGCGTACGACGAGGCAGCGGCCGGCACCGGCGCCTACCCGATCGACCAGGGCATCGACAAGGTCAGCCGCAAGCAGTTCAAGAAGCTCGCGCTGGCGCCGTACGTCCCGGCGGTCAAGGAGCACCGCGTCGGCTCGGTGATGCCGTCCTTCTCCAGTGTCGACTGGACCGACGACGGGCTCGGCAACCCGGTCAAGATGCACGCGAACAAGCAGCTGATCACCGGTTGGCTCAAGAACCAGCAGCACTTCAAGGGCTTCGTCATCTCCGACTGGCGGGCGATCCGCCAGCTGCCCGGCGACTACCGCGCCCAGGTCAAGGCCTCCGTGCTGGCCGGCGTCGACATGTTCATGGAGCCGATCCAGGCGCCCAACAACCCGAGCGGCTGGGACGAGTTCATCCCGACGCTGACCGACCTGGTCGGCGACGGCGAGGTCCCGGTGAGTCGCATCGACGACGCGGTCGCCCGGATCCTGAAGGCGAAGTTCGACCTCGGGCTCTTCGAGCACCCGCTCACCGACCGGACCCACATCGGTGACATCGGCAGCAAGGCGCACCGTGCGGTCGCCCGGCAGGCGGTCGCGGAGAGCCAGGTGCTGCTGCGCAACAAGCAGCGCACGCTCCCGCTCAAGCCCAAGAACAAGGTGTACGTCGCGGGCAGCAACGCCGACAACATCGGCAACCAGACCGCGGGCTGGACGCTGACCTGGCAGGGTGGCTCGACCAACGTGGTGCCCGGCCGGACCATCCTCGACGGCATCGAGAAGGCCGCGAAGGGCGACGTCACCTACAGCGAGAAGGCCACCGCGCGCATCCCGCGCAAGGCGGTCGGTGTGGTGGTCGTGGGCGAGACGCCGTACGCCGAGGGCTTCGGCGACGTCGGCGGCCCGCAGTGGGCCTACGACCCCGGCGACGCCGGGGTGCCGCGGCAGAAGCAGACCATGGAGATCAGCACCGCCGACAAGCAGGCGATCCGCACGGTCTGCGCGCGTACGACGTCCTGCACGGTGCTGGTCGTCTCGGGGCGTCCGCTCATCGTCCCGCCGGGACTGCTCCGCCAGATCGACGCGCTCGTTGCGTCGTGGCTGCCGGGCAGCGAGGGCGGCGGCGTCGCCGACGTGCTCTACGGGCGCAGCCCGTTCGTCGGCAAGCTGCCCGTCACCTGGCCCCGCACCATCGCCCAGGAGCCGATCAACGTCGGGGACAAGAAGTACGACCCGCTCTACTCCTACGGGTTCGGCCTGAGCACGCGCTAGGGCGGTACCGTCCGGGAACATGGCTGCTCCCGTACTGAAGTTCTCCGGTCCGGTGCTCCCCGACGGCGAACGGCGTGAGCTGTTCGTCGTCGGGGACACGGTCACCTACGAGCCGGTCGCCGGCGCCGAGCGCGCCGTCGACGGCTGGATCGTCCCCGGTCTGGTCGACGCCCACTGCCACCTCGGCCTCGGCGAGGAGGGTGCGGTCAGCGACGAGGAGACCGAGCAGCAGGCGGTCGAGGACCGCGACGGCGGCACCCTGCTGATCCGCGACTGCGGATCGCCGGCCGACACCCGCTGGGTCCAGGAGCGCGACGACCTGCCGCGGCTGATCCGCGCCGGGCGCCACATCGCGCGCACCAGGCGCTACCTGCGCAACTACGCCGACGAGGTCGAGCCGGCCGGTCTCGTCGAGGCCGTCGCCGAGCAGGCGCAGCGCGGCGACGGCTGGGTCAAGCTCGTGGGGGACTGGATCTCCCGCGACGACGGCGACCTCACGCCGTCCTTCCCGGCGGCCGACTTCGCCGAGGCGATCCGGGTCGCCCACGAGCACGGCGCGAAGGTCACCGCCCACTGCTTCGGCCGCGACGTGTTGACCGGCCTGCTCGAGGCGGGCATCGACTGCATCGAGCACGGCACCGGGCTCGCGGAGGAGCACCTCGAGCTGATGGCCGAGCGCGGCGTCGCGCTGGTGCCGACGGTGATGCAGACCGAGAAGTTCCCCGAGTACGCGTGGTCGAGCCGCGAGCGCTTCCCGGCGTACTCGCGCACCATGACCGACCTCTTCGTCCACCGTCGCGACACCCTGATGGCGGCGTACGACGCGGGGGTGCCGCTCTACGCCGGCTCGGACAACGGCGGGGTCAGCCGCCACGGCAACCTCGCCGGCGAGGTGATCGGGCTCGCGGCGATGGGGCTCCCACGGGAGTACGCCCTCGGCGCGGCGTCCTGGCGGGCCCGTGAGTGGCTGGGCTGGAACGCCGGCCTGACCGAGGGAGCGCCCGCCGACTTCGTGGTCTACGACTCCGACCCGCTCGCGGACCTCTCGGTCCTGCTCCGGCCCGCCTGCGTCGTCCTGCGCGGCGTCGTGGTCGCCTGAGGTCGGCCGGTCACACGCCCACGGCGTACTTCACCACGGCCCTGTTCCGCCGGACCAGCTCGGTGGCCACGACGTCGCCGGTACGCCGGTCGACGGTGCTCCGCCAGATCTCGTTGCTGCGCCGCACGAGCCCGTCGTCGCCGCGCTCGAACCGCTCCTCCCGCGCCTCGACCGAGTAGGACACCGGCAGCTCCCGGTCGGCACGGAGCTCGCCGCGCAGGTGCCGCTCGCCGACCCAGGTGCGCAGCTGGAACGTCGTTGCCGTGTCGTTGCGGACCACCAGGTCGACGTAGTTGTAGGCGATCGAGCAGCCGACTCCCCACGGCAGCACCCGGCCGTTGTCGGGGAACGGGTCGAAGCTGTGCTCGGAGCGCTCGACCACGGTGAGCGGCGAGTGCAGGACCATCCAGTGCAGGAGGTTGGCGAGCTGGCAGATGCCGCCGCCGACGCCGGGCACGGCCGCGCCGTCCGAGAGCCGCATGCCCTCGACGTACCCCTTCCGGCGGGTGCAGTTGCCGACCACCTTGTTGAAGGAGAAGGTCTGTCCCGGCCCGATCACCAGCCGGTCGACCCGGGGAGCGGCGATCCGCAGGTTCACGACCTTGTTGTGCTGCAGCACCATCTCCGCGCCCGCCAGCTCGCGCAGCAGCAGCGAGCCGTGCCGCTGGAGCCGCACGGGCAGCTCGTCAGGAGCGCGGTACGTCGCCCAGTCGGTGTCGCCCAGCAGCCACTGCGCCCGGCGGGTGGCGCGGTGGGCGAGCACGGCAGCCGGGCGCAGCCGCGGGTGCCGTTGGGAGAGGGTCATGCCGGTGGGACGCCGCCGGCGGGCCGTTGGTTGTGGTCAGCCCTTCGGCCTCGCCGGCCGCGAGGCCCAGAGGACCCCGGTCACGATCAGGGTCACCAGGCCGAGGAGGCCGAGCAGGCCTGGGACCGCGACGGTGGCGATGATGCCGCCGACGAACCCGCCGATGCTGGGTGCCGGGCCGATCTCGACCTCGTCTCCCGCAGCACACGTGACGTCGAGCCTCCCGGAGCCCGGGTCGAAGCGGTACGCCGCCGTCCAGTGGTCCTCGTTGAGGTCCTTGGTCATGTGGCTGGTGACCACGCGCAGGTCGACCTGGTCGCCGGTCGTGGTGTCCACGACGGCGCACTCCGGATCCGCGACCGCCGTGTCCCGCCACAGCACCCGGTCGCCGTCGGTGCCGACGGTGACGGTGTGGGTCCTGCCGTCCGCCGGCACCGTCGCGTCGGTCGAGAAGAACGCCGAGAGGGTCCAGACGAACAGCCCGACCGCGGCCGCGACGGCGGCGACGACCAGCGCGGCCCCGACGACGAACCACCATCCGCTCGGCCGATACTTGGGCGGCGACGGAGACGCGCCTGGCGGGTAGCCGGACGGGACCGGGTACGACGGCGGTGGCTGGCTCATGGTCACGACTCTGCCCGATTTTTCCACCGGGCGCCCCGTCTGGCAGACTTGGCCGCTGAGTCCTGCGCGCCCGGACCCTCTCACCCGAGCGTCGCAGAGCCCATCGAAGGAACCGGCCGGTGCTTTCCCCACCTGGTCCCGGAGACTTCCTCACCACACTTATTCCTGAGGAGACACCACAAACGTGGCCGTCAAGATCCGTTTGAAGCGCCTGGGCAAGGTCCGGGTCCCGCAGTACCGCATCGTCGTCGTCGACTCCCGCAAGAAGCGCGACGGCAAGGTCATCGAGGAGATCGGCAAGTACCACCCCAAGGAGGACCCGTCGTACATCGCGGTCACCTCCGACCGGGTCCAGTACTGGCTCGGTGTCGGCGCACAGCCGTCCGACGCCGTCGCCAAGATCCTCACCATCACCGGTGACTGGCAGACCTTCAAGGGCATGTCCGGCACCGAGGGCACCCTGAAGCACGCCGCCGAGAAGCCGAGCAAGGTGGACCTCTTCAACGAGGCCCTCAAGGACGCCGCCAGCGCACCCAAGGGTGACGCGGTGACCAAGAAGGCCCCGAAGAAGAAGGCCGAGGAGAAGCCCGCCGAGGAGACCCCGGCAGCGGAGGAGACTCCCGCCGCGGAGACCCCGGCCGCCGAGGAGACCCCCGCCGAGGCGCCCGCCGCCGAGGCCGCTCCGGCTGCGGCCGAGGAGACCCCTGAGGTCGCCGAGGCCGACGCCGAGAAGACCGAGTCCTGACCGCCATGCTCGCCGAGGCGCTCGAGCACCTGGTGCGTGGTGTCGTCGAACACCCCGACGACGTGGTCGTGCGTGAGAAGGACCTGCGTCGCGGCTCGATCCTCGAGGTGCGCGTGCACCCCGATGACCTGGGCAAGGTCATCGGGCGAGCCGGTCGCACCGCGACGGCGTTCCGCACTGTGATCTCCGCCCTGGCGGGACGCGGCGGGGCCCGGATCGACTTCGTCGACGTGGACCGTCGTCGCTGAGTCCTAGGACCGCTTGAATGGGTGTCGCCCTCCGGGGCGACACCCGTTCGGCATTTCGAGAGGGAGATCGTGGACAGCACCGACGTGGTCGTGGGCCGCATCGGCAAGGCACACGGCCTGCGCGGCGACGTGACCATCAACGTCCGCACCGACGAGCCGGACCGGCGGTTCGCGCCCGGCTCCGTGCTGGGCGTCGAGGCACCGTCGGGATCCGCGTCGACCCTGCGGACCGTCACTGTCGCGAGCTCCCGCTGGCACTCGTCGGTGCTGCTGGTCCGCTTCGAGGAGGTCCCGGACCGCACCGCCGCCGAGGCGGCGCGCGGCCTCCTGCTGCACGCCTCGATCCCGGCCGACGAGTCACCCGAGGACCCGGACGAGTTCTACGACCACCAGCTGGTCGGGCTCACGGCGTACGACCTGGAGGGCGTGGTGCTGGGCGAGGTCACCGGACTGGTCCACGGTGGCGCGCAGGACCTGCTCGCGATCCGGACGCCGGACCGCCGCGACACGCTGGTGCCGTTCGTGAAGGCACTGGTGCCCGAGGTTGACGTCGCCGGTGGCCGCGTGGTCGTCGCCGACCGTCCCGGCCTGGTCGCTCCGCTCGAGGACGACTGACCGTGTCGACCGGCCTGCGGATCGACGTCGTCACGATCTTCCCGGACTACCTCGCCCCGCTCGAGCTCTCGCTCGCGGGCAAGGCGCGGGACAAGGGGCTGATCGACATCCGCGTGCACGACCTGCGGCAGTGGGCGCACGACCGCCACCACACCGTCGACGACACGCCGTACGGCGGCGGCGCCGGCATGGTGATGAAGCCGGAGCCGTGGGGGGAGGCGTTCGACGCCCTCCTCGACCACGAGGGCGACGACCGGCCGACCGTCGTCTTCACGACCCCGTCGGGGCAGCCGTTCACCCAGGCCGTCGCCCGTGAGCTGGCGGGCAAGGAGCGGATCGTCTTCGCGTGCGGCCGCTACGAGGGCATCGACCAGCGGGTGATCGACGAGGTCGCGACGCGGGCGGAGGTCCGCGAGATCTCGCTCGGCGACTACGTGCTCAACGGTGGTGAGGTGGCCGCGCTGGCGATCACCGAGGCGGTCGTCCGCCTGGTGCCGGGGTTCATGGGCAACGCCTCGTCGCTGGTCGAGGAGTCCCACGAGGACGGGTTGCTCGAGTACCCCGTCTTCACCAAGCCGTCGTCGTGGCGCGGGCTCGAGGTGCCGCCGGTGCTGCTGTCGGGCGACCACGCCGCGATCGCCGCCTGGCGGCGCGACCAGGCGGTCCGGCGTACGGCGGAGCGACGACCCGACCTGGTGTCCGCACCCTCGCTGTTCGACGACCTGGAGATCCGGCCGGCCCTGCTCGCCGACGCCGCGGAGCTCCACGTGCTGCAGCTCGCCTGCTGGGTGCAGGTCCAGCACGAGAACCCCGGCGTCCACGTCGCCGCCCTGCACGAGTCGCTCGACGACGTCCGCTCGTGGATCGGGACCCACACCGTGCTGGTCGTCCGCTCCGCCGGGCGCCTGGTGGGCGCGGTCCGCGGCATCCGGCACGAGGACGTCTGGGACATCGGCCGCCTGATGGTCGCCCCGGACCTCGAGGGGCGCGGCCTGGGCCGTGAGCTGCTGGGTCGGATGGAGGCCCTGGCACCCGCCGGCGCGACGTCGTACTGGCTCTTCACCGGGGCCAGGAGCGAGCGCAACCTGCGGATGTACAAGAAGGCCGGCTACCGCGTGATGGGGGCGTACGACGAGCCGGGCGCGGTGGTCCTGCAGAAGCCGATCCGCCGCGGCTGACGGATTAGCAGGCCCGCGGACCGCTGTGGCAGACTTGCTCCTTGGTCCTATTGGTCAAACAGGGATCGCCCCGAGGAGCTCTCCGAGGGGGATCCGCTCCGGCTCCTGTCACAGGGGGAGTCCGGCGCCGCCGACCGGCATCGTTGGACCCGCCACTGCACCACATCCCCGTACCGCGGCTGACCTGTGACACTCGCGAGGAGAGAACACCATGACGAACGTCATCGCCGATCTCGGCAACTCGATCAAGCGCACCGACCTCCCCGCCTTCCGCGCCGGCGACACCGTCAAGGTGCACGTGAAGGTCGTCGAGGGCAACCGGTCCCGCATCCAGGTCTTCCAGGGTGTCGTCATCCGCATCCACGGTGCCGGCGTCGGCCGCACCTTCACCGTCCGCAAGGTCTCCTTCGGCGTCGGTGTCGAGCGCACCTTCCCGCTCAACTCCCCGATCTTCGAGCAGATCGAGATCGTCACCCGCGGTGACGTCCGCCGCGCGAAGCTCTACTACCTGCGCAACCTCCGCGGCAAGAAGGCGAAGATCAAGGAGCGCCGCGAGCTCTGAGCTCAGGCTCGCTCGTTACGCTCTCCGCGTGACTCCTGAAGACCGCGACCCGCAGCCCGTCGATCCGGACGAGCAGGGGTCGCGGTCTTCTCACGTTCCCGACCCCGACGACACCGGCGAGGCTGGTCCTTCACCCATGAGCACCACCGAACCCACGACGGACGCTCCGGCGCCGGATCCCGGCAAGCCCGACAAGCCGGTCAAGAAGGAGAAGAAGCACCTGCCGGTCTGGCAGGAGACGATCCTCCTCCTCGGCATCGCCCTGGTGCTCGCCATCGTGATCAAGGCGCTCTTCGTCCAGGCGTTCTACATCCCGTCGGAGTCGATGGAGCCCGGCCTGGTCAAGAACGACCGGATCCTGGTCGAGAAGCCCTCGTACTGGTTCGACGGACCCGAGCGCGGCGACATCGTGGTCTTCAAGGACCCGGGCGGCTGGCTCGACGGCGAGGAGGCCGCCGGCCCGACCAGCCCCGTCGCCAAGGTGCTCTCCAAGATCGGGCTCTACCCGACCGGCGGGCACCTGGTGAAGCGGGTGATCGGCGTCGAGGGCGACGTGATCAAGTGCTGCGACGACAAGGGCCGCCTGACCGTCAACGGCAAGGCGCTGAACGAGAAGGGGTACGCCCGCCTCGGCGGCGCGACCTGCTACGGCCCGATGGTCACCGACTGCAACCAGGACTGGGAGGTCGGTCCCGTCCCGAAGGGCCAGATCTTCGTGATGGGCGACAACCGCAACAACTCGGCGGACTCGTCGTACCACATGTGCCAGCCCAAGGCGACGGACTGCACCAAGAACCCGTACGTCGACGTGGACGACGTCGTCGGCAAGGTGTTCGTGCTGCTCTGGCCGAGCGACCGGTTCAAGACCATCCACCGTCCCGACACCTTCGCGGACGTCCCCGACGCCAAGTAGGTCCTGGTCGTGAGCGCGCTGCCACGGGGAGCCACGGTCCGCAAGGACGCCGGGCTCTACGGCTACGAGCGCGCCCTGCGGCGGCACGGGATCGAGCCGATCGCCGGCGTCGACGAGGCCGGCCGCGGCGCGTGCGCCGGCCCGCTGGTGGCGGGTGCGGCGATCCTGCCGGCCGGCAAGGCCGGAATCATCCCGGGCCTGGCCGACTCCAAGCTGCTCACCGAGAAGGCCCGGGAGCGCTGCTACGCCCACATCGTCCAGCGCGCCGTCGCCTGGTCGGTGGTCGCGATCTCGCACGAGGAGTGCGACCGGCTCGGCATGCACGTGGCCAACATCGAGGCGCTGCGCCGAGCCGTCGCACTGCTGGACCTGCCGCCGGCGTACGTGCTCACCGACGGGTTCCCGGTCGACGGGCTCGGCGTGCCCGGGCTGGCCGTGTGGAAGGGCGACCGCGTGGCGGCCTGCATCTCCGCGGCGTCGGTGATCGCGAAGGTCACCCGCGACCGGATCATGACCGACCTGGACGCCGACTGGCCTGCGTACGACTTCAAGACCCACAAGGGCTACATCACCGACGTCCACACCGCGGCGCTGATCGAGCACGGGCCGTCGCCGGTGCACCGGATGCGGTTCGTGAACGTCCGGCGTGCCGCGGGCCTGGAGCCCTTGGCGCCCGAGGCCGCGGAGATAGAGTCGGCCTCGTGAGCGCCGAGGACCTCGAGAAGTACGAGACCGAGATGGAGCTGACGCTCTACCGCGAGTACCGCGACGTCGTCGGCATCTTCAAGTACGTCGTGGAGACCGACCGTCGGTTCTACCTGTGCAACCAGGTGGACGTGAAGGCGCGCACCGAGGCCGGCGACGTGTTCTTCGAGGTCTCGATGAGCGACGCATGGGTGTGGGACATGTACCGCCCCGCCCGGTTCGCCAAGAACGTGAAGGTGCTGACCTTCAAGGACGTCAACGTCGAGGAGCTCAGCCCGACGGAGATCGACCTCCCCAAGACCTGATCTGGGGGCCAACGGACCGCTTTTCGTCCACAGGCGCGCTCCAGACCCCGTGATCCACAGGCACGCCCCCGTGCCCTCCTGAGCGTCCCCGCCGACCGCGAGGGTGGTGGTCAGGAGGTCTCGGGATGACGAGTTCGGCAACGGTGAAGCAGGCCCTGGGTGCGTACGGCGAGCGGCGAGCTGCGGAGCTGCTCCAGGCGGCGGGCATGGTGGTGCTCGACCGCAACTGGCGCTGCGCCGTCGGCGAGATCGACCTGGTGCTGCGCGACGGTGACGTGCTCGTCGTGTGCGAGGTCAAGACGCGCACCAGCGTCGACCACGGCACCCCCCACGAGGCGGTCGGTGCCGACAAGCTCGACCGGCTGCGCCGCCTCGGCGTCGCCTGGCAGGTGGCTCACGGGCTGAGCGTGCCCGACGTCCGGGTCGACCTCGTCGCGGTGCTGCGCCCGCGCCGCGGACCGTCCCTGATCGAGCACGTGCGGGGGATCGGCTGATGCCGGTCGCGACGACGCACGCGGTCTCCCTCAACGGCGCCGTCGGTCATCTCGTCGACGTGCAGTCCGACGTGTCGCCGGGCCAGGCCGGCCTGACCCTGGTGGGCCGACCCGACTCCATGCTCCACGAGGCGCCCGACCGGTGCCGGATGGCCATCGTCAACAGCGGGCTGACCTGGCCGGCCACCAAGCGGATCACGGTCCTGCTCTCCCCGGCCGACCTGCTGAAGCGCGGGACCCACTTCGACCTGGCGGTCGCCGTGTCCGTGCTCGCCGCCGACGGCGCCGTCCCGACGGACGCCCTCGAAGCGACGGCGTTCGTCGGCGAGCTCACCCTCGACGGCAACCTGCGCGCGGTCGCCGGTGCCCTCCCGATGGTGCTGGCGGCGTCGGAGCGCGGCGTGCGCCGGGTCTTCGTGCCGGAGCCGCAGGCGCGCGAGGCCGCGATGGTCCCGGACATGGAGGTCTTCGGGATGCGGTCGCTGGCCCAGGTGGTCGCGGAGCTCCGCGGCGAGGAGGTGCCCGAGGCGCCGCCGGTCGCGCCGATGTCGGGTGCGCGGCTGCTCAGCTGGCAGGGGGAGGACCGGCTCGAGGAGACCGACATGTCCGACCTGCTCGGCATGGAGGACGTTCGCTTCGCGGTCGAGGTCGCGGCGGCCGGCGGGCACCACCTGCTGCTGTCGGGTCCCAAGGGATCGGGCAAGACGAGCGTCGCCGAGCGGATCCCGGGGCTCCTGCCCGACCTGACCCGGTCGGAGTCGTTGGAGCTCACCGCGGTCCACTCGCTCGCCGGCGTCCTCGATCCCAGCAGCGGGATGCTGGTCCGGCCGCCGTTCTCCGCGCCGCACCACGACGCCAGCAAGGCCAGCATCATCGGCGGCGGCAGCGGTGCCGTCCGGCCGGGCGAGGTGAGTCGCGCCCACGCCGGAGTGCTCTTCCTCGACGAGTTCCCGCTCTTCAGGTCCGACGTGATCGAGGCGCTTCGGCAGCCGCTCGAGAGCGGCGACGTCACCATCGCCCGCCAGGAGGAGTCGGTGACGCTGCCCGCCCGCGGCATGGTCGTGCTCGCGTGCAACCCGTGCCCCTGCGGCGACTGGACCAAGGACCAGCGCACCAGCCGGTGCCAGTGCGCTCCCCGAGCGGTCCGGGACTACCAGCTCCGGGTCACCGGGCCGGTGGCCGACCGGGTCGACATCACGCGCAACCTGCGCGCCCTCCGACGCACCGACCGGCCGGACCCGCTCGCGCTGCCGGAGTCGTCGGCTGCCATCCGTGCCCGCGTCGAGGATGCTCGGCTGCGCCAGGCCGACCGTTTCGCGCGGGAGAGCTGGCGCCTCAACGCGCACGCACCCGGTCCGGCACTCCGGGACCGATGGCCGCTGCCACCCCCAGGTCAGCAGCTCATCGACGAGCAGGTCTACAGCGGCGTCATCTCGCGACGCGGGGCGACCCGGGTGCACCGGGTGGCCTGGACGGTCGCCGACCTGCGCCGACTACCGGCGCCGGGGGTCGCCGAGGTGGAGACCGCGCTGCGCCTGCGCACCGGCGACGCGCTGCTGGTGAAGATGCTGGAGCGGGCGTCGTGACCGACAGCGACCGGCTGGCCCGCATCACCCTCGGCCGGATCGTGGAGCCTGGCCGGCTCTCGATGCTGGGCGCGGTGACCGAGGTCGGGGCGCTCACCGTCCTGGACTCGCTGCGGGACGAGCCGGAGACCAGGTCCCGCGTGCTGCAGGCGGAGGTCGACGCCCAGCGCGATCTCGAGAGCGCGACCCGCGCGGGTCTCCGGTTCGTCGTGCCCGGCGACGCGGAGTGGCCGGCTGGCCTCGACGACCTCGCACACGCGGGTCCGGTGCAGGAGCGCGGCGGTGTCCCGCTCGGCCTGTGGGTGCGCGGACCGCTTCGTCTCGACGCGCTGGCCGGGTCCGTCGCGATCGTCGGGTCCCGGGCCGCCACGACCTACGGCACCGACCTCGCGCGCGAGATCGCCGCGGACGTCGCGGAGGCCGGTCGCGTGGTGGTCTCCGGCGCGGCCTACGGGATCGACCAGGCCGCCCACCGCGGCGCGGTCTCGGTCGGTGCCCCGACCGTCGCGGTGCTCGCCTGCGGGGCCGACAGCGTCTACCCGCCACGCCACGCCGACCTGCTCGCCCACATCGCGGCCGAGGGCGCGGTGGTGTCCGAGACGGTGCCGGGCGGCGCTGCGATGCGGGTGCGGTTCCTGACGCGCAACCGGCTGATCGCGGCGCTCACGGGCGGGACCGTCGTGGTCGAGGCGGCGGTGCGCAGCGGTGCGCTCAACACCGCCAACTGGGCGGCACGGCTCAACCGGCACCTGATGGGGGTCCCGGGTCCGGTCACGAGCGCGCCCTCGGCCGGCGTGCACCAGCTGATCCGGACGGGCGCCGCGAGCCTGGTCACCTCCGGCCCCGAGGTCCTGGAGGTGCTCGGCGCAGCCGGCGAGCACCTGCTCGAGCGGCCTCGCGGCCGGGACCGGCCGCGCGACGCACTGACGGACAGGCAGCGGCTCGTGCTCGACGCGGTGCCGGTCGCCCGCGGCGCCACCTCGGCCTCGATCGCCCGCGTCATCGGGCTCGGCGCCGACGCCACGCACACGGCACTGCTGGAGCTCGAGGTCCGGGGGATGGTGGAAGGAGGTGTGGACGGCTGGCGGCTCGCCGCGCTCGCTCATGACTGAGGCGGGTGGTGGTTCCTAGAGTGGAGGCGTGACGGAGCAGGCCGAGGAGGTCGACGAGTCCGGGGCGACCGACGCGCTGCCGGAGGCGATGGCGGGCGTGCTGGCGGCCTACGACCGCCACCTCGCGATCGAGCGCGACCTCACGCCGCACACGGTGCGGGCCTACCTGGCCGACGTGGCGGGCCTGCTCGACCACGCCGCCCGGCTGGGCGACACCGACGTCACCCAGCTGGACCTGCGCACGCTGCGCAGCTGGCTCGCGAAGCAGCAGACCATGGGGCGTTCCCGCACCACCATCGCCCGGCGGGCGACCGCGGCGCGGGTGTTCACCGCCTGGCTGACCCGCACCGGCCGGATCCCGACCGACGTCGGGGCGAGCCTCGGCTCGCCCAAGGCGCACAAGTCCCTGCCGCCGGTGCTGCGCGCGGACGAGGCGGCCGACCTGATCCGGGCGGCGACCGAGCACGCCGACGACGGCAGCCCGACCGGACTCCGGGACATCGCGATGCTGGAGCTGCTCTACGCGACCGGCATCCGGGTCGGCGAGCTGGTCGGCCTCGATGTCGACGACGTGGACCGTGAGCGCAACGTCATCCGGGTCTTCGGCAAGGGCCGCAAGGAGCGGACCGTGCCGTTCGGCCGGCCGGCCGCCCGCGCGGTCGACTTCTGGGTGCGACACGGCCGTCCACCGCTCGCGGTCGAGGGCTCGGGTGCGGCCCTCTTTCTCGGCACCCGGGGCAAGCGGATCGACCAGCGGGCGGTCCGGACGATGGTGCACCGCCGCATCGCCGAGGTCCCCGGTGCGCCGGACATCGGCCCGCACGGGCTGCGCCACACCGCCGCCACCCACCTGCTCGAGGGCGGCGCCGACCTGCGCTCGGTCCAGGAGCTGCTCGGTCACGCGTCCCTGGCCACGACCCAGCTCTACACGCACGTCACCACGGACCGGCTGCGTCGGGCCTACCAGCAGGCCCACCCACGGGCCTAGCCCCGCACCAGCTCCAGCGGCGTCCGCCAGCCGGCATAGGCGGGCCGCGCGACCGGCGGCCCGGTCGTCACGGGTGCGTCGACCCACAGCGGCAGCAGGCGCACCGGCCCGGCGCCCACGAGACGGAGCGGGTCGAGGTAGGTCTCGCCCTCGAGCCACCCCCAGTGCAGGCAGGCGCGCAGGAGGCAGTGGGTGCCGGCCAGCTCGAGGATCCCGATCCGGTCGCCCGCACCCACGGTCGAGCCCAGCGACACCGTGGCGTCGACCGGCTCGTACGTCGTCCGCGTCCCGCCGTGGTCGACCACCACCACACCGCGCCCCGCCAGCACGCCCACCCACGACACCCGGCCGGGCAGCGCCGCCCGGACCGGCTGCCCGACGGTGCCGAGCAGGTCGACGCCGCGGTGGCCGGCGCCCCACGGGTCGTCGGGCGGGTCGAAGCCGTGCACCACCTCGGGCTCCGGTGCCAGCGGCCAGACGCCGACCGGGTCGGTCTCCGCGGACGCGGCCGCCGGCAGGGCGACCAGGGCCGCGAGGACGAGGGTGACGAGCGCGAGACGTGGTGTCATGGGGCGAGCGTGCCGCGAGATCCCGGCGGGCCGCGTCGAGTGCGTGGCGGCCTGGGGAAACGGGTGTCCGGCAGCCGCTTGTGGACGGTTCCTGGCAATTTCCCCCCGCGGGCGCCCGTGGACTACTCTGGTCGCTGCAACCCGCAAGGGTTGACTTCGCACGCTCGCAGACCGCGACGGGACCTGGCACTCCGAGGACCCGACCACCCGTGGGCGCGACCCTCAGTTCTTCTCACGAAGATCGGGCCGCGCGCAGGCGTCAGGGCCGCCGGCACCCGCCGGAGGCAGCAACTGAGAACACAACAGGAGCACGCTCCGGTCCGTCCTGGCTCAAGGACGGGCGTCACGGTGTGCGCTCCGCTCACAGGAGACATTTCAATGGCAGTCGTCACCATGCGCCAGCTTCTCGAGAGCGGCGTCCACTTCGGGCACCAGACCCGTCGCTGGAACCCCAAGATGAAGCGCTTCATCATGACCGAGCGCAACGGCATCTACATCATCGACCTGCAGCAGTCGCTGGCCTACATCGACCGCTCCTACGCCTTCATCAAGGACGTCGTCGCCAAGGGCGGCACCGTGATGTTCGTCGGCACCAAGAAGCAGGCCCAGGAGGCGATCGCCGAGCAGGCGACCCGCGTCGGGATGCCCTACGTCAACCAGCGCTGGCTCGGTGGCATGCTCACCAACTTCCAGACGGTGCACCAGCGGATCAACCGCCTCAAGGAGCTCGACGAGATCGACTTCGACGACGTGGCCGGCAGCAGCCGCACGAAGAAGGAGCTGCTCCAGATGCGCCGCGAGCGGGACAAGCTCAACAAGTCCCTCGGCGGTATCCGCGAGATGAGCCGGACGCCGTCCGCCGTCTGGATCGTCGACACCAACAAGGAGCACCTCGCCGTCGAGGAGGCGCGCAAGCTGCGCATCCCGATCATCGGCATCCTGGACTCCAACTGCGACCCGGACCTGGTCGACTACCCGATCCCGGGCAACGACGACGCGATCCGCGCGGTCGGCCTGCTGACCCGCGTCGTCGCCGACGCCGTGGCCGAGGGCCTGATCGCCCGCTCCGGCGCCAAGGCGTCCGAGGGCACCGAGGCCGTGGGCGCCGAGGAGCCGCTGCCCGAGTGGGAGCGCGAGCTCCTGGGTGGCGAGGCCGAGGCTGCCGCCGTCGAGGCGACCGGTGGCGACACCGCCACGGAGGAGACCCCGGCCGCCGCGTCGACCGGTGCCGCTTCCGAGGCCGCTGAGGCCGTCGAGGCCACCGAGGCTGTCACCGAGGCCCCCGTCGCTCCCGAGGCCACCGAGGCCGTTGCGGAGGCGCCCGTCGAGGCCGCCGCCGAGACGACCGACGCCCAGGCCTGAGCACCACTCACCACACTTCGGATACTTCGAGGAAGAAGGATCATGTCTAACTTCTCCGCAGCCGACGTCAAGAAGCTCCGTGAGCTCACTGGCGCCGGCATGATGGACTGCAAGAAGGCGCTCGACGAGGCGGACGGCGACTTCGACCAGGCCGTCGAGATCCTCCGCGTCAAGGGCGCCGCCAAGGCGGCCAACCGCGCCGCCGAGCGCGAGGCCTCCGCCGGTCTCGTCGCGCACGCCCCCGGCGTGCTCGTCGAGCTCAAGTGCGAGACCGACTTCGTGGCCAAGGGCGAGGACTTCATCGTCGCCGCCCAGAAGATCGCGGACGCTGCTGCGGAGGCCAAGCCGGCCGACGTCGACGCGCTTCGTGCGGTCTCCGTGGGTGACCAGACCGTGGGCGAGGTCGTCGACGGCCTCGCGGTCTCGATCGGCGAGAAGATCGAGCTCGGCCAGTACGTCTACTTCGACGGCCCGGTCGTGGCCTACATGCACAAGCGTGCCGCCGACCTGCCGCCCGCCGTGGGCGTGCTCGTGGCGTACGACGGCAACGCCGACGCCGCGCGCGCCGCTGCGATGCAGATCGCCGCGATGCGTCCGAAGTACCTCACCCGCGACGAGGTCCCCGCGGACGTCGTCGCGCACGAGCGGGACATCGCCGAGAAGACCTCCCGTGAGGAGGGCAAGCCCGAGCAGGCGATCGCCAAGATCACCGAGGGTCGCCTCAACGGGTTCTTCAAGGACGTCG
Source organism: Nocardioides conyzicola (assembly GCF_039543825.1). Taxonomy (NCBI): domain Bacteria; kingdom Bacillati; phylum Actinomycetota; class Actinomycetes; order Propionibacteriales; family Nocardioidaceae; genus Nocardioides; species Nocardioides conyzicola. The sequence goes on along the minus strand of NZ_BAABKM010000001.1, from coordinate 102,244 downwards.
TGCTGCTCGAGCAGCCGTCGGTCACCGAGAACAAGAAGTCCGTCAAGGCCGTCATGGACGAGGCCGGCACCACCCTCAAGCGGTTCGCCCGCTTCGAGGTCGGCGCGTAAGCGGATAGGTTTCTGCCAGACGTACGACGAGGAGGCCGGTTCGATGACAGCACCACTGATCATCGGACCGGCCTTCTCGCGTCCCCGGCCTCGCCGCCGGGGCACCCATGCCATCCGAAGGAGCCGCCCGTGACGGGTTACAAGCGAGTCCTGCTCAAGCTTTCCGGTGAGGTCTTCGGTGGTGGCAACGTGGGGATCGACCCCGACGTCGTCCAGAAGGTCGCGCAGGAGATCGCGGCCGTCGTCGAGGCGGGCGTGCAGATCGCGGTCGTGACCGGTGGCGGCAACTTCTTCCGCGGCGCCGAGCTCCAGCAGCGCGGCATGGACCGGGTCCGGGCCGACTACATGGGCATGCTCGGCATCGTCATGAACTGCCTGGCGCTCCAGGACTTCCTGGAGAAGATGGGCGTCGAGACCCGCGTCCAGACCGCCATCACCATGGGCCAGGTCGCCGAGCCCTACATCCCGCGTCGCGCCATCCGCCACATGGAGAAGGGCCGGGTCGTCATCTTCGGTGCCGGCATGGGCATGCCCTTCTTCTCCACCGACACGGTGGCCGTCCAGCGGGCGCTCGAGAGCAAGTGCGACGTCGTGCTGGTCGCGAAGAGCGGGGTGGACGGCGTCTACAGCGCCGACCCCAAGCTCGACCCGACGGCCACCAAGTACGACGAGCTGACGTACGCCGAGGCGATCGCCCAGGGCCTGCGGATCATGGACCAGACGGCCTTCGCCCTCTGCGGCGAGAACAAGCTGCCCATGGTCGTCTTCGGGATGGAGCCCGAGGGCAACATCCTGCGCGTCGTCCAGGGTGAGAAGATCGGCACGCTCGTCAGCGCAGGCTGACAGCACCACGACATTGAAGGAGCAGCGGTGATCAACGACATCCTCAACGAGGCCGACGGCAAGATGGCCAAGTCGGTCGAGTCGACGCGCGAGGAGTTCTCGGCGATCCGGGCCGGTCGGGCGCAGCCCAGCATGTTCAGCAAGATCATGGTCGACTACTACGGCACCCCGACCCCGCTGCAGCAGCTCGCGTCCTTCACCGCCCCCGAGGCGCGGATCATCCTGATCCAGCCGTACGACGTGGGCGCGATGGGCAACATCGAGCGGGCCATCCGCGACTCCGACCTCGGCGTCAACCCGTCCAACGACGGCAAGGTGCTGCGCTGCAACTTCCCGGAGCTGACCGAGGACCGCCGCAAGGAGTACGTCAAGGTCGCCCGGGCCAAGGCCGAGGACGGCCGGGTCGCCGTGCGCAACCTGCGTCGTACGGCCAAGCAGGGCCTGGAGAAGCTCGAGAAGGACGGCGAGGTCGGCAAGGACGACGTCACCGGCGCCGAGAAGCGGCTCGACGGCATCACCAAGAAGCACACCGACGCCATCGACGAGCTGCTCAAGAGCAAGGAGGCCGAGCTGCTCGAGGTCTGAGCGGATCGGCAACTGATGAGCGATACCACCACGCCGGCGATCAAGGACCACGGTCGCGCCGGCCGGGACCTTCCCGCCGCCCTCACCTCCGCCTTCGTCCTGGTGGCCGCGATCCTGCTGTCGCTGCTCTTCTGGAAGACGGCGTTCATGGTGATCGTCGCCATCGCGGTCGTGGTCGCGATCTGGGAGCTGCAGCGCGGCTTCGGCGCCAAGGGCATCGACCTGCCCGAGCAGCCGCTGATGCTCGGTGGCGTCGTCATGGTCGTCGTCGCGTACTTCTGGGGCGCTCCGGCGCTGGTGACCGCCACGGCCGTCGCCGCCCTGATGACGATGCTCTGGCTGCTGCGCCGGGGGATCGACGGCTACGTCCAGAACGCCACGGCCTCCGTCTTCAGCCTGATCTACGTGCCGTTCCTCGGCTCGTTCGTCGCGCTCCTGCTCGCGGAGGGCGGCGGCGTCAACGCCCACGGCCTCGACGACCCGGGCGTGCAGGGCATCATCGCGTTCATCGCGATCACCGTCGCCTCCGACACCGGGGGGTACGTCGCCGGGGTGCTGTTCGGCAAGCACCCGATGGCCCCGGTCATCTCGCCGAAGAAGTCCTGGGAGGGCTTCGCCGGGTCGGTCGTCTTCTGCCTCGTGGCCGGCTGGGCGCTGGTCGTCTACCTGCTCGACGGCGACTGGTGGGTCGGCCTCGCGCTGGGCCTGATCGCGGTCGTGATGGCCACGCTCGGCGACCTGTGCGAGTCGGTGATCAAGCGCGACCTGGGCATCAAGGACATGAGCCAGGTGATCCCCGGCCACGGCGGCCTGATGGACCGGCTCGACTCCCTGCTCGCGACGGTCGCGCCGATCTGGCTGCTGCTCCACTACGCGGTCTTCACGTGACCGAGTCGTCCGCCTGACACGCGCCCATAGACGGTGGTACGGCGGACGACCCGTCTAGCATCGAGGCGATGACGACCGAGCAGGAGACCGACCCCACCGGTCCGAGCGAGCCGGCCCCGGAGCGGCAGCCGGACTGGTGGCACCGCGACCACCCGACCTTCGTGTCGCTCACCGGGTTCTTCACCGGGCTGGCGTTCGTGGTCCTGGTGCCCGGCGCGTTCATCGCGCTGCTGCACGTCCTGGTCGACGACGACACGGCCGAGCAGCTGTTCCCGTTCGTGCTGGTGACGCTGGCGGTGCCGATCGGCCTGGTCATCGCGCCGCGCTCGCGACGCTTCGGCATCTACATGTTGATCGGGATGGTCGCCACGGCGCTGGTCGTCGGCGGCGTCGCCGCGCTCGTGCTCTGGTACATGATCACCCGCGAGGCCTGAGCCGAGCCTGCCCAAGAATCGCGTCCGGCGCGGGCGGGGTGGGAGAATCGTCCAGATGTCCGAGCGCACCCCCCTTCCCCTCGTCTTCGACGAGCCGCGTGGCCGCAAGAAGCCGCCGCCGCACCTCGCCGACCTCACCCCCGACGAACGGGTCGAGCGGCTCAAGGAGCTGGGCCTGCCGGGCTTCCGCGCCAAGCAGCTCTCCACCCACTACTTCGCGCGCCTGGTCGACGACCCGGCCGAGATGACCGACCTGCCGGCAAGCCAGCGCGACGAGCTGGTCGCCGGCCTGCTGCCCAGCCTGATGACGCCGCTGCGCACCATGGAGGCGGATCGCGGCACGACGCGCAAGACGCTCTGGAAGCTGTTCGACGGCGCGCTCGTCGAGTCGGTGCTGATGCGCTACCCCGATCGCGCCACGGTCTGCGTCTCGAGCCAGGCCGGCTGCGGCATGGCCTGCCCGTTCTGCGCCACCGGCCAGGGCGGCCTCGAGCGCAACATGTCCACCGCCGAGATCGTCGAGCAGGTCGTCGCCGGCGCCCGCTCGCTGGCGCGGGGTGAGGTGCCCGGGGGACCGGGACGCGTCTCCAACGTCGTGTTCATGGGCATGGGCGAGCCGATGGCCAACTACAAGGCCGTCATCGGCACCGTCCGGCGGCTCACCGACCCGACGCCCGACGGCCTCGGCATGAGCGCGCGCGGGATCACCGTGTCGACGGTCGGCCTGGTGCCGCGGATGCTGCAGCTGGCCGAGGAGGGCATCCCGGTCACGCTGGCACTCAGCCTGCACGCTCCGGACGACGAGCTGCGCAACGAGCTGGTGCCGATCAACACCCGCTACTCCGTCGACGAGACCGTCGACGCCGCCTGGAACTACGCGAAGGTCACCAAGCGCCGCGTCTCGATCGAGTACGCCATGATGCGCGGCATCAACGACCAGGCGTGGCGTGCGGACCTGCTCGCCGACGTCCTGCAGGCGCGGGGCGACTGGGGCTGGGTGCACGTCAACCTGATCCCGCTCAACCCGACGCCGGGGTCGAAGTGGACCGCCTCCGACCCGGCCGACGAGCGTGAGTTCGTGCGCCGGCTCGAGGCTAAGGGCATCTCGACCACCGTCCGCGACACCCGCGGTCGCGAGATCGACGGCGCCTGCGGCCAGCTCGCCGCGACCGAGTCCTGACCGGTCCCCGAGGGACCGGACCCGACCTACTTCTTCTTCTTCTTCTTCTTCTTCCAGAGGAAGGCCGGGGCGGGGAGCAGCAGCTCCACGTTGCGGTCGGTGCGCTTGCCGCGGCGGTGCTCCTCGCGCTCCTGCCAGTCGTTGGCGGACAGCAGGCGGGACAGGCCCGCGAGCTGGATCGGGCTGGTCAGGTCGCCGTTGAACTGCGTCGGGCCCTCGTGGTCGATCATCGTGGTGAAGATCGACAGCGTGCCGTCCTTGTTGTTGGCGATCTCGATCAGGCGGGCCTGCTGCGGCCAGTCGATGTGCGAGGCCGTGTTGATCTCCCAGAACCCGCCCACCACCTTGCCCTTCTTCTTCCGGGGGTAGGCCCAGATCTGGTTGCGGTGCGTGTGGCCGTTGACCCACGCGATCACCTGGGGGCGGCTGGTCAGCTCCTGACGGATCATCGTGGCGATGTTCTCGTCGGTGAACGACTGCAGCGGGTGGTGGCTGTACAGCACCACGAGCTTGTTCTTGCTCCGGTCGAGCAGGCGCAGCAGCCAGCTGAACTGCTTGCTGTCCATCGCGCCCTGGTCACCCGACGGGGCGACCGTGTCCAGGACGACGGACCGCACCACGCCCTTCGGCCCCCGGTCGAAGTAGTAGTACGCCGTCTTCTTGGCCTTGTTCTCCTTGGTGAAGCCGTGGCCGTCCGGCGTACCGGTCGTGACGAAGTGCTCGTCGACCCACTCCGCCTTGTCGAGCAGCCGGCGGTCGGGGTCGGCGGTGACGGTCCGGGTGGCGCCGCCCGTGACCTTCTTGGCCGTGCCGATCGCGCGCGCGTTGTCGGCGGGGGTGTGCGGGAAGTTCCCCTGGACCAGGCCGTCATGGTTGCCCATGACGGCGTACCACGGCATCTGCAGCCCGGCGGCGCTAAACGGCTGGCGGGCCGCGTCGAGGAGGCCGTCGACCACGGGGAAGCCGTACACCGCCCGGGCGTCGTCGTCGGCCTTGCCGTCCGGGGTGCCGTCCGGGTGCCAGAACACGGTGTCGTAGTACGTCGGGTCCTGGTCCATGACCCCCTCGTACCTGGTGAGGTCGCCGGAGTCGACCCTCAGCGTGCCGCCGTCGAGGACGTCGATGTTCCAGCGCAGCTCGTTGTACTGACCGGTGTCGGAGTTGTCGCCGGTCTGGATCGTGAACGCGAGCTTGCTGCCCGTCGCCGGACCACGGCGCACGGCGTTGATCCGGCGGACCATCGCGTCGGCGACGTGGGCGCTCAGGATCTCCTGGGGGCGGTAGGCGCTCGGGCTGAAGTTCTCGCCGTACTCGGACCGGACGGGGGACTGGCAGTCCATGATGTGCACGTCGCTGATCTGCGCGAACGCCAGGAGCGACTTGCGGCGCCGGGCCCGGCCGCCCCGCGCCTTGGCGCCCAGCCCGCCGCGCACGGCGTACCCCTCGCCGGCCCTCGTGACGACGGGACGCCAGCCGCCGGCCCCGGCCGGGCCCTTGTCGAGGGTCGTGGTGCGGGTCGTCGCCCGGGCTACGGGCCCGGTGCCGGCGACGGCGGCGTCGGCCAGTCCGAGCCCACCGAGGGCGGTGACGGCGCCGACGGCGGCGGTGGAACGGATGAGGTCACGACGAGAGATCTGCACCCGCGTCAATCTAGGCGCCGTCCGTCGTTCACGTCCTCGAAACAATGAGGTTCACAGCGTCGTCGACCCCGTCGACCAGGTGCACGTGCCGCTCCATCGGCCGGCCGCGGGCGACGGAGCGCAGCAGCGGCCAGGCCGGCAGCTCCTCGGTCCAGTACGCCGTGCCCACCAGCACCATGGGCGCCACCGACTCCTCGGTGGCGTAGTAGTTCTCGCACGCGTCCTGGAAGATCTCCTGCACGGTGCCGCCGAGGCCCGGGAGGAAGACGATCCCGGCGTCGCACACCTCGAGCAGCGTGGCCTCCCGGGTGGAGTTGCGGAAGTACTTCGCGATCGCGGTGGCGAAGACGTTCGGCGGCTCGTGGCCGTAGTACCAGGTCGGGATCCCCAGGGTGTCCGCGCCGCCGGGGAACCGGGCCAGCACGTCGAACGCCCGGTGGACCCAGGCCTCGACGGTCGGATGGTACGACGGCACCTCGGCCAGCAGCGCGAGCGCGGCGTCGAGGTCGTCGGGCTGCTCGGCGAGACGGCCGCCGAGGTTGGCCGCCTCCATCGCGCCCGGCCCGCCTCCGCTGGCGACGACGAGGCCGGCACCGAGCGCCGCACCGAGCCGGGCGGCCTCGGCGTACGCCGGTTGTCCGCGCTCGAGCCGGTGACCTCCCATCACCCCGACCAGGTGGCGTCCGGCGGTCCAGTCCGCGAGCGCGAGGTCGATGGCGTGGTCGTGCAGCGCCCGGGCGAGCGCCGCCTCCCTCGTCCGCGGCTCCTGCGACCACGCGTAGGCACGGGCGTCGAGCGACGCGTCGTACGTCGCGGTGTCGTAGAGCTCGGCCGCCGTGTAGAGCGAGGTGCGCGCGGTGTCGACCGGGACACCCGGGTGCTCGGCCATCCACTCCTCGAGCCGCCCGACGATCGCTGCCGGCTCACCGCGCACCACGCTCTTCTTCACAGTCGCACCCTAGAACGCGTGCGCGATCAGCTCCCCGAAGAGCTCGCCGGGATCGACATCGAGCCCGCGCGTCTGGAACCAGGTGCAGACGTTGGTGCAGTCGCGCAGCAGGAAGTCCATGCCGGCCGGGTTGCCGACCAGGTCGACCACCTGTGGCAGGTCGATGATCACCAGACGGTCGCCCGCCGCCAGGATGTTGTAGGCCGACAGGTCGCCGTGGACGATCCCGTGCTGCACCATCAGCGCCAGTGCGTCGCGGAGCTGGTCGAAGTACGACGCCAGCAGCGCCGGCTCCGGGCGGGTCTGGGCCAGCCGCGGGGCGGTCTCCCCGTCGTAGGTGATCCACTCCATCAGGATCTCGGTGCCGTCGATCTGCACGGGGTAGGGGACGGGGAGACCGAGCTCCCAGCACCGCTTGAGCGCGTCCCACTCGGAGACGGCCCACTCGCCGGCGGCGACGATCTTGCCCCAGGTGCTCTTGCGCTTCAGCGCCCGCTCGTCGCGGGAGCGCTTCACGCTGCGGCCCTCGGTGTAGGTCGCGGCCCGGTGGAAGGTGCGGTGCTCGGTGCTGCGGTAGCGCTTGGCGACCAGCACCACGGAGTCGCCGACGGCGTCGGAGCCGGGGACCGCGCGCTCGAGGAGGAACGCGTCGGCCTCCTTGCCGGTCTTGAGGATGCCGAGGTCGGTGTCGACCGCGGCCTGGGAGGTGACGACCCAGTCGGGTCGTGGCTGCGGGCCGCGGCAGAGCGGCTCGACGCTCAGCCAGGTGGACCAGCGCTGGCCCTCGTCGAGGTCGTCGTACGCCTCGAACTCGAAGACGAAGGCGGGGTCGAGGTCGGGGTCAGTGAACGGGGGTGGTGCGTCGTGCGTCATCGGTGTGGGTGCTCCAGAAGCGAGAAGGGGAGTGGTCTGCGGACAGGCCAAGGACAGTCGTGGACATGTCACGCTCCTCTCGCTCGGGCACCGGTCACTCCGGTCGCTCGGGGCAACTGTGGTCGTTGCCGCCCGGCGACCGCAACCGAATAAGGAGACGCCCCGCCCGGGGGTGCGCCGGGCGGGGCGTCGATCAGGGGGCGACGACGTCAGGCGGCGACGGTCGTCGCGATCGCCAGCTCGCTGACCTGGTCCCAGGAGTCGTCGACGTGCACGACGCTGCGGCCGCTGCGGTGCAGCAGGCTGGCCGCGATGCCCGCCCGGTAGCCCGACCTGCAGTGCACCCACAGCTCGCCCGCGGGGAGGTCGGCCCCCCGTCGGTCGACCTCGTGGACGGGCAGGTGCACCGCGTCGGGCAGGTGGCCGGACTCGTACTCGTCCTGGTCGCGGACGTCGACGACGACCCGCGGGCCGGAGTGGCTGCGGAACCCCGCCCAGTCGGTACGCCGGAAGCTCGCCGCCAGCGTCGACGTCGGGCCGAGGTCGTGGATCCCGGGACCGTCGATGCCGATCGCGGCGAGGTCGTGCAGCGCCGAGCCGACGTCGTCGGCCGTGTCGTAGAGCAGGACCAGGTCGTCGGCCCACGGCACCAGCCAGCCGACGTACGTCGCGAACTGGCTGGAGTACTCGACGTTGACCGATCCGGCGACGTGTCCGCGCGCGAACGAGGCGCGCTGGCGCAGGTCGACGACCCACTGACCGGCGAGGATCGCGTCGGTCACCTGGTCGCGGGTGACGGGACGTCCGGGCCGGGGCACCGCGCGGCCCGCGCCCGCACGGTTGAGGGGCGCCATGTGGCCGTAGTAGGCCGGGACCGGACCGAAGCCGGCGACCAGGTCCGCGACGAACCGGTCGCGCTCCTGCGTCAGCGCGGGGTTGGTGAGCAGCTCGGCGCCGAGGCTGCCGTCGGTGCCGGTCGTCGCGTCACCGCCGGCGCAGAAGCTCCCGAAGCCGTGGGTGGGCAGCAGGCGGGTCGCGGGGTCCAGCCGGGCCAGCGCCCGGGCGCTGGCCCACTGGGCCCGGGCCAGGTCGTGGCGCAGCCGCGGGTCGACCAGGTCGGTGCGTCCGACCGTGCCGTGCAGCAGGCTGCCGCCGCTGAGAAGAGCATCCGGACCGCTGCCCTCCGGGTCGCGGACCGCGAACGCCTGGTGGTGGCGGGTGTGGCCCGGCGTGGCCAGGACCGTCACCTCGAGCCGGCCGACCGTCAGGAGGTCGCCGTCGCGGACGCCGACCCGCTCGAACTGCACGGGCTCGTCGGCCGACAGCAGGTAGTCAGCGCCGTGGCGGCGGGCCAGGCCCAGGGCGCCGGACACGTAGTCGTTGTGGATGTGGGTGTCCGCGACGGCGGCGATCTCCACGCCGGCCCGCTCGGCCGCTGCCTCGACAGGGGCGATGTCGCGCGAGGGATCGACGACGAGCGCCTGCCGGCCGTCGTGGACGAGATGGGTGTGGTTGCCCAGCTCCGGGATCTCCAGCGTGACCACCTGCATGACGCCCCCTCGATTAAGTGCAGTGAATCAGTAGAGTTATAACACAAGGCGGGTGCGGGGTCGGGGGGCACGCGTCGGGTACTTTGCCCGGGTGTCGCGTCCTCGCCGGTCCACGGCCCTCGTCGTCGCTGCCGTTGCCGTCGCCCTCGGCCTCGGCCCGGTCGGCCCGTCCGTGGGCGCCGCGCACCGCGACGCCGTGCGACCGGCCGGCGCCGCAGGGATCGGCGACCCGTACTTCCCGCTCGACGGCAACGGCGGCATCGACGTTCTCTCGTACGACATCCACGACCGCTACGGCTTCCGCTCGGGCCGGTTGTCCGGCTGGACCGGCCTCCGGCTGCGGGGCACGGCGTCGATCTCCAGCTTCGACCTGGACTTCCTGCTGCCGGTGCGCTCCGTGCGCGTCGGCGGACGGTCCGTGACCTTCACGCAGGGCCGACACGAGCTCGTCGTCAAGCACGGGCTCGAGCCGGGCGAGGTCGTCGACGTGTGGGTGCAGTACGCCGGGCGGCCGGATCGACGCTCCTACGCCGGGGAGAGCAACTGGCTCGCGCGCAACGGCGAGGTCGTCGCGATGAACGAGCCGCACATGGCGCCGTGGTGGTTCCCCGCCAACGACCACCCCCTCGACAAGGCCCGGGTCCGCGTCAGCATCACGGTCCCGAAGGAGTACGACGTCGTCTCCAACGGGCGTCAGGTCCGTCGCAAGGCCCACGGCCGGCTGGCGACCACCACCTGGCACGCGGACGAGCCGATGGCGCCGTACCTCGCCTTCTTCGCCGCGGGCCACTACAAGATCGCCGACGGGGCCCGCGACGGCCGGCCCTGGCTGGTGGCGGTCTCGAAGGCGCTCCCGACCAACGCCCAGCCGAACGCGATGCGGCTGATGCGGCAGACGCCCGGGATCACCCGCTGGCTGGAGACCCAGCTCGGCGACTACCCCTTCTCGACGGTCGGTGGCCTGGTCACCAACCTCGAGCCCGGGTTCGCGCTCGAGAACCAGACGCGGCCGACGTACTCTCCGGCCAGCCTGACCCAGATCACCGTCGTCCACGAGCTCGCCCACCAGTGGTTCGGTGACTCGGTCGCGGTCGCCCACTGGAGCGACATCTGGCTCAACGAGGGCGCGGCGACCTTCATGGAGTGGCGCTGGGAAGAGGCGCGCGGTGCGTCCTCGGCGGACGACGAGCTGCACCAGCGCTACGACAACCTCGACGCCGACGACGAGTTCTGGGACCTGGTCGTCGCCGACCCGTGCCCCGACCCGACCGGGTGCTCCAGCGTGAACGACATCTTCGACGACCGGGTCTACGAGCGCGGCGCGATGACGCTGCAGGCACTGCGCACCCGGATCGGCAACACCGCCTACTGGGCGCTGCTGCGCCGGTGGGTCGCCGACCGCGAGGGCGGCAACGGCTCGACCGCGCAGTTCGAGGCGCTCGCCGCGGAGGTCAGTGGTCAGGACCTCGACGGGTTCTTCGCCGCCTGGCTGCACACGGCCACCAAGCCGGCCGACACCGTCGACAACGGGCTGCGGTCAGCCCCGTAGCCGCACCGACAGGCAGGTCACGCAGCCCTCGAGCTTCTCGAACTCGCTGAGGTCGACCGACACCACCCGCAGGCCCCGCTCCTCGAAGAGCGCGCGGGTCAGCGGGGCGCTCGTCGCCATCAGCACGGTCGACTCGTCGAGCACCACCACGTGGGAGCCGCCCTCCTCGGGCACCGGGAGGAACGGGTCCCACTCCTCCGGGTGGTCGACCAGCGGCTCGAACCCGACCACGGTGCCGTCGGGCAAGGCGGTGACGGCCGACTTGAGGTGCAGCACCTTTGAGACGGGTACGCCGACGACGTCCGCGCCGAGCGGAGCCAGGTGGGCGGCGAGCTGCTCCAGCCCCTCGCTGTTGGTGCGCCCGCCGAGACCCACCCAGACCGTCCGGTCGTGCTTCAGCACGTCGCCGCCGTCCAGGGTGCCCGGCGCCTCGATGCGGGCGATCCGGTAGCCGAGTGCGGCGAGCGTCGCCTCGGTGCCGGCCGTCTCCGGCTTGCGCTCGTCGGCACCCGGCCGGCTGATCACCGCGAGGTCGTCGAGGACGACCACGGTGTCCTCGACGAAGACCGCGTCCGGGCAGTCGTCGACCGGCGGCACCTCGACCGTCTCCCAGCCCTCGGCCCGCAGCGCCTCGACGTACGCCTCCCACTGCCGGAGGGCGAGGTCGGCGTCGACCGGGACGCGCTCGAGGTGGGTGAGGAGGCCGTCGTCGAGACGCGGGCCGGGGCGGCGGACGAGGGCGCGCTTGGTCATCTGCTCATCCCAGCAGGGGAGCGACCGTGCGCGCTACCAGGCTGGGCATCCGGGTGACGGATTCCTCCGCGTCGGCGAGGGTCATCGCCCGCAGGCCGGCGTTGATGCCGAGCCAGCGCAGCGGCTCGCGCTCCCAGCCGGGGGAGCGGTGCCCGACCCACGGCAACCGGGTGAGCTCGGTGTCGCGGCCCAGCACGAGGTCGCGCAGCGTGCGGCCGGCGAGGTTGGTGGTGCTGACCCCGTCGCCGACGTACCCGCCGGCCCAGCCGAGCCCGGTCGCGCGGTCGAGGCCGACCGAGGCGCACCAGTCGCGCGGGATGCCGAGCGCTCCGCCCCACGCGTGGGTGACGCGGGTGCCCCGCAGCACCGGGAAGAGGTCGACGAGGGTGGCGTAGAGCCGGGCGAAGACCTTCTCGTCGCGGTCGTACTCCGGCTTGATCCGCGAGCCCAGGTGGTACGGCGCACCGCGCCCGCCGAACACCAACCGGTCGTCGGCGGTCCGCTGCCCGTAGACGATCAGGTGCCGGTGGTCGGTGAACGTCTCGCGCCGCGCCAGGCCGATCTCGTCCCACACCTCGGCCGGCAGCGGCTCGGTCGCGATGATCAGGGAGTAGACGGGCACCATCGTGCGCCGCTCGCCGGCCAGCGTCGCGGTGTAGCCCTCGGTCGCGCGGAGCACGGTGCGCGCCCTCACGGTGCCGTGCTCGGTCCGGGCGAGGCGCGGCTCGATCGCCGTCACCCGGGTCTGCTCGTGGATCGTCACCCCGCGTCGCTCGACCGCCGACGCGAGCCCGCGGACCAGGCGGGCGGGGTGGAGGGCGGCGCAGTCCGGCGTGTACGTCGCGCCGCGGGTGTTGCTCCCGTGCAGGATCTCGGTCGCCTCCTGCCGACCGAGCAGCCGGAGGTCGTCGTCGCCCCGGTCCCAGGCCCGCGCCTCGGCGACCTCGGCCTTCGCGCGCGACCACTGGGCGCGGCTCCGCGCCAGGGTGATCGTGCCGCCCTTGCTCACCTGCGCGTCGATGCCCTCCGCCGTGGCGACGCGGACGACCTCGTCGACGGTGGCGCGCACGGCGCGGTGCTGGGCGAGGGCGGCGCCGCGGTCGGCGTACCCCGCCAGCGTCGGCAGGGACGCCGGGAAGAGCGCCGAGCACCAGCCGCCGTTGCGGCCGGACGCGCCGAAGCCGGCGGTCTCGGCCTCGAGCACGACGATCCGCAGTGTCGGATCGGCCTCGGCCAGGTAGTGCGCGGTCCAGAGGCCGGTGAAGCCCGCACCGACGATGGCGACGTCGGCCTCGACGTCACCCGGCAGCGGCGGCCGTGGCGACCAGTCGGTGTCGACCGTGTCGTGCCAGAGCGACAGCCGCTCGTAGTGGGGGTCCCGGCTCAGCGGACACCCCACGAGTAGGTCTGCTTGCGCAGGCTGAGGTACATGAACGTCTCGGTCCCGGCGACGCCGTCGATCGCCCGGATCTGTCCCGAGATCAGCTCGAGCAGGTGCTCGTCGCTCTCGCACACGACCTCGACGAGGAGGTCGAAGGAGCCCGCGGTCACCACGACGTAGTCGACCTCGTCGAGCTCGGCCAGCCGGTCGGCGACCGGCTCCAGGGGGCCGGTGACGCGGACCCCGACCATCGCCTGCCGGGCGAACCCCATCTCCAGCGGGTCGGTCACCGCGACCACCTGCATCACGCCCGACTCGATCAGGCGCTGCACCCGCTGGCGGACGGCAGCCTCGGACAGGCCGACGACCTTCCCGATGGCGGCGTACGAACGGCGCCCGTCCTGCTGCAGCTGCTCGATGATCGCCTTGGAGACGTCGTCGAGAGGCTGCGACGTACGACCTGGATTCCGGCTCATGGGGGGATGCTTCCGCAGGCCGGGGCTGCGGTCAAAGATTTCGCCCGGCCGTGTTCGCAAGCGATTTCGTTGCGAGGATGTTTCTTCTCGACGGGATCGCTTGTGGGGGGCCCTTCAGCGTGGCACGATCCGATGCGTCGAGGCAGTTCGAAGGGAGTCCGCATGGCGCAGGGACCCACCGGAGGTGGACGCGGCGGGCTGTCTCGTCGCGGGCTGCTCAAGGCCGGTGGCGGCGTCGCCTTCGCCGGCGTGAGCATCGCGGCGCTGAAGCTCCCGTTCTTCGGGGTCGAGCCCCGGAAGGTGAACCCGGCCGACTGCCGGGCGACCGACGTGTCCGCGAAGGACAAGCGGCTGATCGTGTCGAACTGGCCGGCGTACATCGACCCCAAGAAGAAGGCGACGTCGACCCTGCGGGTCTTCGAGGACCAGACCGGGATCACCGTCGACTACACCGACGACGTCAACGACAACAACGAGTTCTACGCCAAGGTCAAGAACCAGCTCGGCTCCTGCGAGCCGATCAACCGGGACATGATCGTCCTCACGGACTGGATGGCCGCCCGGATGATCTCGCTGGGCTGGATCCAGCCGCTCGACAAGGCCAAGGTCCCCAACCTGCACGCCAACCTGATCAAGCCGCTGCGGGATCGCCAGTGGGACAAGGACCTGACCTACCACGCACCGTGGCAGAGCGGCCTGACCGGGATCGCCTACAACGCCGCCAAGACGGGCGAGGTCAAGAGCTTCGAGGAGCTGCTCACCCGCTCCGAGCTCAAGGGCAAGGTCAGCCTGCTGAGCGAGATGCGCGACACGATGGGCTTCATGCTCAAGGTCGTGGGCGCCAACCCGAGCGACTTCAGCGACGACGACTGGGCCAACGCGATCGACAAGCTCCGTGACGTCGTCGCGTCCGGGCAGATCCGGGCCTTCACCGGCAACGAGTACATCCAGGACCTCGCGGCGGGCAACATCGTCGCCTGCGAGGCGTGGTCGGGCGACGTGATCCAGGCGCAGTTCGACAACCCGGACATCAAGTTCATCGCGCCGGAGGAGGGGTTGTCGCTCTGGAGCGACAACATGCTGGTCCCCAACCTGGCCAAGCACCAGGCCAACGCCGAGAAGTGGATCGACTACTACTACGACCCCGAGAACGCGGCCAAGCTGGCGGCGTACGTCAACTACATCTGTCCGGTCGAGGGCGCCCAGCAGGAGATGGAGAAGGTCGACCCGTCGCTCGTCGACAACAAGCTGATCTTCCCCGACGACGAGACCCTCGACGTCACCTTCGACTTCATGCCGCTGAGTGAAGAGCAGATCACTGCCTACCAAGGAGAGTTCGACGATGTCACAGGTGGCTGAGCAGGAGCCGGCCGCGGCCGACGGCGAGTCGTACGACGGCCTGAGGCTGCGGAACGTGACGAAGTCCTTCGGGGCGTTCACCGCTGTCGACGACCTCGACCTCGACGTACCCAGCGGCTCGTTCATCGCCCTCCTCGGCCCGTCCGGGTGCGGCAAGACGACGACGCTGCGGATGGTCGCCGGTCTCGAGACGCCGACGGCGGGCTCGATCACGCTGGCCGGGCAGGACATCACCTACGCCAAGCCGTACCAGCGTCCGGTCAACACGGTCTTCCAGAGCTACGCGCTCTTCCCGCACCTCGACATCTACGAGAACGTGGCGTTCGGGCTGCGTCGCCGCAAGCGCCATGACGTCGACGCCACCGTGCGGGAGATGCTCGAGCTGGTGGAGCTGACCTCGCAGGCGCGCAAGAAGCCGGCGCAGCTCTCGGGCGGTCAGCAGCAGCGGGTCGCCCTCGCGCGGGCGCTGATCAACAAGCCGGAGGTGCTGCTGCTCGACGAGCCGCTCGGTGCGCTCGACCTCAAGCTGCGGCGCTCGATGCAGCTCGAGATCAAGCGGATCCAGACCGAGGTCGGGCTGACCTTCGTGCACGTGACCCACGACCAGGAGGAGGCCATGACGATGGCCGACACGGTCGCGGTCATGAACGCCGGGGTGATCGAGCAGATGGGCGCCCCGGCCGACCTGTACGAGAACCCCCAGTCGACGTTCGTCGCCAACTTCCTCGGCCAGTCCAACCTGATCGAGGGCACGATCACCAACCGGGCGGCCGACCTGGTGACGGTCGACATGCACGGCATCGGCGTCTCGGTGCCGGCCGAGCGCTGCCATGCCGACAGCGACAAGGGGTGGATCGGGATCCGGCCGGAGAAGGTGCTCATCGGCGAGCCGGGCGAGGAGCTCGACGCCCCGGGCAACACCATCCCGGGCGGCGTGGTCACCGACGTCAGCTTCGTCGGGGTCAGCACGCAGTACCTCGTCCGGATGCCGTGGGGCCAGGAGCTCTCGGTCTTCCAGCAGAACACCGGCCGCCACCAGATCTTCGCCCCGGGCGCGAAGGTCGAGCTGTCCTGGCGTCCCGAGTACGCGTTCCTCCTCGACTTCAGCCAGGACGCGTCCGCCGGCTCGCAGAAGGTCGACGCCGAATGAGCGAGACGGTCCGCAAACGCGGCAGGACCGGCTATCTCCTGCTCATCCCCGGGGTGCTCTGGCTGGGCCTGTTCTTCGTGATCCCGCTCTACTCCCTGGTCGCGACCAGCCTCTTCGACCCGAGCGGGTCGGACACCGTCGGCTACACGATGACGTACCACTGGGCGAACTACTCGCACGTCATCAGCGACTACTGGCAGCCGCTCGTGCGCTCGCTGGCGTACGGCGCCCTCGCGACGCTCTTCTGCCTGATCCTGGGCTACGTGCTGGCGTACGCGATCGCGTTCAAGGCGGGCCGCTGGAAGAACCTGATGCTGGTGCTGGTGATCGCGCCGTTCTTCACCAGCTTCCTCGTCCGCACGCTGTCCTGGAAGCTGCTGCTCGCCGACGACGGCATCATCGTCAACACGCTGCAGTTCGTGCACATCCTGGGCGCCGACGGGCGCCTGCTCGCGACGCCGTTCGCCGTCATCGCCGGGCTGACGTACAACTTCCTGCCGTTCATGGTGCTGCCGCTCTATGCCAGCATCGACAAGATCGACCCGCGCCTGATCGAGGCGTCCAGCGATCTCTACGCGAACCCGTTCGTCGGCTTCTTCAAGGTCACCTGGCCGCTGTCGTTGCCGGGCGTCGTGTCCGGCACGCTGCTGACCTTCATCCCGGCGGTCGGTGACTACATCAACGCCGAGCTGCTGGGCAGCCCCAACCAGCGGATGATCGGCAGCGTCATCCAGAGCCTCTTCACCAACGCCAACAACTACCCGGCTGCGGGCGCACTGTCGGTCATCCTGATGCTGCTGATCGTGGTGATGGTCCTGTTCTACGTCCGCCGGGCCGGGACGGAGGACCTGCTGTGAGCACCTCCACCAGCACCGCGACGGGCAACCGGACGGTCACCTACAAGCAGGGCTCCGCGGCGGGTCGCTGGCTGCGTGGACACCTGGTCCTGATCCTCGGCCTGATCGTGCTGGTCTACACGTTCGTGCCGATCTTCGTGGTCGTGCTGATGAGCTTCAACGCCCCGACCAGCCGGCTGATCTACCGCTTCGACGGCTTCACGCTCCACAACTGGCTCAACCCGTGCGAGGCCGAGGGCATGTGCAGCGCCCTCGGCACGAGCATCGAGATCGGCCTGCTCGCGACCCTCGGCTCGACGGTCCTCGGCACCCTGATCGCCTTCGCCCTGGTCCGCCACGACTTCGTCGGCCGGTCCTCGATGAACCTGCTGATCTTCCTGCCGATGGCCTCGCCCGAGATCGTGATGGGGTCCTCGCTGCTGGCGTTGTTCGTGGCCGCGGGCCGTGGCGGTCAGCTCGGCTTCTGGACGATCCTGATCGCGCACATCATGTTCTGCATCTCGTTCGTGGTGGTCACCGTGAGAGCCCGGTTGGCCGGTCTCGACGACAACCTCGAACAGGCGGCGATGGACCTCTACGCCACCCCGCAGCAGACGTTCTGGCGGGTGACCTTCCCGCTGGTCTTCCCCGGCATCCTGGGTGCGGCGCTGCTCAGCTTCTCGCTGTCCTTCGACGACTTCATCGTCACCAACCTCAACGCCGGCAACACCACGACGTTCCCGATGTTCGTCTGGGGCGTCGCCCAGCGCGGCGTACCGATGCAGGTCAACGTGGTCGGCACCGTGATGTTCCTGATCTCGGTCCTGATCGTCGTCGGCGGCGAGGTCAACAGCCGCCGCCGCCAGCGCGCCCTCACCTGACCCATCGCCGAGTCGGCGCCAGATTCGAGCCGAGTCGGCGCCAGATTGCACTTACGAAAAGAACTTGGGGCGTAGCCCGAGCCGAGCCCGGACCGCGTCGTACCCGATCCTCAACCGACGCTCCGCGTCCTGCTGCTGACCGAAGACGTGCTGCTTGCGGAAGACGTCGATCGCCCAACCACGCTCGCGGGCCAGCCACTCGAGGCGCTCCTCGTCGTGCGGGGCGTCGGTCTCGGCGTGCCACTGCTCACCGAAGTACTCGGCTCCGAAGAGCAGATCCTCCAGACCGAGATCGATGCGGTAGACCTCGCGGCCGTCGACCATGACCGAGATCTGCGTCTGCGGTGGCGGCAGTCCAGCGGCGTGCCATCGAAGTCGGACGGCGCTCTCGCCGAACGACTCCGAGCCGCCGTCCGCGAGCGGCGCCAGGACGCGGAGCTCGACCACGCCGCGCTGCCGCCTGAACCGAGGGATCTCGGCGAGCAGGTGCTGATGGGTGAAGACGTTCAGGCTCAACATGCAGTCCATGCCGTGCAGCTTCAGGTCTGCTGTCCGTTGCAGCCGCCCGAGGTCGAGTGCCGTCCGCAGCGGTGTCGTCACGACCAGCCCGTTGATCTCCATCAGGTCCTGCGGCAAGACGGCACGTTCGCCGCTCTCGGTGAGCCCGTTGCGAAGACGGCCGCCGTCGCTCGGGCGGAAGCACGAGATCGGCGGTACGGCGAGGTGCTCGTTGGGCGCGAGCGCTCGGTCGCCAGCATGGAGCCACGACGCGGTCCTGTCGCAGATGAAGGCATCGCCGGGCAGGACCAGGCCCAACGCCCGACAGCGCACCGCGATCGTGTCCGGGGCCGTGGCCGGCAGGTAGACGCCGCGGACGGGATGGCGCAGGACGCCGTACCGGACGAGCCGGAAGAGGGCAGGCCCGTCGAGGCCCAGGTCACGGGCCATGGCGAACGTGAACGGATGACGTGGCAGGTCTGGTGTCTCCATGACACGAGACCTGCCCGGGCCTGCGGCTCACTCACCAGGGCGGCACGGCCCCTGTGGACAACGCCGGGAGGCGAGTGCAATCTGGCGCCGACTCGGCTGCAATCTGGCGCCGACTCGCGGTTACAGGAGGGTGGCGGCCTTGTCGAGGACGGTGCGGAGGATCTGCTCCATCTCGTCGAAGTGGGTCTGGTCGCAGATCAGCGGGGGAGAGAGCTGGATGACCGGGTCGCCGCGGTCGTCGGCGCGGCAGTAGAGGCCTTCGTCGTAGAGCGCCTTGGAGAGGAAGCCGCGGAGCAGCTTCTCGGACTCCTCCTCGTCGAAGGTCTCGCGGGTGTCCTTGTCCTTGACGAGCTCGATGCCGTAGAAGTAGCCGTCGCCGCGGACGTCGCCGACGATCGGCAGGTCGAGGAGCCGCTCGAGGGTGGAGCGGAAGGCGCCCTCGTGGTCGCGCACGTGCTCGAGGACGTGCTCCTTCTCGAAGATGTCGAAGTTGGCCATCGCGACGGCGGTCGAGACCGGGTGGCCGCCGAAGGTGAAGCCGTGGGCGAAGGACTCGGCGCCGTGCAGGAAGGGCTCCATCAGCCGGTCGGAGGCGATCATCGCGCCGAGCGGCGAGTAGCCCGACGTGATGCCCTTGGCGCAGGTGATGATGTCGGGCTGGTAGCCGTAGCGCTCGGCGCCGAACATGTAGCCCAGGCGACCGAAGGCGCAGATGACCTCGTCGGAGACCAGCAGCACGTCGTACTCGTCGCAGATCTCGCGGACCCGCTGGAAGTAGCCGGGCGGCGGCGGGAAGCATCCGCCGGCGTTCTGCACCGGCTCCAGGAAGACGGCCGCGACGGTGTCGGGGCCTTCGTTCTCGATCGCGACCGCGATCTGGTCGGCGGCCCAGCGACCGAAGGCCTCGGGGTCGGAGCCGTCGAGGAACCCGCCGGTGGCCTCGGAGGCCCGGTAGATGTTGGTGTTCGGGACCCGGAAGGTGGACGGGACCAGCGGCTCGAACTGCTGCTTCAGCGGCGGCAGCCCGGTGATCGACAGGGCGCCCTGGGTGGTGCCGTGGTAGGCGATCGAGCGGCTGATCACCTTGTGCTTCATCGGCTTGCCCGTGATCTTGAAGAAGTTCTTGGCGAGCTTCCACGCGGACTCGACGGCCTCGCCGCCACCGGTCGTGAAGAAGACGCGGTTGAGGTCGCCGGGCGCGTAGCCGGCGATGCGCTCGGCGAGCAGGATCGCGTTGGGGTGCGCGTAGGACCACAGCGGGTGGAAGGCGAGCTCCTTGGCCTGCGCGGCCGCCGCATCGGCGAGCTCGGTGCGCCCGTGACCCAGCTGCGACACGAACAGCCCACCCAGACCGTCGAGGTAGCGCTTGCCCTGCGCGTCGTAGATGTAGGCACCCTCACCGCGGACGATGATCGGGACGTCCGACGTGTCGTACGTCGAGTGCCGGGTGAAGTGCATCCACAGGTGATCCTTCGCGGCGCGCTGCAGGTGGTCGTAGTCGGCGGTGCTCATACCTCCATGGTGCGCGGTCGGCAGCAAGAGAAGCAAGTGAATCCGTCGCTGCGGCGTGTGTTTTGTCCGGAATCCGTTGTAGACATGGGTGCATGACTCGGTACGGCCCGCAGTTCGGACCCGACATCACCTTCCTCGGCGTCGACCGGGTCGACCTCGACGACCGCGACGCGCTGGGTGCCGCCGACGTGGTCGTGGTGGGCGCGCCCTTCGACGGCGGTACGTCGCACCGCCCCGGCACCCGCTTCGGCCCGATGGCGATCCGGCAGACCGACTACCTGCCGCACGACGGCTCCCGGCCGCACCTCGCGCTCCGGGTCGACGCGCTGCAGGACGTCCGCGTCGTCGACGCCGGCGACGTCGAGATGCCACCGGGGGAGATCGAGCGCTCATTGCACGCGCTCGAGGAGGCGGTCTACGCGGTGAGCAGCGCCGGGGCGATCCCGCTGGTCCTCGGTGGCGACCACTCGATCGCGCTGGCCGACGCCACCGGCGTCGCGCGCCACCACGGCTACGGCAAGGTCTCGATGATCCACTTCGACGCGCACGCCGACACCGGCGACATCGAGTTCGGCTCGCTCTACGGCCACGGCCAACCGATGCGCCGGCTGATCGAGTCCGGCGCCCTGCGCGGCGACCGGTTCCTGCAGATGGGGCTGCGCGGCTACTGGCCCGGCCCCGAGACGCTCGGCTGGATGGCCGAGCAGCGCATGCGGTCCTATGAGATGACCGAGATCGGCAAGCGCGGGCTGGAGTCGTGCCTCGACGAGGCCTTCGAGATCGCGCTCGACGAGTGCGACGCCGTCTTCCTCTCGGTCGACATCGACGTGTGCGACCCCGGCCACGCGCCCGGCACCGGTACGCCGGAGCCGGGCGGCCTGTCGAGCCGTCAGCTCCTCGACGCCGTACGCCGGATCTGCCTGGAGCTCCCGGTCGCCGGCATCGACGTGGTCGAGGTGTCGCCGCCGTACGACCACGCCGAGATCACCGCGTTCCTCGCCAACCGGGTGTGCCTCGAGGCGCTGTCCGGCCTGGCCGCGCGCAAGCACGGTCTCTCGCACGACCCCGCCGGCCCACTGCTGGAAGGACGCTGATGACCACCCTCTTCACCAACGGCGCGCTCTTCGACGGTCACCGCTACCTCGGCGCCGGGGAGGTGCTGGTCGGCGCGGGGCGGATCCTGGCCGTCGGTCGTGAGCTCGGGGAGGCGGACGACGTCGTCGACCTGCAGGGCGGGTTGATCAGCCCTGGATTCGTCGACGCCCACGTGCACGCGGTCCAAGGCGGGCTGGAGCGCACCCGCTGCGACCTGACCGAGGGCGAGACGCGCGAGGACTACCTCCGGATCATCAAGGAGTACGCCGACGGGCACCCCGACCGTCCCTGGATCCTGGGCGGCGGCTGGGCGATGTCGGCGTTCCCGGGCGGCACGCCGACCGCGGCCGACCTGGACGCGGTCGTGCCGGACCGGCCGGTCTTCCTGCCCAACCGCGACCACCACGGCGCCTGGGTCAACACCCGCGCGCTCGAGCTCGCCGGCGTCGACCGGCACACGCCCGACCCGCCGGACGGCCGCTTCGAGCGCGACGCCGACGGCCACCCCACCGGCACCCTGCACGAGGGCGCCATGCACGCGGTCGCGTCGCTCACCCCGCAGACCACCGACGACGAGTACTACGAAGGCCTCCTCGAGGGCCAGCGCTACCTCCACTCGTACGGCGTGACCGGGTGGCAGGACGCCATCGTCGGGGCGTACGCCGGCATGGACGACCCCGGCCCGACGTACCTGCGGGCCGCGCGCGAGGGCGACCTCTCGGCCCACGTCGTCGGCGCGCTCTGGTGGGACCGCAGCCGCGGCGAGGAGCAGATGGCCGGCCTCGTCGAGCGCCGCGACGCCTACACCCACGGGCAGTTCCGTGCCACGAGCGTCAAGATCATGCAGGACGGGGTGGCCGAGAACTTCACCGCCGCGCTCGTCGAGCCCTACCTCGACCGCTGCGGCCACGCGACCTCCAACACCGGCCACTCGTTCGTCGACCCGGTCGAGCTGCGCGAGTACGTCCGCCTGCTCGACGCCGTCGGCTTCCAGGTCCACGTGCACGCGATCGGCGACCGCGGTGCGCGCGAGGCGCTCGACGCCTTCGAGGGCACCGATCCCGAGCGGCGCCACCACATCGCCCACCTGCAGCTGGTGCACCCCGACGACGTACGCCGCTTCGCCGGGCTCGGCGTCGCGGCCAACCTGCAGATGCTCTGGGCCTGCCTCGACGAGCAGATGGTCGAGCTGACGCTGCCGTTCCTGGGCGAGGAGCGCGCGACCTGGCAGTACCCGTTCGGCGACCTGGAGCGCGCCGGCGCCCGGCTGGTCGCGGGCAGCGACTGGCCGGTCAGCACGCCGAACCCCCTGGAGGCGATCCACGTCGCCGTCAACCGGATGGAGCACGGGGCGGTCGGCAGCCGACGGTTCCTCCCCGAGCAGGCGATCGCGCTCGAGACCGCGTTCGCGGCGTACACCTCCGGCTCGGCCTGGATCAACCACCGCGACAACGCGGGCATGCTGCGCCCGGGAGCGACCGCGGACCTCGTCGTGCTGGACCGCGACCCGTTCGCCGGGTCCGCCGACGACATCGGCGGCACCGGCGTGGTGTCGACCTGGGTCGACGGGACCCGGGTCTTCGAGGGCTACCGCCAGAGGTAGAACGTCAGCAGGTTGCCGTCGAGGTCGAGCACGTGGAACTCGCGGGTGCCGTAGTCGGTGTCCTGGGCGCCCGCCCCGCTCACGCCGTGGAGCACCCCGGCGGCGTCCATCTTGGCGTACAGCTCGTCGATGCCGGTCACCTCGATCCGGCAGCTGGCGGTGCCCGCCAGGAAGGACTCGGCGCCGCTGACGACCGGCTTCGCCGCGAGGTCCGGCCGCCCCCGCCACGACGTGTCGCCGGACTCCCAGAGGTGGATCCGCGCATCGTCGCGCTGCAGCACGCTGAAGTGGCCGTCGGTGTGCAGCGTCGTGAAGCCGAGGCGGTCGACGTAGAAGGCGGTGGACGCCGGGACGTCGCGGGCGGGAAGCGCCGGGATGGTCGTACCCAATGGCATGAGGGGCTCGATTCAACGAATTCCGTCTTCAGAGGCGATCAGACCCTACAGATTCCGTTGTCCGATCACTAGGCTCGACGACATGGCCGACAAGACCTTCAGGAACGTGATCAACGGTGAGCTCGTCGACAGCGTGTCGGGGGAGACCTACGACGTCATCGACCCGACGACGGGTGAGGTGTACGCCCAGGCGCCCAAGTCGGGGGACGCAGACATCGACCGCGCGTACGCCGCCGCGGACGCGGCCTTCGAGGGCTGGGGCTACGCGACCCCCCAGGACCGCTCCAACGCGCTGCTCAGGCTCGCGTCCGCGATCGAGGACCGGGTCGAGGAGATCAACGCCGTCGAGTGCAAGGACACCGGCAAGCCGGTCCAGCTGACGATGGACGAGGAGATGCCGTACGCCTCGGACCACTTCAAGTTCTTCGCGGGTGCCGCGCGGATGCTCGAGGGCAAGTCGGCGGGTGAGTACATGGCCGACCACACCTCGTGGGTACGCCGTGAGCCGGTCGGCGTCGTCGGTCAGGTGACGCCCTGGAACTACCCGCTGCTGATGATGATCTGGAAGATCGCGCCCGCGCTCGCGGCGGGCAACACCGTCGTGCTCAAGCCCAGCGACACCACGCCCGCCAGCTCCACGCTGCTCGCGGAGATCGCCCAGGAGTTCCTCCCGCCGGGCGTGCTCAACGTCGTCTGCGGCGACCGCGACACCGGCCGGGCGCTGGTCTCGCACAAGACGCCGCAGATGGTCGCCATCACCGGCTCGGTCCGCGCCGGCATGCAGGTCGCCGAGGCGGCCTCCCACGACCTCAAGCGGGTGCACCTCGAGCTCGGCGGCAAGGCGCCGTGCATCGTCTTCGACGACGCCGACATCGCCAAGGCCGCCGAGGGCATCGCCGGTGCCGGGCTCTTCAACGCGGGCCAGGACTGCACCGCGGCCACCCGGGTGCTCGTCCAGGCCGGCATCCACGACGAGTTCGTCGCGGCGCTGGCCGAGGCCGCCAAGGGGATGCCGACCGGCATGCCCGACGACGAGTCGACGTACTACGGGCCCCTCAACAACGCCAACCAGCTCGCCCACGTCACCGGCATGGTCGACCGGCTGCCCGACCACGCCAGCATCGAGACGGGCGGCGCGCGCAAGTTCGACAAGGGCTACTTCTACGAGCCCACCGTGCTCTCCGGTCTCCAGCAGCAGGACGAGCAGATCCAGACCGAGATCTTCGGCCCGGTGATGACCGTCCAGAAGTTCACCGACGAGGCGCAGGCGCTGACGTGGGCCAACGACGTCCAGTACGCGCTCTCCTCCAGCGTCTGGACCAAGGACCACGCCCGGGCGCTGCGGATGTCGCGCAGCCTCGACTTCGGCGCCGTCTGGATCAACACCCACATCCCGTTCGTCTCCGAGATGCCGCACGGCGGCTTCAAGCACTCCGGCTACGGCAAGGACCTCTCCGGGTACGGCTTCGAGGACTACACCCGGATCAAGCACGTGATGAGCTACATCGGTGAGTGACCCGATGCGGATCCTGCTCGTCGGCGCCGGGGGCGTCGGGTCGGCCTTCGCCGCGATCGCGGCGCGCCGCGACTTCTTCGAGGCGATCGTGGTCGCCGACTACGACGAGGCGAAGGCGGTCAAGGCCGTGGCCATCGACGAGAGGTACGCCGCGGCGCGGATCGACGCCTCGTCGGCCGAGTCGGTGGCGGCGCTGTGCCGCGAGCACCGGATCACCCACGTGATGAACGCGGTCGACCCGGTCTTCAACATGTCGATCTTCGGCGGCGCGGCCGAGGCCGGCGCCGACTACCTCGACATGGCGATGTCACTGTCGAAGCCGCACCCGGAGGCGCCGTACGAGCAGACGGGCGTGAAGCTCGGGGACGAGCAGTTCGCGGTGGAGCAGGACTGGAAGGACGCCGGCCGGCTCGCGCTGGTCGGCATCGGCGTCGAGCCGGGGCTCTCCGACGTCTTCGCGCGGTACGCCGCCGACCACCTCTTCAGCGAGATCGACGAGCTCGGCACCCGCGACGGCGCCAACCTCGTCGTCACCGACGACGACGGCAACGAGATCTTCGCGCCGTCGTTCTCGATGTGGACCACGATCGAGGAGTGCCTCAACCCGCCGGTGGTGTGGGAGAAGGAGCGCGGCTGGTTCACGACGCCGCCCTTCTCCGAGCCGGAGGTCTTCGACTTCCCCGAGGGCATCGGGCCGGTCGAGTGCGTCAACGTCGAGCACGAGGAGGTGCTCCTGATGCCGCGCTGGGTGGACTGCAAGCGGGCCACCTTCAAGTACGGCCTGGGCGACGAGTTCATCAACATCCTCAAGGTGCTGCACACGCTCGGCCTGGACAGCACCGAGAAGGTCCGGGTCAAGGGCGTCGAGGTCAGCCCGCGCGACGTCGTCGCCGCCGTGCTGCCCGACCCGGCGACGGTCGGGCCGCGGATGAAGGGAAAGACCTGCGCCGGCCTGTGGGTCACGGGGACGGGCACGGACGGACAGCCCCGATCGACGTACCTCTACCACGTGGTCGACAACGAGTGGACGATGCGGGAGTACGGCCACCAGTGCGTGGTGTGGCAGACCGCGATCAACCCCGTGGTCGCCCTCGAGCTGCTGGCGCGCGGCACCTGGACCGGCGCGGGCGTGCTCGGCCCGGAGGCGTTCGACGCCGTGCCCTTCCTGGACCTGCTGACCGAGTACGGCAGCCCGTGGGGGATCAAGGAGCTCTGACGTCCCGGGGTCGGCCGGCTCGACGACCGATGTAACGCAACCGGCTGTCTCGACGCTTACCTGGGTGAGACGTCGTCGACGACCATCCAGGAGGAAGCCGCATGCGCGGTGCACGTGCATCACTTGGGGCAGCAACGGTCGTCGCTGTCGTGCTCTCCGGACTGGGGGGAGCCGGGGCCGCGGTGCCAACACCGACCGCGGCCCCGGCTGCGACCTCCGTCTCGATCCGGGTCCTGCAGCCCACCATCGCACCGGGTGGCAGGAGCACCATCGCCGGGAACCTCAAGGTCGAGGGGGCGTCGCCGGCCGGGCGGCCGCTGGTCCTCGAGGCGCAGGCGACCGGTGAGCACTACTTCAGCCGGGTGCGGACGGCGACCACGGACGCTCAGGGAGGCGTGCGCCTCCGCGTCAGGCCGGCGGCGACGACCCGCTACCGCTGGAGCTACGCGGGCGCCGACAACGCGCACGCGCGCATCAGCGGCGTCGTCGTGGTCAAGGTCCGGGCCTCACCGCCGCCGGGCCACCGCCGCGCGACCTCGCTGTCGGTGCGCGCGGCGCATCCGGTGGTGACCGCGGGCGAGAGCGGCGTCGTCGGCGGGACGCTCCTCGCGAAGAACACCCCTCTCCGCGGCAGGTACGTCGTCCTGCTCGCCCGGACGTCACCGCATGACGACTGGGAGGTGCGCCAGCGCCACCGGACCCGACGGAGCGGTCACGTCACCTTCCGGGTCTGGCCGACCACCCTGACCTACTACCGGCTCGTCTTCGCGCGCACCGCCAAGCTCGAGTCGGCCCGCAGCGGCGTCGTCCAGATCGGGATCCGCCAGTCGGTCACGATCGCGGCGACGCCGGCCCAGATCGAGCGGGGCGACACCACGACGATCACCGGGACGGTGACCCACGTCGGCAGCCCGGTCGCGGGCGTGAAGGTCGACCTGCTCGCCCGGGCCGTCGGCTCGGACAAGCCATGGTCGGTCGTCGGCACGGCCACGACCGCGACGGACGGCTCCGTGAGCATCCAGGTCTCCCCGAGGAAGAGCACCCGCTACCGGCTGCACGCGCGGCCGGCGACCGGTCTGCCCCAAGGATCGAGCCGGGTGGCGCGGGTCGACGTGCGCGCACCGGGCGCCTCGGACAACTACCGTGCTGCGAACGCCGGGACGCAGCGCGAGGACTGACGGGACCGGGTGGAACTGCTGAGGAGCTGTGCTGGACGCGACCGAGGGCCGGTCACCACGACTCGGGACGGTGACGTCCCGGGTGCACCTGCGCGCTCTCGCACCGACCGCCGGCGACGGGACCACGGACGAGCTGGAGACGGCGTTGACGGCGGCACGGAGCGGGGACGAGGCGGGGTTCGCCATGCTGTGGCGCGACCTGCACCCGCGCCTGCTCCGCTACCTGCGCGGGTGCGGCGACGAGGGGCCGGAGGACCTGGCCGCCGAGACCTGGATGCACGTCGTCCGGGGTCTGCCCACCTTCGAGGGCGGCATCCCGGAGTTCCGTGCCTGGCTGTTCACGATCGCCCGGCACCGTGCGGTCGACCAGGGCCGGGCCCGCTCGCGCGCCCCGCAGACGGTCTCGGTGGCGGATCCGGTCGCGGCCGCGGGGCTCGCGCCCACGGCGCCGAGTGCCGAGCAGGAGGCCGCCGACAACGATGCGACCGCCCAGGCCCTGCGGCTCGTGGCCACGCTGCCCTCCGCGCAGGCCGAGATGGTGCTGCTGCGGGTCGTGGCCGGCCTGGACGTCGCGGACGTCGCCCGGCTCCTCGACAAGCAGCCCGGCACGGTGCGCGTCGGCGTGCACCGGGCTCTTCGGTCCCTGTCCGCGTCCCTGTCCCCGTCGCCGGGGCACGAGCCGGAGGGCGGTGAGTGATGTCGGTCGACGAGTTCGACGAGCAGGCGCTCGAGCGCGCGCTGCAGGCACCCGGCACCATGGCCGAGCTGGCCGAGGAGGAGCGCTACCTGGCGATGTTCCGGAGTGCCCGGACCGGGGCCGGGACGGCGACGGCGGTCGGCTCCGGTCGCCGGAACGTACGGCGACTGGGGACGGGCGTCACGTTGGCCGTCGCTCTCGCGGTGGCGACCGGCGGCGTCGCCGCGGCGTACTCGAGCCACCTGCCCGACCCGGTCCAACGTGCCGTCCACTCGGTGCTCGCCCCGATCGGTGTCCCGGCGCCGGAGACCCCACGACCGGTGGCACGCAAGCCGCGTGCGCCGCAGGCGACGGCCCCCGCGGTGGTGCTCCCGAGCCCGCCCACGGTGACGAGGTCGCCGTCCAGGAAGCCGACCCGCCGACCCGTGCCGCCCCCGTCGGCCAGCCCGACAGAGCTGCCCACGGCCACCCCGACCGAGGTGCCTCCCACCGATCCGGCCGGCTCGCCGACGGGCACCCCGTCGTCCGACCCGACCCCGCAGCCGGCCTCCGTCTCCATCTCGTCCGGCGCCGGCAACAGCGTCGCACCGGGCGGCACTGCGGTGGTGAGCGGGCAGGTCCTCGACGCCGACGGAGCCCCGCTCGCCGGCATCCCGGTGACGCTCCAGCAGCGCGACGGCGGCGGCTGGCGCCGGGTGACGACGGTGTCCTCCGACGGCGACGGCTCCGTCGCGATCGCGGTCGGACCCCTGCAGCGCACCACGGACGTCCGGTTCGTGGCACAGGAGGTGCGCAGTGCGACGTGGCGCTTCGTCGTGCAGCCGACGATGACCGGCTCGAGCAGGACCACCGGTGCGACCGCGACCCTCACGGCGACGGCCAATGGCGGTCAGCCCGACGACCAGGTGCTCCTCCTGACGCGGCGCGACGGCCAGCTCGTCCAGGAAGGCAGCGCCAGGCTCGGCAGTGGCGGCAGCGTGCGGTTCGACGTACCGACCCCCGTGGCCGACCAGTGGTACGTCGTCCAGCTCCCCGCCACCGACGCCCACGGTGCGGCTCAGGTCCGGGTGAAGGTCAAGGGCGCCCCCGCCGGCTGATCCGTGTCGTCCACCTGTCCCATCGATCTCGGAGGATCCATGCGCATCCGCAACCTGGTCGGCGCCGTCATCGCGACGCTGGTCGTGTCCATGACACCAGGAGGGAGCGCCGCTGCCGCGGCACCCGAGCCGGTGCAGGTGCGGCCCGACGACCTTGCGACGGGCGCCTTGCCGGAGGTCGCCTACGTCGACACCGATCACAACCTGGTCCGACCCGGCCGGTCGACGGTCGACTACGCGCGACCGATGAGCCAACCGTTGCGCGTGCACGGCGGCTACGTCGTCGACCTCGCCCGGCGGGACCACGGCTTCCTCGTCGAGGACATCTACTTCCTCCCGGACACGGGGGAGCGGCGGCTCCTGTGGCGGAACAACATGTCGACCCAGGCCGGCCAGCGCAGGTACCTCGTCGCCCAGCTGGCGTCGGCGAACGGCCGCCTGCTCCTGCTGGACTCCGGCACGGGCTTCACGCTCGTGATGCGGGTGTCCGACGGACGCACGGTCGCGTCGCGGAAGGCGACCGATGGCCGCGCGCTCACCGGCCGCGCGCTGGCCTTCCGGGGACACCGGGTCCTGCTGGCGTCGGGTCCGCATGCGCGGGACTCGGGACCGGACGACCGGTTCGCGGGCTACCTCACCCGGTGGGACCTCGACTCCAACAAGATCTCCCAGGTCCTCCCGAAGGCGCGCGCCAAGGCCAGCGGCTTCGACGCCGTGGCCGCCCTCGACCTGAGCGCGGGGCAGGCCGTGCTCGCCACCGGGCAGCGGCAGCTGGTCCGGCCACTTCCGGGTGAGTCCGGTCCGCGTTGGCGGACCGGGCACAACGAGGTGGTCGAGTCGTGGTCGCCCGACGACCGCTACGTGCTGAGCATCGTCGCGAAGCCCTACTTCGACATCAGCGACCACGACCTCCCGGCCTTCGCCACCGTCCGCATCCGGAAGGCGCGCACCGGGGCGCTCGTCGCGGAGTACCGCGGCCTGCTGGCGGTGAAGTTCTTCGGACCCCAGTCGCCGGCGTGGGAGCCGGACTCCGCCTCGGTCCTGATGAGTGCCTTCAGCGGCATCGACGACCACATCGAGGAGAACCCGTACGGAACCGGCCACGGCTACGTGCGGTGCACGGTCACGAAGCCGTCGTGCGAGCTGGTCCTGCCCCGGTACGAGGGTGCCAAGCTTCCTTCCGAGCTGGTCTACCCGTTCGCGGGACCACGGGCCCGCTGACCGGGGGCGCCCGGCGCCCGATGAGTACGGCGGGCCCGGTGGGTCAGCACGCGCATGACTGCCACGAACCTCGCTGACCTCTACGACCTCCCGCCCCTGGACCTCGCCGCCCTCCGGGCGCGCCTGGACCAGGGCTTCGACCAGGCCCCGGGCGGTGGCGGACCGGACCGCCACACCTGCTGGCTGACGACGATCAACGCCGACGGGTCGCCGCACGTGACCGCGGTCGGCGCGCTCTGGGTGGACGGCGCGTTCTGGTTCGAGACCGGCGCCGGGACCCGCAAAGGGCGCAACGTCGTGCGCGACTCGCGGTGCGCCCTCGCGGTCGCTCTCCGGGAGTACGACGTGATCGTCGACGGCACGGTCGCCCGCGTCACCGACCCGGCGGTCGTCGCCGCCCGAGCCGCGGACTGGGCGGCTGGCGGCTGGCCGTGCGAGGTGGACGCGTCCGGTACGGCGCTCACCGCGCCGTTCAGTGCACCGTCGGCCGGCTCGCCCCCGTGGCAGGTCTACCGGATCGACGCGACCGCCGTCACGGCGCTGCAGACCGTGGAGCCGGGCGGTGCGACGCGCTGGGTCCTCTGAGGACCGCAAGCGTGTTTGATGGGGGCATGACCCGCAATCTCACCCATCCCAGGAAGGCACGGCCAGGCGACCAGGTGGCGGTGCTCTCGCCGTCGTTCGCCGCCCCCGGGGTCGCTCCCGAGGTGCACGAGCAGGCGATGGGACGGATCCGCGACGTCCTGGGGCTCGTCCCCGTCGAGTACCCGACCACCCGCCAGGTCGGCGCCTCCGCCGAGGCCCGCGCCGCCGACTTCAACGCGGCCTTCCGGGATCCCGAGATCCGGGCGGTCCTGGCCACCATCGGCGGCGAGGACCAGATCACCGTCGTACCGCACCTCGACAGCGGCGCGGTCCGCGCCGATCCCAAGCCCTACCTGGGCTACAGCGACAACACCAACATCCTGTCGTGGCTGTGGAGCCAGGGGATCGCCGGCTTCTACGGCGGATCGACCCAGGTGCAGATCGGCCCCGGCCCCCGCCTCGACCCGTGCCACGAGGAGGCGTTGCGCGCCTGCCTCTTCACGGGCGAGCGCCTCGAGATCACGGAACCAGGTGAGTCCGAGGACTTCGGGCGGAAGTGGGAGGACCCCGCCGCCCTCACGGAGTACGGCGACCGCGAGCCGACCGAGCCCTGGACCTGGGCCGGACCCGGCCGCAGCGTCACCGGCCGCACCTGGGGCGGCTGCATCGAGGTGATCCAGTGGATCCTCACGGCCGGCCGCTTCCCGACCGACCCGGCGGTGCTGGCCGGCGGCGTCCTGCTGATCGAGACCAGCGAGGACGTCATCCCGGCCCAGGAGTTCGGCTGGATCCTGCGCGCGCTCGGCGAGCGGGGCCTGCTCGAGGCCGTCGACGGGGTGCTGGTCGCCCGGCCGGCGTCGTCGAGCTTCGACCAACGGCCGGATGCTGCGGGGCGGGCCGCGCACCGCGCCGCCCAGCGGGACTCGGCCCTCGAGATCATCGGCCGCTACAACCCCGACGCGGTTGTCTGCGTCGGTGTGCCGTTCGGCCACACCCGGCCGCAGTGGATCCTGCCGTACGGCGGCGAGGTCACGATGGACGGCGAGACCCGGACCGTGTGGGCCGACTACGCGTAGACGCGGCAGCCGCTCCCCGGCCGGGATCGGTCAGAACAACGAGGGCAGAGTGACGACCGGCCACCGCACCGTGGCCAGCGCCGATCGCACGGCCTCGGCACGCGTCTGCGCCGGAGGTCGTACGACGACCGTGGCTGGTGCCGCGCCCGGGACCCGGACCCGGACCTCCTGCACCTCGTCGCGCGGCGTCCCGACCGGCACCGTGAAGACCAGCACGGCCTCCTGGGACCCGGCGGGGACCACCGTCTCCACCCGTCCCAGGGAGCTGTGGCCGACCACCTCGACGTCATGGTCGGTCGTCCGGTCGAGCCGGACCGGCACGTCCACCTGGGTCGGCAGCAGAGGGGAGGCGTCGACCTCGGCGTCACCGAGGCTGACCACCGGGGCCGGGTCGTCGTCGACCACGTGCAGCCGGACCGGCGCCGACGGCTGGATCCCGGTGCCGCCGGAGACGCCGACGCTCGAGCGCGCCGCGTGCAGGTCGGCGTCGTCCTGGGGCAGGCGCAGCGAGACCCGCGCGGACGTCTCTCCGACGCGGAACCGGACCACGTCCGTCGACAGCCGTCCCTCGGCCGTCAGCCGGACCGTCGTCGGTCGCGAGGTCGGCCGGTCCAGCCGGACGGTCAGGCCCACCCGGCCGCCCTCGGCCACCCGCCGCTCGTCCGGGCGGACCGACGCCACCGGCACCGGTGGCGTCGGCTGTCCGGCCGCGTCGAGGCCGGCGAAGCAGAAGCCGCGCCGGCGCAGGGTGCGGATCTCCGTGGACATCGCGCGCAGGGTCGCGGGGGAGTTGGTCACGCCGTCGTGCTGGAGCACGACGTTGGTGCGGTGGCGGCGTACGGCGCCGAGCACCCGCGTCTCGATCAGTGGCGTGCTCGCGCCGGCCCAGTCGCGCGGGTCGATCGTCCACAGCACGGGCGTGTAGCCGATTCCGACCAGCACCCGTCGGACCTGGTCGTCCATCGCGCCGTACGGCGGCCGAGCGAACGAGGTCGGCGCGATCCCGGCCCGCAGGAGGGCTTGGTGGGTGGCCCGGATCGAGGTCCGGATCTGCTTCGGCGTCCGCGTGGTGAGGTCCTCGTGCGCCCAGGTGTGGTTGCCGATCGCGAAGCCGGCCCGGGCGACCATGCGCGCGACCTCGGGATGCGCGTCGACGTGCTGGCCGATCATGAAGAACGTCGCCGGCACCCGCTCGCGCTGCAGCAGCCGGACCAGCCGCGGGGTGACCGTGACCGACGGGCCGTCGTCGAAGGTCAGCGCGACGAGCCCGCGCGAGCACGGGACCACGCGCTCGCGATGACGGGGTGCGGCGTCAGCCTGCGGCACGGCGGCGAGCGGCAGCACGGCAGCCAGCAGCGCTCCGACGACCAGCACCCGACGCATCTGCACCCCACCTTCCGAGACTGTGACGCCCGGATCGGCCCCCAGGTTGTCAGGTCGGTAAAAGCAGGCGACGACTGTCCGTACCGCGCCGTACCGTCGACCCCGATGTCCACCACTCTCGGCCCCGACCGGACGGTCACGTCCGCACGCCTCGACCCACCGGCACCGTCCCGCACCGTCGACTGGCGTCGGCTGCGTACGCCGGTGGCCGTCTGCGCGCTGGTCGCCTGCGCGGTCGCCGCGATCGGCACCTCGCTCGGGTCGCTCGTCGCCGGCCGGCTCGCCGACAACGCGACCGACCGTCTGGTCGGCGTGCTCGCGATCTGCGTGATCGGCGCCGCGCTGCTCGACACCGTCGCGCGCACCCTGTGGGCCGGCACGGTCGACCGGGCGGAGGGCCGACTGCGCGCAGACCTGCTCGACGCCGCCATGCACCAGCCGCTCTCGGCGCTGACCGAGCAGGCCGTGGGGGAGGTGCTCGACCGGATCGACGACGACACCCACGAGGTCGGCACGCTGCTGCGGCAGAGCGGCTGGATGGCGATCCGCACCGTGTTCGCCTCCGGGCCGCTGTGGATCGTCGCCGGCGTGACCTGGTGGCCGGCGTTCTTCCTCTTCCCGGTGACCGGGCTGGCGGCCCTGACGGTCGTCCGCCCGCTGCTGCCGGAGATCTCCACGCGCAAGGTCGTCGAGGAGGCGGCGTGGACCGACCACGCGGCCGCCCTGGAGGAGGGCGTCGCCGGGCGCGACGACCTGCGTGCCAGCCTCGGGCAGGCGCACGTGCTGCGTCGGTGCACCGAGCTCGCGGCCCGGGTGCACGCGCTGTTCGACGCGGTCCTCCAGGTGGAGGCCCGGGTCACGCGCCGGGCCGGGTCGATGCTGCACGCGGTGCTCGCCGGCACCGCCCTGGTCGGGGTCACCCTGGTGGTCAACGACCACCTCGGCACCGCGTCCCTGGTCACGCTCTTCCTGGTCACCACGATGTTCGTCGGCCAGGTCGACCAGCTCGCGCGGCACCTCCCCGACCTGCAGGAGGGCTTCGGCGCGGTGATCCGGCTCCGCGGCGTGCTCGGCTCCGAGCGCGAGCCCAGCGACGGTGCCCCGGTCCCGGACGGCCCGCTCGACGTACGGTTCTCCGACCTGCACTTCGCGTACGCCGAGGGCCGGTTCGCGCTCCAGCACGTCGACCTGCACGTCCCCGCCGGCTCGACGCTCGCGCTGGTCGGTCGCACCGGGTCCGGCAAGTCGACGCTGGCCTCGCTGCTCTCGAGGGCCGTCGAGCCCGAACCCGGCTCCGTCTTCCTGGGCGGCGTCGACGTGCTCGACCTCGGGCTCCAGTCGCTGCGCTCGACCGTCGGCGTGGTCACCCAGCGCACGGAGGTCCTGGCCGGGACGCTCGCCGAGAACATCGCGCTCTTCGAGGACGTCCCGCGCGCCCGGATCGAGGAGGCGGTCGCCGAGCTCGGCCTCGACGGCTGGGTCGCAGGTCTCTCCGCCGGCCTCGACACGCTGCTCGGTCCGGGCGGCACCACGCTGTCAGCGGGCGAGGAGCAGCTGGTGGCGTTCGCCCGGCTGCTGGTGCGCGACGTCAGCGTCGTCGTGCTCGACGAGGCGACCGCTCGCATGGACCCGGTCACCGAGGCCAACGTCGTACGCGCCGCCGAGCGCCTGCTCTCGGGTCGCACCGGCCTCCTCGTCGCGCACCGGCTCTCGACCACCGAACGCGCCGAGCAGGTCGCGGTGCTCGACAACGGGCGGGTCGTCCAGCGGGGTCCGCGCGCCCGGCTGGCGGTCGAGCAGGGGCCGTTCCGGTCGCTGCTGACCGCCTCGGCGGAGGAGGACCGCGGCGCCGTCGTCGAGGGCGGGTCGACCCAGGTCGGCACCGCCCGCCGGGTCGGTACGCCGCCCGCGGCGCCGGTCCTCGAGCCGGTCCCCGGGCTGGCCCGCGCCACGTGGTCGGCGCTCGTGGTCGAGCCCCAGTGGGGCGTGCTGAGCATCGCGATCTTCCTGGCGTCTGCGTTGTGCGGTGCCTTCGGCGCCGTGACTGGCTGGATCTGGGGCCACCTGATCGTCGCCCTGCAGCGCGGGGACACCCCCACCATGCTGACCGCTGCGGTCGTCCTGTCCCTGCTCGCCTCGCCGCTGCTGCTGGCCGAGGCGATCCGGCTCTATCCCCGCTGGTGGATCGCCGTGATGCTGCGGGTCCGCACCTCCGTGCTCGCCGGCCAGACCGAGCAGCACCGGCTCCGGCGCACCCCGCCCGGCGAGGTGGTCGCCCGCACCATGGACGCCGACCGGCTCGCCCGGTACGCCGACCGGTGGGTCGACTTCTGCAACGGCCTCGTGATCGCCGCGCTGACCGCGATCCTGGCGCAGAGCCTGCTGGCCGGCGGGGTCCTGCTCGCCGTCATGGTCGCCTCGTCGCTCGCGTCGACGCTGGGACGACGGGTCGCCGGTCGCTCCGCGGCGGCATCGGCCGCGGCCCGGGCCCGGTTCGGCCGCTCGCTGGTCTCCGCCCTCGACTCGATCCGCACCGTGAAGCTCGCGGCGTCCACCCCGAGCGTGCACGGCCACCTCCGTGAGGTCGACGGCGGCCGCGTCGACGCGGCCGTCCGGGAGCACCGGGTGCAGGCGCTGCTCGACGGCGTACCCATCGTGATGGTGCAGTGCGGAGTGGTGGCGGCGTGGGGCATCCTCGCCGCCGGCGGCTGGGGACTCGCGACGGCGCTGCTGGTGGCCGGTGCCGTCAACGGCTTCGACTGGTTCGGACGGGTGGCGGGCGCCGTCATCACCGAGGCCCCGGGCACGCGGGCCTGGATGCAGACCACCAGCCGGCTGGCCGGCGGTGGTGACCTGATGCACCTCCCCGAGGGAGTCGACCTGGTGCGCGGGGTCGCGCCGGCACCGGCCCCTGGTCCGCGGGACCCGCTGCGCACCCTCGAGCTGCGCGGCGTCTCCGCCGTCCACGACGACGGGACGATCGGCGTCAGCGACGTGGACCTCACGGTGGGCGCGCAGGAGCTGGTGCTGCTGCTCGGCCAGGTCGGGTCCGGCAAGTCCAGCCTGCTCTCGGCCCTCGCCGGGCTGGTGTCCTCGACCGGGGAGATCCGGTGGAACGGCGAGGCGGCGACCGATCCGGAGACGTTCCTGCGACCGGGCCGGGTCGCGCACGTCGCCCAGGTGCCGCGGGTGCTGTCGGGCACGTTCACCGACAACGTCCGGCTCGACCACCTCGACCGAGTGGTCCTGCCGGCGATCGAGAGCGCGCGCCTGCTGCCCGACGTCGAGAGCGCCGGAGGCCCCGACTCGCTGGTCGGCCACCGCGGCGTCCGGCTCTCGGGCGGTCAGGTCCAGCGCCTGGCCCTGGCCCGCGGCCTCGCCTGCGACGCCGAGCTCCTGCTGGCCGACGACGTCTCATCCGCTCTGGACGCCGCCACCGAGATCGAGCTCTGGTCCGCGCTCCGCGACCGGGGTGCGACCGTCATCGGTGCGACCAGCAAGCGCGCCGCCCTCGCCCAGGCGGACCGCGTGGTCGTCCTCGTCGAGGGACGGATCGCCGCCGTCGGCCCGTGGACGGAGCTCAGTGCGGCCTGGGGGCACCTCGCCGGCTGACCGGTGCCCGTCGCCGATCGATCAGGCGCAGTCGTTGCAGACGTCGACGCCCGGGGCGGACCTGCGGGTCTCGTGCTGGACCAGGAAGCACACGGTGCAGGTGAACTCGCCGGCCTGCATCGGGGTCACCTCGATCGAGAGGGTCTCGTGGGAGAGGTCCGCGCCGGGCAGCTCATAGGTGTCGGCCAGCTCGGCCTCGTCCTCGTCGACCTTGCCCGAGGTCTTGTCCTGCTCGCCCGAGGTGAGTCGGCGGGCCTCCAGGCTCTCTTCCTTCTGCTCGTCTTCGCTCTTGCGTGATGCGTCGTAGTCAGTAGCCATATGAGGTCCTCTCGGGGCGGAGCGCGAATGCTAGCGCCGACGGGCCCAACCGCTCGCATCGGTCGCCCGATCTCACCTGTCGCGGTGGTTCTCCTCACCCGAGGGTGGTCCTGCGTCAGACGTCGCCGCTCGCGTCGTACACCCACGAGGTGTCGGCGGTGGCGAGCCCCTCGACCCAGGCGGCGGGTGCGCTGTTCATGATCGCGCCGTAGTCCCAGTAGTCCTTCCAGAGGCAGACCTTGCCGTCGCGCACCCGGTGCACGGTCGCGAAGGCGAGCGTGAAGACCTCGCCCGAGGCGAAGGTCCACGTCTCGGAGTGCTCGTACATCACGTCGTCGCCGTCGGCGACGAGCAGGCCGTCGTGGTTCTCGTACGCCGCGAGCCCGCCCCAGCCGACCTGCAGCCGCTTGGCGATGTCGGCAGGCCCGCGGGCCGCGAGCGTCGGGCCGACCGGCATGTCGAGGTAGATGCAGTCGTCGGTGACCCACTCGGCGATGCCGTCGTAGTCGCGCGCGGACAGCGTCCGCCAGAGGCCGAGCACGGCCTCTTTGGGGGTGCGGGTCACGCGATCGCTTCGCTGCGCGCCGCGACGACCTCGACCACCGGGGCGACGGGGGCGCCGGGCCGCTCGGCACGCAGGAACTGTCCGGTCCGCTCGGTGCCGAGCAGCGCGTTCGGCTCCCCGTCGGTGACGACGCGGCGGCCGCTGACGAACACGGCCGGGACGGCGGCGTCGTTGCGGTTGACCATCCGGGAGAGGCCGCCGTACTGCTCGACGGGGCTCTCGGCGTACGCCTCCAGGGTGTCGTCGAGACGGTCCGGGTCGATGACGACGAGGTCGGCGCGGTCGCCCTGGCGCAGGGTGCCGGCGTCGATCCGGTACCACTCGCCGAGCTCGCCGGTCAGCCGGTGCACCGCCTGCTCGGTCGTCATGAACGGCTTGCCGGCGCGCTCGGCGTCGCGGACGTGCTTGAGCAGCCGCAGCCCGAAGTTGTAGAAGGCCATGTTGCGCAGGTGCGCACCGGCGTCGGAGAAGCCGACCTGGATGCCGGGGTCGGCCGCCAGCTTCTTGAGCACGGCGGGCCGGTGGTTGCTGATCGTCGTCCGCCAGCGGATGTCGGTCCCGTGCTCGAGCACCAGGTCGAGGAACGCGTCGACCGGGTGCTTGCCGCCGCGCTCGACGCCGACCTGGCCGAACGACTTGCCGACGACGGACTCGTCGGGGCAGGCCACGATCTCGGCGTCGAAGAAGTCGCGGTGCCAGACCCGCGGGCCGAACTTGCTCTCGTAGTCCTTGCGGAACTTCTCGCGGTACGCCGGGTCCGCCATCAGCTCGTCGCGGGCGATCTTCTCCTGGATGTGCAGCGCCATCGCGCCGGATCCGAACTCCTCGAAGATGACCAGGTCGATGCCGTCGGCGTACACCTCGAAGGGCACCGGCAGGTGCTGCCACCGGAAGTCGGCGCCGGCCCAGTTGGCGACCCAGGCGAGCGGCCGCATCAGGTGGATCACGAACGGGATCGCCTTGATGTCGGCGGCCGAGAGCAGGCTGGTGCGCAGCGGGTTGCGGCCGAAGAGGCCGATCGAGCCGAGGGCCTGGGTGACGATCGTGTGCGGGTGGCTCGCGTCGGGTCCCGCCTGCAGCGCGCGGCGCCGGCGACGGAGGATGCCGCGGAGCCCGCGCATCTCCTTGCCCTTGGCGTACGTCGAGGGCAGGGTGCGCGAGCGGCACAGCTCGCCGTCGACCTTGTCGAAGAGCAGCTGCTGGGCGGACATGCCGACGAAGCCCGCGTCCAGCGCCTCGTCGAGCATGGACTCCATGCGCGCCTGCTCGCGACGCGTCGGTCGGACCGCCTTGCGGGTGGCGCGGTCCAGTCCCATCGTCGCCGCGCGCATGTCGGAGTGACCGATGAACGCCGCCAGGTTGGGTCCGAGGGGCAGGGACTCGAGGGCGTCGACGTACTCGTCCGCGCTCCTCCAGGTCTTGTGCTGGTCGACGGCGCGGATCACGTGCTTGCGCGGGATCGCCTCGACCCGGCCGAAGAGGTCGCCGGCGTCGACGCCGCCGACGTGGATGGTCGACAGCGAGCACGACCCGAGCAGCAGCGTGGTCACGCCGTGCCGCACCGACTCGGGCAGGCCCGGGCCGTCGAGCACCTCG
Organism: Nocardioides conyzicola; assembly: GCF_039543825.1. NCBI lineage: Bacteria > Bacillati > Actinomycetota > Actinomycetes > Propionibacteriales > Nocardioidaceae > Nocardioides > Nocardioides conyzicola. Next base: position 63,152 of record NZ_BAABKM010000001.1, on the reverse strand, counting down.
ATGTCGTAGTGCGTGTGGATGTCGACGAAGCCCGGGACGACCCACTTGCCCTGCGCGTCCACGACCTCGGCGCACCCGGTCTCGTCGAGCTCGTCGGAGGTGACGACCTCGACGCGGCCGTCCCGTACGCCGAGGTTGCGGACGGCGCCGGCCGCACCGGTGCCGTCGAACCAAAGGCCGTTCTTGATGATCGCGTCGTACGTCATACAGGGCATGGAACCGGTTCTAGTTGACGCGTGTCAACGGAATGCCGTGATCGGTGTCACTTCGAGTCGAAGTAGTGCTTCGCCATGTCCTCGAGCAGACCGATCTCCGTCGGCTCCCACCCGAACCGCTCGCGGGTGATCGCGCTGGAGGCGGGCAGGTCGGCCGACAGGAAGCCGCCCAGGAAGCCGAAGTGCTCCATGGCCGCCTCCGGTGCGACCGACTCCACCGGTACGCCGAGCCGCTCACCGATCAGCTCGGCGACCTCGCGCAGCGGCACGCCCTCCTCGGCGACGGCGTGCAGGGAGGTCCCGGCCGGCACCTCCTCGATCGCCAGCCGGAAGAGCCGGGCGGCGTCGAGCCGGTGGACGGCCGGCCAGCGCTGCGAGCCGTCGCCGACGTACGCCGAGACGCCCTTGTCGCGCGCGATCGCGACCGTGGTGGGGATGAAGCCGTTGTCCCCGGCGTCGTGGACGGTCGGGGTGAGGCGGACGACCGAGGAGCGCACGCCCCGCTCGGCCAGCGCGAGGGTCAGGGTCGCGTTGGCGGCCCGGCCGCCGGCGTGCTCGGACTCCCCGGCCGGGGTCTCCTCGGTGGCCAGCCGCCCGGGGGAGAGCAGGGCGGTGCCCGACGCGATCGTGAGCGCCTTGTCGGTGCCGGCGAGCACGTTGCCGAACGCCTCGATGGCGGCCCGGTCGGACGCGGTGGCGCCCTCGAAGTCGCCGGTGAACGCGATGTCGTGGCGGAAGGCGAGGTGGACGACGGCGTCGGCGTCGGCCGTGGCGGCGCGCAGCACGTCGAGGTCGTCGACGGAGCCGCGCACGACCTCGGCGCCGAGGCCGGCGACGGTCGCGGCGGCCTCGTCGGAGCGGGCCAGACCGACGACGGTGTGGCCGGCGGACAGGAGCTCGGGGACGACGGCGGAGCCGATGAAGCCGGACGCGCCGGTGACGAAGACACGCATGGGATACCTCCAGGAAGAGTTGATGTCAGGAACTGACATCACCGTAGCACGGTCATGTCAGAGACTGTCATCACGTAGGATCACCCCATGGGTCGCTGGGAGCCGGACGCGCGTGGACGCCTGGAGATGGCAGCGCTCGAGCTGTACGCCGAGCACGGCTACGACCAAACGACCGTCGCGGCCATCGCCGAGCGGGCCGGCCTGAGCGAGCGGACGTTCTTCCGGCACTTCTCCGACAAGCGTGAGGTGCTCTTCAGCCGCGGGACGGTCCTCGAGGACCTGCTGACCGCGTCGGTCGCCGACGCCCCCGCCGAGGCGACGCCGTACGACGTCGTGGCGGCGGCGCTCGAGGCGACCGCCACCCTGCTGGAGGGGCGTCGTGAGATCGCGCCCCGGCGTCAGGCCGTGATCGACGCCCACCCCGAGCTGCGGGAGCGCGAGCTCGGGAAGATGACCGCGTGGGCGGCCGCGCTCACGTCGGCGCTGGGTGAGCGGGGGGTCGAGCCGCGGCTCGCCGGCCTGGTCGCCCAGACCGGCATCGCGGTCTTCCGGGTCTCCTTCGAGACCTGGGCTCGCGGCGGCGCGACCGAGGACCTCGCCGAGATCCTCCGCGACTCCTTCGCCGAGCTCAGGAACGCCACGGTCACATCGTCGCCGTGAACGCCTCCGCGACCACGTCGAAGGCCTCGCCGAGGAGCGCGTCGCCGATCGACAGCGGCGGGAGGAACCGGAAGACGTTGCCCCAGGTGCCGCAGGTCAGCACGACGACGCCGTTCTGGTGGCAGTAGGCCGCGACCGCGGCCGTCCGCACCGGGTCCGGCTCGGTGGTCCCGGGCGTGCAGAGCTCGATCGCCATCATCGCGCCGCGGCCGCGGATGTCGGCGATGACGTCGTGCACGGCCGCCAGCTCGCCGAGCCGGGCGGCCATGATCGCGCCGATCTCACGGGCGCGGGCGTCGAGCGCGCCGCCGCGCATCTCCTCCAGCGCGCCGAGGGCGGCAGCGCAGGCGACCGGGTTGCCGCCGTACGTGCCCCCGAGACCGCCGACGTGCACGCTGTCCATCAGGTCGGCCCGGCCGGTGACCGCCGCGAGGGGCAGGCCGCCGGCGATGCCCTTGGCGGTGGTGACCAGGTCGGGCACGACGCCCTCGTCGTCGGAGGCGAACCAGTCGCCGGTGCGGCAGAAGCCGGTCTGGATCTCGTCGGCGATGAAGACGACGCCGTTGTCGGCCGCCCAGGCCGCGAGCGCGGGCAGGAAGCCGGTCGCCGGGACGATGAAGCCGCCCTCGCCCTGGATCGGCTCGATCACGATGCAGGCGAGGTTGGCGGCGCCGACCTGCTTGTCGATCACGTCGATCGCGCGGGCGGCCGCCTGTTCGCCCGTGAGACCGTCGCGCAGCGGGTAGGACATCGGCGCGCGGTAGACCTCGCCGGCGAAGGGCCCGAAGCCGTTCTTGTACGGCATGTTCTTCGCGGTCATCGCCATCGTCAGGTTGGTGCGGCCGTGGTAGGCGTGGTCGAAGACCGCGACCGCATCGCGTCCGGTCGCGACGCGCGCGATCTTGACGGCGTTCTCGACGGCCTCGGCGCCGGAGTTGAAGAGGGCCGACTTCTTGGCGTGGTCGCCCGGGGTGAGCTCGGCCAGCGCCTCGCAGACGTCCACGTAGCCGTCGTACGGCGTGACCATGAAGCAGGTGTGCGTGAACGCGGCGACCTGCGCCTGGACGTTGCGGACCACCGCCGGTGCCGCGTTGCCCACGGTGGTCACGGCGATGCCCGAGCCGAGGTCGATCAGCTGGTTGCCGTCGACGTCGACGAGGATCCCGCCACCGGCCTCCGTGATGAAGACCGGCAGCGTGGTGCCGACCCCGTCGGCGACGTACGCCTTCTTGCGGTCGAGGCGCTCCAGCGAGGCGGGGCCGGGGATCTGGGTGACGAGGCGACGCTCCTGCTCGATGCTCATGTGGGGAGCCTAATGCTGGACACTGGTCGGGTGAGAGATGTGGTGGTGCTCGGCAGCACGGGCTCGATCGGCACGCAGGCGCTGGACCTGGTCCGCGCCAACCCGGACCGCTTCCGGGTCGTCGGGCTGACCGCGGGCGGGTCCCACCGCGAGCTCTTCGACGCGCAGGTGGCGGAGTTCCGGCCGGCGTACTCCGGGCTCGGCGAGGAGGCCTCCACCGAGGCGGCCGGACGCGACTGCGACGTCGTGCTCAACGGCATCACGGGCGCGGTCGGGCTGCGTCCCACCCTGGCCGCTCTCGACGCCGGCAACACCCTCGCGCTCGCCAACAAGGAGTCGCTGATCATGGGCGGCCCACTGGTCCTGGACCGCGCCAAGCCGGGCCAGATCGTGCCGGTCGACTCCGAGCACAGCGCCCTGGCCCAGTGCCTGCGCGGCGGGACTCCCGAGGAGGTACGCCGGCTCGTGCTCACCGCCAGCGGCGGGCCCTTCCGCGGGCGGACCCGCGAGCAGCTCGCGGAGGTCACGCCCGAGCAGGCGATGAACCACCCGACCTGGGACATGGGGCCGGTCATCACCATCAACTCCGCGACCCTGGTCAACAAGGGCCTCGAGGTGATCGAGGCCCACCTGCTCTTCGGCATCCCGTACGACCGGATCGAGGTCGTGGTCCACCCGACCAGCGTCGTGCACTCGATGGTGGAGTTCGTCGACGGCTCGACCCTGGTGCAGGCGAGCCCGCCCACGATGATGATCCCGATCGCCCTCGGCCTCGCCTGGCCGGACCGGGTGCCCGACGCGGCCCCGTCCGTCGACTGGAGCCGGCCCGAGACCTGGGAGTTCTTCCCGCTCGACGACGATGCCTTCCCGGCGGTGGCGCTCGCCCGCGCGGCAGGGGAGCGCGGCGGCACCGCCCCGGCGATCTACAACGCGGCCAACGAGGTGTGCGTCGAGGCCTTCCGCAACGGTCGTCTCGCCTTCAGCGAGATCGTGCCCACGGTTCAGGCTGTTCTCAGCAGTGACGACGTACCCTCTGAGGGGCAGTCGATGACCGTCGAGGACGTCCTCGCGGCCGACTCCTGGGCGCGCGACGCCGCCACCGAGAGGATCGAAGACACCCGATGACCGGCCTGTTCTACCTGCTGGGCGTGGCGATCTTCGTGCTCGCCATCCTGGCCTCGATCGGGCTCCACGAGCTCGGTCACATGATCCCGGCGAAGAAGTTCGGCGGGAAGGTCACGCAGTATTTCATCGGCTTCGGTCCCACCGTCTGGAGCAAGCAGGTCGGGGAGACCGAGTACGGCGTCAAGGCGGTGCCGCTCGGCGGCTACGTCAAGATCGTCGGGATGCTCCCGCCGGGCGCGGCGGAGCTCGCCGACGAGGTCACCGTCGACGCCCAGGGCAACCAGGTCGTCCGGGTCCGCAAGTCCAACACCGGCATGTTCACGCAGCTCATCTCGGACGCGCGCGCGGCCGAGTGGGAGACCATCAAGCCCGAGGACTCCGACCGCCTCTTCTACAAGATGGCATGGTGGAAGAAGGTCATCGTGATGGCCGGCGGGCCGACGGTGAACCTCCTCATCGCGTTCTTCATCTTCGCCGGCGTCTTCGCGACGTACGGCAACCCCAGCGAGGCGAAGCCCTACAGCCCCGTGGTCAGCGAGGTCGTCGACTGCGTGCTGCCGGCGGCCGAGCTCGACCGCACCTGCGCGGCCACCGACCCGGTCGCCCCCGCCAAGGCCGCGGGCATCGAGAAGGGTGACCGGATCGTCTCCTTCAACGGCACTCCCTTCACGAGCTGGGACGCCATGCAGGACCAGATCCGCGGCAACGACGACGGTGCCGCGACGATCGTCGTGGAGCGCGACGGCGAGCAGCTGACGCTCACCACCAACACGACCGTCACCGCCCGGCCGACCTCGATGACCGACGACAAGCTGACCCAGGTCGGCTTCCTCGGCGTCAGCCCGACCTTCACCGGGCTGGTCACCGGCGGACCGCTCTACACGATCGAGCAGATGGGCGGGATGACCAAGGACACGGTCGTCGCGCTCGGCACGCTGCCGCAGAAGGTGTGGGGTGTCGCCGAGGCGATCGTCGGTGTCCACCCCCGCGACCCGAACGGACCCGTCAGCATCGTCGGCGGCGGCCGGATCGCGGGCGAGACGGTCTCCGAGGAGTCCTTCCCGGTCAAGGAGAAGGCCGTCTTCCTGCTGATGCTGGTCGCCGGCTTCAACTTCTTCATCGGCATGTTCAACTTCATCCCGCTGCTGCCGCTCGACGGCGGCCACATCGCCGGTGCCCTGTGGGAGGCGGTCCGGCGTGGCTGGGCCCGCCTGCGCGGTCGTCCGGACCCCGGGTACGTCGACGTCGCGCGGCTGCTGCCGATCGCCTACTGCGTGGCCGCCTGCCTGCTCGTCATGGGCATGGTGCTGATCGTCGGGGACCTCGTCGTCCCCGTGCGGCTGCAGTCGTGACCCCGGCCTAGGATCGAGACATGACCGAGATCAACCTGGGGATGCCCGAGGCGCCGCCGCCCGTGCTCAACCCGCGCCGCAAGACCCGCCAGATCAAGGTCGGCAAGGTGGGCGTCGGCAGCGAGTCCCCGGTGTCCGTCCAGTCGATGACGACGACGCTCACCTCCGACGTCAACAGCACCCTCCAGCAGATCGCCGAGCTCACTGCCACCGGGTGCGACATCGTCCGGGTCGCGTGCCCCAGCCAGGACGACGCCGACGCGCTCGCCGAGATCGCCCAGCACTCTCAGATCCCGGTGATCGCGGACATCCACTTCCAGCCGAAGTACGTCTTCGCCGCGATCGACGCCGGCTGCGCCGCCGTACGCGTCAACCCGGGCAACATCCGCAAGTTCGACGACCAGATCAAGGAGATCGCACGCGCCGCGAAGGACCGTGGCACGTCGATCCGGATCGGCGTCAACGCCGGCAGCCTCGACAAGCGGATCCTCGAGAAGTACGGCAAGGCGACGCCCGAGGCGCTCGTCGAGTCGGCGGTGTGGGAGGCCGGGCTCTTCGAGGAGCACGACTTCCACGACTTCAAGATCTCCGTGAAGCACAACGACCCGGTGGTGATGGTGCGGGCCTACGAGCTGCTGGCAGAGGCCGGCGACTGGCCGCTGCACCTCGGCGTGACCGAGGCCGGTCCGGCGTTCCAGGGCACGATCAAGTCGGCGACCGCGTTCGGTGCGCTGCTCTCGCAGGGCATCGGCGACACGATCCGGGTCTCCCTGTCGGCCCCTCCGGTCGAGGAGGTCAAGGTCGGCATCCAGATCCTGCAGTCCCTCAACCTCCGACCGCGCAAGCTCGAGATCGTCTCGTGCCCGTCCTGCGGCCGCGCCCAGGTCGACGTCTACACGCTGGCGGAGCAGGTGACCGCCGGCCTCGAGGGCATGGAGGTCCCGCTGCGGGTCGCCGTCATGGGCTGCGTCGTCAACGGACCGGGGGAGGCCCGTGAGGCCGACCTCGGCGTCGCGTCCGGCAACGGCAAGGGCCAGATCTTCGTCAAGGGCGAGGTCATCAAGACCGTGCCGGAGTCGCAGATCGTGGAGACCCTGATCGAGGAGGCCATGCGGATCGCCGAGGGCATGGAGGCCGTCGACGGTGCCGCGGCGTCGGTGACCGTCTCCTAGCAGCGCGTCGGCTTGGTGGCTCCGGGCTGCAGGCACGCCTGCACGATGCGCGGTGCCTTGCCCTTGCGGACCGTGAGGACGGTCGACCGCCCGATCGCCTTGGGTGCGGTCACCCGGACCGAGACGTGGACGCCCGGCCGCAGCTTGCTGCCCTTCCAGAGCGCCGCCCCGAAGGAGCGCTGACCCTTCTTGAGGTGCCGGAAGGTCTTCGCCTTGAACGGGCAGCCCTTGCCGGAGCACGTGATCGCGACCGTCTCGCCCCCGCGCAGCTTGGCCAGCCTGAGCTGCTTGATGACGGTGGTCGAGCCGTGGGTGACGGAGAACGTGGTGGTGACGGCGAGCCTGGCCGGCTTGGTCGTGAACACCACGTCGGTCCCGACCGTGGAGCCTTCGCCGTTGGTGGCGCGCACGCGCACGTGGTAGCGAGTGCCCGGCTTGAGGCCGGTCAGCTTCCTCGCCACGGTGACGGGCGCGCCTCCGGCGGCCAGGGTCTGTGCGGGCGTGGTGCGGCCGTAGGCGGTGGACGTCCCGTAGTCGAAGACCACCTGGGTCGCGTTGCCCTGGGGACTCACGGTGGCCGACGCCGTCGCACCCGTGGAGGCGACGGAGCTGGCCGGTCGCGAGGTCACCCGGGGCGCGCTGTTGACGAACCGGAGGATGCGTGACTGTCCTTGGTCGGTGACGTAGAGGTCGCCGGCCGGCCCGTCGACGACGCTGAACGCCTGGGCGCCGGCCGGCAGGTCGTAGAAGGTGCTGGAGCTGCCGTCGGAGGAGATCCGCACCAGGTTGCCGCTCTCCTTGCCGGTGGCGTAGACCCAGCCGTCAGCGCTCGCCACGATGCCGAACGGGGAGCCGAGCGTGCCGCCCGTCAGCGGGACGACTGTTGCCGTGCCGAGGTTCTGGGTGGCCGGGAAGCGGAGGATCTGCGACGAGTTGTACGCCGTCACCCAGAGCCGTCCGGCGCCGTCCGCGGCGATGCCGTCAGGCCCGGAGCTGCCGGACGGCATCGCGACGGTGCCGTCGAGGACCAGGGTCCGGCCGAGCGCAAAGCGGCGTACCGCATCGCCGTCGTAGTCGGGGGCGAAGAGGTGCCCGTTGGTCACGGCGAGGTCGAAGACCAGTCCGGCGCCGACATCCGCGGCCACGACGTCCGTGCCGTCGTCCTTGACGGAGCCGAGCTTGCTGGCTCCGCTGCACGAGAAGTACATCCGCCCGTCGCCGCCGGACGCGATGGCGGCAGGTCCGCAGCCGGATGGCGTGGGCACGTCGTGGGCGGTGGGCGAGGCGGAGGCAGCGTCGATCCAGACGAGCTTGTCGGCCCCGGTCACGGCGACCCACACCGTGCCCCCGGGACCGGTGGTCACGGCCGTGGGGTTGGCGCCGACCGGGAGGCTCGCGAGGGGCGCGCCCGTCGGGGACAGCTGCGCGACGGTGTCGTTGAACTGCTCGGCGACCCACAGGTTGCCGTCCGGGCCGAGCACGATCCCGTTGGTGGCCGACTCCGTCGCGAAGGGCTGCACCGTAGCGGCGACCACAGGTGCGGCAGGTGCCATGGCGACCGCGAGGAGCAGGGACAGGCCAGTCGCCGCGATGCGGGTCGTCGGTCGCATGGTCGGGACCCTACGTGAGCCGGACCCGCAACGGTCCTCTCCGAGGGGTCCCAATTTCCGGCGGGATCAGGCCGGTGCGTCGTACGCTCCCGCCATGTCTCGGCTCCTGTTGCTGATCATTCCGTTCGACGACGACTTCCTCGAGCCAGGCATGGACAGCATGGACGATCCCGGTATCCCGGGGTGGTTCGTCGCGCTGTTCGTGCTCGTCCTGGTGGCGGGGGTCGGCGCGTCCATCTGGCGGGTCAGCGCCGCGCAACGGATGGCGCGTGACGCGGGGATGAGCGAGAGCGACGCGACGGCGGTGGCGCTGCTGTCCGACGACGGCCTGGAGGCGACGTACCTCGCGGCCAACCTGCGTCAGCCGCCCGTGCCCCCGGCGGCCGAGCCGGCCGCGGCACCGGCGAGCACGGCCGCCCGGTTGGTCGAGCTGCGGCAGCTGGTCGACCAGGAGCTGATCACGATGGAGGAGTACGAGAAGCGCCGCCGCGAGATCATCGACTCCGTCTGAGGTCGTCGTCACATGGACGTGATCTAGGCTCCTGCCGTGCTCACGACCCGCCACGGCGTCCGCCCTCTCGGGGCCGCGGACCTGGACGCCTTCCTGGAGCTGGCGCGCCGTGATCCGGTGGTCAACGTGTTCGCCGACTACCGGGCCACCACCACCAACCTCGAGCCGCGCTGGCTCGGCGGCGAGATGTGGGGCCGTTTCGAGTCCGGCGAGCTCGCCGCCGCCTGCCACGTGGGCGCCAACCTGGTGCCGGTCTCGGCGAGTGTCGACGACGCCGCTGCCTTCGCCGAGCGGGCGCTGGCCCGCGGTCGCACGGTCTCCACGATCGTCGGGCCGCAGGAGGCCGTGCGGAGCTTCTGGAACGGCGTGGCCGGCTCGTGGGGCCAGCCGCGCGAGGCGCGGTGGGACCAGCCGCACCTGGAGATCGCAGCCGGCCCGCTGGTCGCTCCCGACCCGCTGGTCCGGCGTACGACGCGCGAGGACATGGCCGAGCTCTACCCGGCCTGCGTCGCGATGTACACCGAGGAGGTCGGGGTCTCGCCCGAGTACGGCGGCGGTGCCGACCTCTACCGCGCGCGGGTCGCCCAGCTGGTCAACCGCGGGTGGTCGTTCGCGCGCTTCGACGACCAGGGGCGGCTCGTCTTCAAGGCGGAGGTCGCGTGCGCGACGCCGTACGCCGCCCAGGTGCAGGGGGTCTTCGTGCCCGCCGACCGGCGCGGGCTCGGTCTGGCGACCGCCGGCATGGCGGCCGTGGTCCAGCTGGTGCGCCGCGAGATCGCGCCGGTGGTCTCGCTGTACGTCAACGACTGGAACACCTCGGCGCGGGCCGTCTACGAGCGGGTCGGCTTCCGCGAGACGGCGCGTTTCGCCACCGTGATGTTCTGACCGCCTCGTAGGCTCGCGGCCATGGCCCTCCCACGCAGCGTGAAGTCCCTGGCCCTCGGCTTCGCCGTCAGCGGCACCGTCCACCTGGTCAAGCCGGAGGTCTACCTCCCCCTGATGCCGGCGTGGGTGCCCGCACACCGCGAGGTGATCCTCGCCAGCGGCGTCGCCGAGCTCGCCTGCGCTGCCGGCCTCGCCGTACCCGCCACCCGCCGGGCCGCAGGCTGGGCCAGCGTCCTCCTGCTGCTCGGGGTCTATCCGGGCAACATCAAGATGGCCACGGACTCGCTGAAGACCAAGAACACCGGCCTCAAGGTGGCGTCCTTCGCACGCCTGCCGATGCAGCTCCCGATGATCCGGGCCGCCCTGCGCGCCGCCCGCGGCTGACGGCTCCGTGCTGCGCGTCGGCACGGGGCGGCGGTGAGCAGGCAACCGAATGGTGCCGACTGTGGCCGTCGAACGGTTGCTGGCACACCGCTGGCCGCGGCGCCGGCTCGGAGGCGGTGAGCAGGCAACCGAATGGTGCCGACTGTGGCCGCCAAACGGTTGCTGGCACACCGCTGCCAGCGGGACGCGGTGGTTGTCCACAGGCGAGCGGCTCGCTGTTTCGCTCCGGCGCATGTCGGGGAATGATCGGCGACGTGAGCCGTACTCGGGCGGCACTCACCGCCTTCACCCTCCTGTCGGTGCTCGGCCTGGCCGGGTGCACCGACGACGACCCTGAGCCCAAGTTCGCGCCGCCGTCGTCGGAGGCGCCGACCTCGCCGAGTACGTCGGCCGCTGCAGCTCTCAGCCCTGAGGACACCGTGCGCGCATGGGTCGACGCGCAAAATCTCGCGATGACCTCGGGAGACTCGACGGAAGTGCGGTCCCTGGGTACCAGTGACTGCGAGTCATGCGACGGTCTCATTGACCCGATTGATGCAGTGATCGACGCAGGTGGACGGTTCGAGACCTCGGGGTGGACAGTAGATCGCGCTAAACAGGTCTCCGACAATTCGGACGAGACGACTGTGAAGGCAGCCGTGACGATCGCAGCTGGGCGCACCTACAACTCGTCGGACGCGGAGCCGGTTGTGTACGGGGTCGATCGGTCGATCCTCCAGTTCAAGTTGCGGCAGACCGATGGTCGCTGGCTCGTTGCGTTCGTGGGCTTTCTGTCATGAGGCCGATTGCATGGCTTTGCGCCGGGCTTCTCGCCCTCGGAGTGCTGTCGGTGCCCGACGAAGCGAGCGCGGCTTGCGAGTGGGTTCGCACGGAGCAGATGGTGAGCGGCACTATTCGAATCAAGTGGGAGCGGCGGTGCGACAGTGCAAGCGAGAGCTCATCGATTGGCTATGTGGCGCCACCACGTGACTCCGACTGGGATCGAGTTTGCGTCCGTAGCGCGCTCGAGATTGATGCCGACCCAGGACGCTACTGCGACCTGCCGCCGGAAGGCGGTGCAGCGCCGACCGTGACCCCCGGCTCGATCGCGCGAGCCTTCCGACGCATCCCGCTCCCCGAGGCGAAGCTGGTGATCCAGCCGCCGAACGGCCGCACGTTGGTGAACTTCGAGACGAACTTCTACACCGAGCAGGGTGAGTTCACCCGCGCGGTGACGCTGCTGGGGCAGCGGGTGGAGCTGCGGATCTGGCCGGCGTCGTTCGGGTGGCGGTACGGCGATGGTGAGTCGGAGCGGACGACGAGCCCGGGGGCGGCGTACCCGGACCTGGAGGTCACCCACACCTACCTCCGCAAGGGGCGGGTGAGCCCGAGCGTGGACACGACGTACGCCGCCGAGTTCCGCGTCGGCGGCGGTCCGTGGCGCGACGTCGCGGGCACGGTCACGATCCCGGGCACCCCGCAGCAGCTGCGGGTGGTCGAGGCGCGACCGGTCCTCGTCGGCGGCTGAGTGGTTACTGGTTCGCTGGCGAGCGCTGCCCGCAAGTAACCTCTCCGCATGATCATGCGGATGTCGAGCCTCTTCGTACGGACCCTTCGAGAGGACCCCGCGGACGCCGAGGTCCCGAGCCACCGGTTGCTGGTGCGCGCGGGCTACATCCGCCGGGCGGCGCCCGGCATCTACACCTGGCTGCCGCTGGGCCTGAAGGTGCTCCGCAAGATCGAGGGCATCATCCGCGAGGAGATGGACGGCATCGGCGCGCAGGAGCTCAGCTTCCCTGCGCTGCTGCCGCGCGATCCCTACGAGGCGACCGGCCGGTGGACGGAGTACGGCCCCAACATCTTCCGGCTGCAGGACCGCAAGGGCAACGACTACCTCCTCGGGCCTACCCACGAGGAGATGTTCACGCTCGTCGTGAAGGACCTCTACGGCTCCTACAAGGACCTGCCGCTGTCGATCTACCAGATCCAGACCAAGTACCGCGACGAGGCGCGCCCCCGCGCGGGCCTGCTGCGCGGTCGCGAGTTCATCATGAAGGACTCCTACTCCTTCGACGTCGACGACGCCGGCCTGGAGGCGAGCTACCAGAAGCACCGCGACGCCTACATCCGGATCTTCGACCGGCTCGGGTTCGAGTACGTCATCGTCTCGGCGATGTCGGGCGCCATGGGCGGGTCGATGTCCGAGGAGTTCCTGGCGGCGGCCGAGAACGGCGAGGACACGTACGTCCGGTGCAGCAGCTGCGACTACGCCGCCAACGTCGAGGCGGTCCGCGTGCCGACGCCCACACCCGTGGCGTACGACGACGCGCCCGCCGCGCATGCCGAGCAGACGCCCGACACCCCCACCATCCAGACGCTGGTCGACCACCTCAACGCGGCATTCGCCCGCGACGACCGGCCCTGGGACGCCGCCGACACGTTGAAGAACGTCATCGTCGTGCTGCGCCACCCCGACGGTGTGCGGGAGCCCCTGGCGATCGGCGTGCCCGGCGACCGCGAGGTCGACCTCAAGAGGCTCGACGCGCAGGTCTACCCCGCCGAGATCGAGGCGTTCGACGAGAAGGACTTCGCGGCCCACCCCATGCTCGCCAAGGGCTACATCGGCCCCGGCGTGCTGGGCGAGAAGAACGCGTCCGGCATCCGCTACCTCGTCGACCCCCGCATCGTCGAGGGCACCCGCTGGGTCACCGGCGCGGATGTCGCCGGCAGCCACGTCATCGACCTGGTCGCCGGTCGGGACTTCACGCCGGACGGGACCATCGAGGCCGCCGAGGTCCGCGAGGGGGATCCCTGCCCCAACGGCGACGGCACGCTGCACACGGCGCGCGGCATCGAGATGGGCCACATCTTCGCGTTGGGCCGGAAGTTCGCCGACGCGCTCGACCTCAAGGTGCTCGACGAGAACGGCAAGCTCGTCACGGTCACGATGGGCTCCTACGGCATCGGCGCCTCCCGCGCGGTCGCCGCGATCGCCGAGGGCACCCTCGACGAGTTCGGTCTCGTCTGGCCCCGCGAGGTGTCGCCTGCCGACGTCCACATCGTCGCCGCCGGCAAGGACCCCGAGCTCTTCGCGGCGGCCGAGCGGATCGCGCACGAGCTCTCGTCCCTGGGCATCGAGGTCCTGTACGACGACCGCACCGGCAAGATCAGCCCCGGCGTGAAGTTCAAGGACGCCGAGCTGATCGGCGTCCCGACCATCGTCGTGGTCGGCAAGGGCCTCGCCGACGGCGTGATCGAGGTCAAGGACCGGGCGGCCGGCACCAACGAGCAGGTCGCGGCCGACCACGTCGTCGACCACGTGGTCAGGCTCGTCAGGTCCTGACGGCGAGGCCCTCGAAGAGACGGAGCAGGGCGGCGCCGACCTCGCGGAGCGCCTGCTCCCGATCCTCGGCCCGCGCCGCGTAGAGCGTCCCCTCCTCGAGAGCGCCGACCAGCAGGTGGGCGAGCGGGGTGACCGGCTGCGGCTCGAAGACGCCGGCCGAGATGAGCCCGGAGACCGCGCCCTCGACCAGCCCCACGGCGTACCTCCGGCCGATCTCGCGCCACCTCTCCCACCCGAGGGCGGCCGGCGCCTCGATGAGCACGATCCGCTGGACCTCGGGGTTCATCGACGCGCGCAACCAGGCGTCGATGCCCGCCTGCACCGCGACCATCGGACCGGCGTCGAACGCATCGGCGAACGCGACGTCGATCTCCGCGGTCAGCTCCGCCTCGACCTGCTCGTAGACGGCCGCGAAGAGCTCCTCCTTGCCGGCGAACTGGTGGTAGAGGGCGCCCCGGCTCACCCCAGCAGCGCGCGCGATCTCGTCGGTGCCGACGCCGGCGTACCCGCGCTCGGCGAAGAGCGGCCGGGCCGCGGTGACCAGGGCCGCGCGGGTCGCCGCGGACCGCGCCGGCTGTGTTCTCTTGCTTTCCATACAACCTGTCCGTAAGTTACGTACACCTTGTATGAAACGTAGCGGAGGCGAGCATGACCGAGACGCAGAAACGCCGGACCGTCGACCTCCCCACGGGCACGGTCCACTATCGGGAGTCGGGGCCGGTGGACGGCGCCGTGGTGGTCTTCCTGCACGGCTTCCTGGTCGACGCCTCGGTCTGGGGCGACGTCCCCGGACGACTCGCCGAGCGCGGGTTCCGGACGGTGGCCCCGACCCTGCCACTGGGCGCGCACCCGAGCTCGATGGCGCCGGACGCGGACCTGTCGCCGCGGGGCGTCGCGCGGATCGTGCTGTCGCTCCTCGCGACCCTGGACCTGCGCGACGTGATCCTGGTCGGGAGCGACACCGGGGGAGCGGTCGCCCAGCTGGTCGTGGACGAGGACCCGTCGCGCATCGCCCGGCTGGTGCTCACGAACTGCGACGCGTTCGAGGTCTTCCCACCCTTCCCCTTCGACCTGCTCTTCCGGCTGGCGCGGCATCCGCGGACCATGCTCGCGGCGGTCCAGCCGATGCGCGCCGGACGGATGCGAGCCAGCGTGCTCGGCTTCGGCGGTCTCGTCCGGCGCCGCCTCGACGCGGCGGAGACCGAACCGTGGATGAGTCCCTACCTCCGCGACCCCGGCGTACGGCGTGACGTGGCCGCGTTCGCACGTGCCTGGCGTCCGGGTGAGCTCGCGGAGGTCGGCGCCCGGCTGTCGGGGTTCGAGCGACCCGTCCTGCTCTGCTGGGCGCCCGAGGACCGGTTCTTCCGGATCGAGCTCGCGCACCGGCTGGTCGCCGCGTTCCCGGACGCCCGCCTGGTCGAGATCGCCGACGCCCGGACGTTCGTGTCGCTCGACCAGCCCGGACGGCTGGCCGACGAGATCGCCGGTTTCGCGAGCTGACGCAGGCCCCTTTAGGTTGGCGCCATGGCTGGGATCGACGCGGTGATCTTCGACTGGGGCGGCACCCTCACCCGGTGGCACGACGTGGACTTCCACGCCGAGTCGCTCGCGCTGGCCCAGGCGGTCAGCACGGACCACGACGTCGAGGTCTCCCGGGAGCGCCTGCACGCGGCCAACGAGACCATCTGGGGCCGCTCCCGCGACCACCAGCAGAGCGCGACCGTGGCCGACCTCTTCACCGAGGCCGGGCTGGAGCACGACCCCGACCTGCTCACGGCCTACTACGAGTTCTGGGAGCCGCACACGCTCACCGACCCCGAGGTCGGTCCGCTCTTCGAGGCGCTGCGGACAGCCGGCATCAAGGTCGGCGTGCTCTCCAACACCATCTGGCCGCGGGCGTGGCACGAGGGCTTCTTCCGGCGCGACGGGGTGCTCGACCTCATCGACGGCGACGTCTACACCAGCGAGATCCCGTGGACGAAGCCGTCACCGGACGCGTTCCGGGCGGCGATGGACGCCGTCGGTGCGACGGACCCCGCGCGCTGCGTGTACGTCGGCGACCGCCTCTTCGACGACGTCTGGGGGGCCCAGAACGCCGGGCTGCGCGCCATCCACGTCCCGCACAGCGTGATCCCGCCGACCCAGGTCGGCCACACCGAAGGGTCGCCGGACGCGGTCGTGCACCGGCTGTCCGAGATCCCGGCCGTCCTCGCCGGCTGGTCCTGAGGACCCTCCCGCTGCAGATTTCTGCACTTTTGTGCAATGCAGAAACGTGAGTCTGGCGCTCTCTCGCGCCGAACGGGGCCCGTGTTGCATGCTTTTGCAAGAGCGAGGACCGCCAGTCCCCCCACATCCCGGCGGATCTCGTTCTCGGGCCTCAAGTCCAGGCCTCAGCGGTCCGCGTACCCACCTGCTCCGGGGAACATCTCGGGAGTTCCTCGGAGGGTGAGTACGCGGACCGCTGTCTCGTTCAGGGCCCCGATCGCCCACCGGCGCAGGTCGTCGACCGTGTTCGCCACCAGCCAGGCGTACGTCGTCGCGCAGGACTGCTCGGTCTCGCGCGCGACCCGGGCGATCTGCCCGGACCGGTCGAGCCCGGACGGCACGTCGTACGCCGCCTCCGCAGCCACCGGGTCGCCACCGAGATCGGTGATCGCGGCCGTCAGGTGGTCGCGGTAGAGGCGATGCGCCTCGAAGGACGCCGTCACCGCGGTGGACAGAGCCGGGTCGGCCGACTGCGAGACCCGGCCGCCGAGCGTGCCGAGGACGTACATCGCAGCGTGCTCGGCCGCGAGGGTCGTCTGCAGCGCGTCGACGCCGGGGGAGCCCGTGCTCACAGGACCACCAGCTGCTGCGACACGGCCGCCGACATCGAGGCCAGCAGCCGGGCCAGCTGCCCGCTCTCGGCGGTCATCGCGGCGCCGACCAGGAACCGCTGGAGCTGCTGCTCCGAGCGCCGGAGTCGCGGCAGGGCAGCCCGTCCCGGCACCGGCGGCTCGGCAT
Source organism: Nocardioides conyzicola (assembly GCF_039543825.1). Taxonomy (NCBI): domain Bacteria; kingdom Bacillati; phylum Actinomycetota; class Actinomycetes; order Propionibacteriales; family Nocardioidaceae; genus Nocardioides; species Nocardioides conyzicola. The sequence goes on along the minus strand of NZ_BAABKM010000001.1, from coordinate 46,657 downwards.
CGAGCGCGTCGAGGTGCGCTGTGTGCATCGCGACCAGGCCCGGCACCCGCCCGGCGAGAGCGGCGGTCGCCGTGATCCTGGCCACCACCTCGTCGACGAGCGATCCGTCCGGATCGTCGGCGCTGGCGGGGCCGGCTGGGCGTGCGGTGCCGCAGGCCGATGCGAGCCCTGCGCCGGCCACGCCGGCCGTCAGCAGAATGCGGCGCGAGAGCTGGGGATCGACAGGCACGGCGCCGACCCTATCTCCGTGCGGGCGATGCTGGCCGGAGCCGCTATCGTGGACGATCAACAACAGCACAAGGAGGTCGCCCGACCGTGAGCAGCACCAACCAGGACGCCATTCGGGACCGGATCGAGGCTGAGCTCGACGACCCCCTACGTGCCCTGGGCCTCGACATCGAGGCCGTCGACATCACCCCGGCCGGCAAGCGCCGGATCCTGCGGGTCGCCGTCGACAAGGATGGTGGTGTCACCCTCGACGAGGTCGCCGAGGCGACCCGCGAGGTCAACCGGGTGCTCGACGACTCCGACGTCATGGGCGAGCAGCCCTACACGCTCGAGGTCACGTCACGTGGGGTCGACCGCCCGCTCACCCTCGAGCGCCACTGGCGCCGCAACGCGAGCCGGCTGGTCAAGGTCACGCTCGTCGACGGCGAGAGCCTCACCGGCCGGATCCTGGAGGCCGCCGCGGAGTCGGTGACCCTGGAGGTCAGCGGCGAGCGGCGTGACGTGGCGTACGCCGACGTCAAGAAGGCGCTGGTCCAGGTGGAGTTCAACCGGCAGAAGTCGGACGACGAGGAAGAGGAGGAGGCCTGATGGACATCGACATGAGCATCCTGCGCATGCTCGAGCGGGAGAAGGAGATCTCGTTCGACGTGCTCGTGGAAGCGATCGAGCAGGCACTGCTCACCGCCTACCAGAAGACTCCCGGAGCGCGCGACAACGCCCGCGTCGAGCTCGACCGCAAGAGCGGCCACGTCACCGTGCTCGCCTCCGAGGTCGACGACGAGGGCAACGTCGTCGGCGAGTACGAGGACACCCCCGAGGGCTTCGGCCGGATCGCCGCCACCACCGCGAAGCAGATCATGCTCCAGCGCCTGCGCGACGCCGAGGACGACATCCGGTTCGGCGAGTTCGCCGGCAAGGAGGGCGACATCATCTCGGGGATCATCCAGCAGGGCCGCAACCCCGACGACGTGATGGTCGACCTCGGCAAGATCGAGGCCATGCTGCCGGTCGGCGAGCGGGTCCCGGGGGAGCGCTACGAGCACGGCATGCGCATCAAGTGCATCGTCGTGTCGGTCCGCAAGGGCATGCGCGGCCCCCAGGTGACGCTCTCGCGCTCGCACCCCAACCTCGTCAAGAAGCTCTTCGCGCTCGAGGTGCCCGAGATCGCCGACGGCACCGTCGAGATCGCCGCGATCGCCCGCGAGGCCGGTCACCGCACCAAGATCGCGGTGATGTCCGCCGCGCCGGGCGTCAACGCCAAGGGCGCCTGCATCGGCCCGATGGGATCGCGGGTGCGCAACGTGACGTCGGAGCTCCACGGCGAGAAGATCGACATCATCGACTGGTCCGAGGACCCGGCCGAGATGGTGGCCCACGCGCTGTCGCCGGCCCGGGTCAACTCGGTCGAGATCATCGACCTCGAGGCCCGGTCGGCCCGCGTCGTCGTCCCCGACTTCCAGCTGTCGCTGGCGATCGGCAAGGAGGGCCAGAACGCCCGCCTCGCCGCGCGCCTCACGGGCTGGCGGATCGACATCCGCTCCGACGACGAGGTCCCCGCCGAGGGCTGATGTTCGTCATCGGTGACGGCCCGACCGGCGTGCTGGTGCTCTCCGGCTCCAGCGGCCGGGTCGAGGAGGACCGCTGCCGGGTGCTGGCCGCCGCCGCCGGTGCCACGGCCGCGTCGTACGCCTGGTTCGGCGAACGCCTCGACCGCGTGCCGCTCGAGTCGTTCGACGACGCGCTCAGCCTGCTCCACGGGCGCTGCGACCGCCTGGTGGTGCTCGGCACCTCCCGGGGCGCCGAGGCGGCGCTGCTGCTGGGCGCCCTCCACCCGGAGGTCGACGCGGTCGTCGCGATCTCGCCCAGCGACGTCGTCTGGGCGGCGCTGTCGACCGAGCGGCCGCAGCGCTCGTCGTGGACGCGTGGCGGCGAACCGTTGCCGTTCGTGCCGTACGACGACTCCTGGGCGCCGGTCGGCGACCCGCCGGAGTACGTCGGCCTCTACGAGCACTGCCTCGAGGCGTACGCCGACCGGGTGCCCGCCGCGCGGATCCCGGTCGAGCGGATCGGTGGGTCCGTGGTGCTGGCCGCAGGCGGCGACGACCGGCTCTGGCCGTCGCTCGACTTCGCGGAGGAGATCGTGCGCCGCCGCACCCACGCCGGCCTGGAGACGACGGTGGTCAGCCACCTCGAGGCCGGCCACCGGGTCGTGCTCCCGGGCGAGACCCCGCCGGCGCCGTCGCACCTGGCCCACGGCGGCACCCCCGCGGCCGACGCCGAGCTGGGTCGCCGGCTGTGGCCCGAGGTGCTGCGCGTCCTCATGGCCTGAGCAGCGCCGCGGCGACCTACCCGCGGACCCAGTCGACGGTCAGCGCGGGCACCAGGTGGTCGTCCTCGCCGGTCGACCAGTGCGGGAAGTCGAAGACGGCGATCATCACCTGCATCGGGTACGTCGGTGGGCCCGCGCACCGGCGTACCTCTTCGCCGTCCACGGTGAACACCGCCGCGGAGGCGTCCCAGTCCACGGCGTACGTGTGCATCTCGCTCACGTCGATCGGCAGCCGGGGAGCGGCGAAGTCCTGCTGGAGCGCCGGGTCGCGGAACGCCTTGATCCCGACCCCGACCTCGGCGGACGGCCCGGGCCCGAGGTCCTTGCCGAAGACCTCGACCACGCAGAGCTCGCCACAGTGCTCCTGCGCCGGGTCGTCCTCGAAGCCGCTGAGCCACATCGCCGCCATCGACCGCGGCGAGAGCGTCATCGCGCACCGGATCTCGGCCCGCCCCGACGCCGGCAGCCATCCCTCGAGGCGCGGCTGCTCCTCGAGCACCACCTGTCCCTCCCGGAACCGCTGCTGCCCGCGATGGCTGCCGACCGGGCCCGACCAGCTCCCGGACTGGACGCCCGAGACCCGCAGCGGCGGCTCGTGGTCGCCGGCGCACCACAGCCCCTGGGACGGGGGAATGGACAGCGTCAGGCAGGAGTTCTCCACGGTGTACGTCGCCGCGCTCGCCGACCGTGAGCTCCACGCCGGCAGGTAGGACGTCAGCCAGGTGGAGCGATCCACGTCCGCCTGGTCGAAGTCGTCCACGAGATACGGGGAGCCGTCGGGCACCCGTCCACGGTAGGCCAGGCGGTCGGCGCGGCGCCCCGGTTCGATATCCGGAGCCCGAGCGCGCTAGGCTAGACAGCAGTGGCGCGTGAACACAGCTCTCTTGCATGCCCGGATCCCTCGGCCCTCACGGGCCCGGTCCGGACCTGTGTGGGATGTCGGAAGCGGGCCGCCAAGAGCGAGTTGTTGCGGGTGACCGCCGGCTCGGATGCAGACGGCCAGCCGGTCGTCGTACCCGATCCGACAGCCACCGCACCCGGTCGGGGAGCGCACCTGCACCCCACTGCCGAGTGCTTCGAGCTCGCCGTACGCCGGAAGGCTTTCGGCCGTGCCCTTCGGGTCACGACGGGGCTCTCCAGCGCACCGGTGGCTGAGCACCTCTCGCACGCACACCAACCCTGATCGACCGACAGAAACTGGAGCAGCAGCTCATGAGCACTCGATGAGTTCTTTCCGATGAGTTTGCACCCCCACTAACGGTCTGAATCACCCCCCAGGCAAGCAGCTCTGGACCCGGGTCTCAGGCCAGAAGGAGAAGCGTGGCTAAGACCCGAGTTCACGAGCTCGCCAAGGAGTTCGGCGTCGAGAGCAAGTTTGTTCTCGAGAAGTTCAAGGAAATGGGGGAGTTCGTCAAGTCGGCGAGCTCCACCGTCGAGTTGCCTGCGGAGATGCGTTTCCGCAAGGAGGTCGGCGACAAGCTGAAGGCCGACGCCCCGGCGCCGGCCGCGGCTCCCGCCAAGCCCGGCCCCAAGGCACCCGCCAAGAAGGCGGCCGCTCCCGCGCCCGCCGAGGTCGCGGAGCCCGTCGAGGCGGCCGCACCCGTGGCCGAGTCGGTCGCGGAGACCGCGGCCCCTGAGTCTCCCGCTGCCCCCAAGCCCGGCCCCAAGAAGGCCGCTGCTGCCGAGGCTCCGGTCGAGGAGGCTCCGGCAGCGACCGAGCCGCCGGCCGAGCCCGAGGCGCCCGCCGCCTCCGGCACCCCCAAGGCTCCCGCCCCCCGTCCGGTGGGCAAGCCCGCCGGCACCCCCCGTCCGGGCAACAACCCGTTCGCGTCCAGCCAGGGCATGGGCCGTCGGCCCGCTCCGGCCCGCGAGGGTGCTCCCGGTGCCGCTCCTGCCGCTCCGGGTGCTCCCGGCGGCGAGAACCGTCCGCCGCGTCCTCCGGGCGCCCGTGACGGTGGCGCGCCCGGTCGCCCGGGCATGCCGCGCCCCAACCCGGCGATGATGCCCAAGTCCCCGGCCGCCTTCGGTGGCGGCCCCGGCGGTCGTGGTCCCGGTGGTCCCGGCGGCGCTCGCGGTGGTCCTGGTGGCCCCGGCGGCGCTCGTGGCGGCCCCGGTGGCGGTGCCCCGGGTCGCGGTGGCGCACCCGGCCGCGGAGCTCCGGGTGCCGGCGCCGGTGCTGGTGCACCGGGTCGCACCGGTGGCTTCCCCAGCGGTGGTCGTCCCAACCGTCCCGGCCAGCGCGGCCAGACCCAGGGTGCCTTCGGTCGCCCGGGTGGCCCGTCGCGTCGTGGGCGCAAGTCCAAGCGGGCCCGTCGCCAGGAGTTCGAGGCCATGCAGGCCCCGACGATCGGTGGCGTGCGCGTCCGCAAGGGCGACGGCGAGACCGTCAAGCTGCCTCGCGGCGCGTCCCTGACGGACTTCGCCGAGCGCATCGGCGTCGACGTGTCGGCCCTGGTGCAGATGCTGTTCTCGCTGGGCGAGATGGTCACGGCGACCGAGTCGGTCAACGACGAGACGTTCGAGCTGCTCGGTGAGGAGCTCAACTACGTCGTCCAGGTCGTGTCCCCGGAGGACGAGGACCGCGAGCTGCTCGAGTCCTTCGACCTGGGCTTCGGCGAGGACGAGGGCGACGAGGACGACCTGGCCATCCGGCCGCCGGTCGTCACCGTCATGGGTCACGTCGACCACGGCAAGACCAAGCTCCTCGACGCGCTGCGCAACGCCAACGTCGTCGACAAGGAGGCCGGTGGCATCACGCAGCACATCGGTGCCTACCAGGTCACGGCGGAGGTCGACGGCAACGAGCGTCGGATCACCTTCATCGACACCCCGGGTCACGAGGCGTTCACCGCCATGCGTGCTCGTGGTGCGCAGGCCACCGACATCGCGATCCTCGTGGTCGCGGCCGACGACGGTGTCATGCCGCAGACGGTGGAGGCGCTCAACCACGCCAAGGCCGCCGGCGTCCCGATCGTGGTCGCGGTCAACAAGATCGACAAGCCGGACGCGGACCCGACCAAGGTCCGTGGCCAGCTGACCGAGTACGGCCTGGTGCCCGAGGAGTACGGCGGCGACTCGATGTTCGTCGACGTCTCGGCCAAGTCCGAGCTCAACCTCGACAAGCTGCTCGAGGCGGTCATCCTGACCGCCGACGCGTCGCTCGACCTGCGGGCCAACCCCAACCAGGACGCCCAGGGTCTCGTCATCGAGGCGCACCTCGACCGTGGTCGCGGCCCGGTCGCCACGGTGCTGGTCCAGCGCGGCACGCTGCACGTGGGCGACTCGATCGTCGCGGGAGCCGGCTACGGCCGGGTCCGGGCGATGCTCGACGAGCACGGCGAGAACATCACCGAGGCCGACCCGTCGCGCCCGGTGATGGTGCTCGGACTCACCGCTGTCCCGGGTGCCGGTCAGACGTTCATCGTGGTCGAGGACGACCGGATGGCACGTCAGATCGCCGAGAAGCGCGAGTCGCGCGAGCGGGCGGCCATGCAGGCCAAGCGCCGCGTGCGTCGGACGCTCGAGGACTTCATGGCCTCCATGGAGAAGGGTGCGAGCCAGGAGCTCAACCTCATCCTCAAGGGCGATGTGTCCGGTTCGGTCGAGGCTCTCGAGGACGCGCTGTCGCAGATCGACGTCGGCGACGAGGTCAACATCCGCGTCATCGACCGCGGTGTCGGTGCGATCACCGAGACCAACGTCGACCTGGCTGCGGCCTCCGACGCCATCATCATCGGCTTCAACGTCCGGCCCCAGGGCAAGGCGACCGAGATGGCGGACAAGGAAGGCGTGGAGATCCGGTACTACTCGGTCATCTACAACGCCATCGAGGAGATCGAGGCAGCGCTCAAGGGCATGCTCAAGCCGGAGTACGAGGAGTCGACCCTCGGCCAGGCGGAGATCCGTGCGATCTTCCGCTCGTCGAAGATCGGCAACATCGCCGGTTGCATGGTCACCAGCGGTGTCATCCGTCGCAACGCCAAGGTCCGCGTCCTCCGGGACAGCGCCGTGGTCGCCGACAACCTCGACCTGCTGTCGCTCAAGCGCGAGAAGGACGACGCGTCCGAGGTCCGCGAGGGCTTCGAGTGTGGTCTGGTGCTGCGCAACTTCCAGGACATCCGGGAAGGCGACATCATCGAGGCGTTCGAGATGCGCGAGATCCCGCGCAGCTGATCGGCTAGTCACTGTCGAGTCGGCGCCAGTTCACCTGAAACTGGCGCCGACTCGGCGATTTGAGAGAGTAGGAACCATGAGCAACCCTCGCGTCCGCAAGATCGCCGACCGGATCAAGGTCGTCGTCGCGGAGATGCTGGAACGACGGATCAAGGACCCCCGCCTCGGGTTCGTCACCGTGACCGACGTCCGGGTCACCGGCGACTCGCAGCAGGCGACGATCTTCTACACGGTGCTCGGTGCCGACGGTGACGACGAGGCCGCCCTGGCCAGCACGGCCGCGGCGCTGGAGTCGGCCAAGGGCCTCATCCGGGCCGAGGTCGCCAAGCAGCTCGGCACCCGGACGGCGCCGACGCTGACCTTCATCGCGGACGCCCTGCCCGAGACGGCCCGCCAGCTCGACGAGGTCCTGGCCCGGGCCAAGGCGGCCGACGACGAGGTCGCCGCCCGCCGGGTCGCGACGTACGCCGGCGACGCGGACCCGTACAAGAAGCCGCGCGAGGTCGTCGCCGACGACGAGGCCGACGAGGCCGACGAAGACGACGACGAGTGACGGCTGAGTCCGGCCTGGTCGTCGTCGACAAGTCGGGCGGCATGACGTCGCACGACGTGGTGTCCCGGGTTCGCCGGCTGGCCGGCACCCGCAAGGTCGGCCACGCCGGCACGCTCGACCCGATGGCGACCGGCGTGCTGGTGCTGGGGGTCAACCGGGCGACCCGGCTGCTCGGTCACCTGATGCTGACCGAGAAGGGGTACGACGCGACGATCCGCCTCGGTGTCTCGACGACCACCGACGACGCCGAGGGCGAGGTCACCGCGACGGCGTCGACCGACGGGCTCGAGGAGGCCGTCGTCCGCGCCGCCGCAGGCGAGTTCGTCGGCGACCTGCTGCAGGTGCCGACGGCTGTCTCCGCGATCAAGGTCGACGGCAAGCGTGCCTACCAACGCGTCCGCGACGGTGAGGAGGTCGAGCTGAAGGCCCGACCCGTCACCGTGCACGAGCTCACGGTCCGCGCCGTGCGCGGCGCCGAGGTCGACCTCTCGGTGCGCTGCTCGAGCGGCACCTACATCCGCGCCATCGCCCGCGACCTGGGCGCCCGGCTCGGCGTCGGCGGCCACCTGACCGCGCTGCGGCGTACCGCCGTCGGACCCTACGACTTGGCGAGCGCCCGCACGCTCGACCAGCTGGGGGAGGCCCCTCCCGGACTGCAGGGCGTGCTGATGCCGATCGCCGACGCCGCCCGCGCCGCGTTCCCCAGCCGCGAGCTCGACGACACCCAGGCTGCCGACGTCCGCGTCGGTCGGGCCCTCGACGTCGGCCTGGACGAGCTCACCGCGGTGTTCGCGCCCGACGGCGAGTTCCTCGCCCTGTACGAGCCGCGCGGTGAGACGGCCAAGGCCGTCGCCGTGTTCGTCTAGCCCGGTCGATAGTCTCTCCTCCGTGCAGATCTGGCGCTCCCTCGACGAGGTCCCGGCTGACCTCGGCCCGACCACGGTGGTGATCGGGAACTTCGACGGCGTGCACCTCGGGCACCGGCACGTGCTGGCCCGGGCCCGCGAGATCGCCGACGAGCGGTCGCTGCCCGTCGTGGCGGTCACCTTCGACCCGCACCCGATGGCGGTGCTCCGCCCCGAGCACGCTCCGACGATGCTGACCTCCCTCGAGGTCCGCGCCGAGCTGCTGGGCGCCGTCGGCGCCGACCACGTCCTCGCCGTGCCATTCGACCGCGACGTCGCGGGCTGGTCGCCGGAGGAGTTCATCGAGCGCGTGCTCGTCGACACCCTCCACGCGGCGGCCGTGGTCGTCGGCGCCAACTTCCGCTTCGGCCACCGCGCCTCCGGCGACGTGGCCACGCTGCGCGAGGTGGGTGCGCGGCTCGGCTTCACCGCCGAGGGCATCCCGCTCGACGGCGGTCCGCAGGTGTGGTCCTCGACGTACGTCCGAATGAGCGTGGCCGCCGGCGACGTCGCCGGTGCCGCCGAGGCCCTCGGACGTCCGTACGCCGTGCGCGGCGTGGTCGTCCAGGGCGACCAGCGCGGCCGCGGGCTGGGCTTCCCGACCGCCAACGTGCCGACCAGCTCGATGACCGCCGGGCCGCCCGACGGGGTCTACGCCGGCTGGTTGCGGCGCCTCGACACGGGGGAGCGCTACCCGGCCGCGATCAGCGTCGGCACCAACCCGACCTTCAACGGCGTCCGGGACCGACGCGTCGAGAGCTACGTGCTCGACCGCACCGACCTGGAGCTGTACGGCGTGGAGGTCGAGGTGAGCTTCGTCGAGCGGCTGCGCGGCATGGTGGCGTTCGACTCCGTCGAGTCACTCGTCGAGCAGATGACGGCCGACGTCGACCGCGCGCGCGAGCTGCTGGTCGGATGACGGCCGAGCCGGTCGAGCCGCTGGCCGCGGCCGAGCTCTGGTTCCAGAAGCACGGCCTGCCCTACTTCGTGCCCGACGAGCGGGCCGCCGTACGCGCTGCGCTGCGCCCCGGTCGCACCCTGCCGCTCCTGGTGGCGGTGGTCGTGCTCGCGATCGCCGCCGGCGTCGGCCTCGCGTGGTTCTCCGACGAGATCAGCGCCGGGCCGGCGGTGCTGCTGGCCATCGTGCTGCTGGCGGCGCTCTGGTACGCGCTCACCGCGCTGCGGGCCCGCTCGAGTGTCGGCTGGGCGCTCAGCCGGACGTCCGGCAGCCTGCGGCTGCTGCTCCCGATGACGACCCGGGCGCTGCCGCTGCTGCTGCTCGCGATCACGTTCCTCTTCATCAACACCGAGATGTGGCAGGTCGGCGGCAACCTGACCGTCGGCGCGCTGTGGCTCGTGGTGCTGCTCTTCGCCACGCTGGCCGTGGGCTTCCTCTTCGTCCGGCTGCCCGAGGAGGTGGACCGCGCCGACGACGAGGTCGACGACGCGTTCCTGCTCCGCACCTGCGCGAAGACGCCGTTGGCCGAGGCCGCGCGTGAGCTGCTCGACGACCCGGACGCGGACCCGGCGTCGTACGCCGAGGTCACGGGCTACGAGCGCTGGAACCTGATCCTGGTGCTGATCATCGTCCAGTTCGTCCAGGTGCTGCTGCTCTCGCTGTCGGTCTTCGCGTTCCTGGTGCTCTTCGGCAGCATCATCATGAGCGGCGACGTGATGGAGGCCTGGCAGACCGACCCGACGTTCAACACCTCGCGCGCCCTGCTGCAGGTCTCGACGTTCCTCGCGGCCTTCTCCGGCCTCTACCTGACCGTGTCGACCGTGACCGACGAGGCCTACCGCGAGCAGTTCTTCGGCAGCGTGATGCGTGAGCTCGAGCGGGCCGTCGGCGTGCGCGCGGTCTACCTGGCCCTGCGGGACAGGTAGAGGCTGACTACTCGGCGTCGAGGTCCTTCTCGACGAGGGCGACGATCGCGTCGAGCGCTGCCTGGTCGTCGCTGGTGACCTCCACCAGGTCGCCGGGACCGGCGCCGAGGGTCATGATCAGCAGCGAGGAGCTGGCGTCCACCGGCTCGTCGCCGGGGAGGCCGAGCAGCACCTCGACGTCGAGCTCCTCGACGGCCTCGGAGATGAGCTGGGCGGGCCGGGCGTGCAGGCCGACGGAGGAGCCGACGGCGACGGTCTTGCTGGGCATGCGTTTCTCCTTGGGTGGGGGTACGGCGGTCAGACGGTGACGAGCTCGCGCTCGTCGGCCGTCTCTCGGTCGGTGCGGCCGATGGACTTGAGCAGGATGACGCCGGCGGCGCCGACGATCGTGCCGGCAGCGAGCGCGATCAGGTAGCCGAAGATGTTGCTGACGGCGAAGAGCACGAAGATGCCGCCGTGCGGGGCGCGGACGCCGACGTCGAGGGCCATCGAGAGGCCGCCGGTCACGGCACTGCCGGCCATGATCGCCGGGATCACGCGCAGCGGGTCGGCCGCGGCGAAGGGGATCGCGCCCTCGGTGATGAAGCTGGCGCCCAGGGCCCAAGCGGCCTTGCCGTTCTCGCGCTCCGCCGCGTTGAAGAGTCCGGGGCGTACGACGGTGGCCAGCGCCAGGGCCAGGGGCGGGACCATCCCGGCCAGCATGACCGCGGCCATGATCTTCAGCTCCGGAGCGTCGCTGGCCAACGCCGCACCACCGACACCGGCTGCCGCGAAGCTGTAGGCGACCTTGTTGAGCGGACCGCCCATGTCGAAGGCCATCATCAGGCCGAGGATGACGCCGAGCAGGATCGCGCTGCTGCCGTTGAGCGAGTTCAGGCCGTCCTGGAGCTGGTCCATCAGCCAGCCGATCGGCTTGCCGAAGACCATGATCATCAGCAGGCCGGCCACGATCGAGGTGAAGAGCGGGATGATCAGCACCGGCATCAGGCCGCGCATCCAGGTCGGGACCTTCCAGCCGGAGACCCAGTGCGCGATCACGCCGGCGAGCACGCCGCCGATGATGGCGCCGAGGAAGCCGGTCGCGGGCAGCGGGGTCGCGGCCGCGTCGGAGGCGTGCACGCCGAAGATGTTCGAGGCCAGGCCACCCATCACGAAGCCGGGCGCGATGCCCGGCCGGTCGGCGATGGCGTAGGCGATGTAGCCCGCCAGCGCCGGGATGAAGAGCATGAAGGCGGTCTTGCCGATGATGAAGAAGAGGGCCCCGATGTAGGCCGCGAGGCCGGAGCCGAAGAGCGCGTGGTCGAGGCCGAGCGCGCTCGGGTTGGGCAGGTCGAAGATCGTGTTGTTGACCGCGATGTCGCCGTAGGGCCCGACGATCTCGTAGCCGCCGAGCAGGAAGCTCAGCGCGATCAGCAGGCCGCCGGCCGCGACGAAGGGGATCATGTACGACACGCCGGTCATCAGCACGCGGCGGGTACGTCCGCCCCAGCTCTCGCCGGTCTCGCTGCCGCCGGCACCGGAGCCCTCGTCGGACCCGCCGCCCTCGACCCGGGGGGCGTTGGGGTCGTCGGCGAGGCGGAGGGCCTCGGCGATCATCGCGTCGCCCTCCCCGATCGGGCGCTTCACGCCCGAGGAGAGGAGCGGCTTGCCGGCGAAGCGGCCGCGGTCGCGGACGCCCACGTCGACAGCGAAGATGACGGCGTCGGCCGCTGCGATCGTCGCGGCGGGCAGCGGCGTCGTACCTGCCGAGCCCTGGGTCTCGACCGTGATGTCGACGCCGGCCTTCTCGGCGGCGGCCTCGAGGGCCTCGGCGGCCATGTAGGTGTGCGCGATGCCCGTCGGGCAGGCGGTGACGGCGACCAGGCTCCGACGACCCGAAGGTGCGGTGGTCGGGGCCGCGACCGGCGACGCGGCGGGTTCGCCGACGACGTCGTTGACGAGCCGGGCGACCTCGTCGGGCGTCGTCGCCGCCCGCAGGGCGTCGGTGAACGACGCCTTCACCAGGGACCGCGCGAGCTTGGTCAGCAGCTGGAGGTGGGTGTTGGCTCCGCCCTCGGGGGCGGCGATCAGGAAGACGAGGTCGGCGGCGCCGTCCTTGGCGCCGAAGTCGACCGTCGGGGAGAGGCGGGCGAACGCCAGCGTCGGCTCCAGGACGCCGGCGGTGCGGCAGTGCGGGATGGCGATGCCGCCGGGCAGGCCGGTGGCGGACTTCGCCTCGCGGGCGAACACGTCCTCGACGAGCTGCTCCACGTCCGTCGCGCGGCCGGCGTCCTCGACGACCCGGGCGAGGGCCCGGATCACGTCGTGCTTGTCGGCGCCGAGGTCGGCGTCGAGGCGCACGAGGCTGGGGTTGATGAGGTCGGACATGGTCAATCTCCCGAGGTGATGTCGAGGCGGCGGACCGAGACGAGCTCGGGACGGACCTGGTGGGGTTGCGGGATGGTCGTGCCGGGAAGTCCGGCGGCGGCGCTGCCGTAGGCGACGGCGAGCGCGAGTCGGTGCTCGGCTGCGAGCCCGCGCAGGTCCCCGAGGAGGTAGCCGAACAGGCTGGAGTCGCCCGCACCGACCGTGCTGACCACGGTCGTGGGCGGGGGAGCGGCGTGCCACGCGCCGTCGGCGGTCACGAGGACGGCACCGTGCGGGCCGAGCGTGGCGAGCACGGTCTCGACGCCCTGGGCGACCAGGGTTGCCGCGGACCGGGCGGCGACGACGGGGTCGGACTCGAGCTCCTCGGGGTCGTCGCCTGTGAAGGAGGCCAGCTCCTCGCCGTTGGGCTTCATCAGGTGCGGGGCCGCGACCTCGAGCCCGTCGACGAGCGCGAGGAGCGGTGCGTCGGAGGTGTCGACGGCGATCCTGGCGCCGCAGCCGCTGAGGGCGGACACGAGCTCGGCGTACCAGCCGACCGGTGCGCCCGGGGGCAGCGAGCCGGCGAGCACGATCCAGTCGGCCTGGCCGGCGCGGCGCTGCAGCGACTCGGTGAGGGCGTTGAGGACCTCGCGGGTGACCGTGGGTCCCGGGCTGTTGAGCTTGGTCGTCGTGCCGTCGGGCTCGCTGATCGTGATGTTGACGCGCAGTGCGCCGTCCGTGTGCACCGGGCGGCAGTCGATGCCCGCCGCGAGCAGCTCGTGGACGAACGGGTCGTCGTCGGGGGCCGGCAGCACGGCGATCGACGGGATGCCGGCGCCGATCGACGCGCGGGAGATGTTGACGCCCTTGCCGCCGGCCTGGGAGGTCACCGACTCGGACCGGATCACGGCGCCGCGCACCAGCTGGCCCGCGAGCGCGACCGTGCGGTCGTGACTGGGGTTGGCGGTCAGGGTGAGGATCACGCCACCACGACCTCGACGTCGGCGCGCTCGAGGGCGCGTCGATCGTCGTCGGAGATGCCGTCGTCGGTGACCAGCACGTCCAGGTCGGTCAGGTCGGCGAAGCGGAGCGGCGCCTCGACGCCGACCTTGCTCGAGTCGGCCAGGCAGACCACGCGGCGGGCTGACGAGGCCATGGCGCGCTTGGCGGCCGCCTCCTCGCGGTCGGGGGTCGACAGCCCGTGGTCGAGCGTCAGCCCGTTGGTGCCGAGGAAGGCGACGTCGGCCCGCAGGACGCCGAGCGCGGCGACAGTGTCGGCGCCGACGGCCGCCTGGGTGGTGGGCCGCACGCGACCGGGGAGCAGGTGCAGCTCGACCTGCGGGCTGCCGGCGAGCCGGGCGGCGACCGGGACGGCATGGGTGACGACGGTGAGCCGGAGGTCGCGGGGGAGCAGGCTGGCGAACCGGCTGGTGGTCGACCCGGCGTCGATGAGCACGGTGCCGTCGGCGGGTGGGAGCAGGTCGAGGGCGGCGCGGGCGATCCGATCCTTCTCGGCCGTGTTCGCCTGGTCGCGCTCGCCGAGCCCGGCCTCGATCACGGCGAGCGCGGAGGCGGGGACGGCCCCGCCGTGCACGCGCCGGAGCAGACCCATCCGCTCCAGGACCGACAGGTCGCGGCGGACGGTCTCGGTCGTGACGTCGAACTGCTCGGCGATCGCCGTGACCGAGACGCGGCCGCGGTCGGTCACGAGCTGGGCCATCGCCTGCTGGCGCTCCTCGGCGTACATTGTCATCGAGCACCTGCCTCCGTTCGCGATCTGTGTATGTGTTGTTTTACGCCCGAATGTGTTGACTGTCAAGGCAGGCGGCTGGTTCACTCGTGACCATGGTCACCCCTTCTGCAGCCATCCTCCGCGGTACGCCGGTCGTGCCGGGAGTCGCCTACGGACCCGCGTCGCTCGTGCGGAGCGAGGTGTCGCCGGCGGCGATCGAGCGGTACGACGGCACGGCGTACGCCGATTCCGACGCGGCCCTCGCGGCGTACGACGCGGCCGCGGAGGCGGTCGCCGAGGGCTTCGCCCGCAAGGCCTCGAGCGCCTCCGGTGCGGCCGCCCAGGTGCTCACCGCGAGCGCGGGTCTGGCCCGCGACAAGGGGCTGCGCGGCGCGGTGCGCAAGCACCTCAGGGCGGACGTCGACGTGCTCGCCGCGGTCAACGCAGCCGTCGAGCAGTTCGTCTCGATCTTCACCGGCATGGGCGGCCTGATGGCGGAGCGGGTCACCGACCTGCAGGACATCGAGCGGCGGATCGTCGCCCAGCTCGTCGGCGAGCCGGAGCCCGGCGTCGGCGTGCCCGAGGCCCCGTGCGTGCTGGTGGCCGAGGACCTGGCGCCGGCCGACACGGCCGGCCTCGACCCGCGGCTCGTGCTCGCGCTGGTCACCGAGCGGGGCGGCCCGACCAGCCACACCGCGATCATCGCCCGCCAGCTCGGCATCCCCTGCGTGGTCGGCGTCGTCGGGGCGATGTCGCTCGCGGGTGGCACGCCGCTGCTCGTGGACGGGGTCGCCGGCACCATCGAGACCGAGGCGGACCCGGACGAGGCGGCCGACCGGGTGGCCGCCGACGCCGCTGCTCGCAGCGCGCTGGCGTCCTGGTCGGGTCCGGGCGCCACCGCGGACGGCGTACCCGTCAAGATCCTGGCCAACGTCGCGGACGGCGAGTCGGCCCGGTCGGCCGCCACCGCGCCCGTGCAGGGCGTCGGGCTCTTCCGCACCGAGCTGTCCTTCCTCAACCGCCAGGACGAGCCGTCGGTCGACGAGCAGGCGGAGATCTACGGCGAGGTGCTGGCGGCGTTCGACGGCGACCGATACGTCGTCGTGCGGACCCTCGACGCGGGCTCCGACAAGCCCGTCGCGTTCGCCACCCACGAGGGCGAGGAGAACCCCGCCCTCGGCGTCCGCGGGCTGCGGCTGTCGTTCGGCAACCCGGGCCTGCTGGACCGCCAGCTCGAGGGGATCGCCGCCGCTGCCGCCACCACCGGCACCGAGACCTGGGTGATGGCGCCGATGGTCGCGACGGTGGCCGAGGCGAAGGAGTTCGCCGACAAGGTGCACGCCCTCGGGCTCAAGGCGGGCGTCATGGTCGAGGTCCCGAGTGCCGCGCTGCTCGCCCACCGGATGCTGGAGGTCGTCGACTTCCTGTCCATCGGCACCAACGACCTGACCCAGTACACGATGGCCGCCGACCGGATGGCGACCGACCTCGCGCACCTCACCGACCCGTGGCAGCCGGCCGTGCTGCAGCTGATCGCGATCACGGCCGAGGCCGGGCGCCAGGCCGGCAAGCCGGTCGGGGTCTGCGGCGAGGCCGCCGCCGACCCGCTGCTCGCCTGCGTCCTCGTCGGCATGGGGGTCACCTCGCTGTCGATGGCCGCGGCCGCCGTACGACCGGTCGGAGCGCAGCTCGCCGCCGCGTCGATGGACGAGTGCGAGGACGCCGCCGAGGCGGCCCTGTCCGCAGCCGATCCCACCGCGGCGCGCGACGCCGTACGGGCACTGCTCGTCTAGACCCGCAGCCAGGCGAGCACGGCCCGCACGCGCCGGTGGTCGTCCTCGCCGATCGGCAGGTCGAGCTTCGTGAAGATGCTGTTGATGTGCTTGGCCACGGCCTTGTCCGTGACGTGCAGGAGCCCGGCGATCGCCGCGTTGGAGCGGCCCTCCGCCATCAGCCCGAGCACCTCGCGCTCCCGGGGGGTCAGGCGCTCGAGCGGCTCCTCGCGCTGCCGTGCCATCACGGTCGCCACGACCTCCGGGTCGAGCACGGTGCCACCCGCAGCGACGCGTCGTACGCCGTCGACGAACTCGGCGACGTCGGAGACCCGGTCCTTGAGCAGGTACCCGACGGCACCCACGCCGCTGGCCAGCAGCTCGCGGGCGTAGAGCTGCTCGACGTACTGCGACAGAACCATGACCGGGAAGCCCGGACGCGCAGCCCGTACGGCGATCGCCGCGCGCAGGCCCTCGTCCGTCTGCGACGGCGGCAGGCGTACGTCGAGCACGGCCGCCTCGGCGAGCGGGTCGAGCAGTGCCGCCGACAACGACGCCTCGTTGTCGACCGCGTGCAGGATCGTGAAGCCGTTGCCCTCGAGGAGCTGGATCAGGCCGGCCCGGAGGAGGGCGTGGTCTTCGGCGAGGACAAGACGCACGGGACCTCCAGGGTGACGATGGTCGGGCCGCCGGCCGGGCTTGAGACGCTCAGCGTGCCGTCGAACGCGGCCAGCCGCCGCATCACCCCCAGCATGCCGGTTCCGGCCCCCGGATCGGCGCCGCCACGACCGTCGTCACCGACGACCGCTCGCAGCACGTCGTCCTCGTGCGCCAGCGTGATCCAGCCGTTGCGGGCACCGGAGTGCTTGCCCACGTTGGCCAGGCACTCGGCGACGCCGAAGTAGACCGCCGACTCGACGGGGGCCGGCGGCCGCCCGGGCAGGCGGGCGTCGACCGTCACCGGGATCGCCATGTCGATCGCGAGCGCGGCGACGGCCCCCGCGAGACCACGGTCGGCGAGCACCGGCGGGTGGATGCCGCGGACGACGGAGCGCAGGTCGCCGATCGCCCCCGCGGTCGTCGACCGGGCGTCCTTGATCAGCCGCCGCGCCTGCTCGGGGTCCTCGCTGTCGAAGGCCGCGTCGGCCATGCCGAGGCTCATCGACAGCGCGACCAGGCGCGCCTGGGCGCCGTCGTGGAGGTCCCGCTCGAGCCGCCGCAGCTCGGCCGCCGAGTGGTCGACCAGGTCGGCCCGGGTCTCGGTGAGCACCTGCACGCGCTGCTCGAGCCGCTCGGTGCGGCTGTAGCAGAGGAACCAGCGGTCGAACACCGCCCGCGCCTGCATCAGGGGCGGGGTCGCGAACCACCAGATGAAGCCGGTGACGATGGCGAGCAGCAGCACGATCACGATCAGCGAGACCGTGATCCCGACGACCGGTGCGACGAGCAGCCAGCCGAGGTCGCGCCAGGTCATCGGGTCGGCGAGCACGGTGCGCGCCTTGACGAAGAAGCCGCCCGGCGGCAGGGGACGGTACGGCGGGGGCAGCTCCGTGCCCAGCGTCCGCGCGGCCATCGACCGGTGCAGGTTCGCCACCCACCGGGTCGCCGGGACCACCGCGGCGAGGATGCCGATGCCGACCCACACGACCACGAGCACGCCGCCGACGACCCAGAGGACGAACAGCACGATCATCAGGATCGAGAGGAAGAACTGGGCCACGGCGTACCCGGTCAGCAGGAGCCGTCCGGGCGGCGCGGTCGTCGACGTGGTGCTCACCGGTCCATCCTCTCCGGCCAGCCCGACCTCGCGCAGTGGTGCTGGCACCACCACCGTCCGGGACCCTGCGCCCCTGACGTGCGCCGTCACAGATCCGAGGGTTGAACCACCTACCAATCCCAGGAGAGACGGCCATGGGCAACCCACTCACAGCAGTACCGATGAAGGCGGCGCGATGGAGCGCCGAGCACCCCTGGAGAGCGATCCTCGGCTGGGTCGCGTTCGTCGCGATCGCGGTCGGGCTCGCGATCGCCATCCCCACTCACGAGGCCACCGACGCCGACTACCGCATCGGTGAGTCGGGTCGCGCCGACGCGATGGTGGCGCGGGCCCACCTCGAGCAGCCCGACACCGAGAACGTCCTGATCACGGCGAAGTCCGGCGATCTCGACACCGCGGCCGCCGAGAAGGCCGCCGCAGCCTTCACCGCCGCGGCGAAGGCCACCCACGGGGTCGCCGACGTCGCGAAGCCCCAGTGGAACAAGGGCCGTACGGCGCTGCTCCTCTCGGTCGAGCTCGACCACGGGGTCGAGCACGCGGACGCCGTGCAGGCGGTCACCGACGGCGTGCAGGAGGACTTCTCGGACCTCCAGGTCCGCGAGGCCGGCGACCTGACGCTCGACGACGCGATCAACGACCGCGTCGCCGACGACCTCGGTTCCGCCGAGACGATCAGCCTCCCGGTGACGCTGGTGCTGATGCTGCTCGCCTTCGGCGCGCTGATCGCGGCCGGCATCCCGGTGCTGCTCGCCGGCACCAGCGTCGCGGCGACCCTCGGCCTCTTGGCTGCGCTGTCGCACCTCGTGCCCGCCGACTCCACCGTGTCCAGCATGATCGTGCTGATCGGCATGGCGGTCGGCGTGGACTACTCACTCTTCTACCTCAAGCGCGCCCGCGAGGAGCGCGACAAGGGCCGCACCACCCTCGACGCCGTCGAGATCGCCGCGCGGACCTCGGGCCACTCGATCCTGGTGTCCGGCGGCGCGGTGATCGCGTCGATGGCCGGCCTCTTCGTGGTCGGCAACGCGACCTTCAACTCGCTCGCGATCGGCGCGATCCTCGTCGTCGCGGTCGCCGTGCTCGGCTCGATCACTGTGCTGCCCGCCCTGCTGGTCAAGCTCGGCCGCTGGGTCGACCGCCCGCGCGTCCCGCTCCTGTGGCGGGTCAACCGCAAGATCGGTCGCGGTGGCATCAGCAGCCGCCTGCTCTCCCCGGTGGTGCGCCACCCCGTCGTCGCGCTCGGTCTCTCCGGTGTCGTGATCGTCGGTCTCGCCATCCCGGCGCTCGGCATGAAGACCCACTCCGACACGCTCGACACGCTGCCCGCCTCGATCCCGCAGGTGCAGACCGTCAAGGACATCAGCGCGAGCTTCCCCGCCGACGAAGGTGCCTCGGCGCGGGTCGTGGTGCGGTCGGACGGTGCGTCCGCCCAGCAGGTCACCGCGGCGCTCGACGACCTGACCCGCAAGGCCGTCGCCACCGGCGACTTCGTGGCGTCGGGTCGTGGAGTCCAGACCTCGCAGGACGGCACCACGTCGCTGATCGTGCTCGGCATGCCGTTCGACGAGACCGACCCGCGCGTCAACGACGCCCTGCTCGACCTGCGGGGCGACCTCGTGCCCGCCGCGCTGGATGGCGTCGTCGGTCGGACCGGTGCGTACGCCGTCGGCGGCGACGCCGCGGAGAGCCTCGACTTCGCCCAGCAGCAGGACGGCCGGCTCGTGCTCGTCATCGGCTTCGTGCTCCTGCTGACCATGCTGATCATGGCCACGACGTTCCGCAGCATCCCGCTCGCGCTCGTCTCGACGGTGCTCAACCTCGCCTCGATCGGCGCGGCCTTCGGGGTGATGACCCTCGTCTTCCAGCACGGCTGGGGGAGCGGACTGCTCGACTTCACCAGCCCGGGCTTCGTGGTCGACTGGCTGCCGCTCTTCGTGCTGGTGGTCCTCGTCGGCCTGTCGATGGACTACCACGTCTTCGTCCTCAGCCGGATCCGCGAGCACATGGACGACGGGCTCCCGACCCGGCTCGCGGTCGAGCGCGGCATCGCCGACACGGCCGGCGTGGTCACCAGCGCGGCCGCGGTGATGGTGTCGGTGTTCGCCATCTTCGCGACGCTCAGCATGATCGAGATGAAGATGATGGGCGTCGGCCTGTCGGCCGCGATCCTGCTCGACGCGACGCTGGTCCGCCTGGTGATGCTGCCGGCGATCCTGGTCCTCATCGGCGACAAGGTGTGGTGGCCGTGGAAGCCGCGCCGCCCGCGGGCGCAGGTGGTCGAGGAGCCCGAGCCGGCGTACGCAGGGTCCTATGTCGAGTAACTGGATGATGTTAGTGTGCGGAGCATGGACGCCTCGTCTCGGGCGACGACCCGCCGCACCCTGCTCCGCTCTGCCGCCGTCGTCGGCGGACTGATCGCCACGCAAGCGCTCGCGCCACTCGGCCGGGCGCTTGCTGGCGCTCCGGCCATCCTCAAGCCGCTGCCGGCCGACCAGTTCGTCGACTTCGGCACCAACGCGGAGATGCGCTGGTCGTCCGTGGACCCTCGCCGCTACCTGACCCCGCCGTCGCGGCTCTTCGTCCGCAACCACACGGTGACGCCGACGATCGACGCATCGACGTACGCCCTGAAGGTGTACGGCGACGGCCTCCGTCGTCCACGCACCGTCGACGACCCGGTGACGGTGACCCTGCGCGACCTCCGGCGGCTCCCGCGCACCACGCTGATCACCACCCACGAGTGCACCGGCAACGGGCGCAGCTTCTTCGCCAGCCAGCAGGGCACGCCCGCGGCCGGCACCGCCTGGACCCTCGGTGCGGTCGGTGCCGTCCGCTGGGAGGGCGTCCGGCTCCGCGACCTCCTGCGCCACGTCGGCCTCGACCGCGACGCGGTGTCGGTGCAGGCGACCGGTCTCGACCCGAGCTACGTGACCGGAGGCGTCGACTACGGGCCGGTGCGGCGCCCGTTCCCGGTCAGCAAGGCGCTCGACGACGCGCTCCTGGTCTGGGGGATGAACGGCGAGCCCCTGCTCCCCGACCACGGCTACCCGCTGCGCCTGGTGCTGCCCGGCTGGGTCGGCATCGGGAGCATCAAGTGGCTCGGCTCGCTGGAGGTCTCCACGAGCGAGCTCACCTCGCCGTGGAACACGAAGTGGTACCGGATCGGCGACGAGGTCCTCACCACCAACCCGGTCCGCTCGGCATGGGAGCTGCCCTGGGACGCCCAGCTCGCGCGCGGCCGCACCCTGCGCCTGACCGGCCGGTCCTGGAGCGGTGCCGCGCCGATCCGGCGCGTCGAGGTGAGCGTCGACGGAGGTACGACGTGGCAGCGGGCCGACCTGGACCGGGCTCGCCAGCGCGGCTGGACCCAGTGGACCTGGACGTGGCGGCGCCCCGAGGCGGGCTCCCACGAGCTGCTCGCCCGGGCGACCGACGCGGCCGGTCGCACCCAGCCGCTCGTCACGCCGTTCAACGCCAACGGCTACTTCTTCGACGCGATCGTGCGGCACCCGGTCACGGTCGTCTGAACCAGGGTTTCGCAGAGGCTGCGCGCGGACACCCTGACCTCGACACCCCGTACCCGGGGTGCAGGAGAGGGAGAGACATCATGGGTTACGGACTCGGCATCTTCTTGCTGGCGGTGGGGCTCATCCTCGCGCTGGCGGTGACCGACCAGATCTCCAACGTCGACCTGACCATGGTGGGCTGGATCCTCAGCGCCGCCGGTCTGCTCGTCATCGTGCTGACCGCGGCCACGGCGGCCTCGCGCCGACGCTCGACCGCCGTGACGCAGTACTCCGACGGCAGCCGCGTCGTCACCGAGCGCAACGACCCGCCGCCGGCCGTCTGACCAGCCGCTAACGGTCCTGCACGACCCTCGGATGCGCCTCGGGGCGCAGCCAGGTGAGCAGCCACCGCATCTGGCTCGGCCGGCCGACCTGGGTGCACCCGGCGGTCGGCGCCCACGCGTGCCCGGGCTTCGACGTGTGGTAGAAGATCCCGCTGCCCTTGCCGGGCACGGGCCGGGGCCCGACGCCGGGGCGGAGCCGGACGCGGTTGAAGTCGAGGACCCACCCGGACCGCATCGACGGTCGGTTGCCCGACGTGACGCCCCGGACCTCCAGCCACGTGTTGTAGTTGCGCCCGGCCCGCTCGGACACGATCGACGTCGCGCGCCGCTGCCGCCAGGGCATCAGCCCGGGGTTGGCCCTCGACGTCGTGAACGTGACCTTGATCCGGTAGACGCCGACGGGGGAGCGGCCGTCGCCCTCGCGCTGCTTGCCCCACCCCCGGCTGCCGATCGACGAGCGGAACTCACGCAGCTTCGTCCAGGCGCCGTCGTCGTCACGCTCCCAGGCCTGGGTGACCGTGCACCAGACCTTCCGGCAGTACTTCCGGCTCGAGACGGTGCGCACCACCTGCGTCGTACCGGCCGGCAGGTCCGCCGCCCAGGACGGTACGGCGGAGCGCGGGGCGGGCGCCGTCGCGACGGCCGGCACGACGGCGGACGTCGTGCCCACCAGCACCAGCGCGGCGAGGAGGAGTCCGAGACGAGCGAGCATGTCCCGATGGTGCCACGCTCGATTGGGCCCGCGACACGCCGACGCGGTAAGGTTCTCCGGTTGCCTGCACAGGCGACAACTGCCGTCCAACGGCCGCGGAACCAGAGTGCCCCGGTGAACAGGCCCGGGCGCGCCGCGCAACGACTGAGCCCGGGAGGGCCGGAGAAGGAGCCCGCATGTCGATCGGTACTGACGCGGAGACCAAGAAGAAGATCGCTGCCGAGTACGCCACCAGCGAGGGTGACACGGGTTCGCCCGAGGTCCAGATCGCGCTGCTGAGCCACCGGATCAGCCACCTCACCGAGCACCTCAAGACGCACAAGCACGACCACCACAGCCGTCGTGGTCTGCTCCTGCTCGTCGGTCGTCGTCGTCGCCTGCTGAACTACCTGCAGAAGACCGAGATCGCCCGGTACCGGACGATCGTCGAGCGCCTCGGCCTGCGACGCTGACCACCCGATCTTGCGGGGCGGAGCGGTTGCCCCTCTCGGGCAGCCGCTTCGTCTGCATTTCGACCCGACGCCGATAGTGTCGGGTTGCACCACAACTGAATCCGAGTAATACCCCTAGGAGCAGACCGCTTCGTGCTGGCCCGGTCCTCGGTAGTGGCCCTCCCTGTGCGCACCAGGTGCGCACCACCACGACGGTGGGGCAGGGCGGGCCTCGATCGAAGACCGGCAGCAGCGGTGGCTCCGTGAAACAGAACAGGGAACGACCCTTGACTGAAACCACGTCCAACGAGCCCGTGATCTCCGCCGTCGAGACTGTCCTCGACAACGGCAAGCACGGCCAGCGCACGGTCAAGTTCGAGACCGGCCTCCTCGCCCGGCAGGCCGCCGGTGCGGTGACCGCCTACCTCGACGACGACACCATGCTGCTGTCGGCCACCACGGCCGGCAAGCACCCCAAGGACCACTTCGACTTCTTCCCCCTGACGATCGACGTCGAGGAGCGGATGTACGCCGCGGGCAAGATCCCCGGCTCGTTCTTCCGGTCCGAAGGCCGTCCGGGCGAGGACGCGATCCTCACCTGCCGCCTGATCGACCGCCCGCTGCGCCCGACCTTCAAGAAGGGTCTGCGCAACGAGGTCCAGGTCGTCATCACCGTGATGGCGCTCGACCCCAACACGCCGTACGACGTCCTCGCGATCAACGCGGCGTCGCTCTCCACCCAGATCTCCGGCCTGCCGTTCTCCGGTCCGGTCGGCGCCGTCCGCGTCGCCCTGATCGAGGGCCAGTGGGTGGCGTTCCCGACCCACAGCCAGCTCGAGGACGCGGTCTTCGACATGGTGGTCGCGGGTCGCGTCACCGACACCGGCGACGTCGCGATCATGATGGTCGAGGCCGAGGCCACCGAGCAGACCTGGACCCTCGTCGAGGGTGGCGTGCAGGCCCCGACCGAGGCCGTCGTCGCCGGCGGCCTGGACGCGTCCAAGCCGTTCATCAAGCAGCTGTGCGAGGCCCAGCAGGAGCTCGCCAACGTCGCCGCGAAGCCGGTGCAGGAGTTCCCGATCTTCCTCGACTACGAGGACGACGTCTACGACGCCGTCGACGCGGCCGTGGGCGCCGAGGTCCGCGACCTCTACAGCGTCGGTGGCCAGCGCGAGCGCACCCTGAGCAAGCAGGAGCGCGACGACGAGGCCGACAAGATCAAGGCCAGCCTGCTGGAGAAGCTGGCCGACCAGTTCGAGGGCCGTGACAAGGAGGTCGGCGCCGCCTACCGCGCGGTGACCAAGAAGGCCGTCCGCGAGCAGGTCCTGCGCGACAAGGTCCGCATCGACGGCCGCGGCCTTGCCGACATCCGTCCGCTGCACGCCGAGGTCGGCGTGATCCCGCGGGTGCACGGCTCCGCGCTGTTCGAGCGTGGCGAGACCCAGATCCTGGGCGTCACCACCCTCGACATGCTCAAGATGGAGCAGCAGCTCGACACGCTGTCGCCGGAGAAGCACCGGCGCTACATGCACAAGTACATCTTCCCGCCGTTCTCCACCGGCGAGACCGGCCGCGTCGGCTCCCCGAAGCGTCGCGAGGTCGGCCACGGTGCGCTCGCGCGCCGGGCCCTGCTGCCGGTGCTGCCCGACCGTGAGCAGTTCCCGTACGCCATCCGCCAGCTCTCCGAGGCCATGGGCTCCAACGGCTCGACCTCGATGGGCTCGGTCTGCGCGTCCACCCTGGCGCTGCTCCAGGCCGGTGTGCCGCTCAAGGCGTCCGTCGCGGGCATCGCGATGGGCCTCATCTCCGGCGAGGTCGACGGCGAGACGCAGTACGTCGCGCTCACCGACATCCTCGGTGCCGAGGACGCGTTCGGCGACATGGACTTCAAGGTCGCCGGCACCCGGGAGTTCGTCACCGCGCTCCAGCTCGACACCAAGCTCGACGGCATCCCGGCCGAGGTCCTCGCTGCGGCGCTGAACCAGGCCAAGGACGCCCGGATGACGATCCTCGACGTGATGGCCGAGGCCATCGACGAGCCCGAGGAGATGTCGATCCACGCCCCGCGGATCATCACGATCAAGGTCCCCGTGGACAAGATCGGCGAGGTCATCGGCCCGAAGGGCAAGATCATCAACCAGATCCAGGACGACACCGGTGCCTCGATCTCGATCGAGGACGACGGCACGATCTACATCGGTGCCACCAACGGTGAGGCCGCTCAGGCTGCGAAGGACGCGATCAACCAGATCGCGAACCCGACCATGCCGGAGGTCGGCGAGCGCTACCTGGGCACGGTCGTCAAGACGACCAACTTCGGCGCGTTCGTGTCGCTGATGCCGGGCAAGGACGGGCTGCTGCACATCAGCAAGCTGCGCGACCTGGCCGGCGGCAAGCGTGTCGACGCCGTCGAGGACGTCGTGTCGGTGGGCCAGAAGATCCAGGTCCAGATCGCCGAGATCGACGACCGCGGCAAGCTGTCGCTGGTCCCGTACATCGAGGGCTCCTCGGACGACGCTGCCGGCGAAGGCGCGGACGACTCCGAGTGACCAAGGCTCCATCGTCGACCCGCCCCCAGGCAACTGCGGGCGGGTCGACGCCTTCTCAGACCACCGTCACGCTCGTCACCGAGCGCGACGGTGCGGGACAGGTGACCTCACGGGTCCGTCGTACGACGTTGCGCAGCGGGCTGCGCATCATCACCGAGCAGCAGGCGGGGGTCCGCTCCGCGGCGATCGGCGTGTGGGTGGGCGTCGGCTCGCGCGACGAGTCGCCGGCCCTGCACGGGTGCTCCCACTTCCTCGAGCACCTGCTCTTCAAGGGCACGCCCCACCGGTCGGCGCTGGACATCTCGGTGGCCCTGGACGCGGTCGGCGGCGAGTTCAACGCCTTCACCGCGAAGGAGTACACCTGCTTCCACGCGCGCGTCCTCGACGAGGACCTGCCGCTCGCGGTCGACGTGCTCGGCGACATGATCACGAGCTCGACGCTCGCCCCCGAGGACGTCGAGGCGGAGCGCGACGTGATCCTCGACGAGATCGCGATGCACGACGACGACCCCGACGACGTCGTCCACAACCTCTTCGCCCTGCAGGCCTGGGGCGACTCGCCCCTCGGCCGCGGGATCGCCGGCACGGAGGCCTCGATCGCGTCCCTGACCCGCGACCAGGTCCACCGGTTCTACCGGCGGCACTACCGGCCCGCCAACATCGTCGTGGCCGCGGCCGGCAACGTCGACCACCACGACGTCGTACGCCGGGTCAAGGCGGCGTTCGGCCGCAACGGCTGGCTGGACGTCGAGGAGACCCCGGTCGCGCCTCGCCACGGCGGGCGCAAGCGGGTCCGGCCCGGCCAGGTCGAGGCGACCCGCCCGTTCGAGCAGGTCAACCTCGTGCTCGGCATGGAGGGCCTCGCCCGCGACGACGAGCGCCGGTTCGCGCTCGGGGTGCTCAACACCGCCCTCGGTGGCGGCACGTCGAGCCGGCTCTTCCAGGAGGTGCGTGAGCACCGCGGCCTGGCCTACTCCGTCTTCTCGTTCTCGTCCCACCACGCCGATTCCGGCCTGGTCGGAGTGTCGGTGGGCTGCCTGCCCAACCGCCTCGACGACGTCCTGGTGGTGGTGCGCGACGAGCTCGCGAAGGTGGCGCGCGACGGCATCAGTGCCGAGGAGCTCGCCCGCGGCAAGGGACAGCTTCGCGGCGGCCTCGTGCTCGGCCTCGAGGACTCCGCCTCACGGATGTCGCGCATCGGCAAGGCCGAGCTGGTCCACGACGAGCTGCTCGGGATCGACGAGGTGATGCGGCGCATCGACGCCGTCACCGTCGAGCAGGTGCGTGAGGTGGCCCGCGAGGTCTTCGGTCGACCCGAGATCCTCGCGGTCGTCGGGCCGGCCTGACCCGCGCCGCTAGCTGGGCCCGGCCGCCTCGACCTTCACCTTGCGGGCCTCCTCCATCGCGTGCTTGACGGCGAGGGACATCTGCTTCACCTGCTCGGTGGTGATGTCGGCTCCGCGCTTCGGTCGGACGGGGGCGCCCACGAGCGGGCCCTTGCGCGCCGCCATGCCCCGCACGGTCGAGCCGAGGGTGAGCGCGGCGGTCCGGAGCCCGGCCACCTTGGCCTGGTCCATCGTCCGGAAGTAGGGGTGCGTCCTCAGCGTCATCGGGTCGCGGCCGCCGTCGCCGTCCTTCTCGACGAGGTGGTGCTCGGAGAGCTCCTTGAGCAGCGCCACCTGCGGGTTCGCCGCGAAGGTCCCCGCGTCCTCGGTCGAGATGATGTCGTCGTCCTTGCCGTCGGCGAGGTGGTCGAGGCAGTCGATCATGCGGTTGGCGTACTTGCCCATCTTGAAGGCGGCGTACCAGTAGTCGGGGTCACCGTGCGCTCCGGCCTTCCCGTAGTGCTCGAAGTCCTTGAGGACGTCGCCGAGGTTGTCGGTGAACGACTGGTACCACTGCTGCTTGGGGAGGTCGGCCGTCACCTTCTTGCCGCGCTCGGTGGTGAGCTTCTTGGGCAGCTGCATCCCGATCACGGCGTGCACGGTCCCACCACCCGATCCGTAGACCTCGTTGGCGTAGAGCTGCGCCATCGACAGCTCGCCGTCCAGCTTGGTGATCAGGGCGTCGAGCTGGGCGGCGTCCGCCGGGAGGGCGGACTCCTTGACCTTGGCGCGGACGGTCTCGATCTGTAGCCGGAGCTCCTTGACCTGCAACAGCTTGTCCTCGTAGAGCTTGTTGGCGGCGCGCATCCGCACCGCGCCCTCCTCGTAGTGGGCCGACTCCTCGGCACCCCAGGTCGCCGCCGACTTCCCCAGGCCCAGGTCGAGGGACTTCGTGAGGTGCTCCATCATCGCGAGCAGCCGGAACTCGAAGCCCTTCGACCGGCGCCGGGCCGTGGAGAGCCGTTCCTCCTGCTCGGGTCGTTTGAGCTCGTCGAGGCCGGCCAGTGAGTCGGCGACGTACCGGTCCCAGTCCGCGTCGTCGGGCAGGTAGCGGGAGACGTGCACCAGCGCCCAGATGTCCTGCTCGCGATCGCGGTCGGCCGCCTTGGGGGCGGACGGCTTCTCGGCGTTCTCGGTCTTGGGGTCGATGACCGTCTTGTCGGCGTTGTCGTTGAAGCCGAAGATGAAGTCCTTGGCGTAGACGTTGAGGTCGAAGACCGTGCCCGGGTCGAGCGGGACCTTGACGAACCTGCGGAACTCCTCGTTATAGGCGCGTACGGCGAGCTCGCTGTTGATGCCGCCGGTGGACACGTCCACGTCCGAGGTCACGGTGTCGGCCCCGACGGACCCCTTGAACTCGACCTGCTTGGCTCCCTCGACCCCGGCCTGCGCGGTCAGCCCGCCGGCGAGGCTGGCATTGCCCTTGAGCTTCGCCGCGCGCTCGGCGATGGAGGTCTTGACGCGTTCCTGGGCCAGCGGCTTGACCGCGTTGTGCACGTTGCCGCGCAGCACCGTCAGGGCGGTCATCAGCTGCAGGGCGCTCTCGTGGGTGAAGTTGGTCCGCGTGCGACCCTCCGGCCACTTGTCGAAGACCAGGCAGGCCTTGGCGCGGAACCAGTCGGCCTCGAAGGCGGTCTTGAGGACGTCCATCAACATGCCGTGGGGGGCGGTCCCGGCGCACAGGAAGCGGATGTTCCAGTCGTTGAGGGCCAGCAGGTCATCCATCGTCTTGGGGTGGACCTGCGCCTGCTGCTCCGAGAGCAGCGGCGGTGCGCCCTCCGGCAGGCTCGGACCCTTGGCCGCGGCGGGCTCGCGGCCCACGACCGGCAGCGGCACCGGCGCCCGGGGCGCGTCGGACGGGGCACTGCTCGGCGTCGCGGGCTCGACGACCGCCTGCTCGGCTGGCGTCGCCAGCTTCTCCGGCGCGGCGCTGCTCATGACCGGTAGAGCTCCGCCATCGCCAGCCCGTAGCCCGAGACCAGCTCGTCCATGGGGGCGCCGTCGCACGCCCGTCCGATGAGCGGCCCGAACCGGGTGACGGCGTGGAAGATCATCGAGAGCGGCCACAGGACCACCTCGGTCACCAGCGGCTGGACCGACACGGCCTGCAGGTGGCGGAACACGACGGCCGACACCGACTCGCCGAGCTCGAACCCGGTCAGCGGCAGGCTGGAGTTGACCATGTGCAGGAAGCGGGCCGTCGTCGCGACCGCGTCGGGGACGACGTCGTACTCGAGCGCGACGATGTACTGGAGCACGGCCGGCAGGTCGTGCTCCGGGAGGAAGCAGAGGTTGATCGCCGCGACCTCGCCGTTGTCGGCGACCAGCGGGATGACGAGCTGAGCCGGTGCGTCGCCGACCGCCGCCATGAGCCGGTTGTCGATGTCGCCGGAGGCGAGCTCCTCGCCGAGCAGCCCGAGGAGCTCGTACGCCGGGTCTTCGGATGGGTCGAGCGGTCCGGGCGCCACCTGCTACATCGACTCCATCTTGGACAGCTTCTTCTCGATCAGCTCCTGGCCCATCGGCGACACGGCCTCCTCGCGGGAGACGTTGATGGTGCTGAGCAGCATGTAGGCGTCGAAGAGCTCCTTCTCCGACTCGCTGGCCCAGGTCATGTCCAGTCCGGCCTGGTCCTCCGCGGCGGACTTGGTGTCGCCGCCGACCGCCTTCTCGAGCAGTCCCCAGACCCGCTGGTTGCCGCTGTCGTCGGCCCACAGCATCCGGTCCCGCATCTCGGAGGCGACGACGGCGGTGGAGGAGGCGATCCGGGCGATCTCGTTGGCCTTCTCGATCGCGTCGTTGCGGGCGTGGTGGTCCTCCTCGCCCTTGGCGCCGCCCGCATGCAGCTTGTCCGACCGCTTGTTGGACTGGGCCGTCTTCGCGGCGGCGTTCTTCTTCGCCTCGCCGGCGGTCTTGGTGCCGCCCTCGCCGACGATGACGTCGGCGTCGTCGCCGTTGGCGATCTTCTCGGCGATCCTGGTCCGGGCCTTCGCGTCGGAGATCTTCGCGGCGATCTTCGTCGCCGCGTAGACGCCGCCGGCGATCGCGGCGGCGATGCCGATGCCCCAGCCGATCGGGTTGCTGACGATGAGGAGGGCGCCCGCGGCGATGCCGAGCACGCCGAGCGCGGTCTTGACGATGCCGACGCCGAGCTTGAACTTCTCGGCGCTCAGCACCGCCGGCTTCCACGAGCTCTTGCCGCGTTCGCTGTACATGTCCTTGGACCTGCCCCACGCGAGCCGGCAGAGCTTCTGCACGGCCTTGCCGCTGCGCCACAGGCCCTGGGCCGTCTGCAGCGAGCCGACCGCGATGCCGAGGCCACCTGCCGCCACGCCGAGGGTCGCGTTGCCCGCGCCGGCCGCCATCGACTTCGCGACGTTGGCGCTGCCGGCGCTCGCGAGGTAGCCCATCTCCACGCCGCCCTTGGCCATGCTGGCGGCGCCGGTGATGGCCTGCATGCCCTGGTTCTTGCCCTTGCGCCCGGCGAGGTTCCACATGCCGGCGTCGCCGTAGTCGGCCGCCTCCTCCGCCATGCTGTCGGCGTTGTTGAGGCCCATCAGGGCGTCGCCGGTGGTGAGCAGGCCGGCCGCGCCGCCGGTGAGCCCACCGAGCATCGGCGCCGCGGCGGAGCCGAACTGCCCGGCCGCGCCGGCGCCTCCCACGACGCCGCCGACGATGCCGCCCTTCGTCCCCTCCACCGCGGTCGAGGGGAGCGCGCCGCCCTTGCCCTTGAAGCCCGGGGGCGGTGGCGGCGGCGCTTCGGGCTTGGCCTTCGGGGCCGCGGCGGGTGCCGCAGGCGCCGCAGGCTTCTTCTTGCCGAAGATCGAGTCGAAGATCCCGCGCCGGACCGTGTGGGTGGTGGCGACGCTGCGGACGATCGCGGCGTGCGCCTTCGGTGAGACGCCGGGAGCGGTCGCGACCTGTCGCCGGGTGCCGCCGTCGGGCTGGAGCGTGTGGGCCAGCTCGTGGGCGAGCACCCGGTCGCCGGCGGGGGTGCCGGGGTCGTACTGACGGCTCCCGAAGAAGATGTCCTTGCCGGTCGTGAACGCCGTCGCGGA
This sequence comes from Nocardioides conyzicola, assembly GCF_039543825.1. Taxonomy (NCBI): domain Bacteria; kingdom Bacillati; phylum Actinomycetota; class Actinomycetes; order Propionibacteriales; family Nocardioidaceae; genus Nocardioides; species Nocardioides conyzicola. The sequence goes on along the minus strand of NZ_BAABKM010000001.1, from coordinate 15,973 downwards.
GACGGCCGAGCTGAGCTGGGCGGCCTTGGCGTCGTCGTGGATGCGGACCGAGGAGAAGTCGCGCGAGAACGCGCTCTCCATGCGGCGGCGTACGTCGCCGTCGAGGGTCCGGCCGCCGCCGCGGCTGGACTCGATCGCCGAGCTGGTGCCGGCGTCGAGCGCGCCGCCCTCGTAGCCGACGACGGGCGCACCGCTCGGCGCGGCCGCGCTGCGGCGTACCCGGGAGTGGTCGCAGCCGGGGCCATGGGTGTGCGTCTCGCCCTCGAGCCGGCGCAGCCTGCTCAGCGCGGTGTCCGCCATGGCGTCGGCGTCCGTCTCGGCGCGGTCCTCGGCGTGGCCGACCATGAGCGGCACGGGTGCGCTCGCGACGGTCGCGGGCACGGGGGCCTCGACCTGGGGAGCCGCCTCGGCCGCGTCCGGGGTCACGTGGGTAGGACCGGTCACGCTCGGATTGTCCTACCGCAGACGCCCGGAGTCTCACGAACCGCGCGGACGGGGCAGATTTCTGAAGTGGTCAAGACCGGCTCGGGAGGCCGGCTGGGGGCCGGCGGCCGAGCTTGAGGTGCTCGCGGTGCACCGAGTCGGTGACGTGGCGCATCCCGAGGGGGACGCCCTCGGCCACGGCCGCGTAGACGGCGGTGAGGACCATGTTGCGGATGTCGCCGCCGGCGAGCTCGACCGCGGACGCGAGCAGGTCGACGTCGACCGGGTCGGCCGGGTCGGTGGCCAGGTCCTCGAGGTGGTGCGTCCACAGGCGCCGGCGGGTCGGCTCGTCGGGTTCGGGGAAGGCGACCATGAAGTGCAGCCGCCGCGCGAACGCCGGGTCGATGTTGCCGCGCAGGTTGCTGGCCAGGACGGTGATGCCGTCGAACTGCTCCATGCGCTGGAGCAGGTAGGCGATCTCCTGGTTGGCGTAGCGGTCCTTGGCGTCCTTGACCTCGGACCGCGAGCCGAAGAGGGCGTCGGCCTCGTCGAAGAACAGCACGGCGTTGGTCGCCTCGGCCTCGAGGAACACGCGCTCCAGGTTCTTCTCGGTCTCCCCGATGTACTTGTCGACGATCGTGGAGAGGTCCACCTGGTAGAGGTCCATGCCGAGGGAGTCGGCGACGACGTGGGCGGCGAGGGTCTTGCCGGTGCCCGGCGGGCCCGAGAACAGGGCGCAGATCCCGATCCCCTTGCCGCCCTTGCCGTGCAGCGGACCCATGGCGGTGACCTCGTCGCGGTAGCGCGCCCAGTCGAGGAGTCGCTGGACCTCGCCGAGGGCGGCCGGCGGCAGCACCAGGTCGTCGAGGGTGACCGAGGAGCCGGCGTTCGCCCGCACGCTGCGGCCGCGGCTCAGCTCGCGGGCGGAGTGCCGGACCCGCTCGGCGGAGACGCCGTCCTCGCCGTGCAGCGTCGCGCTAGTCGTGGCGTGCCGGCCGACGGTCGCGATCTGCTCGGGGGAGAGCGGCATGCCGCTGACCTCGCGGATGGCCTCCTCGTCGCCGAGCACGGGGGCCCAGAGCGCCTGCCGCTCGGCCACGGACAGGCGCGGTGCGGGCACGGTCAGGGGGAGGTCGGCGGGCCACAGCGGGTCCCAGGGCTCGGCGCTCACGGCGATCACCGGGACGGCGGATCGCGCGTAGACGTCGGCCCGCGCGCGCTCCGCGCCGACGAGCACCACGACGCTGCCGGCCAGGCCGCCCTCGAGCAGGATGTCGAGCGCCGCCTGCTCGACCGATGCCGCGGGGTCGAGCCGGGCCAGGTCGGCGACCAGGTGGGCCACGCCGAGCCGCCGGCAGGCGGCCGTCGCCATCGCGGCACCGGCGCCGCCACCGGGGGCATGCACCCACACGACCCGCTGGCCCGCGCTCAGGGCGGTGGCGACCAGGTCGGTGCCCTCGACCTCGACGGGGACGGCGTCGAGCAGCAGGGTGAGCACCCGTTGCGGCGGCAGGTCGTCGCCGGACAGGTGCGCGGCGACCCGGTCGGCCAGCACCACCCGGCGGCTGAGCAGGACGTCGGTGCCGGAGGTGTCGACCAGCCCGAAGTGCGCGAGCGGGGAGCGCGGACCGAGGTGCGCCCGGGCAGCGCGGGCGTCGGCGGGCAATCCGGCGACCTCCAGGGCGACGGCCACGCTGGGCCGGGCCGGGCCGGCGTCCCCGGAGAGCAGCCCGAGCAGGAGGTGGCCGCTGACGCTCTGGTCGGCCAGCGCGGCGACCTCGAGGATCGCGGTGTCCGCGGGGGAGAGGCCGAACTGGTGGCCGAGCGTGGCCAGCGCCGACTCGGCGTCGACGTCCACCGTCTCCGGGCTCAGCGCGGCGAGCGCCGCCTCGGCCGTGGACGTCGCCGACCAGCCCGCCTCGGCGCGGCGGGCGACGGCGTTGGTGAGCCGGACCGCGAGGGTTTCCACGTTGTCGAGGATTCCACGCCGACCGGGTCAGCGCAGCAGAAGCGCGACGACGCCGCCGCAGGCACAGGCCCAGAGCACGCTGGTGAACGTGCCGATGATGAAGCGTTCGGCGGTGCCGCTCGGCGCGCCCCCGGTCTCGGCGGCCCGGAGCTCGGGGTAGCGGCCCAGGCCCTTGAGTGCGAGCACGAGAGCGAGCCCCTCCGGCCATCCCGCGACCAGCGTGCCGAAGATCGTGACCCGTTCGAGCGCGCCGATCCAGGCGCCCCCGCGCAGCACCTGCCCGGCGCGCGCGAGCGAGTCCGCCGGCGGCTCGCGCCGGTCGACGAGGTCGAAGACGAGCGCGGTCACCGGCCCGCCGCCGGAGACCGCGAGCCCGCCCGCCAGGGCGACCAGGGCCGTGGTCGCGCCGCGGCCCTCGACGGTGATGTCCTCGGGGATCGCGGCGACGAGCGCGGCGGCCACGAGCAGCGCCAGGGTCGCCGGTGCCCAGATCCGCCGGCCCGCGGCCGTCCAGGAGACGAGGCTGGTGGCGACCGCGAACCCCAGCAGCACGAGCGCCAGCGCGCCCCAGGTGTCAGGTGTCATCGGGTCCATCCTTGCCGAGCAGGTGGGCGGTGAGGCCCGCGACGAGCTCGCGGGCGCGGCGGCTCTCGACGATGCCGGCCGCCTGGGCGCGCTGGCTGACGGCCGACTGGCTGATGCCGAGCCGCTCGCCGACCTCGCCGTACGACAGGCCCTCGGCGACGAGGTCGGCGACCTCCCAGCCGCGGCTCGACCGGCGTGCGAGCACCGCGGCCCAGAGCCAGATCGTGGTCTCCAGCGCTCGGGCCGCCGGGTCGTCGCCGACGACCCGGGTGTGCCAGGGGCTGCTCTTGGCGGCGGTGACCGCCGTCCGGGCGTGGAGGTATGCCGGTCCGCGCCCCGCACGCGCATGGTCGGGGAGCGGCTCCTCGACCGCGCCGACGCCGATGCCGATGTTCCAGGCGTCGGCCCGCAGCAGTCGCTCCACGCAGTCGGCCAGGGCCGCGCCGTGGTCGAGCACGCCCTGGAGCTCGTCGCCCACGGTGCGCTCGAAGCTGACGCGGGCCGGCACGGTGGCGAGCCCGGTGAGCATCTCGGGGATCAGGTCCGGCCCGGTCCGGCTCCCACGCTGGTCCACGGTCAGGACCACGACGGACGTGGTCATGCGCCGAGGCTAGTTCAGGAAAAAGCCTTATACAAGAGCGATGAAGGATATTTCCTTATCGACGGCCGATGATGCCGACGACCGGCGGCGCCTTCTGATCCACGACGGACACCCGGAAGCCGCCCTCCTGGAGCGCGGCCGACGCCTTGCGCACGATGTTGGGCACCAGCTCGGGGCGGTTGGCGTCGAAGAACAGGTAGACGGCCCCGCCCGGCAGCACCCGCTCGTGGAGCAGGGCGACCTCGTCGGCGCAGGAGCGGATCCAGAAGAGGTTGACGTTGAACGCGAAGACCTTGTGCAGGCGCTTGACCGGGACGCGCAGCGTGGCCAGGTCGATCTGGCGGACCGTGAGCCGTCCCGAGTCCACGAAGCGCTGCCCACGACGCTTGGTGCGGTCGACGCCGGACTCCGAACGGTCGATCGCGAAGACCTTGCCGGTCTCCAGCCGTTCGCAGATCGCCTCCGCGCCGAAGCCCGGCCCGCAGCCGATCTCCAGCACGTGGTCCCCCGGCTGGACGTCCATCAGGTCGACCGCCCATCGGATCCGTGGGGGAATGGTCTGCAGCGCCATGCTCACAGACTGCCAGACGGTCGCCACCGCGTCAGTCACCGCCGGGCCGGAAGCGAGGTCCCGGTAGGTTGGCGCCCGTGAGCGAAGGCGCAATCAAGGTGGGCGTGCTCGGCGCGCGTGGCCGGGTCGGCACCGAGGTGTGCCGTGGGGTCGAGGCGGCCGACGGCCTGGAGCTCGTGGCGGCGGTCGACGTCGGCGACGACATCGGCGGGCTGGTGAGCGCCGGTGCCGAGGTGGTCGTCGACTTCACGCATCCCGACGTGGTCATGGACAACCTCGAGTTCTGCATCGACCACGGGATCCATGCCGTCGTCGGGACCACCGGGTTCGACGACGCCCGGCTGGCGACGCTGCGGGGCTGGCTCGCCGACGCTCCCGCGGTCGGGGTGCTGATCGCCCCCAACTTCTCCATCGGCGCCATCTTGATGATGCGCTTCGCGGCGGCGGCGGCGCCCTTCTACGAGTCCGTCGAGATCGTGGAGCTCCACCACCCGAACAAGGCGGACGCGCCCTCCGGCACCGCCCGCCGTACGGCGGAGCTCATCGCCGCTGCCCGGCGCGAGGCGGGCCTCGGCCCCGTCCCCGACGCGACCAGCACCGGCCTCGACGGGGCCCGCGGAGCCGACGTCGACGGCATCGCCGTGCACGCCCTGCGGCTGCGTGGCCTGGTCGCGCACCAGGAGGTCCTGCTCGGTGGCCCGGGGGAGACCCTGACGATCCGCCACGACTCGATGGACCGGGCGTCGTTCGTGCCCGGCGTGCTCACCGGCCTGCGCGAGATCGGCGCCCGACCGGGCCTCACGGTCGGCCTCGAGCACTTCCTGGACATCGACTGAGCCAGGATCTCGCGCAGTAGTGCAGGTTCCTGCATTGCAGGAACCTGCGCGTACCCCGACGTCCCACATCTCGTTGAGAGCGACAAGGCTGCGGGTCTCGCAGCTCTCCTCTGCGACGAGAAGGACTCTTCATGCGCACGATCTCGGGACTGGCCGCCGCGGCGGCTCTGGTTGTCGTGGCCGCCGGTGCACCTGCCGGCGCCGCGCCGTCCTCACTGGAGAACGAAGGCACGACGTACGACGTGGTCGGCGTCATCACCGATGCCAACGGCACCACCCACACCCGGATGGTCAGCCGGTACGACGGGCTGCCGGTCATCGGTGGCGACCGGGTCGTCCACCGCGGCCCCTCCGGCGCCGCTCGCGGCATCAGCCAGACCTTGGCCGCACCGCTCAGCCTCGTCACCACGCCCGTCGTCGGCGTGGGTGTCGCGGAGAGCCTCGTCGGGCCGAAGGCGGAGTCGTCACGCCTCGTCGTCGACGCGACCTCGGGCAAAGGCCGCCTGGCCTGGGAGGTCATCTCCGGCGGGAAGCAGGCCGACGGCACGCCGAGCCGCCTCGCGACGTACGTCGACGCCCGCACCGGCAAGGTGCTGTGGCGCGAGCAGCAGATCGAGACCGTCGACGGCTCGGGCCAGTCGCTCTACTCCGGCACCGTGCCGCTGAAGCTGACGCAGTCCGGCTCGACGTACCAGCTCAAGGACCCGACGCGAGGCAACACGTACACGACCGACCTGAACAACAAGGAGGACTCGCTCTTCTGCCAGATCTTCGGCTCGGGCTGCCAGACGGGCACGCTCTTCACCAGCCCCGACACGTCGTTCGGCAACGGGGCGACCAGCAGCCGCGAGTCGGCAGCGGTCGACGCGCAGTACGGCACCAACATGACCTGGGACTTCTACAAGACGACCTACGGCCGCAACGGGATCTTCGGCGACGGCAGCGGCTCGTACAACCGGGTCCACTACGGCAACGGCTACGTCAACGCCTTCTGGGACGGCACCAAGATGACGTACGGCGACGGTGACGGCACCAGCTACGGACCGCTCGTCTCGCTCGACGTCGCCGGGCACGAGATGTCCCACGGCGTCACCGAGCACTCCGCCAACCTGACGTACGACGGCGAGTCCGGCGGGCTCAACGAGGCGACCTCGGACATCTTCGGGACGATGGTGGAGTTCTTCGCCGCCAACGCCAACGACCCGGGCGACTACCTGATCGGCGAGGAGTTCGACCTGGCCCACCACTCGGGCTTCCGTCGGATGGACAACCCGGCGGCCGACGGTGACTCGCTCAACTGCTGGTCGTCGACGGCGGGCAACTCGGACGTGCACTACTCCTCGGGCATCGGCAACCACTTCTTCTACCTGCTCGCCGAGGGCTCGGGCGCGAAGACCATCAACGGGGTGTCGTACAACAGCCCCACCTGCAACGGCTCGACCGTCAGCGGCATCGGCCGTGACGACGCGGCGCGGATCTGGTACCGCGCCCTGACGGTCTACATGACGTCGAGCACCGACTACCACGGTGCTCGGACGGCCAGCCTGGATGCGGCTCGCGACCTCTTCACCGCGGGCAGCGTCCAGTACAACGCGGTCGCCACGGCCTGGAGTGCTGTCGGCGTGAGCTGACCCTCTGGGAGACCGCGAGGGGGCCCGCACCGGCAACGGTGCGGGCCCTACCTGCTCTCTACGGCTCGACGGTGACCTTGATCGCCTCGCCCTTCTGGACGATGTCGAAGGCGGAGAGCACGTCGCTGAGCGGGATGTGACGGGTGATCAGGTCCTTGACCGGGACCTGGCCCGACGAGATGTACTCCAGCGCCCGCTTGTTGTGCTCGGGCGCCGAGCCGTTGGCGCCGTGGATGTGGAGCTGGCGGTAGTGCACCAGGTTGGAGTCGCACGTGATGAACGGGTCGTTCTTCGGCAGCCCGCCGAAGAACGAGATCCGGCCGTTGCGGGCGGCCATCGAGATCGCCTGCTCCTGGGTGACGTTGGCAGCGGTCGCGGTGATGACCACGTCGGCTCCCCGGCCGCCGGTGAGCTCCATGACCCGCTCGACGACGTCGACCTCCGCACCGTTGATGACCTCGTCGGGCTTCACGGCGTCCGCCGACATCGCCAGCCGCTCGGCGTTGACGTCGACGAGGTAGATGGCGCCCGCCTGGTGGACGCCGCGGGCGATCCGGATGTGCATGCAGCCGATCGGGCCGGCGCCGAAGACGACGACGGTGTCCCCGGGCTCGATGCCGAGCAGCTCCTGGGCGTTGATGGCGCACGCGAAGGGCTCGGCCGCCGAGGCCTCGTCGTACCCCACGTTGTCGGGGATCCGGTTGAGCCCGTCGACCTTCAGCACCTGCTTCGGCACGATCATGTACTCGGCGAAGCCGCCATCGTACTGGTAGCCGACCGAGGTCTGGTTCTGGCAGACGGCCATCCAGCCCTTCTTGCACTCGTGGCACTCGCCGCAGGGGACCGCCGCGATGACCTGGGCGCGGTCGCCGACCTGCCAGCTGCTGCCGTACGTCGCGTTGACGTCGGCGCCCACCTCGACGACCTCACCCGCGATCTCGTGACCGATGGTGCGGGGCGGCGTGAGGTTCTGGTGGCCGTTGTGGAAGATCTTGACGTCGGTGCCGCACGTGGAGCAGTTGCGCACCCGCAGCTTCACCTCGTCGGGACCGCACGTCGGCTCGGGCACCTCCTCGAGGCGGACGTCCTCCGGTGCGTAGAAGCGCAGGGCCTTCATCGATCTCTCCTTCGGGTGGGGGCGACGCTCGACTCTAGCGTATTTGTGTGGGAATTCGCCCGATCATGTTGGTTCGAACCCTTGACGCCAACGATTCGGGCGGCATATAAACACGATCAAAGATCTGCGTGACTGGAGTCACAGGTCGCACTGGCGAGAGAAGGTTCGATGACCACCACCACATCCGCGGCTGCCCCCGAGCGGGTCAGCACGCGCGTCCACGTCCAACGGTTCGGCACCTTCTTGTCGAACATGGTGATGCCGAACATCGGCGCCATCATCGCGTGGGGTCTGATCACCGCGTTCTTCATCCCGGTGGGGTGGACCCCCAACGAGAAGATCGCGACGATGGTCGGTCCCGGCATCTACTACCTGCTGCCGCTGCTGATCGCCTACACCGGCGGCTACAACCTCTACAAGATCCGCGGTGGCGTCGTGGGCGCCACGTCGACCCTCGGCATCATCATGGCGACCAGCTCGCCGCTCTTCGACAAGGTCTACACGGAGACCGGCGGATCGCCGATGTTCCTCGGCGCGATGATCATGGGCCCGCTGGGCGCCTTCGTGATCATGCGGCTGGACCGGCTCTGGGACGGCAAGATCAAGCCCGGCTTCGAGATGCTGGTGAACAACTTCTCCGCCGGCATCACGGCCGCCATCCTGGCGATCGGCTCGATGTTCATCCTGGGCCCGATCCTGCGCGCCGTCATGGAGGGCCTGGGCAACGTCGTCGAGTTCCTCGTCGACCACAGCCTGCTGCCGTTCACCTCGATCTTCATCGAGCCCGCCAAGGTGCTCTTCCTCAACAACGCGATCAACCACGGCGTCCTCACGCCGCTCGGGCTCGACCAGTCCAAGGACATCGGGCACTCGGCCCTGTTCCTGCTCGAGGCCAACCCCGGCCCGGGCGCCGGCCTCCTGCTCGCCTTCATGGTCTTCGGCAAGGGCGTCGCGAAGGCCACCGCCCCGGGTGCCTTCATCATCCAATTCTTCGGCGGCATCCACGAGGTCTACTTCCCCTACGTGCTGGCGAAGCCGCGCCTGCTCCTCGCCCTCATCGCGGGCGGCGCCACCGGCACCCTGATGAACGTCATCTTCGACTCGGGCCTGGTGGCGCCCGCGGCGCCGGGATCGATCTTCGCGGTGTACTCGTCGCTCGCGAAGGGGAGCGCGCTCGGCGTGACCCTGTGCTGGTCCTCGGCCCTGGTCGTGACCTTCGTCGTGGCGGGGCTGCTGCTCAAGATGGACCGCTCCGAGGAGGAGGTGGACCTCGCCGCCGCCACCGCGCAGATGGAGACCAACAAGGGCAAGAAGTCGTCGGTCGCGAGCGTGCTGACGGGCCACGACGCCAGCGCCGCTGCCGGCCCGGTCGGCTCGATCGTCTTCGCCTGCGACGCCGGCATGGGGTCGTCCGCGATGGGCGCCTCGGTGCTCCGCAAGAAGATCCAGGACGCCGGCTTCGGCGACGTCACGGTGGTCAACAAGGCGATCTCGAGCCTGAGCGACGACTACGACGTCGTGGTGACCCACCAGGACCTCACCGAGCGGGCGCGCCGGGAGACGCCGTCGGCCGTGCACGTGTCGGTCGACAACTTCATGGCCAGCCCGCGCTACGACGAGGTGGTCGAGCTGGTCCGGGCCCGCAACGGTGCCGGCTCGGCGACCGCACCGGTCGCGGTGGCCGACGACGTCGACGCGACCCGAGGGCTGCTGGTCGAGGACGCGATCGTGCTCGACGGCGGTGCGGCCACGCGGGACCAGGCGATCGCCCGGGCCGGCGAGCTGCTGGTCGCAGCGGGAGCGGTCGACCCGGCGTACGTCGACGCCATGCACCAGCGTGAGGCGTCGGTGTCGACGGCGATGGGCAACCTCCTGGCCATCCCGCACGGCACCAACGAGGCCAAGGCCGACGTACGACGCACGGCGCTGTCGTTCGTGCGCTACCCGGACGGCATCGACTGGAACGGCCGCGAGGTCAAGTACGTCGTGGGTGTCGCCGCCCTCGGCAACGAGCACCTCAAGCTGATGGCGCGGCTGGCCGAGGTTTTCACCGACCCCGAGCGGGTGCGGCACCTCGAGGAGGCCAACTCGCCGCTCGACGTGCTCGAGGTGCTCGGGGCGGTGCAGCCGGCCTGACCTACAGCAGTCGGACGACTGCCGCGGCCAGCGCTGCGCCGAACACCACCACCAGGAACGGCGCGCGCACCAGCAGCAGGACGACGGCGACCCCGAGGCCGAGGGCACGAGCATCGATGACGAGCTCGTGCCCTCGGCTGAGGACCTGCACGGCGATCAGGGCCGCGAGCAGGGCGACCGGGATGTAGTCGGCGACGCGCTCCACCACCGGCCGCTCCAGCACGCGAGGCGGGACGGAGAGGCCGGCGAGCTTGAGCAGGTAGCAGCCGATCGCGGTGATGCCCACCGCCACCCAGATCATCGGGGTGCGTCCTTCGCCAGGATGCCGGCGAGGAGCGCGACCGCGGCCGCCGCGAGCACGGGTACGCCGGCGGGCACGATCGGCACCGTCCCGAGGGCGACCGCGGCGGCGGCGACGGCGACGAGCTGGTTGCGCCGGGTCTTCAGCCGCGGCCAGAGCAGGGCCAGGAACGCGGCCCCGACGGCTGCGTCGAGGCCGTAGGTGCGTGGGTCCCCGATCGCGTTGCCGGCGACGGCGCCGGCCAGGGTGGCGAGGTTCCAGAGCACGAAGACCGAGACGCCGGTCGTGAGGAAGCCGAGCCGGGCGGCCGGGGTCGTCTCGCGGGTCACCGACATGGCGGTGGACTCGTCGATCAGCACCTGGGCGCCGAGCGCCCGACGCCACCCGCTCCAGGCGAGCAGGGGGGCGAGGCGCAGCCCGTACAGCGTGTTGCGGGTGCCGAGCAGCAGGGCGGTCAGCGCGCCCGAGATGGGGGCGCCGCCGGCCGCCACCACCCCGACCAGGGCGAACTGGCTGGCCCCGGTGAAGACGAAGAACGAGAGCGCGCACGTCTGCGCGACCGACAGGCCGGAGGCGACGGACACCGCGCCGAAGCCCACGCCGTACGCCCCGGTGGCGATGCCCACCCCGAGGCTGTCGCGGATGATCGCCGTCCGCTCGTGGGGGTCGAGGGGGCTGTCGGTCACCCGGGAGAGGCTAGTGGCGGCGTACCCGCACCGCGCGCGGGCGGTGGTGGAAGTCGTGGAGCAGCACGAAGTTGAGAAGCAGGCCGGCCAGCAGGCCCCAGCCGATCCCCGCGGCGATCAGCGCGGGCGCATCCATGACCTGGACCAACCAGACCCCGGACAGGAGACCGACGACGAGCGCGGTGACGACGACGAGCATCCGGTAGAGCGGTGGCAGCGGTCCGAACACGAGCGTCTCCGTTCGAGGAGTGGGTCTCCATCTTGACCCTCGATTCCCTGAAATCAAGAGATTGAACCTGTGAGTGCGGTGTGCATCCGGACCTGCTTGACGAGCGTCGTGCCCGAGCCGTCGAGGTCGAGCTCGCGGTGCGCACCGTCGGCCGCCCAGCCGGCCTCGGTGAGGAACTTCCGCAGGCCGTCGTCGCCGGCCATCGTCCAGAGCACGGCGCGCTCGAACCGGTCGGCGACGAGGGTGTCGGCGGCCGCCTGGAGGAGCCGTGAGCCGTGCCCCTTGCCGCGCTCGGCGGGGTCGATGGTGACCTCGGACAGCTCGGCGTCGACGATCGGGTCGCGGTCGGGGTCGGTCGCCGGGGAGGTGATCGCGAAGCCGACGACCCGGTTGCGCTCGAGCGCGACCAGGACGCGGTTGCGGGCGTCGCCCGGACGGCTCAGTGCGGCCCTCCAGGTCGCGGCGGCGGTCTCCACGTCGTCCGGCAGGGCCTCGGCCGGCAGCAGGTCGGCGTACACCTCCCGCCAGGTGCGCACCTGCAGCTCGGCGATCGCGCCGGCGTCGTCGGACCAGGCGATGCGCACCGAGACGTCGGCGGTGGGGCTGCTCATGCCTGCATCCTGTCAGCAGCGACGTTGTTACAGGACGTCGCACATGGGGATCGAAGGTGTAACAACTCTGGTAGCGTGCGGCTCATGGTGACGGGGACTGCGTTCGAGGAGCTGCTGGCCGAGGACGGACGGGTGGAGCCCCGCGACCCGATGCCGGAGGGCTACCGGCGGACGCTGGTGCGCCAGATCGCCCAGCACGCGCACTCCGAGATCATCGGCATGCAGCCCGAGGGCAACTGGATCAGCCGGGCGCCGAGCCTGCGCCGCAAGGCGATCCTGATGGCCAAGGTCCAGGACGAGGCCGGGCACGGGCTCTACCTGTACGCCGCCGCCGAGACGCTCGGGGTGGACCGGTCGGACCTGATCGACCAGCTGCACACCGGGCGGCAGAAGTACTCCTCGATCTTCAACTACCCGACGCTGACCTGGGCCGACGTCGGCGCGATCGGCTGGCTGGTCGACGGCGCCGCGATCGTCAACCAGGTGCCGCTGTGCCGGTGCTCCTACGGCCCGTACGCGCGGGCCATGGTCCGGGTGTGCAAGGAGGAGTCCTTCCACCAGCGGCAGGGCTTCGAGATCCTGCACACGCTCTCCCACGGCACCCCGGCGCAGCACGCGATGGCCCAGGACGCGGTGGACCGCTACTGGTGGCCGTCGCTGATGATGTTCGGCCCGCCCGACGACGACTCGCCCAACTCGGCGCAGTCGATGGCGTGGGGGATCAAGCGGTTCTCCAACGACGACCTGCGGCAGCGGTTCGTGGACATGACCGTGCCGCAGTCCGAGGCGCTCGGGCTCACGCTGCCCGACCCCGAGATCCGCTGGAACGAGGAGCGCGGCCACTACGACTTCGGGACGATCGACTTCTCCGAGCTCCAGCAGGTGATCGCGGGCAACGGGCCCTGCAACCGGGACCGGATCGACCACCGGGTGGGCGCGCACGAGGACGGCGCCTGGGTGCGCGACGCGGCCACGGCGTACGAGGCGAAGCGGGCCGACCGGGTGGGTGCCGCGTGAACGGGTGGCCGCTGTGGGAGGTCTTCGTCCGGTCGAGGCGGGGGCTGTCCCACGTGCACGTCGGCTCCCTGCACGCGCCGGACGCCGAGCTGGCGCTGCAGAACGCGCGCGACGTCTACACCCGGCGGCAGGAGGGCGTGTCGCTGTGGGTGGTGCCGTCCGCGGAGATCGTCGCGTCGGACCCGGGGGAGTCCGAGGCGTTGTTCGACCCGGCCGACGACAAGGTCTACCGGCACCCGACGTTCTACTCGGTCCCCGACGGGGTGGAGCACCTGTGACCGCGTCCGTCGACTACGTCCTCGGGCTCGCCGACGACGCCCTCGTCTCCGCGCAGCGGATGAGCTGGTGGATCAGCCGAGCGCCGGAGCTCGAGGAGGACCTGGCGCTGGCCAACATCGGGCTCGACCAGCTCGGCCAGGCGCGGACCCTGCTGTCGTACGCCGGGGTCGTCGAGGGTGCGGGGCGGACCGAGGACGACCTGGCCTACCTGCGCGACGACCGCGACTACCGCAACGTCTGGCTGGTGGAGCGTCCGCAGACCGACTTCGGGGTCACGATGGCGCGGCTGCTGGTCCTCTCGACGTACCAGTGCGAGTTGTACGCCGCGCTCGCGTCGTGCGGCGATCCCACCCTGTCCGCGATCGCCGGCAAGGCGGTCAAGGAGGTCGCCTACCACCGTGACCACGCGCGGCTGTGGACGCTCCGGCTCGGCGACGGCACCGAGCTCTCCCACACCCGGATGCAGGCCGCGCTCGACGCCGAGTGGCCGTTCGTGGAGGAGCTCTTCGAGCCCGTGGACGGAGCGCTCGTCGACCCGTCGTCCCTGCGTCCGGCGGTGCTGGCCGGGATCTCGTCGGTCGTCGCCGAGGCGACGCTGGAGCTGCCGACCGTCGCACCCGTCGTCGGCGGGGGCCGCCGGGGCCTGCACACCGAGCACCTCGGCCACCTGCTCGCCGACATGCAGCACCTGCACCGGTCGCACCCGGGGGCGACGTGGTGAACGCCGTCCGCGGGGCCGCCTGGAAGATCGCCGCCGACCTGCCCGACCCCGAGCTGCCGGTGGTGACGATCGCCGACCTGGGCATCCTCCGCGACGTCACGGAGGACGACCAGGGGCGCGTGCACGTGCAGATCACCCCGACGTACTCCGGCTGCCCGGCGATGGAGACGATCACTGACGACCTGGTCGAGGCGCTCACGGCGGCCGGCTACCAGCACGTCGACGTCGAGTTCGTGCTGGCACCGGCCTGGACCACGGACTGGATGACGGACGACGCCAAGGCGAAGCTCGCGGCGTACGGCGTCGCCCCGCCGGGACCGGTCGCGCTCCAGCTCTCGGTGCGGTGCCCGCAGTGCGGGTCGCTCGACACGCGCGAGTCGAGCCGCTTCGGGTCCACGGCCTGCAAGTCGCTCTGGGTGTGCCAGTCCTGCCGGGAGCCGTTCGACCACTTCAAGGCGCACTGAGTGTCGGCGACCTTCCACCCGCTGCGCGTCGCGGCGATCGACCCGCTGACCGACGACGCGGTCGCACTGACCTTCGAGGTGCCCGCGTCGTTGGCCGACGACTTCGTCTTCACGCCCGGTCAGCACCTCAACATCCGCGGCGGCGACGACGTACGCCGCTCCTACTCGATCTGCACCGCCCCGTCCTCGGGCCGGCTGCGGATCGGCGTCAAGCGACTGCCCGGCGGCGCGTTCAGCGAGGGCGTCCTCGGGACGCTGCGCGTCGGCGACTCGCTCGACGTGATGACGCCGGCGGGGCGCTTCACGACCACCATCGACCCGGCGGCCGCGCGGCACTGCGTCGTCGTTGCGGCCGGCTCCGGGATCACGCCCGTCCTGTCGATCGTCACCGCGATCCTCGAGGGCGAGCCCGGCTCCTCCGTCACCCTGATCTATGCCAACCGCACGCACCGGACGGTGATGTTCCTCGACGAGGTGCACGACCTGAAGGACCGCTTCCCGTCGCGGCTGCAGATCGTCCACGTCCTCTCCCGTGAGGCCTCCGACGTCGAGCTGCTCTCCGGCCGCCTCGACGGGGAGCGGCTGTCGCGCATCGTCGCCGCCCTGGTCCCGGCTCCCGCCGACGCCGACTGGTTCCTCTGCGGACCCCAGCAGATGCTCGTCGACCTGCGCGCGGCCGTCGCTGCTCTCGGGGTCGCCGACGCCCGCGTGCACAGTGAGCTCTTCCACGCCGACCCGGTCCCGCGTGCGCCGGTCACGTCGTTGTCCTCTGCGGTCGACGGCGCCGCGCACGTGACGATCCGCCTCGACGGCCGCTCCTCGTCGTTCGAGCTCCGCCCGGACGACGAACCGGTGCTGGACGCCGCGATCGCCGTACGCTCCGACCTGCCGTTCGCCTGCAAGGGCGGCGTCTGCGGCACCTGCCGCGCCCGCCTGGTCTCCGGCACCGTCGCCATGGACGCCAACTGGGCCCTCGAACCGGACGAGATCGAGCGCGGGTACGTGCTCACCTGTCAGGCGCACCCGACCTCCGAGTCTGTGGTGCTCGACTACGACGGGTAGGTCGGCTCGTCATCCGAGGTGTCGTCCCGTTCGCAGGTCTCGGCGAAGGCCAGGTCGACGGTGGCGACTCGCCTGACGACCTGCGCGTCCAGGCCGGCGCCGGGAGCTCCGCTCGCGATCAGCAGGTGCCCGTCGCGGAAGCCGTGGATGTGCGTGCCGTCGACGAACTCCTTGACCCCGTTGGAGAAGGCCAACAACACCGCCGTCGTCGTCATGGTCCGACTCTACGAATCACTGTGCTGCGCGGCTATGACCCCGCCGGCGGTGTCGGCGGGGTGGGGTCAGTGGAGATGTCGCCCGGACGGGCTGGTCCACACGAACGTGGTGGGTCCGGTGCGTTCGTAGGTCCAGCCGCTGTGGGTCTTGAGGCGGTGGTGGCCTCGGCACAGGGGTGCGAGGTTGGCGGTCGTGGTGGGGCCGAGGGGCCAGGGGATGATGTGGTCGAGGTCGCAGTTGCGGGAGGGTCGGGTGCAGGCGGGGAAGACGCAGGTGGGGTTGAGCTGGATGGCTTGCTCGTGCTGGGCTGGCGTGGGCGTGTAGCCGCAGGTGGTGAGGTCGGCGGCGAGGTCGATGACCGGCTTGAGGGTGACGTGGGCGCCGGGGAGGCTGCACCATTCGATGAGTTCGTCGATGGTGACGATCGAGCGGGTGTTGTCGACGTCGACGAGGTCGTGGCCGTCGGGCCGGGTGTGGGCGTGGAGCACGATCTCGGTCGGGTTGTCGGTGCTGCCGAG